>FR893122.1 GCA_000433355.1 Alistipes sp. CAG:435 | reverse complement strand
TCAAGATCCCTTATATATGCATGAATATGGTCATACTATAGATGGAAGGCTTTGGGGATTGTCGTATTTATTTGCAATTGGAATTCCAAGTATAATTAGTGCTGCGAACGCTTCTCCTATTTCAGGAAAATTTGCAGATACACACGATTACACGTCATATGAGATGCGAGCAAATAGGAAAGCGAAGAGATACTTCGGTAGATATTATGGCGTATCGTGGAAGACCAAATATCGGTCTGCCGATTATGAGGCGTATTATCCAACCCATTATTAAATCTTCGAGAAGAATGAAAAGAAAAGTTGCGATCTTTATTTGTATAGTGTTATTAGGTTCGTCATGTTATGAACCTGGAGAAAGAGGTCTGTTTTTGAATAACAAGTCTGGTTATGAATTGACTTGTTTTGTGGCGGATGAGATTAATTCTGGGTTTAGTTATCCAGACACATTGCTTCATGCTGATCCCAATCCATTCTGTATTGCAAATAGCATTCTTGAATCAGGTTGGATTTTTGGTCGAAAAGGAAATTGGGAATCCATTTTGTCTGTTACACATTCCGGTGTGTTATCTGTTTATTTGTTTAAGCAAGAAGATGTGGATAATCTAGGTTGGAAATATCTTAGTGAACATAATGGTTATTTAGTTCGTTATGATTTAAGATTAGATGATTTGAAATTATTAAAAGATACACTTTATTACCCTCCAACAACGGCAATGAGGAACATTCATATGTTTCCGCCATATGAAAAAGTCAAAACTCATTAGAATGTTTTTATGGTAAAAACGAGTGAATTATGAACGCCTTGAATCGTAACGCTTTTAGTGATAGGACTTTGAGAGCGTTCTCGTTGACCGAGTTGCTGGTTGTCCTTGTGATCATCGGGATTCTGGTGCTGGTGGCGATGCCGAACTTGATGCCATTGATCTCAATGGCGAAGGCGACGGAGGCCCAGCAGCAACTTACTTTCCTGCATTCGTTGGAAAAGAGTTATTTCTACACCTATTCACGATATTCCGATGATTTGGAGGAACTTGGGTTTGAACAAGCGTCCCTTGTGACGGACGGAGGAAACGCCAACTATCGAATTGAGGTGGTGGAGGCCGGCGAGAACGGCTTCAAGGCTCAGGCGGTCTCAGTGGTTGACTTTGACAAGGACGGGGTCTTTAATGTTTGGGAGATAGATCAGGACAAGAACCTGAAGGAGACGGTGAAGGACTGATGCGATGTTGAGGTTGCTTTCCATATTCCCGCTTACGGTTATGATGGTTTCTGATGCGAGAAGCCGCACGGTTTCCTCTTGGTGGCTGTCGGCTTCGTGCTGATCGCGATGTACCTCCCGATGTTCAAATTGGGG
>FR893121.1 GCA_000433355.1 Alistipes sp. CAG:435 | reverse complement strand
CCTAAATCCCTCCCCTCGGGGGAGGGACTTGCTTTCACTGCAAGCAGTGAAGAAGATAGGTGTTTCGCAGATGCGAAACTTGAGTTCTCTAATTATCACCAGCTTTGTACATCGCCGCTGGCTTGTCTGGCAGAACACTGAAAAAGTGGTGAACCACCTTTTTTCGGGAACTTCGTTGCGAGAGGTATTCAGCGCCTTCCTTGTCTGGCGGTCAGAATATTCCAACCTCCTACTTATCAAGCCATTTCCAGACCTTGTACATAAGCGCTCCCCAAGCGAGGAACAGGACTACATAGACCCAGAACGGGAGTCGGGCTGCATAATGTGTGCCTTGGGTGAACTTGTCGAACTCCGGGATGTCGGCGTAGTAATATGCACCCGCCCCGAAGTCGAGCGAATCCTGGAGTCCGAGGCCGTGCGCCATTATGTAAAGGGCGGCCAGAACGGTCGCCCCTATTACGGTCAGGGTAAGAACCTTGACGATTCTTTTTCCCGGGATATTCATCAGTCAAGGACAGGAATCGGGAAGAACTTGCCGGAAAGGAGGAACCAGACGGCAAAGAACGTCAGCGCGATGTTGAAGAGCTGGCCTATGATGTAGAGCCATAGCACCTTGCCGCCCTGCATCTGCTTGATGATCTCCTTGAAGTTGGTGTCCAGTCCGATGCTGGTGAACGCCAGCACGAAAGCCCAGTTCTTGTACTGGTCAAGTACCTTGTTGATCGCTCCGACCTGATCCGCTCCGCAGAGAGGCTGTATGAGGAAAGAGGCCACCATCGAGGCGATGAAGAATCCGAGGATGAATTTCGGGAATCTGTACCAGATTTCTCCCGCACCCACTTTAGTTCCTGTGTTCTCTACCCTTGTGGCGAAGAAGACGGCCACGAAGAAAGCGATGAAACCGATCAGTATGTTCTGGATTGACTTCACAAGCACAGCCGCCTGCTGAGCCTCCGGACCAAGGGCAGTACCTGCCACAACGACGGCTCCTGTGGAGTCAACTGTCCCACCGATGAGAGATCCGCCCATGATCTGCGACATCCCGCAGGCCTTGATGATCACAGGCTCAAGCACCATCATAATGATAGTGAATATGATGGATATGGACACCGTGATGGAGAGGTCGTTCTTCTTGGCGTTTGATGCCGCCGCGGTGGCGATCGCCGCGCTGGTTCCGCAGACGCTGGTTGCCGTCGCCATGGTTATGACAAGCGGTTTGTTGCCGATCTTAAGCACTCTGGTTCCGAACCACCACATGAACAGGATTACAATCGGGGTCACGATCCAGGCAATTCCAAGGCCATAGAGACCGAACTTTGCGATGTTTGAGAACAGCACGGAGAATCCCATGATGACAAGGCCGGACTTGATGTAGAACTCAGTCTTGATGGCTGGTTTGAGCCAGTTCGGGACACCTACCGTGTTGGAGATCAGAAGGCCGACCAGAAGGGCCCAGAAAGCCCATTCGAGGTAGCGGTTGAGGGTATATTCAGCGCTTATGAGACGAACCACCAGAGCGATGACGAACAGTCCGATGATGGCGGGAATATATTTCTTCACGCTTTCGCCCTGGAGTTTGACTCCGATCGTGAACAACGCTCCGAGGGTGATGAACGTCACGAGGAACTTGCGCCAGAACGCCCAGGCTCCAAGCTGCTCACCCAAAGGGACAACCTTTGCTGCTGCTGCCCCGGAGAGATTCTCTCCGAGAGTCCAAGTGGCGAATTTAACCGCCGAAAAATCAAATGCCTTAGTCAGGACAGCGATGCAGGCGATGACGATCACGATGCCGCCGATCCAGATTGCCTGCCAGTCCTCCTTGCCCCAAAACGCGGGAACAGTCTTGCCTTTCTCCATCTGTAGAAAAATTAGTATAATGTTTTACTATTTTGCAAAGATATAACAACTGCCGGTTTCTCGCAAAACTTTTTCAAAAGTTGAAGTGGCGTTTGGTACACCAGAGGGATGTCTCCTGTACCGAGTGCGGCGTTAGTGGCGTTTGGTACGCCAGAGGGGTGTCTCTTGTACCGAGTGCGGCTTTGGTGGCGTTTGGTACACCGGAAGGGTGTCTCCTGTACCGAGTGCGGCTTTGGTGGCGTTTGGTACACCAGAGGGGTGTCTCCTGTACCGAGTGTGGCTTTGGTGGCAGTTGGTACACCGGAGGGGGCTTTAAGGTACAAATCTACATTGAAGATTCCTTTGGCGCCACTAAAACTATCTAAAGACTTATGCTGAATATCCAGCCGATGTAGTCCTTGTTGAGGTTGGAGATCGGGAAGCGGTCGATGTAGTGCCAGAAGTTGCGGGCGTAGCGGATGCCGATCTGCGTGTCGTAAGGGAGCCAGAAGAAGTTGCCGAGCCTGACGGTGAAGTCGGCTCCGACGCTGAACAGGTTCTCGCCCGTGACCGCTCCTGGATTGTAATGAAGTTCGTGGTTCCAACTGAATGTCTGGTAGGACCAGTCGAAGAACGGCGTCAGCTCGAAGTTCTTGACGTAGGCCACGGGGCTGAGGAACGACCAGTCCACGTCAGCGAAAGGAATCGCATAGTCTGCGGTGACCCTCCATCTGGACTCCGAGCAGGAGTTGATGATGCTTTTAAGGTTGGTGTCCACGAACCCTCTTGGAATGGCAGTCAATGCTCCTTCCATGATTCCGCCCTCTTCGTATGGCCCGTACCACACCTCCATCGACGCGGTGAGCCTGAGTCCTTGACGGGCCGTGAACCCTGGAAGATAGCCGTAGGTGTAGAGATAAGCGGTCGGATTGTAGGCCTTCATATGGCCCGGTCTGAAGTGAAATCCCAGTTCCGCACCGAATCCGAGCGACGGAAAGACCTGTGACGGGGCTTTCTGTCTCATGACATAGCCTCTTATCGATGCATCCAGAGTCTGAAGCGGAGAGATGTTGTTTTCGCCGATTGTGCTATAGGTCTCGGTCACATCCTTTCCGTCTTTTTTCACGATGTGCTGGAACAGAATCTGGTCATTGTACCTGTCGTTGGTGAACTTGTACTTGACCTGCGGAATCAGTCCCCGGTTGATGCCGCCTGACGAGAAATTGAACGGAATATAGACTTTCAACCCTCCTTCAAAATAAGGCTTGTCGGTCAGAGTGCCTTTGTTGTAAAGCCTGTACATCTTTTCCTTCGAGACTTGGATTTTCTGAATGTCCATCGCGGCTCTGTCATTGAAGTCGGCGGAGAACTCAATCACCGGCCAAAGACCTGTGAATATGTACTTGAAGTGTCCGGAATGTCTCCAATCCCCGTCCTTGTACGGATCCTCATGAGCTCCGTAGCCTACCATTCCGTAGCCGGTGCTGAGCAGGTTCTGGAACATGGCGGTGGCGCCAAGCGAGGCGGTCTTGTAGTAGTCGTCACCGCTTATGGACTCGACGTTGTCGTAGTTGAAATAGACCGGCGCCCAGGAATGAATATGCGGGAGTCTGATCTTTGAATATCTTTCCGGTTGCGAAAATTTTACCTCCGCGGCAACGGCGATTGAGTCGCCAAGGGCGGTTTCCTGCGCTGTAAGCGCGTCTGCGACAGGGTATTTATGAATATCCTCGTAGCGGACTTCGGTAATCGGCAGGTCGCTTACCGCTGTGGCGTACATCATCCGTCCTTGCTTGTAGTCTCGAGGTCTGTCCGATGCCGCCAACGAACTGTAATACAGCGTGTCAGCCTTGAACACCGGTGAACTGATCCCGTAGCGTGTCGAGGTCAGCCGCCGCAGTGTCAGGTTCTCCACGTCCAATGAATATAACTCCGTCACTCCAGTCCTGTCGCATAGAAAAGACAGTTGCGTTCCTTCAGAAACCGGGCGCTTCGACAGGCTCGGCGCCCGATCCTGTTCCGTTCCCCGAGCATTGCCGGACTGATGACCCGGCGACCGGTCACTGAGCCTGTCGAAGTGACCTGAGTTGAAGGTTTCTTCTTTGCCGGACATTCCGAAGTTCGGTGAGTCCTGTCGAACCGCAGATCCAACAGCCGGAACGGTGCGAAAATGTGAGAGGGTGACGGGTTGAGGGCCAAGTAATTGACGGAGAGCAGCCTTGCCGTTGGCCATCCGTCCGACAATCTCATAGACTCCCATTCCGTTCTCCGACAATCCTGCCGCAAAAAGCCTGTCTCCGATCCAAGCCGACTCCGTGAACTGAAGCGAGTCCGGAGCGATGAACGATTCCTTGACGGATCCATCAGTGGTGGCCAGCAGAACAATCCGCGATCCTCCCGCGTAAGGATATTCAGAGGCGGCGATGACATTTCCGTCAGGTGCCGGTGCCGGATTGAAATACCTTCCTTTTTTTGTCAGATCATGGACTTTCCTCGGTTTTGTCAGATCCACATAACGAATCCGCGAGCTTCCGCCGAGGGTCCACCGACGCCCCGCCACGGATTCGCTCCAGAATATTCGTTGACTTTCTGAATCGAGGAAGAGGCTGCTCGTGTAGGAGGCGAAAGACCTGATTCTCTTTTCATTACCCGAGGCATCCAGGCGAACGAGGCTGTTGGCGGTGGCCATCCCTGACTTGAGGGAATATATTCCCGAACCATCAACTGTGACAGCCCCTTTGAACTCCGTGTGCATCGAAGGTGTCCGGCTGACCTGCCTTGACGGCATGAACGGCTCCCTGAGTGCAGTCTCAACATTCCAAAGCTGCTGGAAATTCTCCTCTATGATCCGGAAAGATTCATTGAAACTTTTTCCGCTGGCGGCCTTTACGGTCTTCTGGAGATTGAAGAGCCAGCCCTTGCGGACAACCCGGTCAAAATATTCCTGAGTGAAAAGAGGATCGTTGAAGAATACTCTCGTCCCGGCGATGAGCATATAGCCAACCCTGTAATAATCAGGTGTATAGTTCTTGTTTGATCCATAGAACCATCTGTAGTAGTCCCGCCGGTCGCCGCAGTCGAAAGCCGGCCTCATATATTCAAGAAACGAGGCCTGTCTTCCACGTCCGCTCCGACTGAGCGCCGTTTCCGCCACCACCGCATCGCCTTCGAGGAACGCCGGTCCCGGGTATATTCCAGCGAAAGCTCCGGCCGCCATTTCTCCGAAAAGCCAATGCAGCGCCTTGTTGCCTCTGTCCGCCCCGAACTGCATCTGCGCCGCGTGCCGCCCCTCATGGATCGCCAGATTTCGCACCCATGGCATCGCCGTCGGCTCATAAGGATCGTTGACTGTGAATATGTCCATCCTTTTCGGCGCCCATGTGACCGAAGCGTTCGGCAGCACATAGCGGCTGTGCAGCACGACCGGCATCTTCCACTTGTAACTCTGCCCGATAAGGTAACCTGATGATCTTGCTATCCTTAGCCGCGCCACCTCCAGCTCCGTCCCGTAAACCCTTGCCAGTGAGTCCTCTCCTTTCGGGAAGATCAATCTGAAGTTCTCCGTCTCCATCTGCCTCCACCGCAGCGCCGCCGGATCATTCCCCGTCAGCGAGAACTGCGCGCTGGATTTGAAGCTGGTCAATGCGAGAAGAATCACAGTAAATATCTTGATACCAGTCTTAGCCATAAGATCATATTCAAAAGTCATCTGCGAATATAGTGATTTTATCACAAGGCAAGTTCTTTTTTGTTGCTTTGCAAATCCCTATAGTGCAGAATGTTTCTGTTGCTTGTGCGATTGCTGCTTCAAACCGTTTTTTCGACTGGATAGATAATAAGAAGCTGTTTTGAATTGTTTGAAATGTTCTTTGAGGTGAAAAATCTTCATTTTCTTCCCGCTTCTTCAGTCAGATAGCACCGCTATCTTCCTTGGAAGAAGCGGTCGAAACTGAAGTTTTTCACTCTCAAACCTTCAAACAAACAATTCAAAACAGCTTCTAAGGTCGAATCAGTTCCTTTGTTGGAGGAATCTATTTCGATGACATATCTTCAAAATGAAGAATGGACTGGTGAAGGAGCATCTGCCGGAATCCTGCATAATACTGTGATTACTAATCTATATGATAAATAAGGAGAGAAATTTTATGAGGCCCCGGATACTATTATGGCATGTCGTATCGCAAAGGAAGTGTCTGTTTTGGCTAATCAGGACTCCACGCTTTTGTACTTATCGCTTATAGATAATTTTGATGTTATAAAGGAATGCGTGGATTCTTGTACCACAGACACATCCATACATGAATATATTGCCATTTTGAAAAGAAGATTCCCGGAAAATTCACAACAGCTCACTATCTTTGAACCTATACTGGAAGGCTTGCAAAAAGTTAACCCAATAGAAAATAAAGGAGAGTATTTTGACCGTGTTATGTGTATTATTGATATCTTTGCGGTGGCTGAACCTATCAAACATAATTTGAGAGAGGGGCTAACTGTAGCTAATGCTAGTGCAAGATTATGGAATACAGAATATGTTATGGTCAAAGAATAATATAAATATTTTTAACTCAGCGATTGTTGGTATTGCCATGTTTTGTGGCAGCTGCATAAATGGACTATATGCTCAGGATAAAATAAAAGTTGATGTCTATGCAAATCTTTATCTATCCGGCAATACTACTATCGGAAATGTGCTTGAAGAACTTGTAGTCGGCTACCATCTGCCGGATAATTCATTTATTGGCGCATGTTTTATGCATTCTGGTGTAGAAAGAGCTTTTTATGGCGGAACGCTCAACTATTCGTACGTGAAAGCGTGGGAGAGTTCTTTTCAGCTTGTTCCGAGCATAGAGACAGGTTTCATGTATGGACTCTTTTCAGGGAATATTACTCAGACCAAATTCATTGTGGGTTTTGGGGTAGAGTTAAGACAATGGTTTGGTCGTAAAAAAAACTCGTTCTGCGGAATCGGCTCTAAAGTGCTTTGTATTACGGCTGTTGATGTGAGCTTATGGAACGGACTTACTTTCGGAATGTCTTTCTGATGGTGCACCATCATCCTTGACAAGCCGGTCTCTGCATTTTGTTTGGTGTTTTATAAATGTCTGAACAGTAACGAATTAAATGATTCCCTTTGGTGTGATCTAACCAAAGACAATTGCTTGATTCATTGATTTTCAGACGAGTGTATTTCGCAGACACATTAGTGAAAGTCTTCTCATTTTTATTGAAATCATTTAAATACCAAAAAGAATTTTGAGTAAATTTGTAGGAATATTCTTAAGAAGATAGATGCAGGTATTTCTACAGATTCTTACCCTGCTCGGAGCGATGGCCATGTTCCTGTATGGAATGACCATGATGAGCGAGGGTCTTCAGAAGGCGGCGGGTGACAAGCTGCGATCGTTTCTGGCGTCGATGACGTCAACGACCTTCAAAGGTATCATTACGGGTATTGTCATCACTGCCCTCATCCAGTCATCAAGCGGAACGACCGTGATGGTCGTCAGCATGGTCAACGCCGGTCTGCTCGCCCTTGGCAACGCCATAGGGGTGATCATGGGGGCGAACATCGGAACGACGCTCACGGCGTGGATGATCTCCCTGTTCGGATTCAGCTATGACATCGGAGCGTTCGCGGTTCCGTTCATCGCCTTGGGATTCTTCATGATGACCCTCAAGAGCAACCGGAACAGCAACATCGGTGAGTTCATCATCGGATTCGCGTTCCTGCTCATAGGTCTCGCCACAATGAAGAACTCGGTGCCGGACCTGAACCAATATCCTGAGGTTCTGGCTCTTGTGAAGAACCTGACCAGCTACGGCTTTTTCTCCGTGATCATATTCACCCTTGTTGGTGCATTGATAACCGTGATAGTGCAGGCCTCCAGCGCCTCCCTTGCTCTGACGATGGTTTTTGTGGCGAACGGCTGGATCAATTTCGAGATGGCCGCCGCGATGGTCTTGGGAGCCAACATCGGAACCACGATCACCGCCAACATCGCCGCCGCCGTGGCGAACTATTCGGCCAAGCGGACGGCCATCGCCAACACCCTGTTCAATGTGATCGGCGTAGTCCTGGCTTTGGTGTTCTTCAACCCGTTGATGAGGATCATCGCCTCGATGACCACCGCGATAGGCTTCGAGAATCCTGTCACCCTGTTCGACGGAACGACCGCCGCAGGAGGTTTCTCACCCGAGCAGCAGAACTCGATGCTTTACGGAATATGCATCCTGCACACGGTCTTCAACCTTTCCACGACCCTGATTCTCGTCTGGTTCATCCCTCAGCTCGTCAAGGCGGTCAACAGGATCATCCCTACCCCTAAGGGAGAGGAGGAGGTTTATCGCCTCAAGTTCATTCAAGGCGGACCTCTTTCCACGGCGGAACTTTCCCTCGACGAGGCCAAGCAGGAAATCATTCATTTTGCGGAAATATGCTGCCGGGAGGTCGGCTTCATCCGCAGTGCGGTGAGCGCCAAGACCCAATCCGAACTTGAGTCCGTCAATGAGAAACTAGTCAAGTACGAGAGCATCACGGACAAGATTGAATATGAGATCGCTTCCTACCTGAACGAGGTGTCCAAGGGTGACATCAGCGCTGTCTCCGCATTGAGAATCAAGTCGATGTACAGGGTGATCGGCGAGCTGGAAAGCATCGGAGACTCCGGCGAGGCCATCGGCAGGATGATGAAGCGCGCCCTTGACCACGGCAAGACCTTCGATGACGAGATGGTCAAGAGGCTTGACAGGATGCTCGATCTTCTGGACGTGGCCTTCAAGGCAATGGTTGACAATCTCGAATCCTCAGCCCTCTTCCTCAAGGACATATCCAACGCCGAGGACGCTGAATATAACATCAACGAGTACCGCAACAGCCTGCGTGAGGAGCACATAGTCAACATCGAGAAGGAAGGCTACAACTACCAGACAGGAGTGTTCTACATCGACATAGTGCAGGAGCTTGAGAAGATGGGTGACTTCATCATCAACATCTCCCAGAGTCTGCTGGAAAAGAACGATTAAAGTATGAGACATCTCCTGACATATTCATTGATAATGCTTTGCGCCTTGATGATGGTGGGTTGCGGAGGGCGCGGAAACAGCAAGGCGAACGCGTTCCAGCCGCATCATTTCCCATCGATGCCTGAGCCGCCGGCGGTGATCACCGAACCTAAGGAGGCGACTGAATATGTTCTCTCGAATTATTGGAATGAGTTTCTGGCCAAAGCGTATCCGTGCGATTCGGGCATCGTGAACGGTGTGCCGGCGGATGAGGTTGAAAAGGCTTTTGGGACATACGTGACCCTTCTGGAAAGGGGGTGCGGCATAGATTTCGGCAGAAAGGCTATGGCCGGTTTCTTCGACAAGGTGGAGAAATTCGAGGCCGCCGACACATCAACGAATGTCTTCGAGTTTTTCGAGGAGATGGTTCCTAAGTACTTCTACGACCCTAATTCGCCTGTAAGGAACGAGGATCTCTACTTGCCTTACGTCTCCCGTCTGGCCGTCTCGGACTATGTTGACCCCGATATGAAGCCAGCCTACGACCACGACGCCCAGATGTGTTCTCTGAATATGATAGGATCGCCTGCGGCTGACTTTACCTTCACCGATTTGGGTGGGAAGCGGCATACTCTTTACGGAGTCAAGGCTGAGACAACCCTTCTGTTCTTCACCAATCCGGGCTGTCCTGCCTGCAAGGAGATCATCGAGAGCCTGACTTCGGACGGGAAAATCGCTGATCTGGTGGCCTCCGGAAGGCTTGCCGTGGTAAACGTCTACATAGACGATGAGTTGGACAAATGGCGTGAATATGCCTCGGTCTATCCTAAGAATTGGTACAACGGCTACGACCAGAGCTACATAATCCGCTCCGATGTCACCTATAATGTCCGGGCTATTCCGTCGCTGTACGTGCTTGATTCCGAGAAGAAAGTGATAATGAAGGACGCTCCTGTGGAGAATGTCCTGCCATATCTTGACAATCTAAAATAACACTGAATATGAAGATCACCAAGGAACTTTGGGGTACGTCCCCTGACGGGAAGGAGATATTCCTTTATACTATTGAGAATGAAAGTGGCGCGTTCGTTCGCCTTTCAAGCATAGGTGCCGGAATCGTGTCGATCGCCGTGCCGGACAAAGACGGAAAGATCGCCGATGTGGTTCTTGGCTACACCAAGCCGGAGGATTATTTCGCCGACGGCCCTTGCGCCGGAAAGTGCCCTGGACGCTACGCCAACCGCATAGCCCTCGGAAAGTTCACGCTTGACGGGGTGGAATATTCATTGCCGGTCAACAACGGTCCGAACCATCTGCACGGCGGTCCGGATGGATTCCAGAATCAGGTGTGGGACAGCCGCGTCGAAGGTGATGCCGTTGAGTTCCAGTACTTTTCGCAGGACGGTGAGGCTGGTTATCCCGGCAATCTGAAGGTTGTCGCCCACTACGAATGGAGCGAGGACAATGCGTTGAAGTTGACATTCACGGCTCAGACCGACAAGGCAACTGTCGTGAACCTTACCAACCACGCCTATTTCAATTTGAATGGCGAGGGGAACGGGAATATCCTCGATCACGAGTTGAAACTCAACGCCGAGGTCTATCTGCCGACTGACGAGACCTTGATTCCTGTAGGAGAGCCAGACCCGGTTGTAGGTACACCTATGGATTTCAGGGAGTTCAAGAAAATCGGTGAGGAGATCAAGGCTGACTTCCCGGCTCTCAACTATGGTAAGGGGTATGACAACTGCTTCATGATCAACGACTATGAGGCTGGTCAGCTTCAGACGGCGGCTCAGCTTTACTCTCCGGAGAGCGGCCGTCAGCTTGAGGTTCTGACCACCCAGCCAGCCGTCCAGATTTACACCGGCAACTGGCTTGAGGGCTGCCCGGCAGGCAAGTGCGGACGTGGCTATCACGACTATGAGGGTGTGGCCATCGAGTGCCAGCACTGTCCGGATTCGCCTAACAAGCCTGAGTTCCCTACAACCGTGCTCTGTCCTGGCGAGACCTTCAGCGAGGCCATCATCTGGGCGTTCTCGGTCAGGAAGTAGGAAGCCGGTCACTGAGCCATACACGCTTCGGTCACCGAGCCTGCCAAAGTGACCGAAATAACCATTGCAATTTTGAATATTCACAAATGAAACAGTATCAGGATCTTCTGCGTCATATAATGAACGATGGTGTGGTCAAGCATGACCGCACCGGCGTAGGCACCAAAAGCGTCTTCGGCTACCAGATGCGCTTCGACCTCTCCGAAGGTTTCCCGCTTCTGACCACCAAAAAGGTTCACCTCAAATCCATCATCTACGAACTCCTTTGGTTCATAGCCGGCGACACCAACATCAAGTACCTCAAGGACCACGGTGTCTCCATCTGGGACGAATGGGCCGACGAGAACGGCGATCTTGGTCCTGTCTATGGCCACCAGTGGCGCTCCTGGCCGGCACCAGACGGCCGATCCATCGACCAGCTCACACAGGTGGTGAATATGATCAAGAACAATCCTGATTCGAGACGAATGCTCGTCACCGCCTGGAATCCCGGAGAGGTTGACAAGATGGCCCTTCCGCCTTGCCATTGCCTGTTCCAGTTCTATGTGGCCGAAGGAAAGCTCTCCTGCCAGCTCTATCAACGCAGCGCCGACACCTTCCTCGGAGTCCCTTTCAACATCGCCTCCTACGCATTGCTGACGATGATGATAGCCCAGGTCTGCGGCCTGAAGCCCGGCGACTTCATCCACACCACCGGCGACACCCACATCTACCTGAACCATTTCGATCAGGTCCGCGAGCAGCTCTCCCGTGAGCCCCGCCCGCTCCCGACAATGCGCATCAACCCCGATGTGAAGTCCATCTTCGATTTCAAGTACGAAGACTTCACCCTCGAAGGCTACGACCCCTGGCCGGCCATCAAGGCCCCCGTCGCGGTCTGATCGTCCGCCTTTGCATAAGTGCCTCCATAAGCTCTGATTTAAGGCACACGACAAGACAGTGCACCGGAGTATTGGAGACCTTCCCGTCTTTGCCCTTCTTCACGCGGACAAGGACGTCTTCAGGCCAGGCTCTTTCGTCGACGCCCAAGGCCTTGCGCGAGCTGAAAAGAGAGTATACGACTGCAGCGCGCACTGCGGCATCTTCGAGCACTGGGTGCCGGCGCTCCCAAGGTGTTCTTCCATTACTACTTCGTGAACAGCGCCACCAGCGAGAAGTCCGGCATCATGCTGGCTTCCGTCATCTGAACCGCGGGTGAGTAGCCAAAGAGCAGGGCAGAAGCCTTGCTTACCCTAATCCGAACCCTCTGCAGTCATTTGATTACAGAGGTTTTTTATGCAGGTAACTGCCCTATTTGTTATGGTAGACGAAGTGAATCACACCCACATTCTAATCAAAATTTGAAGAAAATAGTCGTAAGATTCGCTTCATTTGCTTATTTTTGCAGAAAAATGAGCGAGATATGAGACCGTACTACATATGGCAATACCCCGGTTGGCCCAGATTCCGTTGGGAGTCCGACAAAATACTGAACCTGCTTTCCGAAGTGCGTCTTTTGGAAGGTCGAATCGCCGGTATGATGGGCGGCCTGGGGTTTGATATTCAATCCAAGACGTCTCTGGACGTAATGACTGAAGACGTTATCAGATCCAATGAGATAGAAGGAATTCTGTTGAATGCAGACAGGGTGCGTTCATCAGTAGCGAGGCATCTCGGTATTCCCACGGAAGGTCTCCCGGAGCCGGATCACTATACCGAAGGTGTAGTTCAGGTAATGATTGACGCCGTCCGCAATTACTCCGAGGAGCTAACCGAACAGCGTCTGTTCAATTGGCATGCCGCTTTGTTCCCCACGGGGCGTAGCGGTATTCATCCGATAACGGTGGCAGGTTGGAGGGTTGGAGAAGAACCCATGCAAGTTGTCTCCGGGGCATTTGGAAAGGAAAAGGTTCACTACGAAGCCCCGGCTTCGGCGGATGTTCCCAAGGAAATGGCCCTGTACTTGGATTGGGTCAATAATGAGAACAATACCGATCCTGTCCTGAAAGCAGCCATCGCTCACCTGTGGTTCGTTGCCATCCATCCGTTTGATGACGGAAATGGCCGTCTGACAAGGACCATCACCGATATGCTGCTGGCCAGGGCTGACGGGATGCCTCATCGCTACTATAGTATGTCAGCTGAAATTCTTAGGAATAAGAACGGCTACTACGATGCACTGGAAAGCACCACGATAGGAGATGTTGATATTACCCTGTGGCTCGAGTGGTTCCTTCAGACACTTAAGGATGCAATGGAACTCAGCGTAGACATCGTCAGTCGCGTAGTGAAGAAGTCCATGTTCTGGCAGGAGCATCGTGACGTGGCGATGAATGAGCGCCAAGTTAAGGTCGTGAACCGCCTATGGGATGGATTCGACGGGAAACTCACAACCGTGAAATGGGCAAAAATCTGCAAGACCTCGCAAGCCACCGCCCTTCGTGACATCAATGATTTGATTGAGAAGGGAATCTTGGTGAAAGGAGAGGAAGGTAGCAAGAATACCAGTTACATTCTGGCCGAGGATCAATAGATCTTTCTACACACAATTAGGAATGATTCCTTGTGGTACTGACTGCGGTAGCCGGTCACGGTGTCCAGAAGGATGAAACGGCAGTATACCTGATACTGGTTCAAGGCGGCAGCGGCCCGGGAAACATAATCGGGTATCCTGACGTGGACCGGATCTGTTCCACAGAGTTCATCAGCGAGATAATTCCGAAGCATACCCGGATGACATCCACGCCCAGACTCCGTCAGTTGAATCTTCGCAAGCAAACGATAACACTCCGACACCGGTATCACCCACAATGGCATCAGACAGCCGGATGGCGAAAGGAGGGAAGGAGTCGAAACGCTGTGGTTCGGGAATATGCTCGTCTCCCAGCGTGAAGAATCCATGATAAGCAGACACTAAGAGATTCTGGCCGGAGATATGAGCCCGGTGATCGGATGGAGGCCGATGCGGTTCCACCTCCGCCGCGAGACGATTCCAGACGAGTTGTGTAGAGTGGGGAACAGTCCTCCAAGCGGCCAATGCCCTGCGATGCACGTCCAGATGCTCCAACTGGCCCGCAGTACCGCCATAGACGGGATGCGAACGCTTCCGGGTATAGCACTTGCCGTCCCTATGATACCAGGTGGTATTGCCTGCGGAACCGTAGGCGTCACTGACGAGTATGGATGGACGAAATTGGGGCATAGCCTATGTTTACAAGTTTTGGGTTGAGAGGTAGCAAATAGTAACCTCTGAGTCAATACAAAGGTGCCAAAAATCAGCGATTTAACCAATATCCAAAGCACCCGCAGCGGCGAGAGCCGCTGCTTCCCCGATATATATTTATACCCTTTCCTGCCGCCGACTCACCAGGGAGTTTCGAGGTAGGACGTCCGCAATTCACTGACGGAGCGTACTTAACACAATCCTGACGGGATTATGTAATGTACGCGGATTCGAGACACAGACGGTCGCGCTGACACTTCGTCTCCCGGGCGTTTATGGCTGCTGGGGGCGATGGGGGATAAACCAGCACGGTGAGCCGGCGTTTGTGGAGTAAGCGTTAGCAAGCGGAACAATCGACTGCTGACCATGGCCGCTTTTCCTTTAATCGCGGGGAGGGCGTCCGCAAGTCTGTGGCAGACTTGCTCTGACACAGTCTTGCAGCGAATGGTAGCATTGAAGATCGCTGGTCTGACGTTGCGCATCAATCGGCAGACGAGCGAGTACCGCTTTCCTTTCTTGTCGATGGACGTATCATATTCTTCTTTTATTCTACAAGATTGGGGCTTTTGGTCTGATTTGTGGAATCTGCCGATTTTAAGTAACTTCGTGCATAGAGTTTTTTGTTGTCCTTATGAATCAGAATACAGAATACGAGCGTTTTACCCAAGAAATCTATCAGCAGTTGGTGAATACCGATGTCGTAAAGGCGACTCAAGTGCTACATGATGTAAAGTTGGAAGGCCGCTCTGGTCAGAAGCATCAGATAGATGTGTATTGGGAATATGAAGTTGCTGGTAACAAGCATAAGGTCGCAATCGAGTGCAAGAATTATAATCGACCTGTTCCCATATCAGTTGTTCAGAGTTTCAAAGGCGTACTGGATGACCTGAATGGCGTGAATGGCATCATTGTAACAAAGAGAGGGTTCCAAGAGGGCGCAAAACGGTACGCGAAAGAGTGGGGTATCTCGTTGAAGGAGTTAAGGACTCCTGGCCACGGAGAATCAATCATAGGCGAGATAGAGTATAATACTCATCTTGAGGTGCGACACACGCTATATAAAGTAGATGAGGAATGGGCGATAAATCACGGGATTGACTTCTCCAGATATAGACGCGATCTTGACCTGATGCGTTTTGGAAATGACAATAAATGGAGTCACGCCACACACATTCCATTGCAAACGACGGATCACATTATTCGAGATTGTAATGGAAAAGCCATCAGCTCACTTGAACAGATGGAAACGGAAATTCCAGACCACCCAACGGAAGGCTTCCCGTTTGCCTTCTATTTCGAGGATGGTTATGTTAATATGCCGAATGTGGGCCCTGTTAAGATATTGGAGGTAAGATACGAATATGAAATCAGAGACCAACAGCGTGTAATGAAGATAGATGCAGAAGGATTTGTGCGGGCAATACTAAAAGATGCACAAACAGGCTCGACAACGCTTCTATAATTCGCTGTGGTCAATTGTATTGAGGTCACCCTTGCGAACTATTACATATTCGTTTTCATAGGGTTTATCCTCTGATATTCGCTTGGTCCGGAATGTTTGGTACTTTATCTTGAGCAAATTCTTTACTCTTGAGTCCTCGAACATTGCTGCAGCTGACCCAAAGTAAAAATGCTCGTGGGTGTCCTTGACCTCCACGTGAATAATAGTACGATCTTGTTTTAACATGTGTCTTGCCTGACGCAAAGATAGCACATTATCCACAATAAACAAACTTCTCATAATTGTAGTGCAATTATGTGTGTAATTGGAGCCAATCAGAATTTACAAAATAGGCACTGCTCCCGAAATCATCTATTCCTTTCTCATCATTTATGAGATAAGAATTCTGCTCGAACCCTTCCTCGCCAAACAAGAACTGAATCTCAGGCCAGCATACAACTTCATAAGTGTCTTGTTTCATGCCAATCTCCTTTGAGCAATTAAAAACAATTGTTATCTTTACTTGTCGTAAGAGCGGCAAGTGTTACGCTACAAATATATGATAAAAGTTGATATCTTTTTGGATTTTACCTGCTTATTTCTTATTTTTGCCTCAAATTGATGATTCTGATGAGAACGACGCATAGATTGTTTTTCCACCCGGCCCAGGATATGTCTGCCATTGCAGACGCATCCATTAACGAGATAATTACCTCACCTCCATATCCTATGATTGAAATGTGGGATGGGATTTTGGCATCGCAGAATGCCACTTTTGCAGAGGCACTTAATAAAGGATTGGTAGAAGTAGCATTTGAAGCCGCCCATCAAGAATTAGACAAGGTGTGGCAGGAGTGCTACCGAGTTCTCACACCAGGAGGCTTTTTATGTATCAACATCGGCGATGCCACGCGAACGATTAAAGGTGAGTTCCGGTTATTTAACAATCATTCTCGCATAGTTAAAACCTGTCTTGATTTGGGGTTTAATAATCTTCCCAATATCATATGGCGGAAACAGACAAATGCTCCTAACAAATTCATGGGAAGTGGAATGCTTCCATGCGGGGCGTATGTGACGCTTGAACACGAATACATTCTTATCTTTAGGAAAGGCTCTAAAAGGGAATATAAGAAGGTTGAGCAGAAAGTTGCGCGTAAGAATAGTGCCTTTTTCTGGGAAGAACGGAATGTATGGTTTTCTGATGTTTGGGACCTCAAAGGGACAAAACAAAAGATTGTAAACTCGGAAACCAGGGATAGAAGTGCTGCCTATCCATTTGAGGTTCCGTATCGGCTGATTAATATGTATTCGCAGTATGGCGATACAGTATTAGACCCTTTTTTCGGGTTGGGGACCACAATGCTTGCTGCTATGGCTTCGGGACGAAACAGTGTGGGCTTTGAAATCGACGATAAGTTGAAATCATCAATTGAAGACAACTTAAAGGGGGTCAGTATAGCTGACTTTAATAGTGTCATCAAAAACCGTTTCGACAAACACTCTGATTTTGTAAAAGCGCGGTCGGCAGAAAAGGGACCGTTTAAGCACTATAATAACACTCTTGGTTCTGATGTAATGACGTCTCAGGAGGAGGAATTAGAGATTCATTATCTCATTCAAATAGATACAAGCAGCAAGAACGATACTCTTGCTATTGTAACCTATGAAGACGCATCAGATATAAACAGAATCCCCAGACCGGAAGGATTATTATTCTAATTGACAGGCCCGCTTTTGAAAAGCAGGACTATTTGCTTTTAGATAAGGTTTCTTATCTGTTCCAACACTTGGGGACTCTGTATTTCACCATTTGTTTTCGAAATGATGTCGAACACGGGAACTCCTTTTAGCTTAGTATAGGCGGCGTTCTTCGCCTTATTTGCCGTTCTTGCCTTTGCGATATATGGAGCATCCCAAGTATAACTCTTGGGTTTAATTTGAATACCACAAATAAGAGAACCAGAACGGGAAGCCTCGAAATCGACAGCGTATGTGTGGTCGATTTCTCCGGACGTCTTTTCAAAAGAAAGCATAGGGAATTGCTCCGTTAAAACTGCGATAGTATTATTCTCCCTAAGAATAATGCCATTCCAGATCTCACAGATTACTCTAAAGCGAACACACTCCTCGCATTCTTCAAGAGTCAAACCATGTCCATTATTGCGTACAGCAGCATAAAGGGCTTCGGCTCGTCCGTTCAAATCTTCTCTTGTCCTCCCGTACTGAGTATTAAGATTTTTAACATCCCAGAGAAGCTTATTAACCTCGGCTCTATTTGTTCTGATTAATGAGAAATCGTCAAGAATGGCACGATTCTCCCCGAGCAAAGAACGACGTTGTTCACCGCTCTGATAGTAGAAATCTTCCCAATCTTCTTTTGATTTCCATGATTGCAATTCAATGAGAGCGCTAACATACCCAACCGACCAAGGGTCATTGAGCATAAGCTTATTCCACATACCATTTGTGGAACTGAATTTATCTCGGTCTATTCCTAATACAAACTCATCCATAATGACAGCTAAATCATTCTTTTACAAAATCGTCGGGATTGTATGAAAACGTAATATCCTTTGTCCTGCTATCTTTTGAGTAAGTTATCATCACAATACCTTCTGCGAAGTGCTCAAGGGGCTTGGCTTGGATATAAGTATCTGCTTTAACCTGGATAGGAATATCATTAATATATCCATCGATGCCATGCTTTTCGTCGTTTGTGTCGCCGAGTCGAGAGTTTACGCCGAGTTCTTTTGCGATATGTTTAATAATGGCATCTTGGACCATAAGCCCTGAATAGGTCTTATTGATAATGAGATCTCTTTCCCATGCTTCAATATGTTCCCTCTTTACTTCAGCAAGCTTATCCCTAACTTCTTGGAACTTTTTCCATGCCGCATCTGTCGCTTTTTTTATAGCTTCGGGATAATGCTCATTATACCATTTCTCCCATTCTTCAAGAGAATGATTAGGAACAGTGTCGTCATCTCGGAACACCTTTATTGTTTCTGATACTTGAGACACATTTTCCGGCTTGGTCGCCTTCGCGTATCCGTTGGAATTATTAATAACCGATTTAGAGTACTTTGGAACTGAGATGTCAGGGATGCCTATAGCTTTCGAAATCTTCTTATTCTTTATCGTTACCTTTTGGGTCATTTTGAATGCAGATTAAAACAGCGTCGATTGTTTCTCTCCGAACAGATTATCGGGATAAAAGATGGTGATATATCCTTTCTTCTTCTCATATGTAATGATTGGAACATCAATATGCTCAGGCAATATCATTTCCTTAGAGTCATAGGTGCTCGGCTTAATACTTACAGGTTGTTTGCCAATGAAACCATCGATACCAAGGGCTTCCTCATCAGGATTAGCCAAGCGATAACTTACATTTTGCTGTTTTGCAAGATAAGAAATGATGGCTTCCTGGAACTTTAAACCACAGTATGTCTTGGTATATACCAAATCTTTAACCCAGTTACGAATCATCTCTTTGTCAATGAGTTCTGCCGCTTCTTTCATTTGAAGGAACATATTATAAACCTTTTCGGTGGCATTATCGACTGCATTTGGCATTCTTTCCGAGTACCATTTAATCCACTCCTCAATGGATTTCCCATCGAATTCTTGGATTAAATCTGACATTTGACCAACTACATCAGGGCGTGTTCCCTGAGCATTGCCATTAACGAGATTAATAATCTGAGTCGTATACTTCGGGAATGTATACGACGGCGCGTTAGAAAGATTTTCCACCTCGCCGTTGGAAATATTTTTCTTCATTATATGTGAGAATTATGCTTGCTTGGGACAAATTTAGCGTTTTTTGTTAGATAAACCATCAGAATAACGCATGTCATAAATAAGGGACAAAAAACAGCCCCGGTAGTTGGCCGTGGCTGCGTCGTGAATTACCGCTTTCAGTAGCGTCCTCGTGAGACTTTGTCAAGCCGGGTGTCTACCCATTGCCGGATATATCGTTCGGCAGTGGGAATGGACAATCCAACTTCTTGGGCTATAGCCTTGAAGTCCTTCGCCTCGAATTCTTCCGGAAGCGAGTCCCAGAAGGATTTGAGCAGCAGCGGCTCCTTAGCCTGGCCTGTGACCATCTTGGAGGATGAAGAGGGAAGTTCCTTGATGACACGCAGCATGTGCTGCTGGAGCACTTCGCTGATGGCCATCGCGGTCTGGTAATCGTCCTCGCTACAGGTGCGTATCTCGTTCATGTCGCCATCTTCCCAGATGCGCAGCGCTGAGAGTATCATAGCTATGCGGAAGGTGCTGGTGGCGAGGCATCGGACGGAGGCCACAGTATCGTCGCCGAACAAGCCCACGTAGTCGGCCTGAAGCAAGGCAAAATGCTGGTTGAAAGCGATTCCTTGCTCCGGCCCATTTGATGACCTGTCGCAATATACCAAACATTATGTTTTGCGCAAGAATACCAACTCGCTGAGGAACAATAATATATCTTACAATGCCAACATAATGGTATTGCCAACATAAGGTAGGAAGAATTATCTGTTCTGTGGCAATGACGCATCTGCGTATCGTGCGGCAATCGTATATTCGCTCATAAGCACCTGCAAGGCTGCCGATGTTGACCCACGAGCCTGAATGGAGGACGTACTGAGAAAGATCCCATACTACCAGCGTGACCAGCGGGATCTGGCGGAACTCCTACCTTACAATTGGAAAAACATAAATGAATAGGCCCTTATCGTGACCGACTCGGCCCAACTCGTACCCGATGGCCCACAGATGCAAAAATCGTCGTTATATCAATCTGTATTAGGTCCCTTCTGGGTGAATTTTTCATCTATGTGCCGTCGTCTCGCGATGAGATGGCGGCAGTTTTCGTACGGTTCTTCAAATTATTTTCCACTAAATCGTTGGAATATTTCGGGATTTAGCAGAGAATGTTTAACTTGCGACATCAAAACGATACGACTATGCTTATTGGCAGAAAAGAAGAACTCCGGGAGCTCAATGATGCTTTCAAGTCTGAATACTCCGAATTCGTGGCGGTATACGGCCGTCGCCGTGTGGGGAAGACTTTCCTCGTGCGGGAGGCGTTCAACTATGAATTCACCTTCCAGCATACAGGCGTCGCGAAGGAGAAGATTGCAGGTCAGCTTGCCGCTTTCCGCACTTCGCTGATTGACTACGGCTACAAGGATTGTCCGGAACTTGCCAGCTGGCCCGATGCCTTCAATTCCCTGAAGGTTGGCATCAAATCCAGCCGGAAGAAAAAGAAGGTGATCTTCATTGACGAGATCTCTTGGATGGATACGCCCAAGTCCAATTTCGTTTCTGCCCTGGAGCATTTCTGGAACAGCTGGTGCAGCGCCCGCAAGGACGTTCTGCTGATTATCTGTGCTTCCGCCACGTCTTGGATCATTAACAAGGTCATCAAGGACAGGGGAGGACTCCACAACCGTGTGAACACGCAGATCTATCTGATGCCTTTCACACTGAAGGAGTGCGAGGAGTACCTACAGAGCCGGAACATCCGTATCAACCGGTATCAGATTCTCACTCTCTATATGGTGATGGGAGGACCGGCTTACTACTGGAGCCTGCTGCAGCGGGGAAAATCTGCCGCCCAGAACATTGACAGTCTCTTCTTTGCGGAGAACGGGAAACTGCGCGGGGAATACAGTGCCCTGTACGAGTCACTTTTCAAGAATCCGGACCGTTACATCAAGATTGTGGAGGCTCTGGGGGACAAGGCCAAAGGTCTCACGCGCCAGGAGTTGATTGATGATTACGGCCTGGAGAATAGCGGTGTCCTGACCACCTGCCTGGAAGAGTTGGAGCAGTGCGGCTTCATCCGCAAGTACGCCGCCATCGGCAAGGAGAAGAAAGGTGCCCTTTTCCAGCTTATCGACAACTACACGCTCTTCTATTACAAGTTCATCAAAGAGTCCGGCGGTGACCCGGCCTTCTGGAGCCATTCCCTCAATTCGGGCGTGCAACGCGCCTGGTCCGGCCTGGCCTTCGAGCGGGTATGTCTTCAGCATGTGGGGCAGATCAAAGCCGCGCTGGGCATTGCAGGAGTGATGACCAAACAATGCGCCTGGCGTTCCGACTCGAAAAATCTGGGACCGGGAGAGAGAGGGACTCAGATTGACCTGCTCATCGACCGCAGGGACGACACCATCAACATCTGCGAGATGAAGTGGGCGTCCGAGCCATACGTCATCGACAAGGATTATGATGAGAAACTCCGGAATAAGGTCGCTGCCTTCATCCGTGAGACCGGAACAAGGAAGTCCATTCTCATAACAATGGTCACCTCCTACGGCGTGAAGGAGAATATGTACTCCGATGCAGTGCAGTCCCATGTGGTGATGGACGATCTCTTTGCGTAGAGAATATTTTCCGCTAAAAGTCTCCCGAAAAGCGGGATTCAGTAAAGTATTTGCTTTGATTCTTCCTTTAGTTCGGACAGCGAAATTCAACGGGAGCATATTCCCCATAAAATGCTTCCTTCGTAGAGTAATTTAACCTTGACAGGAGCAATAGTCCTTGTATTTGCTTCTGTCAAGGTTTTGCGATCTAATAGATCTCACCGGCCCAAAGCATCTCAAAGAAGTCACACACGTAGATGAGTTCGATATTCCCGGTTTTTCGTGTGAGCCGGTCGGCGGACACCAGAATCAGCCTTGCTTCCGGATGTTCTTCGGAAAAGCGGTTGAGTCCGGTCTTGTGCTTGGTTTGAACATCATCGGTGGATTTTATCTCAATCGCCACTTTGGCGTCACCGAGGATGGCATCTACCTCAATGTCTGAATATGTGTGCCAATATGAAAGATCCTTTTTCTTGTCGTTGTAACCCAAGTATGCGATAAGTTCCTGCATCACAAGATGTTCAAATGCGTGGCCATATTCAGGAGTGCCTGCTCTCAGATTATTCCTTCCCATCAGATAATTGACTATTCCTACATCGAAATAGTAAAACTTCGGGGCTTGCGTCAACTTTCTTTTGATCACTTTCCGGTAGGCTGGAATCTCATATCCTATGAGCGTATCATATAGTATTTGGAAGTATGCCTTGACGGTGTTCGCGGCCACGCCACAATCTGACGCGATGTTTTCATAGTTGATGATCTCGCCGTCGCTTATCGCCGCCACCTCCATAAATCTTTCGAATATACCGATGTCTTTGACGGCTGCCTCCTCAAGAATCTCTTCTTTGATGTACACTTCGACATATCCTTTCAATCGCCTTTCAGCATTGTTTACCATATAATGCCTTGGAATCATTCCGTTTTGTATGGCTCGGGAAAGGTCATAATCCGGAATTTCGGCACTTACAAGAGGAAACAAGGTTTCTGGGATGGCGCGTCCACCAAGTGTGTTCGCTCCTCTCTTTTTCAGTTTTCTGGCACTTGAACCGCTCAGTATGAAATAGAGGCCTTTCTCGACCATCAAACTATGAACCGTGTCCAAAAGATCCGGCACTTTTTGAATCTCATCAACTATCACAAGTGTCTTTTCGGGGTATTTGTCAAGGGCCTCTTTGAATAGTTCCGGTTTGCGTTGAAGGCGCTTTCGCAGATCCGAATCAAGCAAATCAAAATACACCGCATCCTTAAACTTCTCTTTGAGAAGCGTGGATTTCCCTACCTGACGAGCGCCGAAAAGGAACATTCCTTCATCAAGACGGCTATCTATATCAAATATTCTATTATACATAGCATTAATTGTTTTCGTTCTGTAGGGTTGCGGATTTTTTAATAATAACCGCAACTATGTTGCGAATATAATAATAGT
>FR893120.1 GCA_000433355.1 Alistipes sp. CAG:435 | reverse complement strand
GCTCCGTGAGCAATAGGCCACGTCCTGCGCACGAGAAAGGCGCAACGGGGTCCCGAGCCTGTAAGACGAGCCGTCTTCCACACAGAAGACTATGATAAGGAAAGCGACAGAAAACGACATCCAGGCAGTCTTGGCGATATTCGACAAGGCCAAGGATATCATGCGCTCGGACGGCAACAGCGCCCAGTGGGGAGACGGCTACCCTGACGCCGGCATCGTACGCACGGACATCAGCATGGGCGGAGCGCACATCATTGAGCAAGACGGAAAACCGGTCGCCTACTTCGCCCTGCTCCCCTCGCCCGAACCGACATATTCATCAATCGACGGCAAGTGGCTTGACGACAGCTCACCCTACCACGTCATCCACCGCATCGCCAGCATCCCCGAGAGCCACGGCGTGTTCCGAAGGATCATTGAATATGCCCTTTCGGTCAGCGGCAACCTCCGCATCGACACCCACCGCGACAACCGGATAATGCGCCGCCTCATAGAAAAGGCTGGATTCTCCTACTGCGGCGTGATCGTTCTGGCCGACGGATCGGAAAGGCTCGCCTATCAAAAAATCACACAGCGATGAATCTTAAAAGAATATTCCTACTCACCGCGCTCGCACTTGGAGCCGCCACACTCTCCCCCGCACAGATCTACCCGCAGGAAGAGCTGCATTTCCGCGCTCCGGCGGTTCCGAAACAGATAATTTTCGCGGGCGACACCATACGGTTCGACAGAAGCGACCTCTACGAAAGAATGGACAGGGAACTGATCTCGTTCACCTACATGCACTCCAACTCGATCCTGATGCTGAAGAAGTCAGACCGCTATTTCAGGATGGTTGAGCCGATCCTCCGGCAGAACGGCATCCCGGATGACCTGAAGTACCTCATGGCGATCGAAAGCAACCTAAACCCTAAGGCATATTCATCGGCTGGCGCGGCTGGTCTCTGGCAGTTCACAAAGACGACGGGTAAGGAATATGGCCTCATCATTGACGCCGAGGTGGACGAGCGTTACAACATCGAGAAAGAGACTGTGGCGGCTTGCAAGTACCTTCGCAGGGCGTACGAGAAGTACGGGGACTGGATGACTGTGGCGGCAAGCTACAACGCCGGGCAGGGAGGAATATCCCGCCGCCTCTCCGACCAGAGGCAGAAATCCGCCCTTGATCTTTGGATGGTCGAGGAGACCTCTCGTTATATGTTCAGGGTGCTTTCCGCCAAAATGTTTTTCGAGACTCCGGCCGCTTTCGGGTTCAATGTGAATGATTTCGAGAAATATCCTTGCTATTCTCCTAAGGAGGTTGTCACTGTAAGCGGGGCGATAGCCAGTCTGGTGGATTTCGCCGAAGAGCACGGTGTGACCTATTACCAGCTGAAAGAGGCCAATCTCTGGCTTAGGGACAACAAACTGCTCAACAAGGCCGGCCACACCTACAAGATCATCATCCCGAGTGGAAAATAGTGTTTCCTCTCTCTGGATTACCATTCAGATGTGTTGTGGTCACTGAGCCTGTCGAAGTGACGAAGTGTAGAAAAGGCAAAGCGACTTTATGTGTAGGCGACATCGAAAAAAAGGCAAATGTCAAATTTTGCACGTTACCAAAATTTGACGTTTGATTTTTTCGCTGTCTATTGGTGCACTCTTATGGATTTGCAAGTCATAGAGTAAATAGTACCTATTATCAGGCACAAGCCTAAAGTGCATAGTCCGGTTATAAATAACTTAACCATTCGAGCACAAAGGCGGCGAAAAATAAAAACCTGAATTTTGGTCAACCTTGCAAAATTCAGGTTTTTCTTTTTTCGCCGCTCTCACAAGCAAAATCACAACCAATCCAAATACATAAGAGAAGCGAAATCATCAATGACGTAATCAGCACCGGAGCCTTGCAGTTCCTCGCGCGTGGAGTTGCCATAGGTGACACCGCAAGTCCTGGCGCCGGCCCCGCGGCCCATCAGGATGTCAAAAGGCATGTCGCCGACAACCAATGTCCGGGATGCGCTGAATCCCAGTTTTTTCAAAGTCAGAAGGACAGGTTCCGGATCCGGCTTGGCTTTCGTCACGTCATCCGCCCCAAGCACAAGCGAGATTTCCTTGTCAAAACCGAAAGTCATGACAAAATCCATGAGCGAATGATTAGAACGGGAAGAAGCGATTGTCAACACGAAGCCCCTTCTGCGAAGTTCCGCCAGAGTTTCCGGCACATCGGGGAAAACCTTCGGAGCAAGCAGCCTCTTGTTTTCTTCGAATATGTCCCTATAGGCCTCTGCGCACTCCTGAGCCTGCCCCTCCGTCAACGACGGGAACATAGTCTTGAAGCTTTCACTCAAAGGAAGTCCGATTGTCGCCGCGCAGGCATATTCATCAGCCACTGGCAGGCAAAGTTTCTCCATCGTCATCTGAAGCGTCTTGACAATGGTATTTCTGGTATCGCAAAGGGTACCGTCAAAATCCAGAATAATAAGTCCGTTGTTCATATCGCGGCAAAATTAACTCAAATTGTCGAGATTTCAAGCCCTCGGCACAGAAATGGCAACAGTACCATCGCCGCGCCAAAAACGAAGCGGACAATTATTATACCAACATATTAATTTTCATGAATATGAAGTCAAAGGATTTCGGCTTGCTCTGCGCTGCCATCACACTGTTTACGTTCTGTGGTCCTGTTCAGGCCGCAGGTTCACGCATGGAATTGACAATCAAAAACTACAATGGATCTTTGGCCGCACCTGAAACCAGCCTTACGGAAACATCTGCGAGTGCGGAAGATCCGAACGCGGCCGGAGACAACATCATCGGTGATTACCTTGTCGATCATAAAGGCGAGAAAAGCAAGGTCAAGGTTTTCAAAAATGCCGACGGCTCCTACACCGCACAGGTCTTCTGGGTCCAGAACAGGACAGAGAAAGATGGATCTGTCCGCAAGGATGCCAAGAATCCGGACAAGTCGCTGAGGAATGTCGATTGTGACAAAATCGTGATATTCAAAGGTTTGAAATATGACGCTTCTGCCAAAGTCTGGAGTGGAGCCAACATCTATGACCCAGTGCGAGGCATCAACGCCTCCCTCAAAGCCTGGTTCTCGGACTCCAAGACCCTTTCGCTAAAGGGCTCCAAGATGGGCTTCTCCGAAACCGTGACATGGACCAGACTGTAAGCTTTCTTCATAAGGACAACAATGGAACAGAATCCAACAACATTCGCCGAAAGGGTGACCGCTGAACTGGATGCGCTTCATTCAGAGGAGAAGCGCGTCGTGCTGCCACGGTTCTTCAAGTGTGGAGTCGGCGAATATGGTGAAGGCGACCGTTTTCTGGGTGTGGTCGTGCCGGATGTCAGGGCCGTGGCGAAAAAGAATCTGTTCGCATCGTTGTTCGACATAGAGGCCTTGCTAGGTTCTCCTTGGCACGAAGCCCGTCTATGTGCGCTTATAATCCTCGTGCAGCAGAGCCGGAAATCCGTCCCGAAAGAGGTTTTCGAGTTCTATCTTTCACACACCTCCGGAATCAACAACTGGGATCTGGTCGACCTGACCGCTCCATCCATTGTCGGTGGCTATCTTCTTGAGAACCCACAGGAGCGGGAGCGGTTATATTCATTGGCGGACAGCACTTTGCTGTGGGAGCAGAGAATCGCCATCGTCTCGACTCTGACTCTGATCCGGAACGGCGAGTTCAACGACACTTACTCTCTGGCTGTCAAGCTGATGTCCCATAAGCACGACCTGATGCACAAGGCCGTCGGCTGGATGCTCCGCGAAGCCGGCAAGCGCGACCGGCGCCGCCTCGAACTCTTTCTCGATGAATATGCCACCTCGATGCCCCGCACGATGCTCCGCTACTCCATCGAGAAGTTCCCCGAACCCCTCCGCCGCCACTACCTCACCATGAAGTGACCTCGTAACCTTTCACCTTGATGAACCCTGTATTTTGCCGCTGCCTATTAGCAATCCCGTCAATTCCCTAGCCTTCACCTTATGGGACGACGTATTTTTGAAGTTGACGGAAACAGTAGTCTACAGTTAAATGGCTTGCAGGCATATTCAGTGTTCCCGACACAACTTTCTGACACCTCTTCGGGAACGACACCATGTTGCTGAAACCCACGCAAGGCACATTAGCGTTCCCGCCAATTTCAAAGAGAAGGGTGATAAAGGGCTCTTTAATTCGCTTCAATCACCAACTTCCTACCCACAGTCACTTTGTGACAGCCCTGAGGAGCATGAAAAACGGTTACGGGAAATCTTTGGGCCGACATAATCTAATGACTTCCAGTCTGGCTACTATGTTTGATACAGCATTGTAGATAATGAGACTTATTTTCATGGAAAGCTTGAAGATATGTGATAATATTCATAAATTTGTTTCGATTGCCACAGCGACCTGCCGCAGGTCGTGAACCGGTGTTCCCGGCTAAAAAAGTAACCCAAACAACTAAAAAACTTCATTATGACCACACAAAGCATCAACGGCTGGATAGACAAGCCTCTGGAAGGGTTTTATGCCCACATCTACTCTAACGGACACTCAGTCAAGAACCTTTTTGAGACCGAGGAAGACCGCATCTTCGGCATGAACCTTCTCCCCATAGCAGCCCATGCCTGCGATGTAAGTTTACTGATGATACAGGTCATGGGGACACACTTTCACGAGATTGTCCGTGGCCGGCCGGAAGACTGCGAGAGAATGAGACGCTTCATAAAGCGCCAGCTTGAGACCTGGATGAAAAAGACAGGACGCAAGGAATATATTCCCAAAGGAATAGACATCTCAATTGATGGGATCGAAACGGAAACGGAACTGAAAAACAAGATCATCTACGTCTACCGTAACAGTATCGCGGCAGGCTTCCCTCAAGCGCCATGGCGCTACCGCTGGGGACCCGGTGACATCCTATTCGTGGATCACAACGTGACCGAAAGCTATGGGACCTGTATCGGAAGCCTCAGTGTAAGGCAGCGCAAGGCTATGTTCAATACAAAAGTCCAGCTTCCATCCGATTGGAGATACGATGATTCCGGAATGATTATCCCGCATTCCTATCTTAACTGGGATGTAGTCGAAAGGTTGTTCATGTCAATCAGGGCTTTTCTCGCTTTCCTTCATCAAAAGAAAGACATTGAGGCTCAGATCGACCGGGAGTCCTCGAACAGTCTACTGCAGGACAGGTCCGACAAGGCGCTCAGGGATGAGGCACGTGAACTTTGCCGTTCTTTGTTCAGAAGGGATTCCGTCTGCAAAGCAAGCATGGACGAACGNTATTCAGCAGGGATTCCGTCAGCAAAGCAAGCATGGACGAACGCATGGCCGTGGCCCAGAAACTATGGGGAAACCACCGGACCTATTCTATTCCACAGCTGGCAAGGGTCACGTTGCTTGACAAAGAGTTACTGTCTCAGGTGTTCGGCCGCCAATCCCATGGCTGAAAGCCTCCCTTAAACCTACGATGTTAAGAAGCTGTTTTGAATTGTTTGTTTGAAGGTTTGAGAGTGAAAAACTTCAGTTTCGACCGCTTCTTCCAAGGAAGATAGCGGTGCTATCTGACTGAAGAAGCGGGAAGAAAATGAAGATTTTTCACCTCAAAGAACATTTCAAACAATTCAAAACAGCTTCTAAGAAATCAACTCAACTGGCCGTGCGTAATACCACCTAAACTGACTATGTCCAAAAAACAATCCCGAGAGCCAAGCCATTCTCGGACATGAGAGAGCTTTTGCAATTGAAGGGAACACGATTCTTGTACTGAATGCCTTGCAGGCATATTCAGTGTTCCCGACACAACTCTCTGATGCCTCGTCAGGAACACTATCATGCCACAGAGAGGACTACGTGACGCACTAGCGTTCCCGCCAACTGCAAATGATGGATAGTAAATCCGGACACAAGGTCTATCATGAATATGTTGAACACACTCTAAAACAACATACAGGGATTTTTGAAATTGGCTAAGAAAACCCATGCCGCTCCGTCCGACCTATCTCAACAAAAAAAGTGGTCAGGAAAGAATCCTTGACCACTTATCGTCAAATAAACAAAGTTGACTTTAGAAGAGGTAGGCGACACCGATGTTGAACTGGCTCCTGTGACGGGTCATGTCGCCGTCACCGGTGTAACGGTTCACGAGACCGTAGTCATAGCCGACATTGAAGCGTACCATGTCGAAGAAGTCGACCGCCACACCGCCGCCGAGCATGACATCGAAACGTCCGTAGTCCGAATCATCGTAATTGTTCACCTTGTCACCTTTGCTGACGGTTCCTAAGACAGGTATGGAGGCAGATGCCGTATATTTTAAATTTGAGGCGATACCATAAGCGAGGGTCGGTCCGGCATAGATTCTTCCGACAATGCCGTCAGTGATGGTAAGGCCCGCATTGAACATCACAGGGATGGAAAGATAGTGTTCTGTCACATCCGCCTTAGTATCAAGAATTCCGCCAAAACTATTCGCATCACTCTTGGTAGCAAGACCATAGTACAGTCCCGGAGCCACGCCAAAAGAACCGGCAAGGTTAATGTTATAGGATCCGCCTACATAGAAGCCGCTCAGATTAGTGGTCTTGGTCGTGCTGCCGGACTTTACCTTGTCCGTAGAGTTAAGGTAGCCGATGCCGAGTGATGGCTGCGCGATGGCAGCGGTTCCGATAAGCATCATTGATGCCGCAAGGATAAATGAAAATACTTTCTTCATAATTAAAATGAATATTAATTGTTCAACTTTCAAACAGTGGCAAAGATATCAAAAATTAATCCATTATTCCAAAATATCACTGAAATACAACCATGCGGTTAATTATTTCATCCAAAAGATAACCTCCAAAATATCTTTTGGGAACATTGATGAAGCTTCACCGACCGGCGAAGAAGTCCGCAAAGAACTTGGCGTAGGAGTGCCATGTGTTGCGGGTGATGAAATCACGGAGAACCCCAGGATTGACGCTCCGGTCTGACTTCAGGATCTCGATCATCTCGGCCTCTGAACCATAGACAAAACAAACATTCTCCCTGGAGAGATCAGCGAACGCCCCTACCGCCGGCCCTACCGGATTTCCTCCCATTGCCAGAGTGTCCATCAGCACACCCGAACTTGACACACTGCCTGGCAGATACGGAAACAACACAAACTTGCTGGAACTGACCAAAGATGCAAGTTCATCAAAGTCAGCGGCTCTGTTCTCGAAAATAATCTTCGAGCGAAGAGACTCAGAACCATTGGAATAAGAGCCGACAAACTCGGCGGAATCGCACTCGGCCACAGCCTTTTCGATGTCTTTTGCCATTCCTGGATCCTTGCACCGGCCGACTATGCGGACATTAAGCCCGGCGACCCTCACGGCCGGACTGGAAATAAACTCCAGCACTCCTTTGTACGGAAGGATATTTCCCCAGATCAAAATCTCATCAGACCTGCCGGAACGTCTTGTTTTCAAGGAAGGCGCAAAGCCATCATCAGCCTCGGCGACAACAGAACCATCATCACCGGCGACTGCGACCGGATGGCAGACATAACGCACCTTGTCAGGCGAGCCGCCATATTCAGAAATCAAAGCCCTCGCGAACGCGGCGGTCTCTCCGGAATGCGAGACGACAAGGCACGACTGAAGCAACTGAACCTTCGTCAGCGACCTCGACATCCAATTCTCCCCCTTGTGCGGACGAGGGTTATGGAATATGAATACGATCTCTTTGTGCCTCAACCTCATTATCAAAAAACTAAGCCGTACCATCAAGTACTGCGCGAAAGCCAGTTTGTGGAAAGCTATCGTCTCCACGAAACTGAGCAGGAATATGTCAGCCTTGAACGAATGTTTCAGCAACGCCCACCCCTGCGTCAGGTATGGCTCGTTGTCCGCGTCAAGCACATCGAAATACTCAGCCAGATTCTCCTTCAAAAAGACGAAGTAGCGGTTCGGATAGCCGTTTTTCCTGTTAGCCGACGGCGACACGTAAATCTTCTTTCTCATAACCTACCTCTTCAGCAATTTTTTCAATGAATATGTCAGGTCCGCCACCAGAAACTGCCACGCCGGAGTCCCGATGTAGGTCCTATAGTAGTACTTCTCGCTCTGATACTTGAGTTCCCGCACCCTGACCTTGTCGTAGTACTTCCTCGTGGTCGCCCCATGTTCATGAACGACCGAGACTTCAGGGTAGTAGTAAACACCCTTTCCTATCCTCTTAAGCCTTTCGGACAGAATCATTTCCTCCGCATAGAGAAAGGTCTTCGGATCCATTTTCCCGCAAGCGGAATAATCTTCGGCCTTGACCATGAAGAAAGATCCTGAAATCCTGTAATGAAAGCCTTCCTTAGCAGTCTGTGAATATTCCTCCCAAAACGGTCTTCTTGATTTGGATGAAAACAGACTCCTCCAATAAAGAGCCACATGCCTGTCCCAGAAACTGATGAACGGCTCTGGACTCTGGAGCCGCCCGTCCAGTCCGACAACCTTTGGGCCGAGAGCCCCGGCCTCCTCCAGAGACCTCAACCTGGCCGCCATCCTTTCGACAACATCAGGTTCTACAAGACGTATGTCATTGTTGGCGAACAAAAAAACATCAGGAGCAAACTGATTACGAGCCACTTCCGCCCCAAGATTATTGCCTTTGGCAAAGCCAAGATTCTCTTCGGACGGCACCACGAAGACATACTGGTCCGCCCCCTTGAACGCCTCCAGCAGACGGTCCCTGCTTAGTTCCGTGCTACCGTTGTCCACAATCACCACAGCATAATCCGACCGGATCTTCGCAAGTTCAGTCCTCACGAACTCTATCGTCTTCTCCTCACTGTGATAGTTTATTACTACAACACCTATCATATTCCTTTATTTTTCTCTGAACAAGACTTTGGCCACCACCGCCCGGAATGTCCACCGGAACTTCATAGGCCAACGTCTGACACCTTTCAACTCAACAATCGAGCGTCTGCCATAATGTCGCATGATCTCCAGATAGGGAACATTCCTCGCGTTCTTCCCCTCGCCAAGAAGAAGTTCCGGACGGAACCCCGACTTCCAGCAGACCGGCATCAGGCTGAGCTGATCCCTTATCGAATATGCCATGTACTCTCTCCACCACCCGTCGGAAACCTGCCTGACGACCGGATCGTTATGGCGTCGCAGGATCAGATTGTTCTCCATCATACCGAAATGCCTCGGGAAACCTTCCCTCCTCAGGTGCCTTCGCTGTCTCAAGGCGTCATACAAGCCGATCCGGAGATCCTTGTAGCACATTGAAATCTCCTCATAGACACAGTCTCTTTGCGGATGAGGCACCTGCGCCATCAACACCCCTGAAGCGATCCTGTCATTCACGACATCATAGAACTCCTTCCCGGTAATCCTTATGTTCGCGTCTATCCAGACACTGACATCGTAGTCCGGAAGAGCCACGTGGGGCTGCAGCTTGACATAGCGCGAAAGGCGGGTACTGTTCTTGTTTGAATATGGTATCGGACGTATCGTCCAGACTCCGGCCTTGTCCTCCTTTATGTCATCGGAGAAGCAGATGTAGTCGAAACCCTCATCCACAACCTCCGGCTGCGGAAGGGGATCATAGTCTCCGACAATGCTTGTGTAGATAACCTTCCTCATTTCTTCCTTGGTGGTAAAACACATTGATTCCCAAGCTCCTTCAGGTAGTCATCCGTGTAAAAGTCCATCTTCCCGCACAGACTCGCGAACGTAAGCTCGCCGAAGTACAGCCGCCCGCCAACCTCATAGAAATCCACCCGGACCTCCGGAAATCCCTCCGACAGCACAGCCGCCGCGGAAAGCATCTCATCCAGGCACTCCGGCCTTGGAACCTTTCCCTTGCCATCCTTGTAATGTTCAGTGAACACCGACGCTTCCGGATGCACATTCCAGTCCAGATCATAGATGTTCACGAAAGTTCCGTCCGATGTCCTGTCATAGCACGCCCAGACCGAGTACGGCTTCCCGTCAAAGCACCAGATCTTATAGTCAACCAAGGCTCTGCCGTCACCTGAATCAAGCCTTTCCTCGGCGATCACGCAAGGTGATATCCTGTTGTAGTACATCTCGCCGTGGGCATAGCCGTACTTCACCTTCAGACGCCTGGCCAGATCCGCGCGCACAGCATCCGGGTCGAAGCCCACGGACTTGTCGATGATGTGGCAAGAGCCGCTGTCGTGATTGCACTTGATGACGAACCGGTCTGGAAGGCTGTCGAAATCAACTTCCTCAGCCGTCCTCCACACCCCGTACAAAGGCACGAGGATGTTTGCCAGTCCCTTGGATCCGACATATTCACGCACCCTGTATTTGTCCGCGCACAGCGACCACAAAGAGGTGTCAGAGAAACACATCAGCCATTGGATCTTCTCGTTGATGTCCCTCGGCCTGTCCCAATCGATAGGATAGCCTTTCCATTTCAGCCACTCCCGTTCCACAAGTCTGGAATGGAAATGATCCAACATGAAACGACGGTACAACCTATAGACTCGCTTTCTTATTCCCATGTCGTTTGAAATGTAATCTTGAATTGACAAAACCGCGTTCCCCATCGGTCAGAGCGAACAGATAAACAGTCAGACACGTGACCAGCGTACCAACCACAAGAACGGTGAGCAGGCGCCAGACTCCCGCGTCAAAGACCCTCCAGACCAGGAACGTCACGAGAAGGGAAAGCACGGCGACAGGCAGGATCTTGAAGGCCACCTCCTTGACGAACATCATGACAGGAAGACCCACCTGCCTTCGCAGCAGCCACAGCTTGACGACATCGTTGACAAGATACACCGCCGCAAAGACCAGATAGCATGAATATGCCGGAGCCCCCGTCTTGTAGATGATCCAAGTCAGGGGGAATATGAGGAAGGTCACCGAGGATGTCACCAGATAGAAACGCCGGATGTTGCCGGAGGCCTGGATGATGGTTGAGAAAGGGGTCATCAGAAGGTCGAGGCAGAGTCCCGCCAGCGCCAACCTCGTGAACAACGCCGTACCCTCCGGGACAAGCGGGCCGAGCCAAAGCACAAGCAGGGACTCAGCCTCGAAAAGGAACGGCAACGCAAGGATGAACACTATCAGAAATGCATACTTGGAGCCCTTGCAGGCCAATGAATATGAATACTCCTTATTATCGGTCACATACGACTTGGTGATCTGAGGGTTCATGGCCGTCAGCACGTTAGAGACAAACTGCTTCACCATGTTCTCCACGTTGAAGGCGATTCCCCTCATCGTGTTGAACACGACTCCGAAGAAATAGTTAACCAGCAGGGTAACGCCCTGAGTGTTCACAAGATAGACACCGTAAGAGAGGCCGTTCCATCCCGCGAAACCGAACATCTGCCTGAAATAAGCCTTGTCAAAGCCCGCCCCGACACGGCTTTCCTCAAAGAAGTGCCGGCAATAGACGGTGTAGATGAAACGGATCATCAGTGACACGCCACACATCAGCAAGGCGTAGGACACCAGCTTGTCAAAAGGAGTCACCATCAGAATCAGTGCGACAAGAAGCTTGAACACACCCTCCAGGACACCGATCACGGCAAATGCCGACATCCTCTCATGGGCTATGATGGCGGCGTTGTAGGGGACACTGAGAAGATTGATCACAAAGGTAAGCAGCGAGAACTGGAAAACCCAATGCGCCGCCGCCAACCTTCCGTCCGGCAGTCTCATGACATTGTCCATGTACCAAAGCCCGACCGGCTCGGCGACAAGCAGGACCACTGCGGAGACCAGCAGCATTATCGTCACCGCCGTGGAGAACACACGTCTGAGATTGCCGGCGTTAGACTTGCCGATCTCGACAGTCAGGAACCGGCTTATGGCTGTGGACAAGGAACTTGTAATGATCGCCATCATCGAGACAAAACTGCCGACCGTCTCGTAGACTCCCCTGTCCTCTACCCCGAGGGCATTGAGTACAATCCTCGCGGTGAAGAGTCCGATGGCCATCAGCAGGAACATACGGAAGTAGAGCGCGAGGGTGTTCCTCGCGATCCGTCGGCTGTTGTCCGAGATCTGTCCTGTCCGCTGGCCTGACATATTCAGAAGACTACTTCAACGGGTTGAGGTCGCTCTTGTACCAGTCCATGAAGTGGCGGATGCCGTCGTGGAGGGTAGTCGTCGGCTTGTAGCCGAGTTCTGTCTCAAGCTTGGTGGTGTCGGCGTTGGTCTGATAGACATCACCGGCCTGCATCGGTAGGAATATTTTCTGAGCCGGCTTGCCGTAGGCCCGCTCGATCTCGCTGATGAAATCCATCAGTCTGACAGGGTGGGAACAGCCGATGTTATACACTTTCGCCGGGACTCCGTGGGCGCATTCCTCAGCCTTCGGGGCATGGTCAATCACACGGATCGTTCCTTCCACGATGTCATCCACATAGGTGAAATCACGGATCATGTCTCCGTTGTTGAACACCTTGATAGGTTCACCTTTGGCTATGGCCGAAGCGAAAAGCATCGGGGACATGTCCGGACGGCCCCACGGGCCATAGACGGTGAAAAAGCGAAGCCCGGTTGAAGCGAATCCGTAAAGTTTTGAATATGAATGGGCCATCAGCTCGTTGGCCTTCTTGGTGGCCCCATAGAGGCTCACAGGGCAGTCAGCCTTGTCATCCTCCGAGAACGGCACCTTCTCGTTGAGCCCGTAGATCGAGCTTGATGAGGCATAGACCAGATGCCCCACACCGAAATTACGGCAAGCCTCAAGAATGTTCAGAAAACCGTGAAGATTGCTCTCAAGATAGACGTAAGGGTTTGTGATTGAATATCTCACCCCTGCCTGGGCGGCCAGATTCACGACCCTGTCGAATTTTTCATCCTCAAAGAGTGAGTCCAATGCGGCCTTGTCGCAGATTGACATTTTCACGAAACGGCAGCGCGGGTACTTTCCGCTGACAACCAGCTCTCCTTCCTGGAACGGGCCTTCGAAACCGTTCTCACGCAGCCTTCCGTACTTAAGACGTACATCATAATAGTCATTGATGTTGTCCAGTCCGACAACTTCATCTCCCCTTTCAGCAAGCCTGGCCATCAGCCTTGAGCCGATGAATCCGGCTGCGCCTGTCACTAGTATCTTCATAACAACTATAATTATTTGTAAATCATTCAACAAAGGCCGGCACAACCACACGGTCATGCCAAATGCCCTCAAAATTACGAAGATACAAAAAATTAACGAGATTTCGTGAAGTTTTGGCCAGAATAATGCCCCAACGCACAGACTGCCATCATTTGTGATAGACCCAGTCAGGGTAGCCGATCTTGGATTCCAAGGACGCGATGTCGGAGGCGCGCCTGCTGATGTAGGAGGACGGTTTGCCGGCGTTACGTTTCTGCGGATTAGGAAGGCAGGCGGCGATCAGGCAGGATTGGCGGCGTGTCAGCTTGGCGGCGGAAGTTCCGAAATGATGCTCCGCGGCAGCCTCGACCCCGAATATTCCCTTGCCCATCTCGGCGACATTCAGGTAAACCTCCATAATTCTTTCCTTGCTCCAAAGGAACTCGATCAGAACCGTGAAATAAGCCTCGAAGCCTTTGCGCACCATCGACCTGTGCGGAAGCAGGAACACATTCTTCGCCGTCTGCTGGGAGATAGTGCTTCCACCCCGGCGGCGCTTGCCGCTTTCATATTCCTTCTGCGCCTGTTTTATCGCCTTCCAGTCGAAGCCGCTGTGCTTGTCAAAAAGGTTGTCCTCACTGGCTATCACGGCGCGGGCCATCTCGGGAGAGATCCTCTTGTACGGCACCCAAGTCTTATGAATATGATAGTTCTTGTCTCCGCGGTACTCTATCGTCCTTTGGATCATCAGAGGGGTGACATAGACCGGACACCATCTCAGGATAAGCGCCCACAGGAAAGTCAGCACGAAGAATGCCAACGGCAGCTTGATCAGAAGCAGCCTTGACAATCGTCCCAACAATGTTCGGTTCTTACTCATATTCAGTCAGTTTCAGTCTAAACTTCAGGCTACGGCTCCCGTCCGGGAAGACCTTGTCCTCCTCCTGGGTGAATCCGAGCTTGCGGTAAACATCCCCGTCTGACCAGGACGCGTCGGCGTAACTCATCACATCGTCCGGCCTCACGTCCCCGATGAACGCCTTCAGGAGCTTGCCCATCCCGCCGTCCACGCCGATTCCTTCCAGAGAGGCATAGCGGACCCATTCACAGGAACGGATGTCTCGCTCCCCCTTCCGCCATATTCTCGGAGCGGAGAAGCCGGCGACGGCGACCAATGTGCCTGAGGGAATATCTTCGCCCCGTCTGACGTATAGGCCGTAGAGGTGGCGGCATCTGGTGTAGCCCAAACGGTGAAAGGATTGAAGGAACGGTTCGGCGACCGTCCTGTCAATCCTTCGCGCCTCGCAGTTGCGGGCGTATATCCGTTTCAGGCCGTCCAATGGTTATTTCAGCCCCTCAAGGCAAGCCTTGACATTGGCCTCGATGGCTTCGGCGGAATATTCAGTCTTCTCGAACTTGTCGCCGGTGATGTGCTCGTAGAGTTCGATGTAACGGTCCGAGATCCCGGCCACAACCTCAGGAGTCATCTCCGGAACCTTCTGTCCTTCCTGTCCCTGGAAACCGTTGGCCATCAGCCACTCACGGACAAACTCCTTGGAAAGCTGCTTCTGATGCTCACCTCTGGCAAGCCTCTCCTCGTAACCATCGGCGTAGAAATAACGTGAAGAGTCAGGAGTGTGCACCTCATCCATCAGATAGATCTGACCGTCCTTCTTGCCGAACTCGTACTTGGTGTCCACCAGAATCAGTCCGTGCTGTGCCGCTATCTCGCATCCACGCTTGTAGATGGCCCTTGTGTAAGCCTCAAGCTTCTCGTAATCCTCTCGTCCGACAAGTCCCTGGGCGATGATCTCCTCCTTGGAAATGTCCTCGTCGTGTCCCTCGGCGGCCTTAGAGGTCGGGGTCACAAGCGGCTCAGGAAACTTCTGGTTCTCTACCATCCCGTCCGGCATCGCCACACCGCAGATCGTCCTCTTTCCAGCCTTGTACTCCCTCCAGGCATGTCCGGCGAGGTAGCCGCGGATGACCATCTCAACCTTGAAAGGCTCACACTTGTGGCCGATGGTGACAGCCGGATCCGGCACGGCCACCTTCCAGTTCGGAACGATGTCGGCCGTGGCGTCCAGAAATTTGGCCGCTATGCGGTTCAGCACCTGTCCCTTGTAGGGAACCCCTTCCGGCAGGACCACATCAAACGCTGAGATCCTGTCCGTAACAACCATAACGAGATACTTTCCGTCAATGTCATAGACATCACGTACCTTACCGACATACTTTCCAACCTGTCCCGGCAAGTTGAAATCGGTTTTAACAATCGCTTTCATATCAATTGAATTAAGTTCGACTTACTACCAACGTGTCCTGAATAAGCGAAGGCACACGCCTCGCCTTTCCAAACCGCAAATTTAACTATTCTTCTTCAGAATCTCATCCACCACGGGGGCTATCTTTTCATATTCATAGCCTCTTGTCAACCCGAATTTGATCAGTTTGAACTTCTCCTGCGGATCTCCCTTCAGCGCACGGTACTTTGCCTCAAGCACCGAGACCATCCTGCTGTCGGCCTCATCGGGATCAACCTCCTTCAAAGCCTCCGAGACCACGGCCTTGGATATTCCTTTGGCTGTGAGCGCGAAAGAGATCTTCACAGGACCCCAACCCGACAGGCGGGCCTTCTCCCTCGCGAACGCGGCGGCATATCTCGAATCATCGACAAAACGATCCTCGACAAGCGACTCGACCAACCGTTCCGCGGCGTCCTTGTCCCCCTCCAAAGCGGTCAAAGCCTTTCTGAATATGTCCGAGCGGCAATATTCCCTCTTGACACATTGAGCCTGAAGCCTGTCCAGCATTTTCGCGAAATCATCCATATTCCTAAAAATCAAATCCAAGGCTCAGGTACAGCCCCACTTTGTGCGTGTAGTTTGACCAGTGCGCATTCAGGCTGATCGGTCCCACGATCGAGTTGTAGGTGTACTGTAGGCCGCAGCCCAGATACCCGGAGACATCCTCGTCCAAATTCTTGAAGGCGGAAATCTCGTCGCAGGACAAGGCAAAGTTGGCGATCGCCGACAGGTAGTTGTTCTTGAACAGCTTCCAGCGCCAGTCAGCCCTGGCCACACCGAGAATCTTCTGCATGGCCGCGGCATTGTTGATTCCGATGAACGGGATCTGCTGGTCTAGATACCGGCCGGCCATGCTGCCGCCGATCGTGTTGGTGAAAGGCACCGGAACCTCGTCGCCGAGCAGGTAACGGATGTTCAAAGACGGGATAAACGCGAACCTGTCACCGCCCACAACCTGTTTGGCATCCAATGTCAAAGCATGGAAGTTATTGAATTTCTGCGGCCCGCCACCGAAGACCCAATCGTAGGAGAGGCCGAAAGACTTCCCTTTTGTCGGGATGTAGGCGTTGTCGAACGAGTCCTTGCGGGCATCGATGAAGAATGTCACATAATCATTGGACAGTTGATTGACATCGTAGTCTCCGAACGACTGCTCGGCCATCAATGAATTGACGTTGTAGTAGTCGTTCCTGAAACCTGTCTTCAGATAGAAAGTGGACCATGTGATGTTGGACAGAAATACCTCCTGCCGCACATCCAGAAAGTTGATCCTGAACCTGTTGTCTCCGATGCTGAACGTGTTCCTGTCAGTGTACCTGACCCCAGCCAGCACATTGAACGACATTCCTTTCGGCGAGATGTAGGAATATGTCACGCTGGCGTTCGGATTGGTTCCCACCTTGCCGGTGAAATCCAGTGACGAGCCCTGGATCTTGTGGACTCCCCAGCCCAGATTGATCAGCACCGACACAATCTCCTCCGTGTCGAAACGTCCGCCAAGACCAAGCTGGCAGACAGGACCCTTCTTGCAGTTGAACCTCAGCCTATAAGGTTCCTCGTCTCCAAGCAGTTCATAGTTCACATAGTCAAACGCGTTAGTGCCGAAGATTGTGGCCACGGCATCCTCGATTTCCTGATTGCCCATCCTGGAGCCAGCCCCGATCTTGATCTTGTTCATCAGGTAAAGACTTTCCCTGTCATTTACTCCGGCGATCTCAACTCCAGACACAAGCACTTTCCTTACCCTGATGTCATCAGCCGGATCGTTGCTTATGACAGTCCTGTCAGACCCGACGACCTTCTTCAGCGAGTCAAGCTTGTCAGCGACGGCCAAGGCGGCCTGGTAGCCCCTGTTGATGATGGTGTCAATGCTGCGTTCGTCGAAGCTGAGCATATTGTACTCGTGCAGGTCAGGCTTGATGTTGACATCCGGGATGTCTATGTTGGACTCGAAAGAGGCGCGCCCCAACATGTCGATGCCGGTGTTGATGATGTCAGCAAGATTATTGATCTCGTTGTAGCCCTTGTAGCCACTGGAAAGATTGACACCGATCACGATGTCAGCCCCGACCTTCTTGGCAAGGTCTGTCGGGTAGTTGTTCCTCATGCCGCCGTCAACCAGCACCATGCCGCCGACCCTGACAGGGGCGAAGAGTCCCGGAATCGACATCGTGGAACGGAGAGCCGTGTTGAGTTTGCCCTCGGTCCAGATCTTGGCGGTACCGGACACGAGGTCGGTCGCCACGCAAAGAAACGGAATCGGAAGGTCATAGAAATCAGTCACATCCTGATAACCGACGGAAAGCGAGCTGAATATGTTGTTGACATTCTGGCCATAGACCATTCCGGACGGAAGGCTCCCCAGAAGGTTGTCCTTGACCATGTTCGTGGCGTCGGCTCCCCCCGCGCCGAAGTGGATGTCCTCGACCCTTCTTGTGTACCGACCGTCGGCGTCCTTCATCTGCAAGTACTCATCCTTGTCATAAAAGAACGGGAAAGACAGGACATATTTCTCCTTGTATTTGATTGAGGAATAGGACAGGTAGTCCCTCGGCACACGGTCGCTCAAGGCCTGGTCCCAGTCTATGCTCCGGATCAGGGTGTCAAGCTGTTCTGCATTGTAGCCAAGGGCATAGATTCCGCCCACAAGGCCGCCCATGCTGGTACCCATCACGATGTCAACCGGCATTCCGATTGAATCCAGATACTTTATCACGCCCACATGAGCCGCCCCTTTGGCTCCGCCTCCGCTCAGCACAAGGGCGACGGTCGGACGATGTCTGAAACGCCTTATGGAGTCCAGTTTATGCCGGATCACCTCAACCCTCAGATCAGCGGCCTCCCTCCTGTCATCCAGCACCGAATGCTGAGACCTGGATTCCGCCATGGCCGTCAAGGAGACCATCACGGCCAGTGATGTGAAAATCAATCTTGTTCTCGTTCCCATAGTCATTGAACGTTATTTGCCATATTCATTTCCTACTGTGTTCCCCGGCCAGCATCCCACATGCGGCAAGAATGTCCTCTCCTCTGGAAGCCCTTATCGTGCAGGTGATTCCGTGGTTGGAAAGCCTGTCCCTGAAGCGTTCCATAATGATCTGCGGAGTCGTCTCGAACGGAGAGTCCGGAATCTTGTGGAAGCGGATCAGGTTGACCCTGCACTCCAGTCCGCGAAGCAGCCGGATAAGCGCGTCGGCGTGACGCTTGTCATCGTTCAGGCCGGCGAACATAGTATATTCAAAGCTCACACGGCGCTGGCCTGTGAAGTCATATTCACGGATCATGTCGATCACTTCCTGCACCGGCCACGCCTTTTGCACCGGCATCATCTCAGCCCTTTCGTCCGGGAACGGGTTGTGGAGGCTGACGGCGAGGTGGCAGCGGGTCGAATCGAGGTACTTCCGCAGGTTCGGCAGGACACCGATCGTGGAAAGGGTTATGCGTTTGGGGCTCCAGCCGAAACCCCAGTCAGAGGTCAGCACCTCGATGGCCCTCATCACATTGCCGAAGTTGTTCAGAGGCTCGCCCATTCCCATAAAGACGGCGTTCGTCAGCTCCGCGGCCTCGTCGATGGCGATGAACTGGGAAAGGATGTCCGCCACTGTGAGGTTGCCATGGAATCCCTGCCGTCCTGTCATGCAGAACTTGCAGCCCATCCGGCAGCCGGCCTGCGAGGAGACACAGAGGGTCTTCCTGTCCTCGTCGGGGATCATCACCGCCTCTACGGCGTTGCCCTCACCCACCGGGAAAAGGTATTTCTTCGTGCCGTCCGAAGAGACATGGCAGGTCGAAGGCAAGGTCACGCCGAGGGAATATTCCTCCTTCAGCCTTTCGCGTCCGGCTTTCGAGATGTTGGTCATCTCATCGATGCTCCAGACCTTCCGGCCGTACATCCACTGAGCGATCTGCTTGCCGGTAAAGGCAGGCAGACCGACTTTCAAAGCTATATCCTTCAATTCGACAGGAGTCTTACCAAGCAGTTGCTCACGCATATTCCAAGAGTTTATTTTCCTACTACAAATTTAATGAAAAATAACGCCGGATTGGACGTAATTTTATATCTTTGCCACAAAGGCGACATCTTTTCGCCCAAAAACAACAAACAACATTATTTTAACATTATGGCAAAAGAGGTAGAGGCTAAGGCCACAGACGCGGGCGCCGCCAAACTGAAGGCGCTGCAGGCCACGATCGACAAGATTGAGAAAGACTACGGGAAAGGAACGATCATGAAGCTGGGGGAACAGCCACAATGGGACGTGCAGGTCATTCCAAGCGGTTCCGTCGCGCTTGACCACGCGCTTGGAATCGGAGGTTATCCGCGCGGAAGGATCGTGGAGATCTACGGTCCGGAATCCAGCGGTAAGACCACTCTGGCGATCCACGCGATCGCGGAGGCGCAGAAACAGGGCGGCATCGCGGCGATGATCGACGCGGAGCACGCATTCGACAGAACTTACGCGAAGGCTCTGGGGGTTAACCTTGAGACTTTGCTCATCTCACAGCCGGACAACGGCGAACAGGCGCTTGAGATCGCCGACAACCTGATCCGTTCGGGAGCCATTGACATCGTGGTGGTTGACTCTGTCGCCGCGCTGACTCCGAAAGCCGAGATCGAGGGCGAGATGGGTGACAACAAGGTCGGCCTCCAGGCAAGGCTTATGAGCCAGGCGCTGAGGAAGCTGACGGCGAACATCTCCAAGACGAACACCTGCTGCATATTCATCAACCAGCTGAGGGAGAAGATCGGCGTGATGTTCGGCAACCCGGAGACCACGACCGGTGGAAACGCTTTGAAGTTCTACGCCTCAGTCCGCATAGACGTGCGCAAGACCACCCAGCTCAAGGACGGCGACGAGGCACTCGGCAACCGCACCCGCGTCAAGGTGGTGAAGAACAAGATGGCTCCGCCTTTCAAGAAGGCCGAGTTCGACATCGTGTTCGGCGAGGGCATCTCACACGCCGGCGAGATTCTGGATCTTGGCGTTGAATATGGCATCGTGGGCAAGAGCGGATCCTGGTTCAGCTACGGCGACCAGAAACTGGCCCAGGGACGCGAGGCCACCAAGCAGCTTCTCAAGGACAACCAGGAACTCTGCGACGAGATCGAGGCTAAGGTACGCGAGGCTTTGAAGAACGTGAAGGACTAAGCCTCACGTTCCCCGGCGATCGCCTTGTTGTAACATTCACGGCACAACGGCTCGTAGGCATCCTTCTCTCCAAGGACCACGAGCTCGGTGCTGTGGGACAGTCTGTGGGAGTGATTTGCGAGATTGCCGCACCTGACGCAGATGGCATGTACCTTACGGACTTCCTCTGCTACAGCCATAAGGTAAGGCATCGGGCCGAAAGGTTTTCCGAGAAAATCGGTGTCAAGGCCGGCGATGATCACACGGATTCCGCGGTCGGCGAGTTCCTGGGCCACATCCACAAGCGACATATCATAGAACTGGGCCTCGTCAATCCCGACGACCTGCACATCCGGACCGACGTTCAGCATCTCTTTCGGATCCTTCACGGAATGGCAAGGGATCTTGTGGAAGTCGTGCGAGACAACGTCATCCTCTGAATATCTTGTGTCGATCGTCGGCTTGAAAATCTCGATCCTGAGGTTGGCGAACTTGGCTCTGCGGATCCTGCGGATCAGTTCCTCTGTCTTGCCGGAGAACATTGAGCCACAAATAACTTCAATACATCCGGTTTTTTTTATGTTTTCTGAAAACATTTCGTTAGATTTGTTGAAATAATCAATAACACTCGCAAACCTTGCGGCGCGGCGTGGTTTTCCGCCCCTTCCGGTTTGTCAGGCAAAGATAGTATTTTTATGGGAAACATCGACGAAAAAAGGCTTTCCGCGCTGCTGGAAAGAATTGGCAATATGAAGGCGGAGCTTGAGGCTCTTGAGGAAGAAGTCCGCGCGCTTGGAACCATCTCCGGTTCCGCGGAGAAATCTGTCAACGAGCCGGAGCGGAGTCAGATGCCAGCCTTTGACGAAACCCCTATTGACATTTCCATCCAAGACATCGACATCTCTCCTGTCATAGAGGATCCCGCCGCTGAATATGCAGCCTCGCCGATGGTCGCTGAGCCTGCCGAAGCGACCACAGAACCTGCTGAACTGGCGGCACCGGTCGCTGAGCCTGTAGAAGCGACCGGACAAGCGGTAAACGCGGTCCCTGACGACCTGCCTTTCGATGATGATTTCCCGGCCGACGAGCCATCCGCTGTCCCAGAGCCGATTTCCGAACCGACCCTCGACATAGAGCCGGAGATTGCGATAAATCCGACATCAGAGGAGCCTACGCCGAAGCCAAAGGCCGCTATCCTTGACAGCAAGAAAGCCGAGACCGCCGTCATGGATGTGATGGCGGAGAAGCAGGCATGGAGAACCGACCGTCCTGGCTCGCAGGTCAAGAATGTCATCAGCGCCATCTCCCTCAACGACAGGGTTCTGCTGATCAACGTGCTGTTCAGGGAGGACCCTATCCTCTTCCAAAGCACAATCAGCGCTTTCAATGGCATGACCAACCTCGATGAGGCGATATCCTACATCCAGACGAATTTCCCGGACTGGGACCTGAACTCCGAGCCTGTTTACAGGCTGATGATGGCGGTCCGCAGAAAACTTAGGTAAAACCCCGGCAAGGGAAGCCGCCACGAGTGGTGGCGGACCAGATAATATCAAAACAACATCTTACGGCAAAACCATGCCCGGAATCCTCTACATAGTCCCGACACCTGTCGGAAACCTGGACGACATGACTTTCAGAGCCGTTCAGGTGTTGAAAGACGCGGACTTGATCCTTGCTGAAGACACAAGGACGAGCAGCGTCCTGCTTCACCGCTACGACATTCACGGCAAACTCCAGTCCCATCACAAGTTCAACGAGCACCATACCGCCGAGATGATCAAGGAACGGATTCTTGGCGGATTGAATGTCGCATTGATCAGCGACGCCGGTACGCCAGGCATTTCTGATCCAGGCTTCCTTCTTGCCCGCACATGCGCGGCGGAAGGAATTGAGGTGCAGACACTTCCCGGAGCCACGGCCTGCATCCCGGCGATAGTCTCCTCCGGCCTGCCTTGCGACAGATTCTGCTTCGAGGGGTTCCTTCCGGTGAAGAAAGGTCGCCAGACCCTGCTGAAAACCCTTGCTGAGGAGCCACGGACAATGATTTTCTACGAATCGCCTTACAGGCTTGTCAAAACCCTTGACCAGTTCATTGAATATTTCGGACCGGATCGCGAATGCTCCGTGGCAAGGGAAATCTCCAAAATCCACGAGGAGCACAAACGTGGAACACTCTCGGAGGTGTCAGCCTGGTACAAGGACCACGAGCCCAAAGGCGAGATCGTCGTAGTCGTCGCCGGTGCGCCATCCAAAAAGGAAAGGCGGAAAGCCGAGGTGGAAGAATAATCTTTGAATATTATGAAAGACTTCAACTCCAACAAGGATGGCAAGAGGCCGTCCGCTTCATTCGTTGTCGGGGCGGTGGCCCTGCTGTTTCTCATTGTCGGCTACCAGGCGGCACTGTTCATCCATAAGGCCTCGGTCGCACGGATCATCGCCAATCATGACGAGCCGGACACCGTGTTTGTTTACGCTTCCGAAAATGCCAGCCAGGCAGTCGGCGTAACGGCTAACGAAAGGCCAGTCGCTTCGACAAGCTCAGCGACCACCCAGTCCGACAACCATACTCCGGACGCTTCGATGTTTGGTGAGCCCTGTCAAACCACAGGCTCAGCGACTGATCGGGCCGGCAATCGTTCTCCGGTCGCTGGGCCTGCCGAAGCGGCATCACCGTACAGGAAAAAGCCTTCTGGTGTACCAAACACATCCGGAAAGGCATTTGGTACAGAAAACAAGGCTTTGGTGTACAAAAAGGGAAGCGGTTCGGTCAGCAACTCATTCCGCAGGAACTCGGAGCACTCTCCTCTGGCCGAGCAGATCAGAAGAAACAACACTCCAAGAAAGTACGAGAGTTTCCGCTTCGATCCGAACACTGTCAGCGTTGACGACCTGATGCGCCTGGGATTCACCCGGAAGCAGGCACAATCCATTGACAATTACCGGCAAAAGGGAGGCCGGTTCCGCCGCAAAAGTGACTTCGCAAAATCATACGTCGTGGAGGATTCCGTGTTCCGTCGGCTTGAGAGGTACATTGATATTCCCAAAATTGACATCAACTCTGCTGATTCGGTGACATTTATGTCGCTCCCCGGCATCGGTAAGTTCTTCGCCGGAAAGATGGTCTCATACCGCAATGAACTGGGAGGATATTCCTACCCCGAGCAGCTCATGGACATCTGGCACTTCGACCAGGAGAAGTTCGACAACCTCAAGGATCTCATCAAGTGCGACACTCTCGCCACGCTGCCATATTCATTGTGGACACTTACTGAGAAGGAACTCGCCGCACACCCATATATCGGGAAACGAGCCGCGCGGAGCATTGTCATATTCAGAGAAAACTCTCCGAAATCCGAATGGACCGTCTCCAACCTCCAGAAAGCCGGTATCCTCGATCCTGACAAAGCCTCCAAACTAGCCCGTTGCCGCATCGCCAAGCCGTAGCCCCGCACTCTTGGGCAACGATTTTAGAGTAAAGCGTAGCCCAAGAGGAACATTAGACACTCTCGGGGAACGCTTAGATGGGAAAACGTCGCCGGAGAGGGACACGAAGCACTCTTCGAGAACGTTCCGGGAGCAAAGCGTTGTCGGAAAGGTATCAAGTCCCCACAAAAGTACGTGTTAACTTAACGAACGGCAGTGGAAAAATCAAATGGCAAATTTTGGTAACGTGCAAAATCCGACTTTTGCCTTTTTTCCACTGCCGCCACACATTATTTCTACAACATCTATATTCCTCAACTATTAGCTGCACCATATTATCTGGAGAGGGATATGAGAAATTCTCGAGAAACGTTTCGGGGGCAAATTTGGTGACTGCGAGAGGCAGTTGCCAGAAGAGATGGACATGAGAAATTCTCAGAGAACGTTTCGGGAGTAAAGCGTTGCCGAAGAGCTGAGACAGTCAGCGGCGGGGGTGATGGGATAGGACGGACTGCTGCCAGGTGGTGGTGTCGATGTGGGTGTAGATCTCAGTGGTGGTGATGTCCTCGTGGCCGAGCATGTCCTGGACTACACGGAGATCGGCGCCGTTCTCTATCAGGTGGGTGGCGAAGGAGTGGCGGAAGGTGTGCGGAGAGATTTCCTTATGGATGCCGGCAAGCATGGCCTGACGCTTCACGATTGTGAACATCGAGACACGGCTGAGAGATTTGCCAAAGCGGTTCAGAAACAGGGTGTCATCAAACTCGGGGGACGCCAGATCAGGTCTGACAGCCAGATAGTTCCGGACCGCGGACGCGGCCATATCCCCCATCGGGACTATACGCTCCTTATTGCCCTTGCCGATGACCCGGACAAAGGACTCGTCAAGGTAAATGCAGGATATTCTTAAACCAACGGCCTCGGAGACGCGGAGGCCGCAGCCGTAGAGGACCTCCAGAATGGCCCGGTCACGCTTGCCGGTCCATGACGAAAGATCCACCGAGTCCATGATCGCTTCCACTTCCTCAACAGACAAGACAGCAGGAAGATAGCGCCCCATCTTGGGAGACTCGATCGGATCACATGGATTCTCCTTACGCTCCCCTTCCATGACAAGCCAGTCAAAAAAAGATCGAAGCGAACTCAGGAAACGGGCCTGGGAACGCTTCGAAAGGTCCTCACGGGATGAAAGGTAGTCAAGGATGTCATTGGTCGCCACATCCGCAGGAGAGGTCTTCACGGCTGAGAAGAACTCTCTCACATCAGAAGAGTACGATGCCACCGTGTTGGGTGACATCGCACGCTCGATCTTCAAATAAGAAGAATAATCCTGTAATATTCTTTCCGTCAGATCCACTTAAAGTGTACGATATTTCTTGCCGTAGTCAAGCTGCTGCTGGAGGTAGTTGTCCACATAGACGATCTTGTAGTCAACGACCTTGCCGTCCTTCTCGACAGGCACGATGTCCGGGTTGACGAATCCGCCGTAAGGCTTGAGATTAAGAGCGGCATACCTCTCCAAAACCTCCTTGTGGAGCTGCGGATCAATGTTGACCGCGTAGGTCTCCACGAGATTCTTACCGGCGGCGTAGTCGCCCTCGGACTTGATTCTCTGGATCTCGGCGAGAAGCTCGGCGAACAGACCGCGGAGAGCCTCGTAGTCATTCACCACGAAGTAAGTCTTTCCGTCACGCATCTTCTTCTCGATGGTTCCGCGTGCGGCGCCCTTCTCGTAGCACCACTCGGCGATCAGCTTGCGGTTCTGCATATGCGCCTCAGTGTTCTGCTTGCCGAGCTCGACACGTGTGAACTGCACGAACAGACCATTCCTGATGTAGTTTGAATATGCCGGCTTGTAGGCCTCGGCGTTCGGCATAATGCCAAGCTCAACCAGCTTGGGATCAGCCATATAGTAAAGACCGAACAAGTCGGCGCGGGCCTCCTCAAGGGTGGACTGGTACTCACCCAAAGCCGTGGAGGAAACTCCTGGAAGAAGCTGTCCGGAACCGTGGCCGAGGCACTCGTGAAGATCGGTGTGGATCTCGTCAGTGTAGGAACCGTACTGCTTGTAAGCGTCAATCTCGGCCTGGTCGTAGGCGAACTCTGTCAGGGTGCTCTTCGGCGACTCCTGGGCGGCGTAGTCGTAGGCGTGGGTGATGTTGGCGATGGTCACGGATTTCGAGCCGTAGTCACGTCTGATCCAGTCGGCGTTCGGAAGGTTGATTCCGATCGGAGTGGCAGGATAGGTGGCTCCGGCGAGGGTGATGCCGTCCACAACCTTGGCGGAAACGCCCTTGACGTGAGGCTTGCGGAAACGCGGATCAACCGGAGAATTGTCCTCGAACCACTGCGCGTTGGCGCTCAGGACCTCCGTACGGGCGGAAGCCGCTGAATCCTTCATATTCACATAGCCCTCCCATGTGGCCTTGCGTCCGAGCGGATCGTCATAGTCCTCGATGAATCCGTTGATGAAGTCGATCGTGCCGACGGTGTCCTGAACCCAGTCAATGTTGAAATCATCCCAAGTCTTCAAATCGCCTGTCCTGTAATACTCCACAAGCTTTCCTATCGCCTCTTTCTGAAGATCGGTCTCGGCCACCGCGGCGGCCTTCTCCAGTTCGGCGCAGATCTTCTCCAGAGCCGGACCGTAGATTCCTCCGACCTTCCAAGGCTTCTCGACAACCTTGCCGTCCTCCTTGACTACCTTTGTGTTAAGGCCGTAGGAGATCGGGGTCTTGTCGTTCGGATCCATCATAGAATTGTAATATTTATCAACCTCCTCGCGTGTCACGCCGTCATAGAAATTCACAGCGGAAAGCTCCACGATGTCGCCTGTCTTGGAAGTGGAACGGCGCTGAGGGTAGATGTCCGGTGAATATATCACCTCAAGCAGCTCAGTGGCCTGTTCCCCGTCACCGACAGCCTCCATAAGGCTCTGGAAATATTCCTTCGGGCACTCCGGGAAGAACTTGTCCTCGGAATAGTGGTGATGGATGCCGTTGGCGAAGAAAAGCCTCTTGGCATAGACGGTGAAGTTCTGGAAATCAGCGCATTCACGGTCACCTTCATATTCATTGAGAATATCCTCGACCACGTGCCGGATCGGGAGGTTCCACTTGCAGTACTGGTCCCAGGTGATGTCGCGGCCCAGCTTGGCGGCCTCAGAAAGATGGTAGGCATATTCCTTCTGCCTGAGACTGAGGTTGTCCCATCCCGGAACCCGGAAACGGATTACCTTGAGGTCGGCGAACTCGTCCAGAAGGTAATGGAAGTCAGTGTCTTGTGTCTTCTTTTCCCCTTGCGAGCAAGAGCAGAGAGCGGCAGCCGCTCCGATTGTGAGAATCATCTTTATTCCTGATTTCATAAAAATAATTGTTTTTGGCTTGTAAATATAACCATTATTCAGGAATTTCCTTATATTTGTCATCTGTCGGGGCTAGACAATCCTGCCCCCGACTTAAAAGGACAAATTATGAACATCATAAGGACAATCACAAGGTTTCTTGCCGCGGCTCTCGTCATGACAGCGGCTTTTGGATGCGACAAGAACAGACACAATACCGAAGAACCGGAAAGCGCCGACCGCAGAGTCCTGCTTTTCTACGAATGCGCGTTCAACGACATCGGATCGTACATGAGAAGAAATATGGAAGACCAGCAAAAGGGTCTTCCGGCGGGGCATATTCCGGGAAAGTATGGCGACGTGCTTCTGGTATATTCAAGAATCGCCGAGAACGGCCACACCCCTGTAAACTCCTATCTCAGACGCATCTACAAGACCTCGAAAGGGAAAGTGATCTCCGACACCCTCAAGGTGTTCGGCAAGGAGACCATCGCAGCGTCCCCCTCCACCCTCAGCGCGGTGCTGACTCTCGTCAAGGAAAAGTTCCCCGCCAACAAAGGGTACGGGATGGTGTTCTCCTCGCACGGTTCGGGCTGGCTTCCCGCCGGCTACTATTACAGCCCGTACCAATTCGAGAATGATCCTAAAAGAAAGAGTCGAGCCCCAAGGTATAGCATCGCCGCTCAAAGCGTTGGACATCCAAGGCTTCCCGTCCCGGAGGGAGATCTGCCCGACACCGATCCGTTCTACGGGATGACGCGCTCGATCGGACAGGACTACATAAAGGACAGTTATTACGGCCACGAGATGAGCGTCAGCGAGTTCGCCGACGCGATTCCCTACCATCTCGACTACCTGCTTTTCGACATGTGTATCACCGGCGGGGTTGAAGTGGCCTACGGACTCAAGGACAAGGCTGACTATCTTGGCCTTTCTCCTGCGGAGGTACTGGGCGACGGTATGTTCGACTACACCAAGATCACCTCTTTTCTCCTTGACAGGACGACTCCCGACCTTGAAGGCCTCCTCAAGGATTCGTTCGGAATGTACGACAAGCAGAACGGGGTGTATCGTTCCGCAACGATCAACCTGGTCCGCACCGACGGGCTGGACAATCTGGCAAGGGTCTGCTCGGATTTGTTCCGGGAGTACTCCGACACATTGTCCAACGCGCCTACACATCTGATCCAAGGCTATTTCAGGAATGACAGGCACTATTTCTTCGACCTCATGGACACATTCCGGAAATGCATCTCCAACGAAGAGGAGCTGAGAGCGGTCAACGACGCCATCGACCGCTGCGTGGTCTACAGGGAAGCCACCCCGCAATTCCTCGCCACTTTCGACATCACTGAATATTCCGGCTTCAGCATCTACCTGCCGTGTGCCGGCACCCAGCTTCTTGACTCCTATTATAAGAAGGAACCTTGGAATAAGGCCACGGGGCTTGTGAAGTAGCCAAAATATTCCTATCTTTGCGGCGCAATTACAAAGCGTACCGCGCTTTTGGTGCAATGGGGTTCCGGGCGGTCCGGAACTGAGTAACACATTTTAAACAACAAAACAATGAAGCATTTTGAGCTTAACGGCAAAGTCCGTGAAGTCGGCAACAAGGCCGTCATCAAAGCGATCCGCAAGCAGGGTCTCGTTCCTTGCAACCTCTACGGACCTGGTCTGGAGAACGTTCTCTTCACAGTAACTGAAAGAGACCTTATGGGAATCACCCACACTCCGGCGTCATTCATCATCGACATCAAACTTGACAACGGCAAGGCCTACACAGCTGTCGTTCACGAGCTTCAGTACCATCCGGTAAAGGACAACTGCCTTCACGCTGACTTCCTCGCGGTAACTGAGGACAAGCCTATCGTCATCAAGGTTCCTGTTGTAGTGAGCGGTCACCCAGTCGGAGTACAGAGAGGTGGTAAGTTCGTTCTCGTCAGCAGAGAGGTACGCATCAGCGCCCTGATGAACGATCTTCCTGACACTCTCAACATCAACGTTACCAAACTCGACATCGAGAAGCGCATCGTAGCCGGTGACATCAAGCTTGAGAACGTGACCGTGGTAACTCCTAAGTCAACCATCATCTGCGCCGTGAAGTCAACACGTCAGATCGCAGCGCAGCTCGCCCACGAGGAGAAGATGGAAGGTGCAGAGGAGCATGAGACTGAATCAACTGAGGAGACTGCTGAGCCGGCTGCTGAATAAACCGGAGCAGACCTCTGAAGAAGACACTGGCATGAACTACCTTGTCGCAGGATTGGGAAACATCGGCGCGGAGTACGCTTCTACCAGACACAATATGGGGTTTATGGTGTTGGATGCCTGGGCTCAGGCATCCAATACTGTTTTCAGGACGGAACGTTACGGTGACGTGGCCGAGATTTCATTCAAAGGACGGAAGTTCTACCTTCTGAAACCTTCAACCTACATGAATCTCAGCGGTAACGCTGTCCGCTACTGGATGGACAAACTCAAACTTCCGCTTGAGAACCTCATAGTGATCTGCGATGACCTCAACCTTCCGTTCGGCACGATCAGGATGCGCAAGAATGGAAGCGATGGAGGGCACAACGGACTGAAGGACATACAAGCACGGCTGGAAACCACCCAATGGGCCAGAATAAGAATCGGGATCGGTAATAATTTCTCCCGGGGAGCCCAGGTTGACTATGTGATCGGGGAACTGACCGCGGATGAGAAGGCGGCTGTTCCGGAAATATGTGACAGAGTGATCGAAGGAATCAAGAATTTTTCCACCATTGGACCTGACAGGGCGATGAATATGCTAAATGTCAAGCCTAAAAAAGACGAAAAAGGGGCATAAAGTGTCAGAAAACCAGCCTTTTTTACCGGAAAAATTTGTTAATTTCATTTTTTTACATAACTTGCGCTCACATTTAGAGACGATTACATTTTTATTACATTAATAATCCAACTATTCACTAAAATTAGAACAAAATGGAGAATCTTGTCGCTAAAATCAAAGAAGAGCTCAACGTGTTCGTAGAGAACGCTGACGCTCAGGTAGAAAAGGGTAACAAGGCCGCCGGCGCACGCGCGCGCAAGGCCGCTCTCGAGCTCATGAAGGATCTCAAGGAATTCAGAAAGGTTTCTGTTGAGGAGTCCAAGAAGTAAGAAGACGCTCACGATACCAAAAAGGGGAGGCAAAGTTTGAAACTTTGCCTCCCCTTTTTGGTAAACAATCCGTTAATAGCTCTGTGCAATAGCGATAAAATCGTCTGCTTTTAGCGCGGCGCCACCGATAAGACCACCATCGATGTCCTTCTGGGCGAAGAGCTCCTTGGCGTTTGATGGCTTGCAACTTCCGCCGTAGAGGATTGTGGTATCCTCGGCTACGGTCTCACCGAACTTCTCGGCAAGCACCTTGCGGATGCAGGCGTGGATCTCCTCAGCCTGCCCGGCGGTAGCGGTCTTGCCTGTACCGATGGCCCAAACCGGCTCGTAAGCCACGATGATCTTGGCCATATCCTCGGCTGTGAAGTTGTAGAGGACGTTCTTGATCTGCTCGGTAACGACATCGAAGTGCTTTCCGGCCTCTCTCTGCTCAAGGTTCTCACCAACGCAAAGGATCACACCAAGACCGGCAGCGAGAGCGAGCTTTGTCTTCTCGATGAGCTTCTCGTCTGTCTCGCCGTAGTACTGCCTTCTCTCGGAGTGTCCGAGGATGGTCCACTGGCAGCCGACGGATGTAAGCATATTCACAGCGACCTCGCCTGTGTAGGCGCCCTTCTCGTGATCAGCGCAGTTCTGGGCTGAAAGCTCAACCTTTGAGCCCTTGAGAGCCTCTGCCACTGATGCGAGATGAGTGAAAGGAGGGGCTACGATAAGTCCTACATTCTCTGGAGTCTCAACTGACTTGGCGGCCACAGCCTTCGCAAGTTCAACGCCTTCCTGGAGAGTTGTGTTCATCTTCCAGTTTCCGGCAACGATTTTCTTTCTCATATTCGTTTATATTAACTGTTAATTTCGTTTCCAGCCTGCAAATTTACGTTATTTTTGCCTAACTTTGCACAAAACAGGCGCGAAAATGAGACAAGTCTCAAAATAACGCCGCAAAATGAATATAAAAACGCAACATACAATGAAGAATTTCGTAGAGGAACTCAAATGGAGAGGCATGATCCAGGACATCATGCCGGGAACTGAGGAAAAACTTATGGAAGGTCCTCAGGCCGCCTACGTCGGCATCGACCCTACGGCTGATTCCCTGCACATCGGCCACCTTGTCAGCATCATGATCCTGAAGCATTTCCAGCAGTGCGGACACAAGCCTATCGCCCTGATCGGAGGAGCGACCGGAATGATCGGTGACCCTTCGATGAAGTCCCAGGAAAGGAATCTGCTGGACGAGGAGACCCTCCAGCACAACATCGCCGGCATCAAGAAGCAGTTGTCAAGGATCCTTGACTTCGACTCCGACGCGCCTAACAAGGCGGAGCTCGTGAACAACTACGACTGGATGAAGAACTACTCTTTCCTGAACTTCATCCGTGACGTGGGCAAGCACATCACCGTGAACTATATGATGGCCAAGGACTCCGTGAAGAAGCGTCTTTCCAGCGAGTCACGCGAGGGAATGTCCTTCACCGAGTTCAGCTACCAGCTGCTCCAGGGCTACGACTATCTCTGGCTCTACGAGAACAAGGGCTGCCGTCTCCAGCTTGGCGGAAGCGACCAGTGGGGCAACATCACCACCGGCACTGAGCTCATCCGCAGGATGCTCGGCAAGACCGACGCGTTCGCCCTCACCTGCCCACTCATCCGCAAGGCCGACGGAACAAAGTTCGGAAAGACGGAGAAGGGCAACATCTGGCTCGATCCGGAGAAGACCTCCCCTTACGAGTTCTACCAGTTCTGGCTGAACGTAAGCGACGAGGACGCGGAAAGATACATCAAGATATTCACCCTTCTTGACAAGGAGACCATCGACGACGCCATCGAGGAGCACCGTCAGGATCCTGGCCGCAGGACGCTCCAGCAGCTTCTCGCCAAGGAGCTTACCACAATGATCCACGGGGCTGATGAATATGCCAACGCAGTCTCCGCGTCCAAGATGCTGTTCGGCAACTCGACATCCGACGAGCTGAAGAAACTGGACGAGAAGACGTTCCTCGCCGTGTTCAGCGGCGTGCCGACCTTTGATATTCAGAAAGCCGACCTTCCTTGCAACATTCTCGATTTCCTCGCCGTGAAGACCCAGGTCTTCTCATCAAAGGGAGAGGCCAGGAAGATGGTTCAGGGCAACGGTGTGAGCATCAACAAGGATAAGGTGGCCGACATCGAGTACGAGGTCTCAGAGAAGGACATCGTGGACGGGAAGTACATCCTCGCACAGAAAGGCAAGAAGAACTACTTCATAATCAACGTTCTCTAATATGGAGAAGCCGGCAAGCACAAGGCAGCTCAAGGTTGCCAGAGAGATCCAGAAGGATCTGGCTGAAATCATACGCGGCAAGGGTATGGCAGTGTTCGGAGGCGCGATGGTGACGGTGAGCGAGGTCAGGGTCAGCCCCGACCTCTCCCTCGCCAAGACCTACGTCAGCATATTCCCTTCCGCCAAGGCTGAGGAAGTGATGAAACTTCTGAACGACAATGTCAAGGCTCTGCGCGGAGAGCTCGGCCACCAGGTCGCAAAGCAGCTCCGCATCGTGCCTGAGATTGTTTTTTATCTTGACACCTCATTGGACTACGCCGAACACATCGACGAACTTCTGAAGAAATAAGCCACTCGGGAATATTCAGGGAGAGGATTTTCCCTACAAGTCCGCGGCCAAGATACTCTACGCTCCCCTGCTGTGGATTCTCATTATGTGGACGATCTTCATTACCGGAAGCAGATGGGGCAAGTTCGCCGTTGACATCGTCACGTCCTGCTGGATGATTTATTTTCTCGGACTAATACTTCACCCTCAACGGGTTCTGCGTCCGTACGCGATCGACGACGAGATGGAAAAGTCAGAGGACCGCAAGCAACGCGAGATCCAGGAAATCGACACTTCCGAAAATGAGTCTTCCGACATCCCTCCTGAAGATGACGGAACTCCGATGGACGTGATCAAGGACGAGGTCCTGGCCGTGATTCTCCGGCGTTTCAGGGAGCCGCATTTTCTCAAGACCGAGGTCTTGCTTGACCTTGGCAGCGGCAAGATGAACAAGGCAAGCAAATTCATTTCCTCGATCGGCTACTATAACCTCGTCAACATGTTCAGGCTTGAATATGCCCGTCTCTACAAAGAGGCGCACCCGCACGCCAAGCAAGAGGAGATAGCCATCGAATCCTGGTTCGTGTCCAGAACAGCATATTACAAGGTGAAGAAAAGTGTCGGAGAGATCGATCATGCTCTCACACAGGGAGTCAAATTGGAGCCTTAAAGAATCCATTGACTATCAGCGCGCCACAGACAGACCTCTCGCCAAAGGAACATTTGATTCACGTTAAAGGAACACTTTTAAAGGCAGACTCTCGCCAGAGGAACAAAAGGTAACACCAAGCTTTTAGGAGGTTCTGCACATTGTCGCTACATTTGCGTCGTGCTTTACGACACGGAAGTGGCGATTTTTTCATGCTGTTTTTAATCCAATGAAGCACGACTTGCATAGACCGGTTTACGATAAGGAACCGCTGGCCTATGCAAGTCACAGAAAAGAAATCCTATCCAGAAATCACTTAGCCTGGAATACAGCGGCAGATGGAGTGCCTTGACAAAAAAGCCTTTACGCGCCAGTCTCCAAAGAACCAAGGAGACACAGCAATCCAAGGCGTGTAAGGCTATCACATTCCTCCTCTGCCGCTGTTATTATACTCCGCAACCGTCATTTGCATATTCATAAATAAAAGAATGTTTAGAAGCTGTTTTGAATTGTTTGTTTGAAGGTTTGAGAGTGAAAAACTTCAGTTTCGACCGCTTCTTCCAAGGAAGATAGCGGTGCTATCTGACTGAAGAAGCGGGAAGAAAATGAAGATTTTTCACCTCAAAGAACATTTCAAACAATTCAAAACAGCTTCTTAAGCCATAAGGTTTGCAGATTCAGAAGAAAATGAATACCTTTGTGAATGGAATTGAGGTATGGTGTAATGGTAGCACTACAGATTTTGGTTCTGCCAGTTCAGGTTCGAGTCCTGATATCTCAACAAGGGGCCGGTCACAGAGTTTGTCGAAGTGGCCGGCTTTTTTTGACACATGCATGAACTTAAGGAACTAACTGATAACTAATTGCAGAATCCCTCCCGGTCAATCAGGAGGGCAGAATCTCACAAATAATTGATTAAAAACAAATTAACATTTACACCATGAAAGGAACCTACATATTCTTAGCTGATGGTTTCGAGGAAATCGAGGCTCTTGCGACCGTGGACGTCCTCAGAAGAGGAGGCATCGATGCCAGGACAGTTTCAATCAATGATAACGCTCAGGTTCGCGGAGCGCATGGAGTGCCGGTCATCGCTGACATGACATGGACCGGCTTCAAGACGAAAACTGATGTCAACCACACCGGAGAGGACGACGTGATGGTCTTTCCGGGAGGAATGCCTGGCACGAAAAACCTTGCCGGAAGCCACGAACTGATGGAAATGATGAGGCTGCACTACATAGAAGGCGGCGTCGTGGCCGCGATCTGCGCGGCACCCGGACTGGTCATTCCGCAGCTTCCGACCCTCAAAGGTAAAAAATTCACCTGTTACGATGGATTTGAGGAGGCCCCTGCGGCAAAGGGTGGTGAATATGTCAGGACCGCTGCCGTGTCTGACGGTAACCTGATCACAGGCCGCGGTCCCGGATGCGCCGTCGATTTCGCCCTTGCGATAGTGGAACGCCTGAAAGGCTCGGATCTCGCCGCGGAAATCCGCTCAAGCATGATGATCTGAACCGCTGCCAGGCAATGAGACTGCAGCATATTCATTTACTAAAGATAACTTTCGGTGTTTTATCGGAAAATGGTTATTTTTGCAGTCATGTTAGTAAACCTTAATTAAGAAGTAATATGGTCAAAGTCAATTTGGGAGGATGCGCCTCCTTCGTCAAGGACGAGGATTACAAGGAATATGTCGGCAAAGCCCTTGAGGCATTCGATGTGCTTGCCAATGAATCAGGAGCGGGAAATGACTTCCTCGGCTGGAAGCGTCTGCCGTCCGAGACACCGGAAGCGCTTATCGCCGAGTGCGAGGCCGTACGCGACAACTGGAAGGCAAAGGGAGTGAACCTGGTCGTTGTGATCGGCATCGGAGGTTCCTACCTTGGAGCCCGCTGCGCCATCGAGGCTCTGTCACACAATTTCGCCAAGCAGCTCAGCGGAGCGAAGGAAGCTCCTGAAGTTGTATTCGCCGGAAACAACCTTTCCGAGGAATATCTCGCCGAGCTCATGGATCTCGTGGCCGAGAGGAATGTAGCCACAGTCGTGATCTCCAAGTCCGGCACCACCACCGAGCCGGCTGTAGCCTTCAGAATCGTGAAGGAACACATCGAGAAGAACTACACTGACGCGTCCGAAAGGATAGTCGCCATCACCGATGCCCACAAGGGAGCCCTCAAGACCCTTTCCACACAGGAAGGCTACAAGACATTCGTCGTTCCGGACAATGTCGGAGGCCGTTTCTCAGTTCTCACTCCTGTCGGACTCCTGCCTATCGTTCTCGCCGGATTCGATGTACGTGAGATGCTTGCCGGAGCCGCCGAGATGGAGAAGGCTCTTGCTGTCAAAGGTGAGGAGAACCCAGCCGTGCAGTACGCCGCGATGAGGAACCTCCTATATTCTAAACTTGGAAAGAAAGTCGAGATTCTGGTGGCTTACAATCCTAAGTTCCAGTACCTTGGAGAGTGGTGGAAGCAGCTTTACGGCGAGTCCGAGGGCAAGGATCTCAAGGGAATATTCCCGGCTTCAGTGAACTTCACCACCGACCTCCATTCTATGGGACAGTTCATCCAGGACGGTGACAGGGTAGTGTTCGAGACAGTCGTGAACATCGAGAAGAGCAACCGCGAGGTAGTCATCGGCAGCGACGAGCAGAATCTTGACCAGCTCAACTATCTCGCCGGACAGCACGTGGAGCATTGCAACGCCATGGCACAGCTCGGAACAAAGCTCGCACACATCGACGGCGGAGTACCTCAGCTGGAAGTATCAATCGAGAAAATCAACGCATTCAACCTCGGCGGCCTGTTCTATTTCTTTGAATATGCCTGCGGAGTCAGCGCCTATGTTCTCGGTGTCAATCCGTTCAACCAGCCAGGTGTGGAAGCTTACAAGAAGAACATGTTCGCGCTTTTGGGCAAACCAGGCTACGAGGAGCAGGGCGAGGCTCTTCAAGCCAGACTGTAGAGCCATGACTTGTGAACAGAAATTCAGGGAAACGTACAGACGGGAGCCGGAAGGGCTCTCGTTCTGTCCGTATCGTGTCTGCCCTCTGGGCGCACACTCCGACCACCAGCTCGGCAAGGTGACCGGTCTGGCCATTGACAAGGGAATCCACATCGCCTTCGCTCCAAAGCAGAACGGAGTTATCGAGTTCTCGTCGCTCCAGTTCCCGAAACGGGCGCAGTGGCACGTCAGTTCCGTCCCGGAGCCAAAGCAGGGCGACTGGGCCGACTATCTGCGGGGAGCCACACTCAAGCTCGGGGCGAGATACCCGCTCCGCATCGGACTCAGCGGGGTGATCGAAGGGTCTCTTCCGATCGGCGGACTATCGTCCTCCGCGGCGGTCACGATCGCTTTCCTGAAGGCTCTGTGCACGGTCAACGGCATCCACCTCTCTGACGCTGAGCTGATCAGCACAGAGATGGCCGCGGAGAACGACTACGTGGGAGTGTCCTGCGGGAAGCTCGACCAAAGCTGTGAGGTCTATTCAAAGAAGGACCATCTTCTCTACCTTGACACCAAGGATGACAGCTATGAGCTGATTCCGACATCCCCTGTCATGAAGCCATACGAGATAGCGATCTTCTTCAGCGGGGTGGAGCGCACCCTTGCCGGCAGCAAATTCAACATGCGTGTGGACGAATGCCGCAGTGCGGCCTACGCCCTAAAAGCCTACGCCGGAATGGAATACGGCAAGTTCGGGGAGACCAACCTGCGTGACGTTCCGGTCGAGGTGTTCCACAGGTTCGCGGACCGTCTGCCGGAAACTTGGCGCAGACGTGCCGAGCACTGGTACGGGGAATATGACCGTGTGCAGCGCGGAGCCGAGGCCTGGAGAAGCGGAAATCTTGAGGAATTCGGCCGCCTCAGCTTCGAGAGCGGCAAGTCTTCCATCGAGAAATGGGAGACAGGCTCGCCGGAACTCAAGAAGATCTACGAGATCATGACCCAGACCGAAGGCATCTACGGCGGACGTTTCAGCGGCGCCGGATTCAAGGGCTGCTGCATGGCCCTCATCGACCCGACGTTCAAGGATGAGATATTCAAAAAAGTTGAGACAGAGTACCTTGCCGAATTTCCGGACCTGAAAGGACATTATTCCGCATGCATCTGCCACAGCGCTGACGGTGTGAAGATATGAAATGCCTGATACTTGCCGCGGGTTATGCCACGAGGCTCTACCCGCTGACGGAGAATTTTCCGAAACCGCTGCTTAAAGTCCGGGACAAAGCCATTCTGGACTGGCTAATCAATGACATCAAGACTTCCGGAGCGGTTGATGAATATGTCGTCATCAGCAACCATAAGTTCGCCGGACATTTCGCCGAATGGGCCGCCGGATGTCCTGACGACAAGATCACTGTGGTGGATGACGGAACCTCCACGAACGAGACACGTCTGGGGGCCGTGCGTGACATCCAGTTCGCGATCGACTCTCTGGGGCTAGATGATGACATGCTCGTCATCGCAGGAGACAATGTTCTGGATTTCAGCCTTGTGAGATTCATTGAATATGCCAGCGCCAAGGGTACATCCTGCATCATGCGCTTCTTCGAGCCATCGGAGCAGCGCCTTCGCAAATGCGGTGTCGTGGAGGTGGACGATGAGGATTTGATACTCAGCATGGAGGAGAAGCCGTCAGAGCCTCGCTCGCATTGGTGCTGTCCCCCGTTCTATTTCTACACCCGCAAGGACGCGCGTTTGATCCCTTCCGGAATCTCGGCAGGTTGCGGCACAGACGCCCCGGGCAGCTACATCGCATGGCTGGCCACACAGGTTCCCGTGCATGCCATGGAGATGCCGGGCCGCCGCTACGACATCGGGAACCTTGAGAGTTACCACAATGTCTGTGAGCAGTACAACGGAATCGTGAAGTAGGTCGTCGAGTCTGCCTTGCCGGCAATCGGCTTTTTACCAACATGGCAGACAACAATCTGTTTATCAATACAATAAGCAAACTCGTGGTACTGAAATCAGAACCACGAGTTTGCTTTTATTCTTGATTATAAAGCACTTAAGTGCCACGGCACTATTCGCCGGCCTCTTTGAGACGCTCGGCGTTCTCCGCGATCTGGAGCTGGTTGATGCATTCCTGGATGTCACCGTCCATAAAGACAGGAAGGTTGTACATTGACCAGTTGATGCGGTGGTCGGTCACACGGCCCTGAGGGTAGTTGTAAGTGCGGATTTTGGCGGAACGGTCACCTGTGGAAACCATGGTCTTTCGCTTCGCGCCGATCTCATCAAGATATTTCTGATGCTCAAGGTTATAGAGACGGGTACGGAGCTCCTCGAAGGCGCGGTCCTTGTTCTTTAGCTGGGAACGCTCCTCCTGGCACTGCACGACCAGACCGGTCGGAAGGTGGGTCAGACGCACGGCTGAATATGTCGTGTTGACTCCCTGGCCACCAGGGCCTGACGAGCAGAACAGATCCAGACGGATGTCATCCCATTTAAGGTCAACATCGAACTCTCCGGCCTCCGGGAAAACGGCCACAGAAGCGGCTGAGGTCTGGATTCTGCCCTGAGTCTCGGTCTGAGGCACACGCTGCACACGGTGCACTCCGGACTCATATTTCATAATGCCATAGACGCCCTCGTCATTGGATGAAAGCTTGAAGACTATCTGCTTGTAGCCTCCGGCCGTGCCTGGAGTCTCATCGTTAACCTCCAACTTCCAGCCGCGTTTCTCGGCGTACTTCGAGTACATCCTGAAAAGGTCACCGGCGAAGATGGCGGCCTCGTCACCACCTGTGCCGCCGCGGATCTCTATGATGGCGTTCTTGCTGTCATCCGGATCGGCAGGGATGAGGAGAATCTTGATCTTCTCCTCCATCTCCGGGATCTTCGGCTCGATCTCGGCGATCTCAGCCTTGGCCATATCCCTCAGATCCTCATCCTTCTCGTTGATCATGATGTCCTTGGCCTCTGCCAGCTCATCGACCATCTTCTTGTACTCAAGACCGGCCTTGATGATAGGCTCCAGCTCCTTATAGTCCTTGTTGAGCTGGACGTATTTCTTCATATCAGCGATCACCTCAGGATCAGCAAGCTGCTTCTGAAGCGACTCGTATTTGTCCTGGAGAGCCAGGATCTTGTCCACTAATGTATTCTCTGCCATATTCAATGGTTAATTTTCTTCAATTCCGGTTTCCTGACCGTGGTCACTGAGCATGTCGAAGTGACCTTATTATCATTCTCCATCGGTGCTTCGACAAGCTCAGCAACCGAACGGGTATATTCCTAAATCGACTTGAGGTAGCAGCGGCGGCGCATAAACAGCTCGTGCTCGTACTTGCCCCAGACGTTGACCGCGCCGTTGGACTCGATCTGCGGGTTAGAGATCGCCCATTTCGTGCCAGCCTTGCGGTATTTCTCCGACATTGTGCAATGGTAGATCGAAGAGACCCCCGTGTTCTGCCACTTCGGCACGGCCCCGTTGATCATCAGATCGACAGTGTCGTACTTGTACATCGCCTTCAGCAGATGGAACCAGCCGAACGGAAACAGATGGCCTTTCGCCTTCTGAAGAGCCGGCGAGATCGTCGGGAAAGTGATCCCGAATCCCACAAGTTCCTCATTGTCATCGAATATTATGCTGCTAGTCTTGTCCGAGACAAACTTCAAGACCTCGCTCGCCTCCTCGTCAATCTCCTCCTTGGTGAAAGGGATGAAGTTATAGACGGACTTCGCGAAACTCTCGTTATAGACATCAAAGAAGTATCTGACCATCTTCTTGTCCTTCTTGAGTTTGTTCAGACTCCCCTCGTGCAGGTTGTACCTCTGCTTCAGAAGTCCCGCGATCCTCGTGATCTTCTCCTGAAGAGGCTGGTCCGCGGCGATCTTGTACTGCACCCAGTCGCATTCCTTCACATAGCCAAGGGCTGTGACGAAGTCATTGTAGTACGGATAGTTGTACAGACAGTTGAACGGCGGGATGTTCTCGTAGCCCTCGACCAGCATGCCCTGTTTCCCAAGGGTGTTGTAGTACAGAGGTCCATGGATCTCGTTCATTCCGCTCTCCTTGGCCCACGCCTCGGCGGTGCCGAGAAGAAGTTTGGCCACCTCGAAGTCATCGATCGTGTCAAACCATCCGAAGCGGGCTCTCTTCTTGTCATAGAGCGCGTTATAACGAGGGTTAATCATTCCGCAAATACGTCCGACAACAGTCTTGCCATCCATGACCATCCACATTTTTCTCTTGCAATAAGAAAGGGTGGAGACTTTGGTCAAAGATTTGATCTGGTCGCTGTGAAGAGCGGGAACATACTGAGGACAGTCTTTGTACAACTTGTCAGGGAACTTGATGAATTTCATCAGATCCCTTCTGCTCACAACCTCAACTACTTTATAATCAGGCATAAGTATCCATTCTACAACACTTCCTTCTCAGGAAGACATCCACAAATTTAAGAAATAGTCTTGTTTTGGACAAATATGAGCATCCAAATTTTAATTTGGAGAGTAACATTATTTGCTCAAAACAAGTCGCCAAGACCTCTTGACCGCCTGAATATCTTCAAGCAAGCTTAGATCTACAGTCCTTTAGCCTTCCCTTCGTCCCAGATCTCGTCCATCTCGGCGAGAGTCATCTGATGAAGATCCTTGCCCTTGCGGATCGTGTTCTCTTCCAGGTAGGTGAAGCGGCGGCGGAACTTGTCGCAGGCACGGTTAAGGGCCGTGTCGGGATTGAGGCCGTAAAGCCTCGCGGCGTTGATGGTGGCGAACATAAAGTCCCCGAGTTCCTCCTCGGCCCTGTCTGTGGCGGCTTTTCTCTCCTCCTCAGTAGTGGCGGAATCCATTGCGTCCATCTCGGCCTGAAGTTCCATCTGCTCCTCCTTGACCTTGTCCCAGACCTGGCTCTTCTCCTCCCAGTCGAAACCGACTCCGCGGGCCTTGTCCTGCATCGAGAACGCCTTCAGGATCGGAGGCATCGCGTCCGGAATCCCGGAAAGGATACGCTTGTTGCCTCCTTTTTCCTTAGCCTTGAGCATCTCCCAGTTCTCGGAGACCTGCTCGGCGTCGGCCACTTTGGTCGTGGAGAACACGTGGGGATGGCGGTAGATCATCTTCTCACACAGTTTGTCCATCACATCGGCGATGTCGTAGCGGCCTTCCTCCTCGGCGATCTTGGCGTAGAATATCACGTGAAGGAACACGTCCCCGAGCTCTTTCTCAAGCGCGGCGTCATCCTTCTTCATCACGGCGTCACTGAGCTCATAGACTTCCTCGACCGTCATAGGCCGGAGGGTGTCGATGGTCTGTGCGTGGTTCCACGGACATTCGGCCCGCAGCCTGTCCATCACGTCCAACGCCCGCTCGAACGCCTTTAATTTCTTTTCCTTATTAATCATATCCTGCAAAATTACTAAAATCTTTGAATATGCACACAGCGTTTCCTACAGCGCTTCAGTGCTTCGGGTGCAAAACACCGTCTTTCTCACCCGAAACCGGAAAAATCAACACTACCGGGTGAAAAACCACCCTTTCCACACCCGAAACGGACAGACCACGGAAGTGGCTATCGTACCAGGAATTTGAATATACTCTCAAAAGCACTATCTTTGCCGCCGCAAACATGTTAATAACAATGAAAGAGATTCATTACGTTTCAGCCGACGAGGCGGTCAAGGCCATAAAGTCGGGCGATCATATTCATTTGAGCAGTGTGGCGAGCGTGCCGCATATTCTTGTTGACGCGCTTGTGCGCAGGGCTGAGGCCGGAGAGGTCGAGGACCTGCATTTCCACCACTTCCACACCGAAGGGCCGGCTCCATATTCAGATCCGAAATATTCAGGGATCTTTTTTGAGCAGGGGTTCTTCGTAGGGCCGAACGTGCGCCCGAACGTGAATTCCGGGTACGCGGACTATCTGCCGGTGCATCTGGGTGAGTCTCAAAAGCTTTACCGCTGCGGTGCCATCAAGTTGGGAGCCGCTTTGGTGCAGGTGTCCACTCCGGACGAGAACGGAATGGTGTCACTGGGAACTTCGGTGGATTGCTCGCTGGCGGCCATCGAGACAGCACGTGTGAAGATCGCTGTCGTGAATCCGCACGTGCCGTTCGCCTACGGAGACCTCGTGCCGATTGACACTTTCGACTACCTTGTCAAGGATGACACTCCGCTGGTTTCCAAGGATTTTGCCGAGCCGACACCGACTGAGGTGCTGATTGGAAAGAATTGCGCGGAACTGGTGCCGGACGGAGCCTGCATCCAAATGGGAATCGGTGCCCTGCCGAACGCTCTGGCCGCGCAACTTGCTGACCACAAAAATCTTGGTGTGCACACAGAGATGTTCGCGGACGGGATCCTGCGCCTTATAAAGAAAGGTGTCGTGAACGGAGCGAACAAGAAGATCGACAAGGGCAAGATCGTCGCTTCCTTCCTTCTGGGCTCTCAGGAGGTATATTCATTCATCGACCACAATCCGGATGTGCTGATGAAGGACATCAAGTACGTCAACGATCCGTGGGTGATCTGCCAGAACCCGAATATGATGGCCATCAATTCAGCCACCGAGGTGGACCTGACAGGCCAGATCTGCGCAGACTCGATCGGAACGAGGATATTCTCCGGAACCGGCGGCCAGCTGGATTTTGTGAAGGGTGCGTCTATGTCCGAGGGCGGAGTGTCGATGACGGCCTTCGCTTCCCGCACGAACAAGGGCAAGGCGAAGATCGTCCCGTTCCTGAACCCTGGTGCCGGAGTGGTCACCCCGCGCGCCGACGCTCACTGGATAATCACTGAATATGGAGCCGTGGATCTGTACGGCAAGTCACTTCAGGAGCGCGCCAAGCTCCTCATCAGCATCGCCCACCCGGACGACCGTGAGATGCTTGACCGCGCCTCGTTCGAGCGCTTCGGGCCGCACTGGCACGTGGTTAAAATCTGATCTACCCTACCGCCGACGTAGAGATTTCCAAGAAAGGACAGGAATAAGGAAGCTGAGGAGACAGGCGGCAATCCAGAAGACGGAGACGGGGGCGAAATTGAAATCGTTCCCGTCTATCATTATACCGCTGACGATGTTCTGGATTCCGGCGGCGGCATAGCTGGCCAGACCGACCATTCCAAGAGCCGCCCCGGTGGCCTTGCGCGGCACGATGTCAAGAGCCATCAAGCCGGCTACCGTGCAATAGACCACACCAATCGCCAGGCTAAATACCGACACGTAGATGATATTCAATGAATATCCTCCGCCGGTGAAAAGGAAGGCCCCGAGCGACAGCAGGCAAAGCAGCCCGGAAATCAGCACAGGAATGAAGCGGTTCCCTTTGAATACTTTGTCCGAAAGCCACCCGGCAAGCACGGTACCGGCTATTCCGAAAGCCTCGGAGAACGCTATGATCTGAGTGGCCCCGGCCAGCGAAAAGCCTTTGCCCTTCTGGAGGAACAGCACCCCCCACTCGCTGACGGCGTGCTGGGTGATGTACACGAACGCGCTCGAAAGGGCGATTATCCATATTCCCGGATGCCGGACAACCTTTTTCTGAAGTTCCTTGATTGGCATCGAGTCAGCCTTCTGAGGTTTCTCGCCGGCCAGTTTCTGAACGGAAGGAAGGCCACGGCTTTCCGGAGTGTCCGAGACCATCAGAAGGATCATCACCGAGCCGATGACTCCCGCCACAGCGGAGAAGATGAATCCGCACTCCCAGCCGATCCACCCGACAACAAGTCCTAAAACAAAGACCGATAGAGACTTACCCAAATATGGCGTGGCGCTGAATATGCTGTAATATGTGCCTCGGCGGTCAAGTGGAAACCAGCGCGAAAGGCTGATGACTCCCGGAGGTGCCCCCATAGACTGGCAGAAACCGTTGACTCCCCAGATGACGGCGAACACGATGAACAGCAGCATCGTGGAAGTCCCCGTCCACCCTTGGAGCAAACCAAGCACACCCATCAGCAGATTGACAACGGTGGAAATCAGAAGCCCGGTCGCCATAAAACGGCGCACGTTGCAATAATCAGCGATGAATCCGTTGGTGAACTTGCCGAAAGCATAGACGAAATAGAATGCCGAGCCGATGATGCCAAGCTGCGCGGCCGTGAATATTCCTTCATCAATCAACGGCTGCTTCACCACGCTCATCGCCATCCGGCAGACGTAATAGAGAGCGTAAGCCCCTGTCACACCCCAGAAAGTGAGCCCCCGCAGACGCTTGTACTCCCCTTCTACCTTTTCTGAAGCTATCTTCTCCTCCGAGGGCTTCGATATCCTATAGAATGAATATAGACTCATAAATATTCAGGAGCCATCTTGATCCGCCTGTCGATAGTTGAACATCTTTCGTTTCAGAAAAACATTCCAGGCAAATCAGGACAGCCATTCAACCTTGCAAAGATAGCCATTTTTTGCGTGGCAGACAACAACCTAATTATCAAAGAAATAGCCATTTTCGTGGTGCGACTTTTGCGACCACGAAAACCATTATTCTTCTCACTATCATACAGTTAAATGCCACGACACACCACCACTCCGCTCCGCTCTGCGAAAATGATTACTTAACGCTTACTAAAACCGAAAAAAGTTCTAATTTTGTTCTTGCGAATATCCAAGGCTATGGCATCGAAAGCCACCACCCCTTAGATGATATAGTAAATTAATAAATATGAGTCCACTTGAAAAAGTCGTTTTTTTGAAAAACATGTGCCTCGCAGATACTTCTGTAAGGGGTAAAATGTGGCAAATGGCACTATTTCAAGTGGGCTCAAATATCAAAACAATATGAGAAAAACAATCGCAATCTTGATGTTGTCGCTCGCGGCAGTGACGATGTCCGCGCAGAAAAATCCGGTGAAGTACAATTTCACCGAGGCGTCCGACCTGACTATGGTCGGCAAACTTATGACCGACACGCCTAATCCTTACCATAGGGTTGACACGGTGAGGTTCAAAGGGTTCACACCCGGTGAGAACAAGCAGGTCAGAATGTCCGCCGGCCTTTCCGTGGCGTTCAGGACGGATTCCAAGACCATAACGGTCAAGACCAAATACCTTGACAGAGGGTTCCCGACCAACACCGGAGGACTTGCGGCAAGAGGCTATGACCTTTACATAAAGAAAGACGGAAAGTGGCTCTGGGCCGCCTCCAAGGTGACGCACGACCAGAAACCGGACGACAATGTCGTGCTTATCGGCAATCTGGACGGTTCCATGCACGAGTGCCTTATGTACCTGCCTATCCTGAGCGAGGAGAAGTCCATCCAGATCGGTGTCAACGAAGGTGCTGTCATCGAGGCCATCGATAATCCTTTCCGTCACAGGATCGGAATATTCGGATCCAGCTTCACGCACGGAATCAGCACTTCCAGAGCCGGGATGTCCTACCCGGATCAGCTTTCCAGAATGACCGGACTCCAGTTCCTGAGCCTCGGATGCAGCGGCAACTGCAAGCTCCAGCCATATTTCGCGGACGTGCTTTGCGCCGCCGACGTGGACGCATTCGTGTTCGACTCGTTCTCCAACCCGACTCCGGAGCAGATCAAGGAGAGGCTGTTCCCGTTCATCGAGAAGGTTCAGGCCGCTCATCCGGGAGTCCCGATGATCTTCCAGAAGACCATCTACAGGGAGAGCCGCAACTTCAACACGAGCAGCGACAAGGGCGAGGGACGCAGAATGGAAGTGGTTGACAGTCTTATGAATATAGCGGTGAAGAAATATCCGGATGTCTATTTCGTGACCGCGACCTGCGCGACGGCTCCAAACCACGAGACCTCTGTGGACGGAACGCATCCGTCAGATTATGGCTACACCCTTTGGGCCGAGTCCATCAGGAAGCCTATCATGAAGATTCTCAAGAAGTACGGAATCAGGTGATTTCATTGGTTGCTGAGCCTGTCGAAGCAACTCTTCCCGCCACTTCGACAAGCTCGGTGACCGGAGTAACAAGCTCGGTGACCGGAAAGAGTAATATTGAAATTAACATAGAATGGCGAATCTGAAGTCATTGGCCAAGGACACCGCGATCTACGGCCTCAGCAGCATAATAGGAAGGTTCCTCAACTACCTTCTCGTCCCGCTTTACACACACGTCATCGCCTCGTCAAGCGGTGACTATGGTGTGGTGACGAACCTGTACGCCTACACGGCTCTGCTGCTGGTGATCCTGACCTATGGGATGGAGACCACATTCTTCAGATTCTCCAACAAGGAAGGCGAGAATCCGGACAAGGTATATTCCACGATCCTGACCTCGGTGCTGACGACTTCGGTGCTGTTCGCCGGACTCGTGGTGCTTTTCATAAAGCCGATCTCATCCGCCCTTGGCTATGCCGGGCATCCGTCCTACGTCTGGGCTATGACCGCCACGGTGGCGATCGACGCCTTCCAGTGCATTCCGTTCTCGTACCTCAGGCTCAAGAAGCGTCCTCTGAAGTTCGCCGCGTTAAAACTACTCTTCATCGGATTGAATATATTCCTGAATCTCGCTTATTTTGTGATCCTTCCGAAACTGGAAGCGAATCCGTTCGGGATTTACGATGGCGGGCTTGATGTAGGTTATGTGTTCTATATCAATCTGTTCTGCACAGCGTTCATCACCCTTTTCTTCTGGAAGGAACTGCGCGGATTCAAGTTCGGATTCGACGGCAGACTACTGAAAAGGATGCTTGGCTACAGCTGGCCGATCCTTGTGCTTGGAATCGCCGGAATCCTCAACCAGAGCGGTTCGCAGATCATATTCCCGTTCATCTATGGGGAAGGCTCGTCCGTGCCTCTTGGCATCTACGGGGCCAGCATCAAGATCGCGATGATAATGGCGATGATCACCCAGGCTTTCCGCTATGCCTACGAGCCGTTCGTGTTCGGCAGCGCGGCGGACAAGAACAGCAAGGAGATGTACGCCAAGGCGATGAAGTACTTCATCATATTCACCCTCCTTGCGTTCCTTTGCGTCATAGGGTATATGAATATCCTGAAATACATCATCGGTCCAAGCTATTGGGAGGGCCTCAAGGTCGTGCCGATCGTGATGGCCGCTGAGATCATGATGGGAATCTATTTCAACCTTTCGTTCTGGTACAAGCTTACAGACCAGACACTTTGGGGTGCGTTGTTCTCCGGAATCGGATGCCTCGTGCTGTTCGGAGTGAATATTATGTTCATCCCTAAGTTCAGTTATATGGCCTGCGCCTGGGCCGGTTTCGCCGGCTACGGAGCCGCGATGGTCCTGTCCTACATAGTCGGTCAGAAAAAGTACCCGATCAAGTACCCCCTCAAGGACATCGTAATGTACGTTTGTCTGGCCGTGATCCTGTATGTATGTATGTCCTGCGCCAACGTTCATCTCTCCACCTGGCCCGCCATCGGAATCAACACCGTCCTGATCCTCGCCTTCTGCGCCGTGATCATCAAGCGCGACTTCCCCCTCTCCTCCCTCCCCGTTGTCGGGAAATATTTCAGGAAACGCTAATCCTTTACGGGATTATGAACATCAGGCCTGCGCTGGATCCATTATCATGCAACACTTCCGGTCTTTTTTGATAAGGCTGACTCAAAAGCCACAAGACTCGGAGCAAAGCGCCCGAAGTGGGTTGGGGAATCCTTTCCCCATGCCCCTCAGGGGCTGTCACGGAGTGACTGGGGGTTGAAATGCATGAAGGGGGCTGACCTTTTGGGTCAGCCTCAACGTATTCTCCTCTTTTCGTCTCCAAAGGGTGCAGCCAGACTACAGGATAGGGGCGAGGATGGCTCTTGAAGCGAAGAAGGAATGGAAGCGATAGGTGCAGCCAGACTACAGGATAGGGGCGAGGATGGCTTTACGATAACAGAAGGTCTGGTAGAGGGAGCGGAAGATGACGTGAGCGTAGTAGGCGGCGAAGAGGAGGTGGGCGGCGGCTGTTCCTTTTGGCCTTAAGAGGAACATTCCCAGAAGCCAGACGGCGAAGAAGGCGACGACGCAGCCGATGTTGGAGTCACGCATCGCCTTGGTGGCGGTGGCTCCGGTGTAGATGCCGTCCCAGGTGAAGGCGGGGCAACTTACCAAAGGGAAGAGGACGAGCCACGGCATAAAGGCGCGGGTTGCCTCGACCACGATGCCGTCGGGTGTCAGAAGACGAACCATCGACATTCCGAAGACGGCATAGATGAAAACGAATATGACTCCGATTCCCATACTCCAGCCGAATGTGTAGTCCACGGTCCGCCGGACCATCTGAGGCCAACGGACCCCAACAAACTTTCCGGTGAGAGCCTCGCCTGCGAAAGCGAAACCGTCTGTGAAATAGGAGAATACCAAAAGAAGCTTCAGCATGATCGCACAGGAGGCCAACAACACGTCTCCGAAACGGGCGGAGATGGCAGTGAATGCCAAATAGACGATTATCAGGCAGACCGAGCGGATGAAAAGGTCACGGTTGACGGAGAAGAATCTCCGGACCTTGTCGCCATTGAAAGCGGCCTTGAGGTCCAAAGCCGATACGCCTCCTGTTATATTCCTGAATTTCAGAGCGACACGTCCTGAGGCGAAAAGGAGTCCTGAATATTGCGCCACGACTGTTCCCAATGCTATTCCTTTGAAGCCAAGGCCATTAAAGGCTGTTCCTGGGATTCCGAAGGTCAGAAGGATGCTGAAGAGGATATTGCCAACGTTGACTATCACATCGGTCAACATCGAACTGAACGTGTCCTGCATCCCGATGAACCAACCGCGGAAAGCCATCAGGCTGAGGGTCGCAGGAGCCGCCCAGATGCGGATATAGAAATATTCAAGGGCAAGCGAACGGACTTCTTCAGAGCAGCCTACGAAAAGGAAAATCAGTTTCTGGAAGGGCCATTGGATCAGGAGCAGGGCGAAGGCTATGATGAACGCAAGTCCGACTCCCCTCGTAAGGTTGCCGACGCAATCGTCCCAGTCCTGCCGCCCGAAAGCCTGGGCCGTCATTCCGCCGGTCCCCGCCCGCAGGAATCCGAAGTTCCAGTACAGCAGGTCGAACATCAGGGAGCCTACTGAGATTCCGCCGATCAAAGCCGCAGCGGATGTGTCCAGATGGCCGGCCACCGCGATGTCCACCATCCCGACCAACGGAACGGTCAGGTTGGCGAGAATGCTCGGCAGAGCCAAACGCAGCATCTCTTTGTTCAATGCATCCATACGGCAAAGGTAGTCATAAAGTGGAAATATTACGATGTCAAGCCCCAAATACTTTTCAAAAGGACGAATTTCATTGTTTATTGGTTGAAAGAATTTACATTTGTGTGGTTAGTTAGTAGTATATAATATGAACTTAAAAGGAAAAACAGTGCTCATCACTGGAGGCGCTTCAGGGATAGGCAAGATTATGGGACGCATCTGTCTGGAAAAAGAGGTGGCTCATTTAGTGATCTGGGATGTAAATCCGGACAATATCAGAAGGACGGAAATTGAATTGGCCGGAATCTTGGGAAGTGACACCAAGAAGCCAAACGCTGACACCAGAGCAACTATGGTTGGCCACAAGAACAGAATCCATTCCTATCAGGTTAACTGCGCAGACGCGGATGCCGTAGCCCGAACATATTCAAAAGTGGTGGATGAAGTCGGGCAGGCGGACGTTCTGATCAACTGCGCCGGAATTGTCAGAGGCAACAGGACGTTCGACAGGCAGACAGTGCAGGACATCAACCTTACGATGGACGTGAACGCCACGGCTCCTATGCTGGTCGCGCTTCAGGTTCTCCCGGATATGATCAAAAGGAACAGCGGCTGCATCTGCACGATAGCGTCAGCGGCCGGAATGCTGGGAGTGCCTAAGATGTCAGTCTATTGCGCGAGCAAATGGGCGGTGATCGGCTGGACGGAATCCATGAGGATAGAGCTGAAGCTTGCCAAGAGCAAGGTTAAAGTCTTGTCCGTGGCTCCATACTTCATCAACACCGGAATGTTCGATGGCGTGCAATCAAAGATATTCCCTATTCTGAAGCCGGAGAAAGTCGCGGCGAAGGTCATCAGGGCCATCGAAAAAGGCAAAAGTTTCAAAGGCATCCCGTTCCCTTACCACTTCATCCGGTTCTGGCAAGGAATATTACCGATCGCGGTCTTCGACTTCATATTCGGAAAATGCTTCGGGGTTTACAGCGTGATGGATCATTTCACCGGACGAAGGAATATTCAGGAAAATGGGAATGAGGCTCTGAATATCAAGAGTAAATCACTAACTTTGAGACGGAATATTCATAAAGCGTCATAATTTTGGAAAATACTTCGATTGAGAGGATAAAGGAGATCAGGGAGCGGCAGGAGCGCTTCTTCAGAAGCGGGGCGACCCTTGACGTGAAATGGCGGCTGGAGCGGCTCAGAGCGTTCGAGGCTGCGGTACGCAAATGGGAGAAACCACTGTGCGAGGCACTGTGGACGGATCTGCACAAGTCCTACGAGGAGGCTTACCTGACAGAGGTCAGCATACTTCTCGGGGAGATTCGCAGCCATATTCATAACATAAGGAAATGGAGCAGGCCGCAAAGGAAGGCGACTCCGCTGAAGATGTTCCCGTCACGAAGCATGATCATCAGCGAGCCGCTTGGCACCGCACTGATCATCTCGCCGTGGAACTATCCCGTGCAGCTGCTTCTGACTCCGCTTGTTGGAGCCATTTCCTCCGGCTGCACGGCGGTTTTGAAGCCGTCCCCTTACGTCCCGAACGTCTCCAAGGTAACCCAGCGGATGATCGAGGACACATTCAGCGATGAATATGTCGCTGTCGTCCAAGGAAACCGTGAGGTAAACTCAGCTCTGCTGGAGGAACGCTGGGACCTCATATTCTTCACCGGAAGCCCGGCGCTTGGAAGGCTCGTGATGGGAGCGGCGGCGAAGAACCTTACGCCGGTCGTGCTGGAACTCGGAGGTAAGAGTCCGTGCATCGTGGACAAGGACGCCGACATCAAGGTGGCGGCGAAGCGAATAGCTTGGGGCAAGAGCCTCAACGCCGGGCAGACGTGCATCGCGCCGGACTATCTTATGATCCACGAAGAAATAAAAGATGAGTTCATTAAAGAACTGGAAATCAGCTTCAAGGAACTTCTCGGAGAGAATCCGCACAAGACCAGGCACTTTGTCAGAATCGTAAGCGACAAGGCGTTCGAGAGGCTGGAAGGTTACCTGAAAGACGGACAGATCGCTTTCGGAGGGCACACGGACCGTGGCGACAGGTATTTCGAGCCGACGGTTCTGGACGGAGTCTCGCCGGACGCTCCGGTGATGCGCGAGGAGATCTTCGGTCCGATCTTCCCCGTGCAGACATTCAAGGATATTGATGAGGTGATCTCATTCGTCACGTCAAGGGAAAAGCCTCTGGCTCTGTACTATTTCGGAAGCCGCGGAGATTACGTCCTGCGTCACACGTCCTCAGGCGGAGCCTGCATAAACGACACGATAATGCACATCGCCAACGAGAACATTCCGTTCGGCGGAGTCGGCAACTCCGGACTCGGCAGTTATCACCACAAACGTAGTTTCGACGCATTCACTCACTATCGCGCCGTCGTCACCACCCCGACCTGGCTGGACCTGCCATTCCGATATATGCCTTACAAGTTCTTCAAGGCTGTGAAAAGACTACTGTAAAGGTTGTGGAAAGACCGCCGCAGAGAATAAATATTCAAAGAATGCTTCAAACATCGGATAAAATCGATTTTATAGTAAAATAATGCGGAAAGAACGAAATAATATTCCTATCTTCACGATAGAAATATAAACGTACTTAACAAATTATTTTATGACCAACTACAAGAAAAGCCTGCTCGCGGCATTGCTGTGTGCGGCAAGCGTCACTTTCGCGGGATGCGACAAGGACAACGGACCTGAAAAACCCGTCTATGTGCCAGAGGAAATTTCAACGGCAGCGGTGAATCTCTCTGAAAACGGAACCGCCAACTGCTACATTGTCAAGCCTGGAAGCGTCGCCTCGTTCGATGTGGCGCACAAAGGAAACTCCGCGACGGAACTGACAGGCTCGGCGGCCTCTGTAAAACTCGTATGGCAGGACGCCAAGGGACTTGTGAAATCCCTTTTCCTCAATCCAGAGACCAAGACAGCCTATGCCGAGATCGCCGAAAGCAAAGGCAACGCCCTCGTAGCGGTCTGCGATGAAGCCGGAACCATCCTGTGGAGCTGGCACCTTTGGATCTGCGACTATGATCCTGAGAAGACTCTCTTCACCACCGAAGCAAACGCTTCCGGAACACAGTGGACATTCATGGACAGGAATATTGGAGCCACCGACATGAACAGAGGCTCGTTCGACAACTTCGGGATGCTTTACCAATGGGGCCGCAAGGATCCGTTCCCTGGAGCCAATGCTTTCACTATTATCAATGACGACTACAGCTATGTGGAAGACGGTGAGAAAACACTTTACGACATCGACGGCAAGGCCATATCCAAGATAAAGGATCTCGCTGAATTCCACGGAACCATCGAGAAGTCGATTCAGCAGCCGGCCACCTTCTTTGCCATGACCTACAAAACCAACGGCAATGTCGATGAGAGCGGCAATCCTGAATATGATTGTGACTACATCACCAAAGACTGGGTTGATGTCTCTGACGATGATTACTGGGGAGGTGTCTCCATGAAAAAGACAATCTACGACCCGTGTCCTGTCGGCTACAAGGTTCCGGTCAGCGACGCAGACGGCAACACCCCGTACGCTTGGATGAAGTTCACGGAAATGACGTGGGATCCAACGAACCACGGAGCGATTGACAAAGACCAGTGGTTCCCTTGCACAGGCACCAGAGTGTATGCATCGGGTGGTCTTGACTACCCAGAGGCCAATCCATACGCCGGGGTCTGGTTCGGAACCGCTTCCGTCAAGTCAGCGACTTCCACAAGTCAGGTAGTTTACGGACAGTATATGGCAATCATGAAGAGCAAGAGAACCTTCAAAGTGAATAAGGACGCGCGCTCGCAAGGCCTCAGCGTGCGCTGCGTAAAGGAATAAACATTATTTAGAAGCTGTTTTGAATTGCTTGAAATGTTCTTTGAGGTGAGCGGCAGGAGAAGAGTTTGCTCTTAACCTTCAAACAAACAATTCAAAACAGCTTCTTAGTAATCCTAAAAAAAATAACTTGGAAAACCAACATGGATTGGGATATCTTTGTAACCTGAGGTTGGCTCAGTTCAAAACTGGCTGAGCCAACAGATTTTTAAAGGTTGAGCCCACTTGAAATAGTCGTGTTTTGAAAAACTTGTGCCTCGAAGATACTTCTGTAAGGGGTAAAAAGTGGCAAATGACACTTTTTCAAGTGGGTTCATTTATAATTATTTGTGACTATGTAGATCTTATCTTCTATGCACAAAAAAAATGGAGCGCGAATCTTGGCGGACGTGAGCTCCATTTGGATGCCACAGACTGGAAATTCAGGGATTAGTCGCCCCTGACAAGATGCTATGGCGACTCAAAGGTAGGGATAAATTCTCAACCCCGCAAAAAATACCCGACAAAATCGACAAAATCGACAAATTCGCTTTGGGCAACCGACGGCGCGCCCTCGACTATGGGGTCGCGGACTCTTAAGTGTGCAAATATATTCACACCTAGAACGCTAAATCGTTGTCCGTCAGCAAGATGGTTTTCCAAGTGTGGAAGATGTTCCGGCGCGATTTACAGTCAGTACAATATGGGAAATTTATTATCTTTGTCCCGCGAGGGCGACATCACCTCCTCGCGCAAGGGCATCGTGGACAATTTGTCAATGACATACGACGGCTGCAGGCTCGTGTCCGTGTCGGATTCCGCCCCGGGGCCATCGGTGACGGGCTCGGCGGACTTCCGCGACGGGGTGTCAGAGGCCGTGGAGTACACCTACGGCAGGACCGGCAATGGAGAGCACGTGGTCGGCAGGAACCTGGAGATCGGCGGCGGGACCAATGGCATGGAGATCGCAAGGCCTGGCAGTTCATTAATGACTGTCAGGCCTTTATATTCATTCCGAAGCTACTACTCGCTGTAGTCGCCGTAGGTAAGTTCTCCTTTGTAGGAACCCTGGAAGAAAGTCTCGTTGTTGTCGTCACGAAACTTGAAGTCAATCGTGTAGATCTTGTCATTCTCATTTGTGATCCTCACCAGACCGACATTGGCGGCATAGACCGGCTCCAAGTCAAGTGCGTACCATGTTCCCAAGGTAGCAGAGCCTTCGGTGAACCCAGGAACCACCGTGAACGGCTGGAAATGAGCGTTGTCAGCAGCATACATCACCTTGTATGTACCGGATGGTATGGCCGTTGTGTAGCTGGATGCCGTGTTGAGGTCAAGCATCAGCATCTCACCCGTTCCATCATAGTTCTCAAAGTCCATGGTCTTGTCTCCCAGATAGATGGTCCAACCTGAATAGTCTGTGTCGGTCTTGCCGTAGATCTTTGTTCCGTAGTAGTCAAGAGTGCCGTGTGAAAGGTTCTTCATCTCGACAACCTTATAGTTTGCATAATCCTTGGAATAATCCTCGACAGGGACAGAGCCTGAATATGTGAAAGAGTATGCCTTGCCGCCGGCTTTGACATAAGCGGAGACAACATATTCACTGTTTACTGTCTTGACTGAAACCGCTCCTTCGCTGACAACCAGATAGTTTCCTTCAACCTCGCTATCATAGACAAATGTCCCCTGAAGGCCTTCTGTGCCGAAATCCTCTCCTTTGGCAAAAGTATATTCAGGCATTTCTCCAGATTCATCAACGGAATACGAGCCGGCCGTGACAGACTTGTCTCCAGATTTGGGAGCGTTCAATTCAAGGAAAAGTGCCGTTCCCTTGCCGGAGAAGGCACCGTCCGCAAACACAACGCTGCCCGAGGTGAAGTAAGTCCAGGAGTTGTCGGTTCCGGCCATGTAATAGTCTCCGTAGAAGAAGCCCTTGGCTGAGTTGAAGGCTGTGAACTCTGTAGGGTAGCCTTCCGGCACAACGGTCACGCTGCACTCCGATGTCAGTGTTCCTCCCTGCACGGTCGCCGTGATGACTGCGTCACCTGCGGCCACGGCCTTGATTTCCGAGCCGGAGACAGTCACAACAGCCTCATCGCTCGAAGCCAGGATGTAAGTCTTGTCCGTAGCATCATCCGGAGTGATTGTCAACTCCGGCGTGAGAGTCTGCCCCACAGAAAGTGTCAAAGAAGTTTCATTGAAGGCAATCTTCTCGACCGAAATCGTCTTGTCTTCCTTTTCGCATGACACAAAAGTCAATGCGAGCGCGCCTGCAAGCAGGCACGAAACAGTTTTGATAAGTTGCATAACACTTAAAGTTATTTGTTAAATTCAAAATAAAGTTAACCACTTTGGGCGACATTGCCAATAAATTTTTGCGGATTATGATTTTATCGATATCTTTGTGTCCGACAATTTTGTCGAACAAATTTGTCGGACACCTTTGTCCAACATTAAGAAGCTGTTTTGAATTGTTTGTTTGAAGGGTTGAGAGTGAAAAACTTCAGTTTCGACCGCTTCTTCCCAAGGAAGATAGCGGTGTTGTCTGACTGAAGAAACGGGAAGAAAATGAAGATTTTTTCACCTCAAAGAACATTTCAAACAATCCAAAATATCTTCTAATGTCTAAATGAATACTTGATCGGCAAAATTGTCATAAAATAGTACTGATGCGTTAATAATTATCAAATAAGGAACATGAAATAATAAGTTGCTTCAGATTAAGAGAAGATTTTCGAGGATAGATCTTTTTTTGAAGAAGGAGTGTGCCGGTGGCACATGACTGATGAGAAAAGAGATATATACCGAAAAGATTCCTTAAGGTGATGCAGGTTATTTTTTGAAGGTTACTAAAGTAAGTTCTGAAAAATCCTTATTTCAAATGAGTAGTTGAGGGGCTGTCATAAACCTTCAGTACAAACTAATTTCAAATCGAGGTTATAGTAGAATATTGTTAAACTTTGCAATGTTAATAAGTTACGAACATAGATGCGAAAGTTAGCGCATCACTAATAGTCATAAAACATAAAACATAAAAGATAAAACATAAAGCATAAAACATACTAATCATCAAAGAATTATGAGATTTGCAATAACAGCGTTTGTGGTCATCGGGGCGGTGAAGATACTGCTCACGGAGGAATATATTCCTGAAAACGATGACAAATAGTGGAAATGCGGTTGGCGAAGTTCCGGGAGCGATTCAAGTCAAACGGCGAAATGAATATAATGGAACAACGAATATGGCAGAGGAGACTTTAGACACGGCCGCGAAAATCCTCAAGGCGGCGGAAGAGGAGTTTATGGAGAAGGGCTACGGCAACGCCAAGATGATGTCCATCGCGGCAAGGGCCGGAGTAAGCCATTCCATGCTGCACTACTACTACCGATCCAAGGGGAAACTCTTCCAGATGATCTTCGACGAGAAGGCAAAACTGATCGTCAGCATTCTCGAGGGAGTGCATGACAAAGAGATCAGTTTCAAGGAAGTCATAAGTCATTTTGTAATGAACCAGTTCGACCTGATGCGTAAGAACGACAGGTTTGTCTGGTTCATGATCGACGAGCTGATCCACAACAAGGAGAACCTGACCAAGATCATGGAGATTGTGCTTCCGAAGGTCACGGGCTACATCCAATGCGTCAATGACATGCTGGAGAAGGAGGTGAAGGCAGGTAATGTCAGGGAAATCAAGCTTATGGATCTGATTGTGAACATCGTCTCCATCAACGTCGCCTCGTTTCTCTTCCTTCCGGTCCTCGGTCAGATCATGCCGGAGGCTGACATCAACCGATACCTTGACGAACGCAGGCGGAGCAATGTGGGGTTCATCCTTGATTCGATAATGATAAAATGAGAATGAACAAAATCCTGATTACAGCGGCCACGCTCATCTGCCTCGCCCTGCCGGTGAGCGGCCAGATGAGCGGCAGGGCAACCGATCCGGCCGGCAGCATGGCTGGCGGCATCGAAAACGGCCAGCCCGGCGGCATGGCAGTCACCATCGAGGAATGCCATGGTGCGGCGGAAAAGTACTTCCCGCTGGTACGGCAGTACGAACTGACGCTTTCGAATCAGAAGACCAATTATATGAATGTTGAGTCCTTCATCGAGAACGGGGTGGCCGGGCAGGCCGATCCGGACGCTAACAGGATCCAGCAGCTGAAAACAAAACAGATAGATAAATGAAAAAGACACTTACATATTCATCATTGCTGGTCCTTGCGCTGGCGATTACTTCCTGCGGGAAAGGGAACAAGGCTTACGATGCCTCGGGAGTTTTTGAATCAACGGAGGTGACGGTTTCGGCCGAGGGAAACGGAAAGATAATGAGTCTGGATCTTCAGGAAGGAGACAGGCTTGAGGCTGGAGCCGTTGTCGGGTGCATCGACACCGTGCAGCTTTACCTCAGCAAAATCCAGCTGGAGGCCAGCCGCAGGGCCGTCGGGAGCGGCAGACTGAACATTTCCAGACAGATAGCCGCCCTGGAAAGCCAGATCGCCAAACAGAGACAGGAACTGGACAGGTTCACGAAACTGGAACAGGCCGGAGCGTCGAACCGCAAGCAGGTTGAGGACATCCAGGCCCAGCTTGACATCCTCGAACGCCAACTGGCCGCCCAGAAGGAAAGCCTTCAGAACACAAACAGCAATGTCTCTGGACAGGCCGACGCCCTTGAGGCGCAAGTTATGCAGCTTGAGGACAAAATACGCAAATGCGTCATAACCAGTCCGGTAAGTGGAACTGTACTGGCGAAATATTCAGAAGCGGGAGAACTCGCCGTGCAGGGACGCGCGCTGTTCAAGGTGGCGGATCTTGAAAGCATCAGACTCCGCGCCTACATCACGGCCGACCAGCTGACGAATGTCAAACTCGGACAGGCGGTCAAGGTCTATGCTGATCAAGGCACGTCCGGAAGAAAGGAATATGACGGCACGCTCATCTGGATCTCTGACAAGGCGGAATTCACTCCGAAGACCATCCAGACACGGGACGAGAGGGCTAATCTTGTCTATGCCGTGAAGATCGCCGTGAAAAATGACGGTCTGATTAAACTTGGAATGTACGGAGAAGTCAAATTCTGATGATGAACGGTTCATTGACAGAATCAGCGGTACTGGCCGAAGGGCTTGTGAAGTCCTACGGCAAGGTTAAGGCATTGGGCGGGGCCTCGCTCGATGTCCGGCACGGTGAGACATTCGGGATCATCGGCCCGGACGGAGCCGGGAAATCCACGCTGTTCCGCCTGCTGACCTCCCTGCTGGTACCGGACAGCGGATCGGCTCAGGTCGAAGGACTCGACACCGTGAAGGATTACCGCGAGATCAGGAAGATCATCGGTTATATGCCAGGAAAGTTCTCTCTGTACCAAGACCTTACGGTTGAAGAGAACCTGACGTTCTTCGCAACGCTGTTCGGCACGACGATAGATGAGAACTACCACCTGATAGAGGACATCTACAAGCAGATCGAGCCGTTCAAGGCAAGGATGGCCGGAAAACTGTCCGGTGGAATGAAGCAGAAGCTGGCCCTTTGCTGCGCACTGATCCACAAGCCGAAGGTCCTGTTTCTAGACGAGCCGACGACCGGTGTGGATCCTGTCTCCAGAAAGGAGTTCTGGGATATGCTCGGAAGGCTGAAGAACGACGGGATCACGATTCTGGTCTCGACCCCGTATATGGACGAGGCTGGAAGATGCGACAGGATAGCCCTCATAAGGAACGGGAAGTTCCTGACAGTCAACAGTCCGGCCGGCATCATAGCGGAGTTCCCGGACAGGTTATATTCAGTCCGATCTGACAGGATGCACGCCCTGCTGGGAGACCTGCGGGCATATTCAGGAACGATCAGGGCCTTCTCGTTCGGAGAATCCGTGCACCTTTCCACGGGGGATGGATTCAGCGAGGACGACCTCAGGAAGTTCCTGCAGGACAGGAAACACAATAATGTGGAAATAAATGCGATCCGACCGTCCGTGGAAGATTGCTTTATGAGAATATGATGACGGAAGTAATTCATACAGAGAACTTGACAAAACGTTTCGGGACGTTCACAGCCGTGGACCACATCTCTTTCGATGTGCATCACGGCGAGGTGTTCGGATTCCTCGGAGCGAACGGAGCCGGAAAGACCACGGCGATGAGGATGCTCTGCGGCCTGAGCAAGCCGACATCCGGGACCGGAACCGTGGCAGGTTACGACATCGCACGGCAGCCGGAGATGGTCAAGAAGCACATCGGGTATATGAGCCAGAAGTTCTCCCTCTACGAGGATATGACCGTGAAGGAGAATCTGGTGCTGTTCGGAGGAATCTACGGAATGAGCCGCAAGGAGATCGCGGAGAAGACTGACGTACTCCTTAACGAACTGAATTTCAGTTCCGAGAAGAACACGATGGTCAAGGAACTTCCACTTGGTTGGAAACAGAAACTGTCGTTCTCGGTCTCGATCTTCCACAGGCCGGGAATCGTCTTTCTGGACGAACCGACTGGAGGGGTGGATCCGGTGGCAAGAAGGCAGTTCTGGGAACTCATCTACAAGGCGGCCGATGACGGAATCACCATATTCGTGACCACTCATTATATGGATGAGGCTGAATATTGCGACCGCGTCTCGATTATGGTGGACGGTCAGATCAAGGCTTTGGACTCCCCTGCCGCGTTGAAGCAGAGTGTTGGAGCGGAGAGCATGGACGAGGTGTTCCGCCGTCTTGCAAGAGAAGCCAAAAGAAACGGAGAGTAAGATGAAATCATTATCAGCGTTCATACAGAAGGAGTTCCGACATATCCTTAGAGACAAGTGGACTCTGCTCATCATTGTCGGGATGCCGATCGCGCAGCTTCTGCTGTTCGGATTCGCCATCACCACCGAGGTGCGCAACGCCTCCGTGGCCGTGTTCGACCCTGTAAATGACGAACTCACGACACGCATCATCGAACGGATGAATGCCAGTGAATATTTCAACGTCAGCGAAAGGATCACAGACATCGACCGGATCAACGACATATTCAGAGAAGGCAAGACCAGCCTTGTGATGGTCTTCAGCGACAACTTCTCGAATGAGATACTCAATGGGGGCGCGTCCGTGCAGCTGATCGCCGACGGGACGGATCCGAACCAGGCCTCGATGATCACGGCCTACGCCGCCAACATCCTGGCCACCTGCCAGCAGGAGATCGCCGAGAAAAGCGGAATGGCAGGAGCGGCGATCACCCCGGTCATCAGAATGCTCTATAACCCCCAGGGCAAGAGCGCCTATAATTTCGTGCCTGGAGTTATGGGCTTGATTCTGATGCTGATCTGCGCGATGATGACAGCCGTAGCGATTGTCCGGGAAAAGGAAACCGGCTCGATGGAAGTGCTGCTCACCTCCCCGATAAGCCCGATGATGATCATCATCGCCAAGGCGATTCCGTATCTGGTGCTGTCAATCTTCGATCTGGTTCTGATCATTGTCTGCGCTGTGTTCGTGATGGGCGTCCCGATCGCCGGAAGCCTGTTCTCGCTGGCTCTGGTCTCAATCCTGTTCCTGATCTGCACACTGTGCCTGGGGCTTCTGATCTCAACTATGGTCGAGACCCAGATGGCGGCGATGATAGCCTCCGGAATGGGTCTGATGATGCCGACGATGCTGCTGTCCGGACTGATATTCCCGATCGAGAGCATGCCGCGCGTCCTGCAATGGATCTCCACGATCGTCCCGGCGCGCTGGTACATCCAGTCGATCAAGATGATAATGATCCAAGGCACGCCGCTAAGCTACACACTACCGGAAATCGGAGTGCTGTCCCTCATCACACTCATACTCATCGCATTGAGCGTCAAGAATTTCAAGACAAGATTAGCTTAAGAATATGTTATCGTTCCTCATAGAAAAAGAGTTCAAGCAGCTGGCTCGGAACAAGATCATCCCGAGGATGCTGGTGGCGCTGCCGCTGATGGCGATGCTGGTCTTCCCTTGGGCGGCGAACCTGGAGATCAAGAACGTTCGTGTGGATGTGGTTGACAACGACCATAGTCCGCTGTCGCAAAGGCTTGTGGCAGAGATCGGAGGATCGGCCTATTTCAACATCTCCGGCACATCGGACTCCTACCCTGACGCGTTGCGCAAGGTCGATTCCGACGAGGCGGACATGATATTCGTGGTTCCTCAGAACTTCGAGAAGGATCTTGTGAACGGCCAAGGCACGCAGGTCCAGATCGCCGCGAACTCCGTGAACGGCACCAAAGGCACGCTCGGTTCGTCCTATATGGTGTCAATGATCTCAGGATCAACGGCTCTGCGGGAATATTCAGAGAAGGTGAAGGTCACTTCCGCAGGGCAGGATATTCCTTCATTCTCGGTGAGCCCGCTCTACAAGTTCAACCCGTCGCTTGATTATAAGGTGTTTATGGTGCCGGCGCTGATGGTGATGCTTCTGACAATCATCTGTGGCTTCTTCCCGGCCCTCAACATCGTGGGCGAGAAGGAAAGCGGCACCATCGAACAGATCAACGTCACTCCGGTCGGCAAGTTCCAATTCATTCTGGCAAAGCTGATTCCGCTCTGGATCATCGGCATCGTGATAATGGGTTTGAGTCTGCTGCTCGCCAAAGTCATCTATGGAATAGCCCCGGCCGGCAGCATCTGGACACTTATGCTTTTCACCGGAGTATATATTCTTGTGGTGTCCGGGTTGGGACTCGTGATCTCGAACTACGCCTCGACCATCCAGCAGGCGATGTTCGTGGGATTCTTCTTCATTATGATCTTCTTCCTGATGGGAGGAATGTTCACTCCGGTCAGCAGTATGCCGGACTGGGCGCAAGCGATAACAATCGTCAATCCTCTTAAATATTTCATTGAGGTGATGCGTCTTGTTTACCTGAAAGGTAGTAAATTTGTGGATATGATCCCTCAGTTCCTCGCTTTGTGCGGCTTCGCGGCCGCGTTCGGAAGCTGGGCGATCATCAGTTACAAGAAATCAAGTTAATATTCAAATATGAACAGGACATCTGAATATGCTCTAACCATTGTGGTGCCTGTCTTCAACGAGGAGGACAATATCCACAATCTGGAAAAGGCTCTGACCGAGTTCATTCCTGTCAGCGAGGTCAAGACCTGCGCGCTGTTCGTGGACGATGGTTCTAAAGATGGCAGCCTCAAACTGATCCAGGAGGTCTGCTCCCGCAACAAAGACATATTCTACATCAGCTTCTCAAAGAACGCCGGACTCAGCGCGGCTATAAAGGCCGGATTCGACTACGCTTTCTCTGAATATGTCGGCTATATGGACGCTGACCTTCAGACCACACCGGAGGATTTCAACCTGCTGCTGGACGGAATGAAGGAACACACCTTGATGACTGGCTACAGGGCGAACCGCAAAGACACGGCGTTCAAGCGGATCCAGTCCAAAATCGCCAACGGATTCAGGAATATGATGACTCACGACGGGGCGAAGGACACCGGTTGCCCCCTCAAGATCATCCGCACGGACGCAGCCAAGAAAATCCCGATGTTCAAGGGAATGCACAGATTCCTGCCGGCGCTTATCCTGCTCCAGGATGGCGGCAGTTTCGGACAGGTGCCGGTAAGGCATTTCCCACGCACGGCAGGCACATCCAAGTTCCATCTCTGGAACAGGCTCTGGGGACCTTTCGCGGACTGCTTCGCCTACAGGTGGATGAAGCCACGGTACATCAACTACTCCGTGGGGAAGGACAATGTCGATGATGAGCGAAATTAATCTTCCGGAATATGTTTGACAGCATTCCTACCTGGCTCACACTCACGCTTGGCTTCTCCGCCCAGGCATTCTTCGGATTAAGGACAGCGCTCCAATGGCTGAAATCCGAGATAGCTCATGAATCGGTCTCCCCGGTGTCCTACTGGATCTTCAGCGTGATCGGAGCATGCCTGATGTTCATCTATGGAGTCTTGAGGAATGATTTCTCCATCATCCTCGGACAGTTCATCGCCTACTTCATCTATCTTTGGAACCTGAATGCCAACGGGATATGGAACCGTATGAAGATCCTCACAAGAGTTCTGCTGGCAGCTCTTCCGTTTGTAGCCGCCATGCTTCTGTTCAAGGACGCCCGGGGATATTCACAGAACTTCTTCCGCAACAGCGACATTCCGATGTGGCTCGTGGTGTTCGGGTCAACGGGGCAGTTGATGTTCACGCTGCGGTTCGTCTATCAGTTTGCCTTCTCACACCACTGGCATACATCCGTGCTTCCGAGGGGATTCTGGATCATCAGCATCGTAGGTTCCGGAATGATCATCATCTACGGAATCATAAGACTCGATCCTGTGCTGATCCTCGGGCAGATGTTCGGTTTTGTCGTTTACGTAAGGAATCTGATCCTGGGATCAGGCAAAAAAGAATCTTCAGATGAAAAATAACACTCTACAGCCAGGGAAGGGCAACATATTCACCCGCCATCCGATGATGACGGTCTTCGTCTTCACTTTCGTCTGCCTTTTTCCGGTGATGCTGACGAGGGATTTCACGCCGTCCAACGAGTTGAGGTATCTCAGCATAGCGAACGAGGCCCTTGCGGACGGACATATATTCGCATTCTACAACCACGGACTGGCCTACGCTGACAAACCACCGCTTTATTTCTGGATTGTGATGCTGTGCAGGCTGTTGTTCGGGCATCACAGTTGCCTCGCGCTGTCGATGTTCTCGTTGATCCCGGCGTTCGTCATCACGGGGATAATGGACAAGTGGGTGATGAAAGGCAAGTCAGCGATGGACAGAATGGCTCTGGCCGGAATGACGCTGACCTGCGTTATGTTCCTCGGGACTATGATCGTGCTGAGGATGGATATGCTGATGTGTATGTTCATCGTGCTGGCTCTCTGGACCTTCTATCGGATGTACTCAGGGGACGGAGCGCGAAGATCGGATTCCGTGATGCTGCCGGTGTGGATATTCCTCGCCCTTTTCACAAAGGGACCTGTGGGGCTCCTTATGCCGCCGCTGTCAATAGCCGTGTTCCTCGCCGTGAAACGGGACTGGAAAGGATTCGGCAAGTACTTGGGTCTCAAGACTTGGGGCATCATCGCCGGGCTTGCGGCCCTTTGGATCGGCTGTGTCTGGATCGAGGGCGGATCGGAGTACATCAACAACCTTTTGGTAAAACAGACCGTCGGGCGGGCCGTCAACGCCTTCACCCACGCCAAGCCGTTCTGGTTCTATCTCGTGGCTATTATCTGGTGTCTGGCACCGTACAGCCTGCTGTTGGTCGGGACGTTTGCCGCCTCACTGCTGCCGGTTCGGAATACATGTGTTGAAGAGACTTCCGGCCAAGCACAGTCAAAAGTCGGTATTTCTGACACGTCAGATGCGTCGAATTGCCCAAAACAGGGCCGTTCCGACTTAGAGATTCTTTTCCTCTGCACGATCATCTCCACAGTCGCGATGCTGTCCTCCTTCAGTTCCAAGCTGCCGATCTACCTCGTGCCGGTCTTCCCGTTCTGCGTCTATCTGTTCCCTACCGTTCTTGACCGCATCGGGGAACGCGGATGGATGCGCTGGTCTGTAGGAATATTCCAGATCCTGCTGCTCTGCGCCGGCATAGCCACCCTCCTTTTCCTGAGCGGCTCTGTCACCATACCCGCGGCAGCCTGCCTTCTGGATGAATATTCCTTCGTCCGCGAGGCTCCGGTGGTCAACGCCGTCATCCTCCTGACCCTGGCCAACGCCATGGGGACATGGTTCCTGATAAAGAGGAAAAGTGTGAATATTCCTGCCCTTCTTCTCAGCGCCGGACTGTTCCTGGCGGCCTTCTCCGCCTCGGCTGTACTCCGCGACCTGAACCCGTACATAGGCTACGGCTCAATCTGCTCGAGAGTTCCGGAAGGCACCGATGTCGCCACCATATTCCTTCACCGCCCCGAGAACATCGATGTCTACACTGGCCGCCAGATCACCGACTTCGGAGACGATCCCGCAAAACTGTCCGAGGCGGTCAAAGCCCACATTGAGCTGACCGGGGAGAATGTCGGTTCCGGCAGACCTTTAACGATCATCACCCGAACGTCAAGAATGGAAACAACACCCGAACTACAGAAACTCTTCAGCGAGGGTACCGTCATTTATGCCGGCCCTTACTGCCTGACTACCATAAGCCGGAAGTAGCCGATGAGAACGAGCCGGCTATGCAGACTTGTCTGGTATGCTAAGCCAAGGGACAAATGATCCTTAAAAGATAGCCAGTGTAATTATTTTTTATATAAGTATCTCTAAACAAGAGACACCTACTATTTATATGGAACTGAAACCTGGATATAGCGATAAGATTGGCCTGATGCTCTCTGGAAATGTTGAGATTCTCAGATCTCTACAAGCTGATTCATGTGTCCTGTCTCAGGTTTCGATCTTGATTGAATCTATTTGTCAAAGTTTGCAGGCAAGCAGCAAACTTATCGTTTGTGGTAATGGCGGCTTTGATACGTTTTTTTCAAGGCGGTTAAGAGGAATTGCAAAATCAGAGGATGTACTTGTCGCTTTTACTACATTTGGCAAATTATATTGGGCTGCAGAAAAAAAATGGAGAAAAGGCAGGTCGCAATGAGTAGGTTTTGTTATTTGCTAACTCTTATAATATAACATTATCACAAAATTCTAAAAATGCCATGAACAAAGATTCTAAAATATTACTGTCCGCTAAAACTTTTTGACAGTACA
>FR893119.1 GCA_000433355.1 Alistipes sp. CAG:435 | reverse complement strand
ATGGTTTGGTGAACAAAACACGTTTTCAATAATCGCGCACATTAGAGATTATGAGGAAATATGCGAGATTGATGTGTTTTTTTGATGTCAAGAATGATTTGTATTGCGTTTGTCAATACGTTGTATTATTTTTGTGTCAAAACCAAAATATTAATATTATGGCACAGTCAACATTATCTATGAGAGTGGATGAGACTCTGAAGAAGAAGTTCGATATGATATGCGATGATTTTGGATTCACCAGCACCGCTGCCATCACTGTCTTTATGAAAGCTGTTGTACGGGAAAGAAAGATTCCGTTTGAGATAAAGGCATCTTCAAAGAGACAGATAAATCAGGATGCCTGGAACGCATTTATCGAAATGAGGGCGCAGGCTAAAGAGGCCGGCGCGCAGGATATGTCTCTGGATGAAATCAATGCGGAGATTCAGGAGGTGCGCAATGAGCGATAGGATATTTGCAGTAGTCGATACCAACGTACTTGTTTCAGCACTGATTTCAAAATCAATAGATTCCAACCCGATGAAAGTCTTTCGGGCTATTGTGACGGAACAGATTGTCCCACTGTATAATGATGAGATTCTTCAGGAGTATCAGTCTGTCCTTTCAAGGGAAAAATTTCATTTGGATAAAACCTTGATTGAGACAGTCCTTAAAGCAATTGTGACAGATGGCCTATGCCTTGACAGGACACCTGCGGTGGATGTAGAGTTTCCAGATCCCAAAGATGTCGTCTTTTATGAGATAGTATTGTCAAAAGAGGATTCTTACCTCATAACTGGAAATATCAAGCATTTCCCTATCAGACCATTCGTGGTGACCCCGGCTGAAATTGTTCGAATCCTTGAATCAAGACAGGACTAAAATAGGCAGTTTCCAGTACGACCTTTCAGAGAATAATTTAGGTGCGACTCGATGATTCCACAATATGCCAATAGCTATCAGGAGAGTCCCTAATCTTTGGCCAACTGTCGCATCAAAAATCGGCCAACTGTCGCATCAAAAATCGGCCAACTGTCGCATCAGATTTTATTTAATATCCTTGTTTTTAACAAGATAAATCATTATTTTTGTCCAAAATTTATTGTTGGATGAATGGATATAAAAATAGAGTGGCAGACCGCCTGCTTGCAGAGAAACTAGAAGCTTTCGGGGCCGTTCTCATAGAGGGGCCTAAGTATTGCGGAAAGACGACGTTGGCATCGCAACAGGCCGGAAGCATTCTATCAATGGCCGACACTGACACTCTTGGCCAAAATCTAGCACTGGCGAGAACGAACATTTCAAGGCTTCTTGCGGGAGTCCCCCCCAGACTTATTGATGAATGGCAGATTGCGCCTCAATTTTGGGATGCGGTAAGGAATGAGGTCGATAAGCGTAACGAGGACGGTCAATTTATGCTCACAGGTTCCGCTGTACCGCCAAAACCGAAGAAAGATGAGAATGGAAACATCATTGAGGAGGAGAATATCCATCACACTGGAACCGGACGTATCTCCCGCCTGAGACTACGTACAATGTCCCTATGGGAGTCGGAGGATTCCACCGGAGATGTCAGTTTGGAGGAATTGTTCATCAATCCGGACACGGTTGATGGTGTCAGTGACATTGACCTGGACAGGCTCGCATATCTGACTTGCCGTGGAGGTTGGCCTAAGGCTGTTCTGAAAAAGAGTGAGAAGGCGGCGTTGGCCCAGGCATTCGACTATTATGATTCTGTTGTAAGCAATGATATTAAACGGGTTGATGATATTGACAGGGATGAAGAATTGACAAAGCGGATTATGCGCTCATACGCCAGAAACCAAGGCACACAGGCAACTGTCGGAACCATCCTTGCGGACATCAAAAGCAACGGGGATGAGCGGATGTCAGACAGTACTGTTTACAGTTATATCAAGGCGTTAAAAGAAATTTTCGTTATCGAGGATTCTATTGCCTGGAATCCAAACTTAAGGAGCAAGACGGCAATAAGAACTTCAGACACGCGGTATTTTATTGATCCGTCAATAGCCACTGCGGCATTGGGTATGGGGCCTAAGGACTTGATAAATGATATGGCGACATTCGGGTTTATTTTCGAGACATTGGCCATAAGAGATCTTCGCGTATATGCGGATGCACTGGATGGCAAGGTCTATCATTATAGGGACAAGAACAACCTTGAATGTGATGCGGTCATACATCTAAGGAATGGTTCTTATGGATTGGTAGAAGTGAAGATAGGCGGAACCGAACCAATCAGAGAGGGTGCGGAAAGCCTTAAGACATTATCTTCAAAAATCGATTCTACCAGAATGAAAACACCTTCGTTTATGATGGTTTTGACTGGCATAGGCAACTTCGCCTACAAACGTCCGGAAGATGGAGTTCTGGTTGTTCCGATAGGTTGCCTAAAGCCGTGACATAGCTCCCAACCTTGGCTATGCTCCCTAATCAAAGGGATTATGGTGAAGCTCCAACAACAAGGTTTGTCAAAAGGCACTT
>FR893118.1 GCA_000433355.1 Alistipes sp. CAG:435 | reverse complement strand
GCTTAGGCACTGGAAAAATTAACGAACTATTGCTATATAGTTCCCTAAATAAATCTAAAATTCTTGGCACAAAAAGCAATATTATTTGTAAATTTGAAAAGTGGTTGCATGTGAAGGGAGAATTTTTACAGTTTTTTAGTTTTTTCGACTGATGGCGACGTGTCTGCCTAGTGGTGAAAAAGCATTTTCAACTATTAGGTGGGGGATAAATATGGCAAAAGACATCCCCTCTTGCTAAACAAAACTGTTGTGTTATGAAAAAAGTACTCTATTTCTTTGCTGCAATTATTGTGGCAACCTCTCTCGTTTTTTTCGTAAATCCTCTCACGAAGGCAGGCGATACGGTTGCTGCTGAAACTGAATATACTACAATATCAAATGAAGCGAATGCTTATCTTGATAGAATCATATCCGTTGCGTCCACAGATGATTATGAGTATATAAAAAAGCAACTTGCTATGTTTGAGGAGGATTTGTTATTAAATGAGGCAAGTACGTTTTCTGACCTCGAAAATACTCTCTTGTTATGTACTATAGCTGTAGGAAAATACAGCAATGAGTATTGGAAAGAATACACTGCCGCAAAGACAAGAGGACTTTTCGCATCAATAATAGCGGGAGATGCAATTGGTGCTGCAAAGGGCATTGCAAAGAATGCTTTGATAATTGTGGTGTCTTCTGTGGGTGGACCGGGAAGCGTACTTGCAACAGCCGGGCGATCTGCTCTTGGACCAGCGATAGCTGGATCTGCTGAGGCTGCTTTATTGTATGGTGCGGCTCAATTATAAGCGGTATGAAAATAACGTTGACTCTATATGTACTGGCTATCATTATTTCACTTGCATTGATGTTTCGAAGTAAGATGGCTAAAAAGGAAGACTACTTATCAACAGCATTTGATTTGTCCATAATGCTGACAGTTTTCTTATGGGATAAGGAACGTGTTTCTATCTTTCTCCCTATATTGCTGATATTGTTGTTTATATATTTTATAGTATTGTATTTTGGAATAATTAGGCCAACAAGGAAATCAGAGTCTTTTGATGTAATCATACAAAAGGAACGAAAAGAATACTTCAAGCAATATATTTCCATAATATTCATTGTCATACCTATAATTATAAACTCAACAACACTTATGGTTATCCTTCTCTTATCATTTATTATAGTGGATAGGCTAATATTCTACCGTAAGCATAAAGCCTTAATATAAGAGAAAATCGTAATATCAAATAATCCCGGGTGAACGACAGCGAACACTCGGGATTATTTATAATCTATTGGGCTTACTGACCAAGACTAACGCTTCAGTTTGGCATAGGTGTCGAGAAAGGCGGGGAAGGACTTGGCTACGCAGGAGATGTCGTCTATGAGGATCGGGGTGTCGGCGCACCAGGAGGCTACGGTGAGGGCCATCGCCATACGGTGGTCGTGCGAGGAGGTATATTCACCGCCCTTGAGGAGGAGACCGTTCAGGAGGCGGCTCTCGACTGATTCCCCGTCGATGGTGAGGGTGTCGCCGGAAGCGGAGGCGCTCACGCCCATCTGGGTCAGCATATTCAGAATCGCGGTGCCGCGGTCGCTTTCCTTGCTTGCCAACCTCTTGAATCCTTGAATATTACAGCGTCCGTGGCAGAAGGCGGCGAGGATGGAGACGATCGGGAACAGGTCCGGGCAGTTGTTGAGGTCGGTGTCGAAGGCGCGGAGCGGGGCTTTCTGGGCGGTGATCAGGCCGCGGTGACCTTGCGGGGCATTGGCCTCCGGAGCGTCTTCATTGTCTGAAGTTTTGTTGGAGGCAGCATCGGTCGCTTCATTTCTGGAAGAGCCGTCGTTTGTGATTCCGTCCTGCGGCCCATCATCAATCTGCGAAAGGCTGGCTCCGGCTTCCATCAGGATGTCCATGATCGAGATGTCGGCTTGAAGGGAGGTTGTGTCGAGACCGGTCAGTTTCACGTCTCCGAACAGCGCTCCGGCCACCAGGAAATTGGCGGCGGCGCTCCAGTCGCCCTCGATGTCGAAAGCGGCCGGGGAATATTTCTGCCCGCCCTTGATCTTGAATGTGATGCCGGTACAGAGGCTCCAGTCCTGAGTCTCAAGGAAATCCTCTCCACCCTCCATCTCGGAGCCGATCTTGATGCCGAAACGGCGAAGCACGTCCGCTGTGATGAACATATACGGGATGCTCTTGGGGTCGTGAATATGCAGGGTAGAGTCTTCCGGGAGGAGCGGCAGAGCCATCAGCAGGCCGGAGATCAGCTGTGAGCCGCCTTTGCCGGAGATGCTGGTTTTGCCAGGGAGCAGAGGACCTTGGACGGTGAGTGGCACGTGGACTTCCGGGGCCGGGTTGAGTGGTCTCAGGACTGTGCCGAAGCCGGCCATGATTTCGGATGCGCCTTTCAGCGGTCTGGTCGGGAGGGTGCCGATGCCGTCGATCTCGATTTGGTTGCCGTTGCCGAGAGCGGCGGCGAGAGGGATCATCAGGCGGGTCAGGAGGCCGGATTCGCCGACGTTGATCTTTTCGGGAATATTCGCTGACGAGCCTATGCCTTCTATGATTAGGGTGCTTCCGGTCGCTGAGCCTGTGGTTCGGCAGAGCTCACCAACCATCGAAGCGACCGGATCGGTTGGTCGCTGGGCCTGTCGAAGCGCACCAACTTGCAAAGAACAGCCCTCACTCTCTATCCGAACCTTGGCCCCGAGCGCCTTGGCGACCGCTATCGCCGCCTCGTTGTCCCCGCACGGAGAGTAGCCGCCGAGCCGGGATTCTCCTTCCGCCAATGCCGCGGCGATGATCGCGCGTTGGGCGAAACTCTTTGAGGCCGGCATATTCAGAGGACTGTTGCAGTGAAGAGGCTTCCTGTCTCCATAGACAGCCGTAAGCATCTCCGAATAACACCATTGACCGGGTGCCGCGGCCTCGTTCTCGTTCAGGGCGGCATAGGTGAACGGGCTGCCTAACTTCAAGCAATCCAAGCGACTAACCTTGCCGATCTCTCCCATCGAGAACGCAACCAATTCCACAGGTCGCTGTGTTTCGGCCGCTGAGTTTGTCGAAGCGACCGATGAATAAAGCGCAAGCACCCTTGCTACATCCTCTCCCGATTTCGCCATAGCCGCGATCTTCACAATCTCCCCGCCGAACTTCCTGCATTTCTCCACTGTGTTCCGCAGCACATCATCTGACGGTGTCCCGGCAAAGAAATGACTCGAACGGATCATCGTGGTGCCATATTCAGTGCAAGCCCTCCGGAGCCTTTTGCCGATCTCTTTCGGAGCTTCGATCTCCAGATCCAAAAACGCGGCACCGGCCTCGACCGCGGCCGTGAGTTTCTCCTCGGCCTCTTCCCAAGTCCCTTTGCCGTCATCAACGACCCGGCAGGTGGCCACGAGCGGAGTGTCCGAGGATGAGAACAGGTACTCGATCTCCTCGATACTCAGCGGACATCTGTCCAATCTGATTTCGGCCATCTGAATCCGTGGCTCGCTGCTTTCCAGCAGGTTCATTATCTCTTCCAGGGTTCGGTTCTGGATTGTTGTGCAGATCATGAATATATTCAATTACTTGTTAATGATTGCGAGTCTCGATGCGCCGCTCGTCTCTGAAATAGGCGTTGCCGCTGTCTGAAACGCCGTGACTTTATTCATCCTTCAATGCGCTTACCGCCTCTTCGACCCGAAGTTCCCGTGTCTCAACGTGCCCTATGCCCAGCGGCAGCACGAAATGAACAAACGCTCCATCCGCCTTTTTGTCTTTCTTCATCGCATCCGCAAGAGTTTCAATGCTGTACGGACACTCGACCGGCAAGCCACAGGCTGTGAAATCCGCTTCCAGACGCTCGGAAAGACCATCCGTCAGCCCCAAAGACTCGGCCAACCGCGCTGCCAGGATGATGCCCATGGAGACTGCCTGCCCGTGCGGGATCGCCTCGGAGGAATTCTTCTCGATGGCGTGCGCGAAAGTGTGTCCCAGATTGAGCAGCCGGCGCTCCCCGCGCTCGTTCGGATCCCTCCCCGCAATGCCAGCCTTGACCTTCGCCGCATCGGCGATCAACTCTCGGAATGTTTCTGAATATTCCAGGACAGCCGCCTCGGCAGCCCCTTCCGACGCACGATCGTGAATATTCATAAGCATATTCACAGCCCTTTCATATTCATTGCCTTTGTTGTTGATAATGAAGGTTTTGAGCAGTTCGGCCGCACCCGACAGAATCTGCGGGTAAGGCAGCGTCTCCAGCGGTTCCGGACAGATGAATGTCATTTCCGGCTGGCGGATCACCCCGATGATGTTCTTGTAGGAGTCGAGGTTCACGCCGTTCTTTCCGCCGATAGCGGCATCCACCTGTGAGAGCAGGGTGGTCGGGATGAATCCGAACCTCACGCCACGTTTGTAAACGGAAGCCGCGAACCCGACCAGATCAGTTGTGATTCCGCCGCCGACACCCAGCACAAACGCCTCTCTGTCAGCTCCTTTCTCCAGCAGCCACTCCTCGATTTCCAGCACGGTGGCGAGCGTCTTCCTCTCCTCCGTGGCCTCGACCGGGAATATTCCTTGAGCCTGAACGCCAAGCCTTTCCACGATGCCGCCTACGTTGCGGTCGTGGATTATGAATATGTTCCCGTAGCCGCCGAGGTGCTTTCCAACCTCCCCCAGCGGGCAGTCGATGATGTTGATTCTCTCCATCCGGTTATCCTTTTACCGATTGCTTTGGCGGCACAGACTACAAGGTGTACAGATTAAGTCCCGTCTCCTCGTCGAAGTGTCTGCCAACCTTGCAGTTGTAGCGTCTGATGAACACCTCGCACGCTCCGTTGATGGTCGCTGTGAGAAGGTGTCCGCCCACAACCGTGTAGTCCGCCCGCCCGAAGTTGGCGTGAAGATGCAGATAGACCTTTCCGTCCTTCTCGGAAATATTGCCCACAAGGCTTGAGATCTCCATCTGCTCGTCGAATGTCTTGTCAACATAATGCTTCGTGACAGGGTTGAGGAACCTCAGCGTCGCGTTGTTCACCGCTCCGATTCCGCTCACCTCTCCCGCCAGAATCCCCTGCTCCTGACAAAACGCCGCGATCGCCCCCATCAGTTCCTGATGGTTGTCAATGCTGACGACAAACCTGTCGCCATCCTGCTTGAATGTGTACATCGCTCAAAATTTTTTGTGAATATACTAATTTCCCATGATATCATGAAGAATCGTGGTGGCCTTGGCCCGAAATTGCCAAAACAACGACATTATTGTCCTTTGTCGAACTTTACATATCGGCATAAATTTGCTAATTTTGTCTCTACAACCTTTGGGCAGAGAACAACGCTGCAAATCTAAGGTTAATTAAGTTTGTTTATGGCGAACAGTGATAAAATACGTGCTGGCCGGAATCGCACCCTGACTGTTTCTGAAGAAGAGATTCCAGATCTGAAGAGGATTATTACCTTCCCTGAGGAACTCTCTGGTAAATCCTCTTTTGTCGATCTGCTTATCAATGCTGACGCATTGACCGTTTTGGATAAGATTCCAGATGAGTGCGCGAGTCTGATAATCATTGACCCCCCCTACAACTTAAGCAAGACATTCAATTCCTCGAAGTTCAATGCCATGTCTGATAATATGTATGAGGAATATTTACGGACATGGTTCAAAAAAGTATGTGATAAGCTAAAGCCGGATGGCTCCCTATATATGTGCGGAGACTGGAAGAGCTCCTCATCGCAACAAAAAGTCATCAGCGAAGAGTTGACTGTCATCAATAGAATAACATGGCAGCGGGAGAAAGGGCGTGGTGCGAAGACAAATTGGAAGAATGCCATGGAGGATATTTGGTTCGCTGTCAAGGACAAGGATAATTACTACTTCGATGTGGATTCGGTGAAGATGAAACGTCAGGTCATCGCTCCATATAAAGAAAACGGGAAACCAAAAGATTGGGAAGAAACGGATGAAGGCAATTTCCGAATCACTTTCCCCTCGAATTTTTGGGATGATATCAGCATTCCTTTCTGGTCAATGCCGGAGAACACTGATCACCCGACCCAAAAGCCAGAGAAACTGATAGCAAAACTCATTCTTGCGTCCTCCCGTCCTGGAGATATTGTCTTGGATCCATTTGTCGGAAGTGGAACCACATGTGTTGTGGCAAAAAAACTTGGCCGACATTATTTAGGGATCGAGATTGATGAGGAATATTGTCTTTGGGCGGCAAAACGTTTGACGCGAGCGGATAAGGATCTGGAGATCCAGGGCTATAACGGCGGCTTTTTCTGGGAGCGTAACACTTTGAATCCACAAAAGAAATCCACAAGTGTCAAACACCCTCGTCCCGAAGAATATAATCAAACGCTATCCGGTTGAAATGAATGGTAAAATGTTGAACCAGATCTTGAACGATGAAGCATTTGTGAACAAGATTGATTCACAGAAGGCTACACAGTATTTGACAGATCTCTTAGCCCGGTAAGTTTATATTTTTGGAATATGAGAAAAGACATCACGAATGTTGTTTTTGATTTCGGCGGGGTGGTCGCTCCGGCGGATCTCAGTATTGTGATAAACAAGTTCAAGGCGTTGGGACTTGAGGATATAGAGAAATATCTGAACATGGTCCGCCAACAAGGGTTCTTTGGCGATTTCGAGACTGGCTTGATAGACAAGGAGGAGTTCCGGATCCGTGTCGGCAAGGAGGTCGGAAGGGAAGTGAGCATGGATGAGTGCCGCGACGCCTACATGGGATTCTTTTCGACCGTTCCGGAAAGGAATCTTGAGCTTTTCAGGAAACTGCGCGCCGAAGGCTACCGCCTTTCCCTCCTTTCCAACACCAATCCTTTCATCGTCGAATGGGCTCTGAGCAAAGAGTTTGACGGCCACGGCCACTCGCTTGATGAATATCTTGACAGCATGTACCTCAGTTATGAACTGAAGGTCATGAAGCCGGATGAACGAATATATCGCCTTATGCTTGAGTCCGAGAAGGTGGCGCCGTCCCAGGTCCTTTTCATCGATGACGGCCCCAAGAACATCGCCGCTGCCCGCCAGATCGGCATCAACGTCATCCAGGCCACCAACGGCGAAGACTGGACCGGAAACGTTCTCCGTTTCCTGGCGTAAAACCCTTTCAGTAGCCCCATTACCGGTCGCTGAGCCTGTCAACTGGGTGTCGAAGCGTACCAAGTGAGAGTAAGGTCAGAAAAAAAGAAAATTCAAAATTTTGCACGTTACCAAAATTTTGAATTTTATTTTTCTGACCCATTACAACAAGATTGGTATCTCCTGGATGAAGTCAATATATGTTAACGAACGTCAGGAAAGTGTTTTAATCAGTACAAAGATAGTGACCTGGATGAAGTCAATATATGTTAACGAACGTCAGGGGGAAAATCAAATGGCAGTTTTTGGTAACGTGCAAAAACTGCCATTTGCCTTTTTCCCCCTGTCGTCACACATTATTTCACAGCATGACCTGTATTTGATATTGCCTTTTTTCGGCTGCCGCTCGATCAGACTACTTCCCTTCCACCTTCTGGATGCGGATAGCGAACCCGCCGGAGCGGGCCAGATGCATCTTCAACGTGGTCTTGGAATTGACTTTCTTCGTGGTGATGGAATATGTCTGCACCGAATCCTGCACCTTGACATCGCCGATGCCGTCGGCCTCAGGAGTGTCTGCATAGATCGTGGCGGTGTACTTGACGCCTTTGTCAAGGAAGTCCAGAGGGAACTCCAGATCACGAGCGTTCTCATCGGTGACTCCACCGATGAACCAGTCACCCTCCTTGCCTGCCTCCTTCACCTTGGCCTGACGGGCGATCACGATGTAGTCTCCAGGCTCGGCCAGCAAGTACCTGCTCTGTTCCCAGTCAACGGCCACATCCTTGATGAACTGGAACGCGTCCATGTGCTCCTCGTAGTGCTCGGGAACATCAGCGGCCATCTGCAGTGGCGAGTACATCGTCACATACAGGGCTAATTGCTTGCAGATTGTCGAGAACACACGCTGGTGATCCTCAGGGTTCATCTTCGACATGTCCATCTCGAATATTCCCGGAGTGTAGTCCATCGGACCGCCCTGAAGACGTGTGAACGGAAGTATGGTCACATGATGAGGCATGATCTGGCCACGGTACTCGGTACCCTTGGCGGACTCGTTGCCGATGAGGTTAGGGTAGGTCCTGCACAGACCGGTAGGGCGCACCGCCTCGTGGGCGTTGACCATGATGTGGTGGTCGGCTGCCTTCTTGACGCAAAGCATGTAGTGGTTGATCATCGACTGGCTGTAATGATGCTCGCCGTAAGGGATGATGTCGCCGACATAGCCGCTCTTCACCGCATCGTAACCATATTCATTCATAAGATCATACGCCTTGTCGATCCAGCGCTCGTAGTTCTGGGCTGAAGCGGAGGTCTCGTGGTGCATGATGAGCTTCACGCCCTTCGAGTGGGCATATTCATTGAGATCCTTGATGTCGAAGTCAGGGTACGGGGAGATGAAGTCGAAGACGAAGTCCTTCTGCTTGCCGTACCAATCCTCCCAACCTTCGTTCCAGCCCTCGACGAGTACCGCGTCGAAGCCATGCTCTGCCGCGAAGTCGATGTAGCGGCGCACGTTCTCGTTGTTGGCTCCGTGCTTTCCGTGAGGCTTCGCCTTGGAGTAGTCTGAAACTCCGAGCTCGATGGTCGGAAAGTCATTGGTGTAGGACCATTGGGTCTTGCCGGTGATCATTTCCCACCACACACCGATGTACTTCACCGGATGGATCCATGAGACATCCTCAAGGACACAAGGATCGTTGAGGTTGAGGATCAGTCTGGAAGCCAGCGCCTTGCGGGCGTCGTCCACAACCATGACGGTTCTCCATGGTGACCTGGCCGGAGTCTGGATGCGGCCTTTCCACCCTTCCGCGTCAGGAGTCAGCCAAGTGCTGAAAGTCATCGTCTTGTCGTCCAGGTTGAGGTTGGTGGTAGGGTAGTCAACCACAGCGGCCTCGTGGATGTTGATGTAGAGCCCGTCATCGGTCTTCATCTGAAGTGCGGTCTGCACTCCGGTTGGGGAGAACGTCTGCTGGGAGGCGTTTCCCTCCGCCTTTGTGAATGATAGTCCGCGGATCTCGGAAAGACGGCTCACCGTGTAGTTATATTCCTGAGTGTCATAGTCTCCGGGAATCCACCATGCGGTGTGGTCGCCAGCCATAGCGAACTGGGTAAGCTCATCCTTGATGACGAAGTACTTGAGCCTCTTCTGCTCCGGAAACTCGTATCGGAACCCGAGACCGTCGTCATAGAGGCGGAAACGGATGACCATCACCGCCTTTGGACCGTTCTTGTTCACCGGACCCTGCTCAAGAGTGACAGCCAATTCGTTGTAGTGGTTGCGGATGTGGCTTTCCTCACCCCAGACTGGCTCCCATGTCTCATCGAGGGAGTCACGTTCCACCCCGGTCACCTTGAATCCGTCGTGGAGACTTTCCGGCCCGGCGTAGAACCTGCCGGACTTCTCCTCAAAAGTGCTCTTCAGGCGCTTGCCGCGAATCTCGTAGCCAAGCTCGCTCGGTAGAATCACAGCCTTGCCGCCATAGTTCAATGAATATGTCGGTGTCCCCGCGGCGGTGATGGCGAACCTGAGCTCAAGGTTGCCGTCCGGACTTTTAAGAACCTCGGCATCGGTTGGATTCTGGGCGAATCCTGAGAATGTTGTCATCACAGCGGCGGCTGCCACAATCATGACCTTGAAAAGTTTTCTGCGAATCATTATTATTGATGTTCAGGTGTTTATGTCGGTCTTGGCTTATTCCGCAAACGGGCTTTCAAAGTCAAGATCCGATGACAAAGGTAGTCAAGATTGCCGATATACGGCCAATTTGTTGTAAATTTACAAAAATATGCCGACACGTCTCACAAGAATGCTTTCACTGGCCGCTCTTTGCCTGTCGCTTTCGTTTGGCTCTCTTCAGGCGAAAGACAATGTCCCCGTTGTCAAGACCGGGTATTCTTTCGTGCCGTTCCCTATGGCTGGATTCGATGGCGCGAAGGGAATACTGTTCGGAGCCTTGATGAATGTCTATAACTTCAGTGACGGCTCCACTTATCCCAACCCGAGGAGCAGCGGCTACTTCGAGGCTTCCGGTTACACAGGCGGCAGCAAGACTTTCATCGCATCGTTCGACTCCGGCAGCCTTTTTCCTCAGGTGAGGATGAACCTGGCGGCAAGCCATTGCGCGGACAACGCGATGGAATTCTTCGGCTTCGGCGGACGGCGGACTTTCTACGACCATGAGGCGGACGATGGCTTCTACAAATACTCCCGATCGACCACCAATGTCAGGGCTGATTTCTCCGGGAATATCACGGGCTACCTTTCCTGGGAGGCTGGCTACCACTTCAACGCATTCAGAATCAAGGATTACCAACCCGAGGATGAAGAGAAAGGAATATCTCTGTTCGGTCTCTACCGCAGTTGGGGAATAACCCCCGCCGATGAGATATTCAGAAAATATTCCTCCGCTGTTAGGATTGGCCTTCTTTATGATTCCCGTGATTATGAGGGAGTTCCGACAAAGGGGATCCTTGCCCGCGCTGGTCTGATCATCGCTCCGTCTTTCTTGGGTTCCTCGGAATCCTATCTCAAGTTCCAGGCGACCTTCCGGCAGTATATTCCTTTGGCCAAAGAGAACTTGACACTGGCTTACCGCTTGGATTATCAGAATTTTATAGGTGATGTTCCATGGTATGTCCTGCCGTTTTACACCCCTGGCGGCCCTGTTTACGACAATGCGGCTCTCGGTGGTTACAGGACTGTCCGCGGCCTCTTGTACAACAGGGTCTCCGGTCCGGGCATTGGTTTCTTCAACACGGAACTTCGCTGGAAATTTGCCGGCCTGACCCTTCTGAGACAGGACGTTGGGCTGATGCTGAGCTGCTTCTGCGACGGAATCAGTTCATTACGTTCCTTTGACGCAGGCAACAGGACCGGGGCCTTTCCGGAGTTGTATTCAAAGTACATCATCTCCTCCGGCCGTGACGCTCTCCATCTTTCAGCCGGGGCCGCCCTGAAGATAATCCTCAACCGCAACTTTGTCCTGAACATTGAATATGCCCGTGCCCTGTCCGCCCAGGACGGCGCCGGGGTCATGTACTTCAACACAGGCTTCTATTTTTAGCGGACGATTATTCCTGAGCCGCCCGGAAATATTCCTGAATTTCTTCGTATGATTTGATTAACTTTGCCTCGTGATGGTCAGATTGTGCCTTCCTGATTAGGTGATGAGCCGATTTAGATTGTCATATATTAAGTAAATATTGTAACTTTATAGATAATTATAACACCTGCGGCCGCTGATTCGATTGACCGGATCCGGCCGGCCGCCGACCAAAGAAAAAGTAAAACATGAGATTAATGTATATTGCGGTTCTGGCCGTGGCGACGGTTTTCTCCGTTCCTATGTTGGCCCAGTCCAACCGGGACGATGTGTCTTCAAAGGCAGGTATCACCGCCAACAAGGTGGTTATCAATTCGTTTTCTGATCTGCAGGAATATTTCAGGTACTCTCCGGACAGGGATATCATCATCAGCGGACATCGTGGAGGAATGATGCCGGGCTATCCTGAGAACTGTGTGGAGTCCTGCGAGAAGACGCTGTCGATGATGCCGACGTTCTTCGAGGTGGATTTCAGCTTCACCAAGGACAGCGTGATGGTTCTGATGCACGATCTGACTGTGGACAGGACAACGAACGGGAAAGGCAAGGTGGAAGACTACACTTTCGAGGAGATTCAGAGACTGAACCTGGTGGACAGGGCCGGCAATGTGACCCCGTACAAGATCCCGACCCTGAAATCCATTCTGGAGTGGGGCAAGGACAAGGTGGTCTTCAACTTCGACAACAAGTACATCAACACAAAAGGCGTGAGCCCTGAAGTGAAGAAAGCCAGCCTTGACTATTACATCCGGCAGTTGAGGCCGGGAGGAGACTGGTCTATGTACCACAATATCATGCTCAGCGTCCGTTCTTTGGACGAGGCTCTTTACTATTGGAACAACAATGTCCGTGACGTGATGTTCTGCGTGGAGATCAGTTCGGAGGAGCATTTCGAGGCTTATGACAAATGCCCGATTCCGTGGGACCACATCATGGCGTATGTCCGTATGGCGGTCAACCCGGAACTTTCGGATGTGTATAGGAAACTTCACGACAGGGGAGTCATGATCATGACATCCATAACGGGATCCTCCGACAAGGTGAAGAACGCCAAGGACCGCAGGGTCGCTTACGAGCGTGAGCTTCTCGCCGAGCCGGACATCATCGAGACCGATTATCCTTCCGAGTTCATCGGCTTGCCATGGAGCAGGAAGGAGATACATGAACTTCAGGACAAGGCGATAATGAACAACCGTCCGTCAAAGCGTGGACACCGTGGCAGATAAATCAATGTATATGAAATCATCACTATACCGTGTCGCCGCCTTGGCGTTGGCGGCTTCGTTTTCAGCGTTCTTCGCGGTGTCTTCCGAGGCGCAGGTCACACTTGAGAAAATCAAAGCCGATGCCTTCGCCGGCGCTGGAATCTATCACATCTACAGAGCCGGGAATATGACCGACACCGCTGCTCCCGAAGGTTATGAGCCTTTCTACATCAGCCATATCGGTCGTCATGGCTCGCGCTACCATAGTTCGGACAAATCATTTGACGCCCTTGCGGCGATGTTCATGAAGGCGGACTCGCTTGGGATACTGACCGAGAAAGGAAAAGCCCTGTACTCGGATCTGTACAGGATAGACTCCGTTTCCGTCGGCAAGGCTGGTAAGCTGTCCGCCAGAGGCAAGAATGAGCACAAGGAGATAGCGGGCAGGATGTTCCATCGTTTCCCGTCTGTGTTCAAGTCCGGCTCCAGAAGGTATGTGGACGCGGTCTCCAGCACGGTCCAGCGTTGTCAGGAGAGCATGTTCAGCTGCACTGGTGAACTCAAGAAACTGAACAAGAAACTGAGGGTCAATGTGCACAGCGGGGATTCCTACATGTCCTACCTTCTCAGGAAACCTTCCTGGTTCAAGGAGGTGGTGAGAACTTCGGCTCCGGAGATAGACTCTTTGTCAAGGACTTGGATCGATGTCAGCGATTTCATGAATTCCATATTCAGTGACCGCAAGACGGCTGATTCCATTGTCGGCAGGGAGGACATGTTTGCCCGGGAGCTCTACACATGGGGTTCCATAGCGCCGGACATAGATCTCAATGATATATTCGTTTCCTCATATTTCACTCCTGAGGAGCTGTTTTCTTTGACGCGTCTGAATTCCTGCCGAATATATTCCGAGATGGTGAACGCGGCGGAGTCGGAAGGCAGACGCATCGCGATGGCGGATGACTTGCTGGAGGATTTCATCGTAAAGGCAAACGCTGCGGTGTCGGCCAAAAGCAATGTGGCCGCCGACCTGAGGTTCGCGCATGATGTCTCGGTGATGCCTCTCGCCGGGCTTATGGGAATCGAAGGTTGCAGCGAGATTTGGCCTTTGGAGGAGGTCTGGGAGCATTGGATGGCATCGGACTTTACCCCGATGGCCTGCAACCTCCAGATGGTGTTCTACCGCAGACCCGGCTCCAAGGATATCCTTGTGAAGTTCCTTCTGAATGAGCAGGAACGTCTTTTGAATGGAGTGGATCCTGTCTCGGGACCGTATTACCGTTGGAAGGATGTCAGGCGGCATCTTTCAGGACGGCTTGCCTATGCCCGCAAGGTGGACGCCGGTAACAGGTAAATCAAGCCGGTGTGGCGATGACGGAAAAGGACTACTTGAAGATGATAGCTGAGGGTGACAAGGAAGCCTTCAGGGTCATCTTTGACAAGTATTATCCTAAAGTCCTCGCGTTCCTGCAGTCATTTCTCCAGTCTTATGATGATGCGGAGGATGTCGCACAGAGTGTGTTTGTGAGGTTGTGGTTTGTCCGCCACACGCTTGTGGATGTCACAAGGATCAGCGCCTACCTGTTCAGGATGACAATGAATATGGCCATAAATTGATCCAAGTCCAGGAAGACGCATCTGGATCTTGCCTACGGGGATCTTCCGTATCAGCCGCTGACCGAGGAGAACCTTGACGCGACCTTCGTTTCGCGAGGATTGTGTATGCCGTCAACCACATGCCTGACCGGCGCGCCGCCTTCATTATTCATGGCCGAGATGCTGCCCCTGCACAGGGTCGCGCTGACCAGACGGCTGTCACTGTAGGCTGATACGTTGAATCTGGTCCCGTGCACCTTGACGTTGAGGTTTGAGGTCTTGACAACGAAAGCCCGTCCAGTGTCCCCCGTGACATCGAAGACCGCCTCACCGCTCAGGTACACCTCCCTTCCTCCTGCCCCGAACCGTTCCGGGCAGATGAGCACGGAACCAGCGTTGAGGATCACCTTGCTGGAATCGGGTAAAGTGACACGCCGGATCTCGCCGTTGCTGGTTGAATATTCCGTCATATTCACCGGCATTTCCTGAATATGCGCGTAAAGGCCGCGGTTGTAGGCCTTCTTTGACACACTGGTGAACGCGAGTGTGACACAAATGACCGCAGCCGCGGCCACAGATGAATATATCGCCACTTTCCGGAAGACGTACGATCCGGATTTCCTGTGTGCTTTTTCGTTTTCCATGACAGATTCCACACTGTCAATTTTTTTCAATACTTTGGAAAAAGCGGTGCCCAGTTTTTCTTTATCCAGTTCCAATGGCTCCTGCCTTTCCCATTCGTTGAAGAGATCCTTCCTTGTCATAACCTGTCGAGTGTTGGTTGATCCATATTATAGACATGACGAGGACGCCACATCCCCTAATCCGGACCGAAGAAATTTTCGACATGGATAAATTCTTTGGCATGTGCTTGTTTTCGATGGAAAATTCGTATATTTGCAGTCCGTTTCCTGTTCTGCGGAACGGAAACGGGGCACGGTTCCGTAGCTCAGCTGGATAGAGCAACAGATTTCTAATCTGTGGGTCTAGGGTTCGAATCCCTACGGAATCACAAAGGGCTGGATCATTCCGATCCAGCCCTTTGTGATTATATACTAATCTTGCTTCAGTTGGCCTTGGCGTTCTTGTGGCCGAACCATTCAAGGGCGACGACGAGGAGGGCGCCGATGAGCATCCAGATGAGGGCGGAGAAGATTTGCGGATTGATGAGCGTGGAGAGATCCGTGCCTATGTCAACAAGTGCCTCGACGCCAATCCGGGCCTCTTCGGCGGTCTGCCCTTCACGCATCCATTGAGCCATCATCACGCTGAACTTGTCGCTCCATGGCCAGACCTTGACAAGGGACCCAAGCGTGAAACCGATCAGAGTGATCAACGTGGGCCTCTCGTAATGCGCTATCAGCCAGTGCAGGAACTTCGAGAACGCGGCGATTCCAAGTACGCAGCCGACTCCGAACAGAATGAGGACCGGCCAGTTAAGCTCGCTGATCGCTGACATAATATATTCATACTTACCAAAAAGCACGAGAATGAAGCTGCCGGAGATGCCCGGAAGAATCATCGTGCATATCGCGATCGCGCCGCATATCATGATGAACCAACCAGCGTCTGTCGTCTGGGTAGGGGAGAGCAGGCAGATCATAGCCCCGAGGAAGACGCCGAAGACCAGCCAAAGCCCGTCGGCGACCTTCCAGCCCTTGATGTCGTAGAGCATGTAGGCACCGGACACCACGATCAGGCCGAAGAAGAACGCCCAGGTCTGGATCGGATGGTAGGCAAGCACATATTCCATCAGCTTGGCGAGCGAGAAGACACTCACGATCACTCCGACTCCCAACCAAAACAGGAACGTTCCATGAATATTCTTCCAGAACTCCTTGACCTCGCCTTTGAGGAGAAGTTTCCACGAAGACACCGACAGGATGGCGTTCAGAGCCTCGATCAGCTCATTGAATATTCCTGTGAGCAGGGCGATAGTGCCTCCGGACACGCCTGGAATGACATTTGCCGCTCCCATCGCGAAACCTTTCAGGGCGACAGCGGCGTTTTTGATGATATTTGACATAGAATTATTGAATCTTTGTGAGATAGCCTTTGATGGCAGTGAAGCAATCCAGCTGGCTGACCTCCTTGCCGGCAGGGTCGCTGATGACAAGGTCGAACAGGTTGCCGTCCATCTGGGCGCGTCCTATCTTGAAACGGGCCTTGGAGGTGCGGGCCATATATTCAATGGCGAAGTCAGGATTCTTGATAAGCGAGATGAAAAGGTCTGGAGCCTGTTCCTCCAGCACGTTCAGTTTGTAGCGGGAAGGTCTTCCGATCCAATCCAGGTCCTTTTTGGTGATGGTGGTCTGGATGCTGGTGATCAGCCTGTCCTCGCTGCCTATCTTTCTGAAATCCTGGAAGAAGACGCTACCCTTGATGTTGTGGGACCTGAAAAAAGTCATTATAGCGGTCTTGCAAGTGTCGAAAGACTGCTCCTCCACATCGATGATGGCCACGTATGAACGGATTTTCCCCAGCGGAAGAATTTCTGTGGGAACTGTGCTGGAATGCTTGCGCAGACTTCTCTTTCTGAAAAACGTCTTTATGAAATCAAACATAATCTACTGGTTTACAGAGGCTATCAACTCTCGTATCTCACGCTTCGCATCCTTCCATCTCGGGACATCGATCTTGGTGCCGATAACCTCGACGACCTTCGCAGCAATTATCGAGCCGACCTCGCCGCAGACCTTCAAAGGCATTCCCAGAGAGTGCGCGTAGAGGAATCCGGCGGCGTAGGTGTCTCCTGCTCCGGTGGCGTCGATCGTGGCGGCTGGCCAGGCCTCAATGTAATGATATTCATCGCCTTGCTTGACCATCGATCCGTCCTTGCCGACCTTCACGACAGCGATTTCGCACTGGCTTGCGAGCGTGTCCAGAGCATCGCGTGGCTCCTGCTTCGTGAACGCCCTCGCCTCGCTCTCATTGGCGAACACGATGTCCACATAACGGTCCACCAGATTGTGGAAGAAGGCCTCGTTGGACTCAACTACATTGTATGAAGCCATGTCGATCGAGATCTTGCATCCAGCCTCCTTGGCCATCTGCACTGCCTTGCGGATAAGATCCTGATTCTGCACGAGATAACCCTCGATGTGGAAATAGTCGTAACCTTGGAAATATTCGGGCTTCAGATCCTCCGGGACAAGTTCCAACGCCGCACCCATATAGTCAGCGAAAGTTCTCTCGGAGTTGGCTCCTGTGATGAAGCACATCGCGCGGCCGGAGCCTTTCGTGCCGGTCAGCAATGTCGTTTTCACACCGTACTGCTCAAGTGTGCTCTTGTACAAGTGCCCGAGCTCATCGTTACCGATCTTGCCGATGAATCCCGAAGGCATTCCGAATATGGACGTGCAGGTGATCGTGTTGGCAGCCGAGCCTCCCGGAACGTACTTCACGCCGAACTCCTTCAACTTCGACCAGATGCGGTCACCGGTCTCCAGATCCACGTGCTGCATGCTTCCCGGAGGAAGGTGGTACTCACGAAGCATTGTCTCGTCGGGAAACACCGCCAGGATGTCCGTCAGAGCGTTCCCTATCCCTAAAATTGATTTCATATCTTTGTATTTTGATATTCATTACGTGCCAGATCACAAAGTTAAGGATTATTTGATTAAATTTGTAACCATGAACAAGAAGGTCGGGAATATTCTTAAATACGGGGGCTTCATCGCACTCGCGGCGGCGCTTCTGTATTTCTCTTTCCGCGGAGTCGGCTGGGCTGACTTTCTGGAAGGCCTAAGGGCCTGCCGCTGGGGATTCGTCATCCTTTCGATGCTGTTCGGGCTTTTGGCGTTCTGGTTCAGAGCCTTGCGCTGGCGTGAGCTGCTTCTTCCGATCGACAGGAGCACCACCCGCCTGACCTGCTTCAACGCCGTCAACATCAGTTATCTGGTGAATCTCGTCCTGCCGCGCGTCGGTGAGTTTGTCCGCTGCGGCTACATCACGGCGCATTCCGAAAAGGATTCCAAGGACAACGGCCGCCGCCTCGCCTCATACGACAAGGTTTTGGGAACCGCGGCGCTGGAACGCTCCGTGGATATGCTCGCGCTGGTCGCCGTGCTTGCCGTCTTCCTGCTTTTCACCTGGAAACGCTTCGGCGGATTCTTCTCCGAGAAGATCTTCGGAGCGGCCCCCGGCAGCATCAGCGCCGGCAAGATCGCGATCTTGGTCGCAGGAACTTTTGCCGTGGTTGCCGCCATTTTGTGCGCAATCCTTTTCGCTGACAAATGGAAGCCTCTTGCCAAAGTGCGGGACTTCTGCAAAGGCATCTGGGCCGGATTCCTCAGTTGCCTCAGGATGAAGGGCGGTTGGAAATTCCTCCTCCTGACTGCGGGAATATGGCTCTGCTATTGGATGATGAGTGCCACCATCCTATGGGCTCTTCAAGGAATATCCCCGGACTCCGTCAGCCCTGAGCTGGCCGCGGCCGTGGGCACTTTGCAGACCCTGAACCTTACGGACGCGATGTTCCTGATGATAGCCGGAAGCCTCTCCTCCATCGTCCCGGTGCCGGGAGGATTCGGAGCCTTCCACTTCATAGTCTCCTCGGCGATTTCCTACGTTTACGGCATCCCGGCGCAGTTCGGAATGATCTTCGCGACCCTGTCGCACGAGTCCCAGGCCGTGAACCAGATCCTGTGGGGATGCGTTTCCTGGATAAGTGAATCTTTACGAAAAACAAATAATCAATAAACAAAAAGAATTATGAAAGTCAAGAATTTATTCCTGATCGCAGCTGGCGTCTTTATGCTGACGACCACATTCACAGCGACCGCCAAGAAACTTCCTAAAGAGGTCAAGATGACCAAGGAGGTTCTCATGGACAAAATCAAAGGCGGCTGGGCCGGCAAGACCATCGGCTGCTCCTACGGCGGACCGACAGAGTTCAAGTACTCCGGCTTCATGAACGACGAGATCGAGATTCCGTGGCACGAGCACACGATCAAATGGTGGTTCGACAATGTTCCCGGGCTTTACGATGATGTCTATATGGACCTCACTTTCGTGGAGGTGTTCCAGAAGGAAGGCCTTGACGCTCCGATCGAGTCCTTCGCCAACGCGTTCGCCCATGCCCCATACCCGCTCTGGCACGCCAACCAGCTCGGACGCTACAACATCCTGAACGGTGTGATGCCTCCTGAGTCCGGCCACTGGCGCAACAACCCTCACGCCGACGACATCGACTTCCAGATCGAAGCCGACTACGCCGGTCTGATGGCTCCGGGAATGGTCAACGCCTCGTCCTACTACTGCGACGAGATCGGCCACATGATGAACTATGGCGACGGCTGGTACGGCGGCGTGTATGTCGCCGCGATGATCTCTCTCGCATTCATCAGCGATGACATGAACTTCGTTGTCAATGAGGCCCTCAAGGCCATCCCTGTGCAGAGCAACTACTATAAGGCGATGGCTGATGTCATCAAATGGCACAAGCAGTACCCTAAGGACTGGCACATCACCTGGGCTTTGTTCAACAAGCACTATGGCTACGACATCGGCTGCCCGGACGGGGTTGACAACCAGTTCAACATCGACGCCGTCATCAACAGCGGCTACATCCTCATCGGTCTCCTCTACGGTGACAAGAACTTCTACCGCACCATCGACATCTCCACCCGCTGCGGCCAAGACTCTGACTGCAACCCTTCGTCGGCCGCCGGAATCCTCGGAGTAATGATGGGTTACAAGAATATTCCTGAATATTGGAGGAAGCCTTGCGAGGAGGTAGAGGACAGACCTTTCGTCTACACAGACATCTCCATCAACAAGGCCACTGAATATTCCCTCAGCCAAGCCCTTCAGGTGATCGAGCGTAATGGTGGCTCAATTGATGGTGACAATGTTACAATCAAGGTTCAGAAGCCGGAGGCCGTGCGCTACGAGAAGGCTTTCGAGGGGCACTATCCTCAAGTCAAGGTCAACGTCAAGAAGACCATCACAAATATCGGCCAGATCAAGTTCAAGGGCAACGGCATCGTTGTGAAGAGCCACTACTACAAGGGAGCCGGCTACAACGACAACACCGGTTACGTCGGCGAGGTCGAGATATACCTCGACGGCAAGCTCTCCGCTGTGGCCAAGAACCCTATCAAGGGCAACGGAGCGGCTCCGGACCTCTACTGGAAGTACGATCTTCCTGAAGGCGAGCACACTCTGACCTTCAAGTTCCTCAACAAGCAGGACAACATGAACATCGTCATCGACAACTATCTGGTATATTCAAGCAAGCCGAAGGTTGTAAATCACGTTGACGAATAGGAACATGAAGATATTCAGATTTTTAGCGGCGGCATCTGTCGCTTTGGCCTCCTTGGTTGCCTTCTCGTCCGAATCTTCGGCCAGGACGACATCCAAGGATCTCTACAAACAGTTCCAGAATCCGGACAGCCGCTACCGTCCGTTCGTGCGCTGGTGGTGGAACGGCGACCGCGTTGAGGCAGAGGAGCTTGTACGCGAGTTGCACATCCTCAAGGATGCGGGAGTCGGTGGAGTGGAGATCAATCCGATCTCGTTCCCGTACGGAGCTGACGCGATGGGCACCAAGCCGCTCAAATGGTTGAGTGACGAATGGATAGACATGCTGAAGGTCGTGTTCGACGAGGCCGGACGCCTTGGAATGACCTGCGACCTGATCATCGGATCCGGATGGCCGTTCGGAGCGGAGACCCTGCCTCGTGAGGAGCGTGCCTCCGTGATGCTCACCTACGCGCAGAAGGTGACGGGGGGCGAGAGGTTCGAGATGTCCAAGTTCAACATATTCAAGAATATAGATCCCGGGGTGACGAAGGTGAACACCGGCCGTACTCCGGAACTTGTGTCGGTCTGTCTCGCTCCGGACCCTATCAACGACCTCAGTGAGGCGATTGATCTGTCGGGCAACATCGAAGGCGATGTGATCACGGTGGATGTACCGGAAGGCAACTGGCAGTTCTACGCTATGGTGAAGTACGATTCCTTCGCCTGCGTGATCAACGGTGCTCCGGGCGCGGCCGGTTCGATTCTTAACCACATGGATTCCACCGCCGTGCGTAACTATCTGGACCACATGGCCGACACGATCGAGGCCAGGCTCGGGCCTCTGTCGAAGCATCTCAGGGCTTTCTTCGTGGACAGTATGGAGCTTGAGGGCTGCAACTGGACGAGCGACTTCCCTGAGGAGTTCAAGGCTCGCAGAGGTTACGACCTGATGCCTTGGCTTCCGTTCACGATGTTCAAGGTCGGCAGACTTGGCAATGTGGAGAGCTTCGACTATGGCTCAAAGAAAGGCGATAAGTTCCAGGACCAGGTGAACCGTGTGCGTTTCGACTTTGAACTCACGAAGGCCGAGTTGCTCAACGAGCGGTACATGAACACGTTCCTCTCCTGGTGCAGGGAGAAGGGTGTGAAATCCCGCTCCCAGGCCTATGGCAACGGCTTCTTCATCGAGGAGTCATCCCTTGGCCAGGACATTCCGGAAGGGGAGTCCTGGACGACCAACTGGCTCAAGCACAGAATCGGTGAGGAGATGGGCGACGAGGACTACCGCCGCGGACGCGCCTACACGATGATTGACAAATATGTCTCGTCGGCGGCCCACCTTACCGGCAAGCGTCTTGTCAGCGCCGAGGAGATGACCAACACCTACAAGGTGTTCACGACCAGTCTTGAGTTCCTGAAGGTTGGCTCCGACATGAGCGCGATCTCCGGCATAACCCATTCTGTTTGGCATGGTTTCAACTACTCCCCGCTTGAGGCCGAGTTCCCGGGCTGGGTTCAGTACGGAACCTTCCACAACGAGAGGAACACCTGGTGGCCTTACGTGAACAAGCTGAACGACTACCGCGCCAGGCTCTCCAGCCAGCTCCAGAACGCCGACATGTTCACCGACATCGCCATCCTGCCGGCCAACTACGACATGTGGAGCACGATGGGCGTGCAGACCGAGCCGTTCCCTGTGGCCTTGAATATTCCTTACACATCGCTGATCTGGGAGGCCATCCACAAGAACGGCGGCGGCGCGGACTATGTCAGCGAGATCATCCTCCGGGATGCTACAATCCGCAATGGCAAGATCTGCTACGGGCCTAAGGAATATGGCACCTTGTTCCTCGTCGAGGTGACCAGCACCACACCGGAGACCTTGGCCAAGCTGGAGGAGTTTGTCAAAGGCGGCGGAAGGGTCTTCTGCATCGGAAAATATCCAGAGAAATCGCTGGGACTCAAGGATTTCGAAGCTCGTGACAAACAGATCACCGAGACCGTAGCACGTTTGAAGGAGTATAAGGACAATTTCGTCCTGCTTGAGAAGCCTGCTGACGGGAAATATCTTGAATGGTACACCGGCGTGATGGAGAAGTACAATCTTCCTCACACTCTGACGATCAGCAATCCTGACAGGTTCCTGCTTCAGAACCAGTATGTTACTGACGACGGCAGCGATATGTTCCTCATTATGAACGCTCACATGAGCGAGGCTCGTGAGACGGACATAATATTCCCGAAATCCGTGACCGCAGGGAAACACGCCTGGCTTTATGATCCGGCTTCCGGCAAGAGGTTCGTCCTTCCTGTCGGCAAGGACGGCAAGATGCATTTCCGTTTCGGTCCTTCCGAGACTTACCTGTTCGTATTCAACAAGATGGGCGGCAGCGCTCCGGCTTGGAAACAGCTTCCGCTTGACGGACAGGACGAGATTCAGGTGACAGGCGGGTGGGATCTCAAGATGCACCACACCTGGCCGGATTCAACCTGGACGACCAGCCTCGACCAGCTTCAGGATTTCAAGGACATGAAGGACACCACGTTCAAGAACTTTATGGGTGAGGTGACCTACACGAAGACCGTGACACTGTCTGGAAAACTTCCTAAGTACTTGAATCTCGGCAAGGTGGCTGACATCTGCGAGGTTTGGGTCAACGGCAAACCGGCGGGAGTCAAGTGGTTCGGCGAGCGTGTGTATGACGTGGGCGGCCTTCTCCGCTCCGGCGAGAACACCATCGAGATAAAAGTCACGACCCTTATGGGCAACTATATCCAGACCCTCAAGGACAACAAGGTGGCGCAGCGTTTTGTCATCAAACGCAAGCAGCCTTACGTCAGCGCGGGACTGATAGGACCAGTGAAACTATATTAATAAAACATTAATGATGAGAAATTTACTAGGAATCGCGGCCGCAGCGCTGCTCTTCGCCGGTTCGGCTCTCTCGCTTGGAGCCACGGACTTTTTCGCCCGTGATTTCGGTGCGAGGCCGGACGGGGTCACTCTGAACACCGCAAGCATTCAGGCCGCGATAGACTTCGCTTCCTCACGTGGAGGCGGTCGTGTCGTGCTAGACAAAGGGGACTACATTTCTGGTTCCATTTATCTTAAGAACAATGTCACCCTTCACATCGAGAAGGACGCCGCGCTTGTCGGCTCTCTGAATCCTTACGATTATGTGAAGGATCCGGACGCTAAATGGACCGCGCTTATCCTTGCCGTGAAGCAGGAGAACATCGGTCTGACGGGAGAGGGCATCGTTGACGGCCGTGGCTTCGATGTCGGAGTCCGTTTCGTGGATTTCGTCCACATGGGACTCATTGACGACAAGCTCGGCAACGACCGTGTCAACGAGACCATCAGGCCGGAGAATATCCATATGTACCTTTGCAACAACGTTACCATCAAGGACATCACCCTCAAGGATCCGGCTTGTTGGACACAGCAGTACGACAAGTGCCGTGACCTCTTGATCGAGGGCATTACGGTTGACGCCAAGTGCTACTGGAACAACGACGGTCTGGACGTGGTGGATTGCAGCGATGTCATCGTGCGTGACTGCTACATCGACTCTTCCGACGATTCATATTGCTTCAAGAGCCACAGCAACGATGGCGTGAGCGAGAATATTCTTGTAGAGAACTGCGTCGGACGAAGCAGCGCCAACGGCATCAAGTTCGGAACCTACACCCGTGGCAAGTTCAAGCACTTCAGGTTCAAGAATATGACCATATTCGACACCTACCGCAGCGCCATCACCATCGCTACCGTGGACGGAGCTCAGATCGAGGATGTGGAGATCGACAGCCTCCGGAGCATCCACACGGGCAACCCTATCTTCCTCAGGACCGGCACAAGGCACGTCAACGAGGGACATACGGCGTTCTTGAAGGACATCGTGATCAAGAATATGTATGCCGAGGTTCCGTTCGACAAGCCGGACGCTGGCTACAGCTATGAGGGCCCTGTCGAGGATCTGCCTCGCAACGTCTGCCCGAGCATTATCGCCGGTCTGCCTGGCCTTCGCATCGAGAATGTCCGTATGGAGAACATCGAGATTGTCTATCCGGGTCATGCCGATCCTGAATATGCCTACGCAGGTACCTCTAAGGAGGAACTTGACGCGATCGAGGAGCAGGAGACCCGTTACCCTGAGTTCTCCAACTGGAAGGAGCTTCCGGCATGGGGATTCTACATCCGTCACGCTGACGGCATTGTTTTCGACAACGTGAAGCTCACGGTTGACGGCGAGGATTACCGTCCGGCCATCGTGACCGATGACGTGAACGGCCTTCGTATGAAGAACCTTCAGATCAATCAGGAGACCGCTCCCAAGGGCAAGAAACAGATCATTACAAAGGACACCAAGAACATCAAGAAGAAATGAAAAGAATATTGTTATTGACGGCTTTGCTGCTGTTTTCCGTAATGGGATTCTCCCAGAATGTCTATAAGGCGTCCAATTTCGGCATCAAGAGCAATGGTGTCCATGACAACACCACGAGCATTCAGGGGGCGATTGATTTCATCGCCTCCAAGGGTGGCGGCACGCTTGAGTTCAGCGTGGGACGTTATGTCACGGGTGCCGTGCAGCTCAAGTCCGGGGTCAGCATCAGGCTTCGCGAGGGTGCTGTGATCGTGGGCTCGACGAACATCTATTCCTACAAGGGGCACAAGGCTATCTTCTGGGGTGAGGGTGTCGAGAATATGTCCATATTCGGCACCGGTGTGATTGACGGTCGTGGTCCTGCCCTTCTGGATGACATTGCCGCCCAGATCCGGATGAAGCATATTCCTGAGGATGCGGTCGTTCCGACGCTTGTCTATCTCAAGGACTGCAAGAACGTGATTCTCAAGGATTTCATCCTGCGCTACCCGGCCACAAAGGATGATCTTTACATCATCGAGGGGGGTAACGTCAGCGTTGACGGCTGCTACTCGGATATGCGATAGATTAACATATTGTCGCCCCAACTTGCCACAATTAATATGTGACGGCAGGGGAAAAAAGGCAAATGGCTGATTTTGCACGTTACCAAAATCAGCCATTTGATTTTTCCCCTGCCGTTCGTTAATACATACTGGTGGAATTGATCTGTTCTTTGGTTTAATTGGGGATGGTCAGAAAAAAAAGAAAATCCAAAATTTTGCACGTTACCAAAATTTTGGATTTTATTTTTTCGCTCACGCCAGTGAAACTTAGCGAACGACAGCGAAAAAATCAAATGGTGGATTTTGGTAACGTGCAAAATCCGCCATTTGCCTTTTTTTCGATGTCGCTCAGCACCTATGTCGCTTCGACAGGTTCAGCGACCGGGAATTACAGCTCGGTCACGAAGCGGTGTTTGCCGGGGGCGAGGAGTTTGGACTCGCGGGAGCTGTCGGGGCCGGGGATGAGGGCGGTGGCGGTGGTGCCGGCGGGGATCTCGACGGTCCACTCGAACTTGTCGCCGGTGCGCTTCCAGTTGCTTACAATCTTTCCGTAAGGCGAATCATAAGAGCAGTTCACCCAGTCAAGGCCTTCGATTGGGTAAGGCTTCAGCTCGATTGACTTGTAGCCTGGCTCGGCAGGACGTATGCCGCCAAGATATTCATAATACCAGGTCACGAGGTCGCCGAGAAGCATCACGTGGTTGCCGGAGTTCATCGCAGGATCGGCGGTGTTGCCGTTCCAAAGCTCCCAGATTGTCGTGGCACCGTTTTTCGCCATGTAACCCCAACTTGGATAGGTCTCGTTCGTGGCGATCTTAAGGGCAAGGTCAGGTCTGCCGAACTCGGTGAGAGTGCGCATCAGAACCATCATTCCGACGACTCCACAGCTCACATGGCCGTCACAGTCCACCTCGGTCTTGTGCACGATGTGCTCGAACACATCACCCTCACGCCCGTCAGGAACCATTCCGAAATAAAGCGGAAGAAGGTTGGCTGTCACGGTGTTGTTGCCGTAGAAGCCTTCCTTAGCGTTGAAATACTTCGCGTTGAACGCCTCACGGGCCGCGGCGGCATATTCATTGAATATCTTGACATCCTCCGGATGGCCGGCGATCGGAGCGAACTCTATCATCTTGTTCAAGAGGAAAAAGTAGAATGGAGTGGATATCAGAGGCGAGGCTGTCTTTCTCGCAGGATCCTGTGAATGAATAAGTTCCAGAGATTCAGGCGGCATACACCAGTCCCCGTAGGTGTCCTTGATCATCACGCCATCCTTCAGGTACTTCGACCTCATATATTCAAGCCACTTCTTCATCGCGCCGTAGTGATCCTTGATGGACCGGTCGTCCCCGAATCGGCGATAGACCATATCCGCACCAGTGAAGAACGCTCCTGGCCAGGTGAAATTGTCCTGATAGAGGGTCCAGTAGCGAGGGCAGACGTCCGAGATGCTGCCGGCCTCGTTCTGCCCGTCGTGGATGTCAGTCAGCCACTTGGAATAGAGGGCGTGGTTGTTGAATATGTAGGATTCGCCGTAGCAACCCATCGTGCGGTCGCCAAGCCAGCCAAGCCTCTCGTCCCTCTGCGGGCAGTCGGTAGGCATACCGCGATAATTGCCCCTGATTCCCCAGAAAGCGTTGTGGTAGATCTGGTTGATCACGGCGTTGGAGGTCTCGAAATGACCGGTGACAGCCATCTTGTCGTACATCACCTGTCCCTCGAAATCGCCGAGCTTAGGTTCGTTCTTCAAGCCTTTTATCTCAACGTAACGGAAACCGTGGTAAACATATTCAGGATGCCAGACGATCGGCTTGCTGTCCTTGGCGATGTAGGTGTCGAGGACCTTTGCGGTACGGAGATTGGCAAGGTAGAGAGTGCCGTCAGGATTGAGAAGTTCAGCGAACTTCATCGTGAGGGTGTCGCCTCTTTGCAGTCCTCGGGCCTTGATCTGAAGGCGGCCGACCATATTCTGTCCCATATCAAGGATGTAACCGTGATCGGTCTTGGTGATGGAGACCGGCTTCACGATGTCCTGAACAGCGATGTTAGGGTTAGGCTGGAGAACCAGTTTGCCGCCCGGAGCGTCCATCAATGAGGCCTTCGCCCAAGCGGAATCATCGTAACCGACCTTTGTCCATCCGGTCAATTCCTTACGGGCATCGTAAGTCTCACCGTCGAACTCGTTGTTGGCTCTGATCGGTCCCTCGCAGGTGATCTTCCAGCTCTCGTCGCTGACAACGGTCGCCGTGCGGCCATCCGTGTAAACAATGTCCAACCGGTACCAAAGCCTCGGTACCCCGAAGCCCTTCATACCTGGCTCCCTCATCGTGGTATAACGGCCGCAGCCAAGGCTTACGGCAAGAGCGTTCTGACCTTTCTTGAGAGCCTTATGGACATCGAACTCATTGAAATATACCCTTATCCTGTACTCCGACACGGTCGGGGAAAGTTCCTGGTCACGGGTGATATATTCCCCGTTGATCCAAGTGTCATAGACTCCGAGGCCGCTGATGCGGAGGGTCGCCTCCTTCACCTTGCCGTCAAGTGTCACTTCCTTGCGAAGGTAGCGGGCAGGGAGCACGGTGCTGCCTTTCAGGACATCACCCTCATAGTCGCAGCCGATCCATTTCCCGTCATATTCGGCGGCGGAGACTGTCAGAGTGGCGGCGAGTGCCGCGAATGCTGTTAAAATTCGTTTGATCATTATCTGAATATTTTAGTGTTATTTCTTGAATATGAGGTTGATATCCCGCTCGATCGCCGGACCTGCGATGTTCTCCGGCACGAAAGACCAGTGGCCGATCTTGGCAGGGTCACCGATGACGGCCGGGTCGATCACACGGTTCTTTTTGAGATATTCATAGAGAATCTCGCGGATCTCCGGGTAATATTCAACGGTCCTTTCGGCGATCTTGTCCGTGTCGATTCCGACCTCGGCGAGGAGTCCGCCGCCTCCGCTGGCGCGGTAGGAAGTCATCGCTACGTTGTAGGTCTCGTCCATACTGAACGGCTTTCCATCGGCCATAGAGGTGATCACGATCCTTGAGCCGAAAGGCTTTGTGACATCAACGGTGTAGTCGATTCCGGCGGCGGAGTCGAAGTTGTAGGCACGCTCGATGAACGACCAACCCATCTGGCCCGTGCGCGGGTCGTCCTTCTGGACTATGTTCAGCACGTGGTCGGTCGGTTTCGTGGCAGTGACGATCCAACGGTTGTAGGAGGCCTCCAGATAGTCCTTGATCTCCTTTCCGGTCATCGTGATCACATAGAGCTGGTTTTCAAACGGATAAATTGTAAACAAGTCCTTGTAAATCAAAGTCCCACCCTTGACGAACCCGTCATAGGTCAATGGAGCCGCGATCGAGATCCGCGCCGGAGCGCAGCCAAGGCAAAGCGTGTGGACAAGGTTCACATAATCACACATTCCCTTGTACGCGTCACGGGTACGCATATCAACCTTCAACTCACCGACCTCCTGGGTGGTGAAGACCTGCACGGCCTGATAGTCCTCGTAAAAGTCCCTTTCCATCTGAGTGTCAATCCTGTGGGGATCAACCGGAATGAGTTCCGTGGAATGGGTCTTGGAAACGACCTTGCCGTCCTTAACGGTGACATTCACCGTTCCGTGTCCCACAAAGCGGCAATGGCTTCCGGAATTTATGAGTCCGATGCTGTCGCAGCAGGTCACGAACGGCCTGTGGTCGTGAGAGCAGACCACGAAATCCACTCCACGCAGACTCTTGTACAGATCCATTCCCTGTCCTTCCAGCATCGAGCCGTCTCCGGGTCCTGTTCCCGAATGCACGGACACGATCACCACATCAGGCTTCTCCTTGGCCCTCACCTTGTCCACATCCTCCTGAGCCAGAGGAACAAGGCTCTCGAACGTCATTCCGCTCCAGAGTTTCTCCGACAGCCAGTTCTTCATGTTGGCGTTTGTGAAACCCAGTACGGCGACCTTCAGTCCGCCCTTCTTGTAGATCTTGTACAAAGGAAAATACGGTTCCCCGTTGTCAGTGCGGATAGCGTTTCCAGCCAGAAACGGGATTCCGTGCGACTCAAGGTCCCGGGCGATGCGGTCATAGACCTTGTGACCGGTCTCGATGTCATGGTTGCCCACCGTGACGGCATCGTAGCCCATGTAGGCGGCAAGGCGTGGATAGACATGAGGAGAGAGTGTGTCCACATAGTTGAAATAGTACGCGGCGTTGTCTCCCTGAAGGCAGTCCCCCGCATCGATGAAGACAACTTTGTCCGCACCGGCCGCCGCACGGACGCTGTCCACTATCGGCTTGACGGCTAAAAGGGACTTCTTCACCCCGTTCCCGACATAGGTGGAATCGAAATAGGTTCCGTGCACGTCATTCGTGGTAAGAAGCTGGATGACATATTCCCCGTCCTTGGGACCTGAACCGCATCCGGCCAACAGAAATCCGGCGGAAGCGGCGACAATGATAGACTTGAATATTACTTTCATACCTTATAAATATATTTCAAAACTCCTTTGCCTGCGTGAGCCTCCCGAAGCCTTAGCCGTTTTCCTGGAGTTCAAGGCACGCCCGAGATCGAACAGGACGCTCAGCTTCTGCTGGCTGCCCTGGAATCCATCACCTGTGAAATGGAACACGGCGGAAAGCCTCAGACGCACGAAATCAGCGATATACGGCTGCCAGTAGATCTCGGCACGGTCATAAAACCCGGAATGCTTCCAGTTCCCGCCATAGTCACAGACGCGGTAGAACGGACTTCCGGCGTACAAATCCTGTCCGAGCATATTCCCTCCTCCGTCAATGGTGAAGTAGTAAGGCATCTGGCCCGTGCCATAGTAGGAATCATTCTGAACGCCCAGTTTCTTGTACGTGAGGTTCAACGTCAGCAGCCCGCCGAACGCAGGCTCAAGCCCCGTCTCGTTGATCCTGTCCTGATGTATTCCTTGAATATAGCTGAGCTTGGAGTTCCAACGGAAGTCGCGTCTCCCGGCGGTCAGCGACACGAAAGGCGAGACAAGAATATTATCCACCACGCCCCGATATTCAAGCGTGTTGGCGAAGTGGTACATAGTCGCCGTCCACCCGGCGCGCAGGAAATCACCGGCAAGGGCGTAATTGCCGTATGTGAATATCCGGAAGAGCTCACGCCGGCCGTGCCCGATCATTCCCATCCAGTCCAAACCGGCCTCGCAATAGCCTTTCCGGGTCTCGTACTTCAGGAGTAATCCTTCTATGTTGTTGTCATAAAACTGGTTGACATCGGAGATGAACAGGGACGGAACCTGATCGGCCTTCACAGGATCTTCCGCGCAGCCCTGATAACCCGAGCCGAAAACAGAGTTCCCGCGCGGGAATATTCCCGCCAAGAGATTGAATTTTCCGCTTCCGCGCCGGCTTTCAAGGCCGTACCAGAATGTCATCTCCCGGAAAAGTCCTATGTTCTGAAGATCCTTGTCGCTTTCGGACACGGGGGCCTCACCCATATTCTTCATCACATCGATTCCGAGCGTAAGCTGATGGGTGAACCGGCCGCCCGCCACCTTGACACCGACCGTGGGAGTCAGCCTGGCGGCGTGAACCGTGCCGGATGTCTCGAACTTGTTGCCAGCGCCATCATATTCCCGATTGTCAAAATAGTACTGAAAATCAGCCCCGTAGGTAAAGGTAGCCTTTTGTTGGGCACGACCGGCGAAGGCCGACGCCAGAAGAAGTGTTATTACAATTACGCTCTTTCTCATATTCATAAGCCAGGAAGGAAAAATCCCGCCTCCGAGGCAGTTTATGCAAAATTACTGATTATTTTGTAATTTCGCACCCGTATGGAAGGACTCAAGCTACAGACTCCCGTCGAAACGGGCCGAAGCAAGGTAGGCGTCTCCCTGAATGACAAGATTGTCATTCTCGGCAGCTGCTTCGCCGACAACATGGGACAGAAGATGGTTGACCTCGGTTTCGATGTCTGCCTCAACCCGTTCGGAACACTTTATAATCCCGTCTCTGTTTGTAACTCCGTCGCCCGCCTGACATCCGGAATCCCGTTCTCCAAAGATGAGTGCGTCCAGATGGGCGCCGGTGCCGGCCTCGTCTGCTCGTTCAGCCACCACACATCCTTCGCCCGCCGCACCGAGGACGAGTTCCTGCAAGTCGCCAATGCATCTTTGAAGGAAGCCTCGCTCCGGTGGAAAGCAGCCTCCAAAGTCATCATAACCCTCGGCACGGCATGGATCTATGAATATCTCCGCTCCGGTGAGACCGTTTCCAACTGCCTGAAAATCGACGCGAAGGAGTTCTCCCGCAGACGCCTCTCAGTCCGCGAGACAGCGACATTGCTCATGAATATGATCGCGCGGCATCCGGAGAAGGAATTCATGTTCACCGTCTCTCCCATCCGCCACTTCAAGGACGGGGCGCATGGCAACCAGATCAGCAAAAGCACACTCCTGCTCGCCCTGGACGAGGTTCTGGCGAAGTTCCCGGAGCGTTGTGAATATTTCCCCGCCTACGAGATCGTGCTTGACGAGCTGCGGGACTACCGTTTCTATGCCGCCGACATGATCCACCCGTCCGACCAGGCCGTGGACTACCTCTGGTCCAGATTCGTCAGGTTCGCCATGCCGGAATCGGAACTTCCCGCGCTGGACGCCAGACGCAGGGAACTCCTCCGCGCGCAACATCGCCCCATTCATGGATAAGAAGCTGTTTTTGATTTGTTTGTCTGAAGATTTTTCACCTCAAGGAACATTTCAGTAACCTTCAAAATTAGTGATGCGCCACTCCGCCAGTGCGGCGGCTTTCTGAAGTAAATTGCTATATTGACTGTAGGCGGTCCAGTTTGACATCGTTATCACACCGTCTGCGATCGTTGCGACTACCGATGTCGTCGGGCTGTCATAGACGCAGAACACGTACCAGTCAAACCAGGTCTGAGGCTCAAAGGTCAATGTCTTGGCCTCGGCGTCAACTGAGGCTTTCAACGTGTTGTCCTCGTACAGCAGACCGGTCACCGAAACGGTGTTGTCATCGATTTTCTCGATCACTACATCGTTTGTCGAGGTGAAGTCAACCCAATTGCTGCCATCAAAGATCTGGCTCCCGGTTGAATTTTGGCTATATATTCCGACAAGATCATCGATCAGACTGCCGCCGTCACCGGTCCAGGTGAACTCCGGATAGCCATCGGTCTTGTAGCTGTAGAACCAGACGGATCCGCCTTTGCTCTTGTCGCCGTTGAATTGCGAGTAGTAGTCACTTCCGCTTGTCGCCGTGTAAAGCTGGATCCATCCGTTGGCTCCTCGCGCACCGTAAAGTGCGTTGGAGGCGGCGTCCTTGAGGACGGTGATGTTCTCCACGTCGTTAGGGTTCAGGTTGTTCCACCCTCCGTCATAAGGAGATCCGTCCACAATGATCAGCGGGGATGTCCCGGCGTTGATGGAACTGAATCCTCGGATCGCCATTGAAGGTGTGGCGGTAGGGGAGCCGGAATTGTTGATCATCTGGAGACCGGCCACCTGTCCCTGAAGTCCGCTCATCACATTCGTGAGCTGCTTCTTCTCAAGAGTCTCGCTCTTCACGACCGCCGCGGATCCTGTGAAGGAGGATTTGGTCTGCTGGCCGAAAGCCACGACGAGAACCTCGTCGAGCTGCTCGTGGTCGGTTTTCAGGGTGATCCTCATCTCCGCCTGCGGATCGATCTCCACCGGAATCATTCCGATGCAGGACACGGCCAGTTTGTCTGTCGTTTTGACTCCGCCAAGACTGAAACGGCCGCTCACGTCCGTGATGTCGCCTTTCAAGGTTCCCTTGATCATCACCGACGCACCGATGACGGGTTCTCCGTTCTCGTCGATGACGGTACCTTTGATGTCTATGGTCTGGGCTGACGCAAGTGAGAACGTCGCCAGAAGCATAAACAAGAACACAAAGAATCTTTTCCTACGTTCTTATTATTGAGATTATTAGTTGGCTTTTGTGGTTTGCAGTCCGGCTGACGGCAGGATGAATCCGGCCTTGTCCTTGTCCGACCAGAGCCAGGCCGTCCTGCTGTCTATCTTGAGGATCCGCAGCTCGCTGAAACTGAATCCTGTGATTCCCATATTCCCGGAGACGGTCCCGCTGACTGTCCCGGATGTGGAAGGCACTCCGCTGAGTTTCACCGTGACATCACGTGCCCCCTCGTTGTCGATTATCCTCAGGATGCCCTCTGACGGGTTGCAGTAGTATTGGTGCTTGTTTTTGAGGAAAGTGAGCACCGGAGCGCCGTCCTTGTATATTCCCAAATCCTCCGCGACTGAGAATTCCTCCCGGAGGTTGTTGTCTTCCTTGTTGCCGTTGCAGGCGGAAAGGAGGAGGCAGAAAATAAGCGTGGTGAATATTCTGAATGCGATTTTCATTGTCTATGAATATTATAGGATGACATTTATGTACCTGGCGAAATATTCAACGGTCCCGTCCGTCTTTGTCAGGACAGCCTGCACGTAATGCTCACCCTTGCGCAGATTGGTGTAGCCGTCCGCCTTGGCTCCGTCCACAGTCCATTGGATGCCGCCCATCTCGCCGCAGTCAACCAGCATCATCAGAACTTTGTCCTCCGATGTCGGGTTGGCCTTTGAGAGTTGGATTCTCGGGAAGCCGGATCCGGATTTCTCGGTCTTCAAGGTCAGGAAAGTCTTGCTGTTCTTGTTGCCCGTGATGGTGATCGCATAGTCCTGGGCATCCTTCAGCAGAGGAATATGCACCTCGGAGGATGTGAGCCCGGTGATTGACTCCGTCTCTTCACCCTCGGCCTTCCATTCGACAGTCCATCCGGAGGAGAGGTCGTCTTTCCAGCTCAGGATGATGTCGTGCTGGAATATGCTTGACTTGACATCCGTGATGTTGCCATTGCGCTCTGTCACAGATAATTTCACGGAACCATCCACCGCGTCCAGCCTGATCGAAGGGATCTCGACCATTGTCTTCTTGCCGTTGACGGCCAGAAAGTTAGACTGGCTGTCGCTGTGGATGGAGGTCACATTTTTCCCGCCCGGGAAGAAACAATGCGCCGGAATATACTGCGGCAGGTAGTTGTTCCTGGAGGCAGGATTGGAATATAATATCTTGTAGTGCTCGTTCCCGTGGACGATGTTCACGGCGTTGCCCATCCAACTGTTGTACTCGTTCCGGACGTGATAGATCAGAAGCCCCCAGTCGGAGCCCTGTCCGTAGAAGTCGAGATATTCCTTCTTGTCCCACTCGTTCTTTCCCGCGCCTCTGCATTCCAGCAGGAAATAGTCCTCGTCCGCCTCGGTCTTGACGAGGTAGCCCTTCCCTTCCGTGATCGCCGGCAATGAATATTCCCCGCTCGTCTCCAGAATTTCCGGTTCCGACCAACCCATCATCCACCTTTCGAGGATGCTGAGCGCCGGGGGAGTGCGGCTGCTGTTGTTGTAGGTTCCGTAGGCCATAAGCGAGAAGCAGCCCGGCAGGTCGCATTTCGTGTCGTTGCCGTTTACCGTGTCGTAGAGGTCCGGCCATCCGAGAATATGCCCGAACTCGTGGCAGAACGATCCGATGGCGGCGAGTGTGTTGTTTCCCGCAGATCCTGGCTCCAGCTCGGAGCTGCAAGCGTAGCCCGGAATCGTGACCCCGTCAAGCGTCAGGTTCTTCAGCCCGCTCTTGTGCGGCCAGATTCCGTTCGGGTCACCGGTGCTTTCCGCTCCCCCGGAATAGAACACGAATATGTCGTGCGCCACCCCGTTCTCCGCGAACTGGCTGAAATCCAAATCATTGTCGGCAAGACGGGCTACTTCGGCGACCATCTCCTCCGGTCTGTCCTTGTAATATGCCCTGTTCTTGGAGAGTCTGTACGGCCCGGCCACCGTGAACTCCGGATTGAACTGTCCGTTGGAGTTGTCATAGTAGTACTGCCAGACGCTTCCGGTCGCCCCACCTTTTGTGTAGTTCTTGGAATTCAATAAGTTGTCGAACGCCTCATTGCTTCCGTTAGTGAAAGGAAGGTCAGGATATTCAGCGAGGAGCACCAGCACTTTCTTGTTCCCGACCGGCTTCCAAGTGGTGCCTCTCAGAAGCGGAGGAATGCAATCCCCGGCATCCGCGGCGCGGGTTGCCAATGAATATGTCCGCGCAGCCTTTAGCCTCATTTGCAGGCCGGTCATCCGCAGCGGTCGCAGGTTTTTCCGCAGTGAGGTGCCAAGAATCTTGCGTTCCGAGTCGGTCAAACGGCTGGCATTCTTGGCCTTGACGGATGTCGGGACCAGAAGTCCGTTGGCGTCAAGTTTTGCGAAAGCCCAGTCTCCGTCCGCGTCCGCGGCGAGGGTGTAGCCTTCCTCCGAGGTTACATAATTGCGGAACTCGTCTCCGTGCACACGGACTCTGATTTCACTGCCGTCGCTTTGTTTCACAGTGATGAGTCCCGGGTACGCCGGGCCGGCGAGCAAAGGGCTTGATGTTCCGGCCTGCCATAATGATAGCAGGCATAGGGTCCAGATGAGAAGTTTTCTCCGGGTCATAAGTTGTTGTGTTGTTAACTTAGTTAAAGTGTACACAATTTCGGAAAATTTTGAAAAATGTGCAATAGGGACGAATGGATAAATATTCACAGAACGAATATTTCATTATTCATAATGTTCCGCCTCTTGTGAGGTCTGTTATGTCTGGCAAGAGACCACAAAGCAGGGGCGGTGATTGCGTTTGTCCATATTGTCCATATTCAATATTCAGATATTCAATCATTTGGTGATTTTATCTGTCCGCCTTGGATGTGATATATTATGGATTCCCGCCGTAACTTTGCACCGTGAAAAATTGAAGAAGAAAATGAGAAGATTTAGATTATTGCTGATTGCTGCGATGCTGGTCATCGGTGGAGCAAACGCCTCCGCCGCCCGCCAGAATGTTTCCGAGATAAAAGGTACGGTGCTGGACAAGGCCACCGGCGGGCCTCTCGGATGGACTACAGTCGCCCTTATGAGACCGGACAGTACGCTGGCCGCCGGCGCCACTTGCGATGACAAGGGAGCGTATTCCCTTCAGGCCGCGCCCGGTGAATATATTATAAAGGCTTCGCTTATCGGTTACAAGGATAGTTACAAAAATGTGAATGTCGTTACCGGCCTGAATGAGATCGAGCCTTTGAATATGTCCGAGGACACTCAGATGATAGCCGGCGCGACCGTCACAGAACGTGTGAAACTGGTCGAGATGAAGATTGACAAGCTTGTGATGAACGTCTCGCAAAGCGCGTTCGCGCAGGGAAGCAACGCCCTGGACCTCATCAAGAAGGCACCTGGAGTGACCATCGACAAGGACGGAAACATCACCTTGAACGGAAAGAAGGTCCAGGTCTGGATCGATGGCCGTCCGTCATATCTTGACGGGAAAGGTCTGGAGGCCTTGTTGAGGTCAACCTCGGGATCCTCGATCGACAAGTTTGAGCTGATGGAGCATCCTTCCGCCAAGTATGACGCTGAGGGACAGGGAGGTATCATCAACATCAAGACGAAGCGCAACGCCTTGTCCGGGCTCAACGGCGAGATCGGAACCGATGACGGAGGAATGTACTTCGGAGAGACCGGCCGCTTCCTTATGAGGGAGAACGTCAACGGAAGCCTAAGCTACAGGACGGCCAAGACAAACACATTCGTCTCTGCCTATCAGGGAATCTATGATATGGACATAGATATGAACATCGACAACAAACTGACGCAGGACGGGGTTCCGTTCCGGATTCTTGCCCAGTCCCTCCAGAAGGACAGGTACCGCAATTGGCAGGTGCGTTTCGGCAACGACTGGTTCATCGACAAGAAAAACACCTTGGGATTCATCGTGAATATGCCGAGCTCCCGCAACATAATGAAGTCCGACAGAGACCACAATGTCACCACGCAGACGCTTGGTGACAAGGAACTTGAGCGTGCCGAGTCCGCGACGTGGAACGAGGACAAGAGCCGCCAGACCAACGGCAATTTGAACTTCACCCACATATTCAACGAGGCGACCAATTCCGAGATCACCGTCAATATGGACTATTACCACAATGCCGACTGGACAGGAAACGACCAGAAGACCTTCACGAGGAATATGGGCGCTTCGGACTGGATCCCTTCCACAAGGTACATCGACTCCGACAACAAGGTGAACATCTGGTCCGCGAAAGCTGACTATGAGGGGACCGTGTTCAACTTCGCAAGGTTGGAGGCCGGAGCGAAGTGGGCTCTTTCCAAGACTGACAACACGACCCTGAGGACCGAGACCGGCCCTTCAGCCAGTGATGCCGAGACCCGTTTCAAGTACCGTGAGAACATCGGCGCCGCCTACCTCTCCCTTGCCGCGCAGTTCGGCCCGAAATGGACCGCCAAGGCCGGATTGAGGGGTGAATATACCAACTCGTTCGGGGATTGGATCTCGGCCGGGGACGAGAGCCGTCGCAGCTACTTTGACCTGTTCCCGACAGCGTTCGTGGGATTCAACCCGTCCGCCAGCCTTAGGTTCGCGCTTTCCTACACAAGGAGAATCCAACGCCCTAGCTATATGGCCCTGAACCCGGTTGAGAACTACATCGATGCGCACACCTACAATGTCGGCGACCCGGATCTGCGCCCTGCATATTCAGACAAGGCTTCGCTCAGCGCCGGATTCGGCCAGCACTTCTCGCTCGCCGCGTCGTTCAGTCACACCGGCGGAATGTTCTCGCAGCTTCCTGAGCTCAAGGAGAACGGCGACCAGCTTCTGATCTGGACCAACTACGGCAGACAGAATATGACTGCGCTGACTTTCAATGTGACGGAACTGCCTATGGCCAAGTGGCTTGCCTGGACATTCAGCACCACCGGACTATATTCATCCGCCAAGATAGCCGACCGGGAAAGCAACGATTCATTCACCCTTTCCTGCTACACCTGCTTCACATTCATCCTCCCGAAAGACTGGAAAGTGCAGCTGGACGGTTTCTACCGCTCGCCGATGGCATACGGCTACTTCAAACTGCACGATCTCTATTCTATGAATATCGGAGTGAAGAAGACGATGCTTGACAACCGTCTTGTCCTCACGCTCAATCTGGACGATGTCCTCCGCAGTTCCTGCACGAATCTGGATTGTCTCGGGTTCACCAGCACCGTTCTCGGTGACGTGAACAGCTCGGTCATAAGGCAGAAGTATTACTCCCAGATCGCTCACATCGGCCTGACCTGGCGTTTCGGCAAAGCCCAGCGGATCCGCGCCCGCAAAGTCGGCAGCATCGATGAAGCCTCCCGAATCGGCGGCGGCAAGGGCCTTGGCGGGAAATAGGAATATTCCCGCATAATTCCTAACTTTGTGTTCAGGCAAACGCCGATTGGACTAACCAGCGGATGACCATATGCCTGTGAGAGTTATGATGGGAAAGTTTCCTGCGATTATATTCATTGTCTGTGCTTGTGTGGCCTCTTCGTGCGGCCGTGGAGCCAGACTCCCTGAGGATTTGAGTCGGGCAGAGAGTCTATTGGACTCCCGGCCTGACAGTTCTTTGATCATTCTGGATTCCGCTTCATATTCGGAGTCCTCCGGCCGCTATCTCTATGCCTCTTATTGTCTGTTGAGGACATTCGCGGAGTACAACGCCTACAAGCCAGGGATTGACGACGGGATGATGAATGTCGGGGTTGATTATTTCCTGAAATATGGCAACCGGGACCGTAAGGCGCAGGCGTATTATCTTAGGGCGGTCGTCCGCGAGGACAACAAATCGGGGAACCAGGCGGATTGGGCCAATGATCTGCTTCTCGCCACAAAAGAGGTTAAAGGCTCTGGCAATCATATGCTTGCGGCGATGATCAACCTGCGCTACGCTGTCGTGCTTAATGACCGCAAGTGGTATGACGCATCTTTGCCTTATCTGGAGAAAGGTTTGGAGGAGGCTGAGAAGGCGGGTTCGCTGGCGTTTCAGGTGACGGCACTGATCAATCTGTCGCACCGTGCGTTGTTCCTTGGAGACGAGAACAAGGACTATTCGGAGGCCATTGAATATGCCAACCGCGCGGCGGAGATCTCCAAGGGAGATGATAATGACTATGCCCGTGCTCTTTACAATCTCGGAGCGTGCTACAGCCGTAACGGTCAATTCGATAAGGCTTTGGAATGCGCCTCGACCGCTGTCCGCGCGCAGGAAAGGCTTTTCAGGGAAGGAAAAAGAAAGGCCCGTGTGCGTTACGCTGTCCTTGCGGATGCTTTCCGTAAAATGAATATTCCTGATTCGGCTTTGTTCTATGCCGCAAAGGAGATGGAGGCTTCGGATCTGATAGCGAAGCTTTCAGGTTCACAGCTTTCTTACATTGTCTATCGCGATCTGCTTGATGATAAGGAGAATGCCGTCAAGTATCTGACCATCCATAATGAGATCAAGAGCCAGTTGGAAGCGTCTCAGCAGAACGACAGGATCATCGAGAACAGTGTAGAGGCCGGGAAGGCGGACATCCGTTCGTCGAGAAGCCGTATTTTAGGCACTGCTGTGGCTGCGGTGTTGTCCCTGATTGTGGCGTTGTACTTGATCGTACGTATGTTCAGGAGGCGTCTGAGGAACCGTGATGAGGCCATCGAGCGGAAGGACAGCGAGATAGGGGAGAGCAAGACTTTGCTTCACGAGAGCGAGTCGGAGCGCAGCGAGTTGCGTTCGGTGCTGATGTTCAAGGACAAGCTGGTGATGTCGCTCCAGCAGAACCCGCGCTATCTGTCCGATGCCGAGTGGGGAAGGCTGGAGAAGATTCTGGATGATGTCTGCAACCGTTTCACCGAGCGTCTGAAGTCTTCGTTTCCGGGTCTTACCGCCGCGGAGCTGCGCATCGCCGTCTTGCTCCGCTTCGGTTTCTCCGGCAAACAGATGGCTGCAATGATGGGAATATCCCCGACCTCCGTCACGAAAGGCAAACAGCGTCTCAAGGCCCGTGTCGCCTCCGCCCTCCCGGACGGCACCTCCATCGACGAGTTCATCGCCACGTTCTGATTGTTTGGCGAGTGACTGCTGGACTCAGAACTAACTGGATTTGCTTGTCACCACTGATTTTTACAGAACTCCTTCACGGTCAAATGCCTCTGAGATAGCCGAGATGAGGTTTCGCCTGAAAAAGTCCTCACTCCAAGTACGAGTTTTTCAGCCGAAGACCAAACGCAAGTGTTTCCAGGTCACATCGTGCTGAAAGCGTTTCGTAAGGAATTATCTGAACGAAGGTAACGGAATATTCACTACCTTTTTTCGGGCATCATTCCTGATAACCAGAATCAAGTCCCTTTTCTATCTTGAATCTTGTGAGCAATCTCTAACCACCTCATAGCCCATACGCCAAATCTCATTCTTAGAGCAAGAAAACAGATTCACTATCATCCACGTACAAAGTCGCCATTTGCCTTTTCCCCTGATGTCACACATTATTTCTAAAGTAAGATATAGAATTATTCATCTTTCAAGTAACAAAAATATATTCTTATCCGCTCACTGAGCTTGTCGAAGTACCTCATTGTCCATAGTCTTGACTGTTATGTTCTTGAACATTAGATAATTACTATGTGCCTTTTGTCCTTGTCACACCCATAGCCACAAGAGTTTTCCGTAGTACCTTTGCCACTGTGATTCAGATAAGAATTATTAATTTTAATGTATGAAAAAGTTAGCGAAACAGTTTTTGGGATTCTCCATAGCCGCCATAGGCGTGCTGTGGATTCTGAACGTCACAGGAGTGATCGGCTTCGACATATTCTTCCGTGGCTGGTGGACACTCCTTATTATTCTGCCTTGCACCGCACACCTGATCGCCCATCCTAACTGGGGATCTTTCAGCGGCATAGCCCTCGGAGCGATACTGCTGCTTCAAGCGCAAGGCTATATTGACTGGTCGGTGTTCTGGAAACTGTGCCTCGCGATCATATTCATCGCTTTCGGCATTATGTTGATTTTTTCCAAGAGCGGCCGTCCGGAGAGTTGGAACTGCCACGACTCCAGAGGAGGTTGCTCGATCATCTCCCGCGATGGAAGGAATATCCTGAAGATCTCATCGGCTTTTGGCGAGCAGAATCATCGTGTCGAGGCTGAGGAGTTTGACGGGGCGGACATAGAAGCCTCTTTCGGCTCAGTCCGCTTGGATCTCCGCAACGCCATATTCAATGAAGATGTGGAGGTTCGGGTGAAGGCAAGTTTTGCAGGTGTGGGAATATATGTCCCGAAAGATGTCAATGTGGATGTCCGTTCCAATTCCGCCTTCGGTGGCGTGAACAACAAGACCGCCGACCGCCTCCGTCAGCAGTCAGGCTCCCACACCATCCTCATCATCGCCGAATGCTCCTTTGCCGGCGTCGAGGTGATGTAGGCTATTTCTCCGAACCGAGAATCTGCGTAGTATGATCCTTGGTGTTGACTTTACCTATGGCATCGATGATGATTCCGTCCTCATCGATCACATAGGTAGTCCTCAATGTCCCGTATGACTCCTTTCCGTAGAGCTTCTTGAGCCCCCAAGCCTCGTAAGCCTTCAGAATGGCGCATTCCGGATCGCTCACCAGATGAAACGGCAGAGAATATTTCTCTATGAATTTCCGGTGCGAGGCCTGTGAGTCCTTGCTGACACCAAGCACCTGATACCCAAGCGCAAGATACCGATGGTAGTTGTCCCGCAGGTCGCAAGCCTCCGCCGTGCATCCCGGAGTGCTGTCCTTCGGGTAGAAGTAAAGCACAAGCTTCTTTCCCTTGAAATCATTGAGACTTACCTCGTTGCCATTCTCATCCACACCAACGAACTCCGGTGCCTTTGTACCTATCTCCAACATATTCCTGAATATTCGTTAATAATATAATCGTTAAACTTTCCGTCAGCAATTTTTGTGCAGCGGTCTATTTCAGTCCCTCGCAGGTAGCCTTGATGACCTCCGCCACTTCCTCCCTGTTGTCGATGTTGACTTGATACATCGCCTTGGCCCCCTCGTAAGGAATCGCCTCCGGCATCCCGAATCTCTCGTTGGTCTTGGTCTTCTTGACCAGAACCCTATTGTCGTAGATTCCTCCGAAATATTTCCCCTGCCGGTACAGCAGAAACTCTCCCATCATCGGCTTCGTGCAAATCCCCTCAAGCAGCCCCATCTGCTCCACCGCGAAATCCCTGTAATCCTTGCTTGTCATATTACTTCTTTTGTTGCGCAAGCGCTTCCACATACTCTTGGGCAAGTCCAGTGCACTTGACAATAAATTCTGTCCATTAACAGCCATAAAGATAGTAGTTTTAGTTGGTTAAACAAATTGTTGCCTCTATTATATTCGTTATTTGGATGTGGACAAACACGTTGATGTGATTTATGCCTCGCCGAAATCAGATGTGTATTCCATTGCATATGAGAATGGTCAGAAAGAAGTTTTCAGAGCGAATGACGACATATCCGAGAGTCTTATTGATGGTCAGATGACATACAATAGTTGGCGGGGAGACGTTAGTATAAATGGTGTCCGCATTGATGCCAGCCGATATTTATCACCTGAAGATTACCGTCGATATAAATCTGGACGCTTATTTGAGACCACAGGCTCCATTATGATCGGTGTTGGTGCTGGATTCGCTTTAGGATGGCTTGTCGGTTCTGCCGTAGGTGGAGGTCTTGATGAAGACGGTACTGTATATGGTATCTGTGCTGGATTGGTTCTATTGGGGCTTCCTCTGGATTTAGTAACATTCAAAAAATAACCTGCATCATCTTAAGGAATCTTTTCGGTCTAGATCTCTTTTCTCATCAGTCATGTGCCACCGGCACACTCCTTCTTCAAAAAAAGATCTATCCTCGAAAATCTTCTCTTAATCTGAAGCAACTTATTATTTTCATGTTCCTTAGTGGGTTCGTCTATGATAAAGAAATCCAAAAGGAGTTTCAATTCCGCTAATGGGTTTGCCGAGAGAAATATTGAAGTTGACCTTGGTGTACAGAATTACGGTTTAGGACTCGCTTTGAAATTTTGAGTAAGTCTTTCCCTGAGTTGGATATGAGGATATTAGTGGCTTTTCGCCATGCAATTTGCCTTTTTGCCAAGTTGTGGCTGTGCATTGCTGTGTTGCATAATCGCCGTTGAAAGTAATACTCGTGTGTGTGTCTGAGTCTCAGCTCCATAATGTGGAATGTCAGTCAAGCTCATATATCATTTCCTAAATTAAACTCACGTCCTCCAAAAGCGTGAATATGACAGGAATACGCTCGTGAAGGGAGCATTGTCCTTCTAAAAGCGTGATTTACACAAGTTAACGCCTGTGAAGGAGCGTTCGTTCAACTGGACTACACATCCATTCTCCTTGGGAAATTATATATCTGTTGACTTATCTTTCCACTTATCGTACCAACGTCCAGATGATTGCCAGCAGCCAAATTCACAAAGATAACAGTGTCGTTAATGGCATATAGTGCCTTTAAGATTAGCTATGCATAATATACTGTGGCTTTGTGGCTTTGCGGACCATTCCATAATATGCCCATAACGCTTAGGTGCGAGAACATATTCACACTGGTTTCTCGCACCTGGAAGTTCTGAACACAAATAGAACGCCTTGCACCGAGGCCGCCGACTCACAGGTGTGTGAATATACTCGCACCTAGAACACTAACTATCTATTTGTCAGAGGGATGCTGTTTTAGGTACGTATGATTTTTTATACTTGGAAGAATGATCTCCATTTGCTTTATTGAACAGAAAAATATACGGCCGAAGGCCTTCCTGTTTATCAAATATACCGGGACACACCGTATGGTATAGGAAGTGCTCTTCTGGTGTGCCAAATGAACTAAGAGGCAAGAAGCAACATTCCTGATTCTCATTCACCAACCTTGGCGTGTGGTATAATCGACTCAGATCCAAGTGGCTGTTGTTCCGGGTGAAAAAAGGAGCGTTTGACACCCGAAAAGTCATTACAAATTGGGGTCGGGTGCAGAAAGCCACTTTTTTCACCCGATGAATAGGCCCGAAATCTTCTTCCTTTCCTTGTCTGTTAGTTTATTGTATGACTACGATGAAAATTAAGCCCTTGACATACAAATTATCGCATCGGATGTCGACAGGCCGCAATTACTTAAACATCAGTACTGTAAAACAAAAAAAACATATAGTAACCAAACCTAAATAGGACTGACCGAGGCGAGTATGGATCTTCTTTTCAACGAAGGTCCCGATTCAATCTCCTATATAGTAACCTAAACTGGCCGTGGCAATGGAATGGTGAGCTGGATACTTCCAGCCTACATAGTTCCCTAAAATAAAAACTGGCCGAAGAAGTTCCCCCGGCCAGCCTGAGTTAGGATATTCAGAAAGATTACTTCTTTTCAACATAGGCGCAGATGACACCCCAGAGGGAGAAGTCGTTTTTGTACTCGACCTCAAGCTCCTGCTCGACACCGTTCTTCCAGAGGTGGGCGATGTTGATCTGGTTGTACTCAGAGTCATAGCCGGCGACTTCGTTACCGGCCACATAGATGTCATTTCCTGCGACAGCGAGACCAACGCCTTGGCAGAGAGCCGTTTCGGCGACTTTCTGTGCGCCTGCTGATGTCCAGATGTAAGGGCAGATGTCCTTGGCTGAGTTGGTCTCGGTCATATTCCCTTCGATGACATATTCTCCGTCCTTGACGTAGAGGCCGGTGACCTCTGTTCCGACGTAGTCGGTGAAGTCCTGTGCCACACCGTCAATCCAGAGAACGCCTTTCCATCTTCCGCCTGACTCTTTCTCGGATCCGGCCGCATAGACCTTCCCGCCATCGATGCAGATGGCGTTCACCTTCGCTACCGTGTTGCCGCTTGTAAGGCTCTGAGCCACACCGTTTTTCCAGATGGTGGCAATGCCACCCTGCTTGTTGCTGGCCGGCTGCACATATCCACCGACATATACATCCTTGCCATCGGAATAGATGCAGTACGCCAACGCGTCAGTCTTACCGTCCGTAAGGTATTGAGGCTGACCGTCTGTCCAAAGGATGGCCCGCCTGTCATAGTCAGGAGAGTCGAATCCCGCGGCATAGACCTTCCCGTCAGCGACAGTCACCGCAATCGGGGATGTGGAATATTTCCCGTCGCTGATGACGGTCTTTTCCGCCTTGTCTTCCTCACCTGCCTTGAATTTCCAGATCACGCCGACATTCTGGTGATAAGGCTCATAGTAACCGTCATCCACAAGGTCACCTGTCGCCTCGCAGCCCGCGATGTAGATAGTCTCGCCGTCAGCATAGGCTCCGTTGCAGAATGCGTCATAACTCCCGTCGGAGAGGAGGATCCTCTTGCCGTCCTTCCAGATTGTCGCATAGTAGTAACCCTTCCCTGGAACGGCTTCCTGTCCGACCGCATAGACAACGGTATCTTTAGGTGTAACAGGAACTTCCGGTTCCGGTTCGGGTGTCGGTTCCGGTTCGGGAGTGTCAGGATTGTCCTTCCCGCAGGAAACCGTCACCGCGGAAACAATGCAGCAGAGCGCCGCCGCAAAAAACATTTTACGTCTCATATTTGTAATAAATTTGTCAGGTGTCTTCCAAAGAAACTTCAGCTCCTTGCAAAAAGCTTTGGAATCTTGGAGCACCGTTGTTCGTTTTACAAAAATCAGCTTGGCACGGGGATGCCATATCGCAGCCTTTCCCCGGATTGGAAACATAATCCCATCCGGCAGCGCAAAGTTTGTGAAAATATCTTGAATATGCAAGGGTTTTCACGATTGGCAAGTGCCGTGAAGAACCGGCAAGAGTTGGTGTGTGTATGTTCTCTCTATAAATTAAAGGAAATATATATAAGTTGACTATCTTCCTCCGTATCGTGCCGACATCCAAGCGTTTGCAGGCATACAAAAAACTCACTAAGGTAACTGTATCTGTTAATGGTATATAGCGCCTTCAAAACCAACCAGACATAATATTGTGCGGATCTAAGGCTTGGCATACCATAATATGCCGTAACGCTCAGGTGCGCGAATATATTCATACCTGGAATATCAACTCGTTAGCAATCAAGTAAATGCCGTTTCAGGTGCGAATGGTTTCTCGCACCTGGAAGTCCGGAACGCCAATAGAACGCCCTGTACCGGGGGCACTGACTCTTAGGTGTGTGAATATATTCATACCTGGAACATCAACTCGTTGGTTGTCAAGTAAATGGCGCTTTAGGTACGCATGACTATTTCATACATGGAAGACCGGTCCCCTATTGTTTTTGGACAGAAAATGTACGTGATGAGGTCTTTGTATGCACCGAATATACAGGGGTGTACCATTGGTGCAGGAAACGCACTTTTGGTGTACCAACAAGGATAAGACGTCTGGTTTTGGTTAGGGGAAGAAAACTGTGGCAG
>FR893117.1 GCA_000433355.1 Alistipes sp. CAG:435 | reverse complement strand
TTAAATATCAGCGTTATAAGAGAAATGTTGGCCAACTCCTATATAGTTTCCTAATATTATCATCTCTTACATTTGCACCAGCAAGTTTTTTTAGAGGAAAATATTTAAAATTAAGATGTTTCGGAGAAAAGTTGTAATTTCGCAATAGAAGATGATCAACAGACAGTCAGATGCGAGAATTATCCGACATTTTACTTGTGATGCAGGCAGGCTCGATGGGAGTGTCGCTTACATTGTTGCTTGTTCTTGTGCTGTCGTGTCTTCAGAAGCCCGACACCACAGGAACGTATGAGAAAGTGCGATGGCTCTTGGCGCTTGCCATGCTGTTGCTCGGAGTACACTATTTGTTGCAGATGTGGTTTGGTTTCCGTGCGCAAGGCGACGATGTGGGGACCGTGGTCAATATACTTTTCTATTCGCCGGTTACTTATATCATGTCCTATTCGATATTGCGTATAGGCTGCGGACGCGGTTATCATCGTAAATTCTTGTCGGCGTCAGTGATAAGCATGGTGCTTATTCTCTGCTGTTTCGCTTACGGTTATCTGCGTTATGGCAGTCTGCATATGCAAGAAGTGTTGTACGTGATGGGATTGATATACCTTCTGACAGTGGTCTTCTTCATCGTTTATCCCATAAAAGAGATACGTCGTGTAAGGAAAATGGTGAACGAGGAGTCGGAACAGGAGCCAATACTTTACAACCTGTATATGCGTACAAGCGTCCGGTTGCTATATATGGCATCCATACTTGTGACATTCAGCATATTCTACACACCCGCGCTTGCCATTGCGGGACCTCTGTTTCTCGTTACCCTTGTGTTCTATATCATCAGTTTTGTGGCCCTTGGTTTCAACATCAGGCAAGTGAACGATATTCTTGTAGAGGAAACAGAGGAGGAAGTCTGTCCCGTAAGAGGAAACACTGCCACGGAAGCGGCCAGGGCAGTTATGGATGACGAGCTTAAAGCGAGGATCTGTGGCCTGATCGAAGGATGGAGAAAGAGTCAGGGTTATGCCTCTGTCGAAATCAACAGCGGCACACTTGCCGGTAGATTGAATATCCCCAAGCGTCAACTGGTGCAGTATCTTCGCGAAGTGGAAGGCAAGACATTCCGCATCTGGCTCTCCGCTCTTCGTTTAGAAGAGGCGAAGCGTGAAATCTTGGAGCATCCTGAATATTCAAATGAGGCGATAGCCGAAAGTTGTGGTTTTTCGCGCAGCCATCTTCAGGTTAAGTTTAAGGAGGCAACTGGTTTGACCATCAACGAATGGCGGGCAGATAACGCCAAAGGCGGGCCGATAACGCCCAAAAATAAGTCTTAAGTGTTAGATTCGTCACAAGTCTAACACCTAAGTAACGGAAATCTAACACCAACCAATAGGAGCCGAACACTGTGTCCGGCTCCTTGTCTTTATCTTTGGTATCTTATTCCTAACAAAACAAAATTATATTTATGAAGTCAAAACGATTCCTTCTTCCTCTCCTCGTGACACTGTGTTTGTCTGCAGGATGCTCTGACGATGGCCCGGCCACCGATCCGGCAGATGAGCCCATCGCCATAACCGAGAGCGAATTGAAAGAGGCCTTCTATTACACCTTTCCGCTGATGATCATGGATGCCACGGAGTCGGTGGAAACAAATGCCGAGACATTTGTTCCGGGCATACCGCGCGCGCCGGTCAATCAGCTTATCCATGCCGTGAAGATGGCCGATGCATCGAGCAAGTCGGTGGTGACACCTAATGTGGACACATATTACAGTCGGTTGTGGATGGACTTGGATGAACCGGTTGTGTTCGAATTCCCTGAAGTCAAAGACAGATTCTGCAATGTTCAGGTGCTTGACGCATGGACAAACACAACAAGCGTCATCACTGATGGCGGCATATATGTGTTCGCCAAGAAGGGAGTGAAGGTTGTTGTTCCGGCGGGAGCCACTCTTGTGGAGATGCCTACGACAATGGGCTGGTGTATCGTACGCATCCTTAATAAGGGAGAGGGCGACTATGAGAATGTAAGGAAGATTCAGGACGCCATGAAGGCTTATCCTCTTTCGGCTTATGGCGATGCGGGATATGTCGCGCCAAAGGGCACTTACGATGCGTCGAAGGATGTGAATCCTGTAAAGGCATGCATGGCGATGTCGCTTGATGAATATTTCGCCAAGGCAAACTCTCTCATGGAGAAGAACCCTCCTTTGACCTTTGACACCGAGGTGACAGAACGAATGAAGAGACTTGGAGTCGGCCCGGGGCTTAAGATGAAGCAGGTCGAAAACGGGGCGGAGATGTTCGCGCATGTCAAGGTTTCTTTCAAGGCAGACGCCGCTGCCGTTGCAGCCACATACAAGAAGAGCATAGGAGGAATATGGTCATATTTTATGGAGCCTATAGGCGACTTTGGCAAAGCCTATGATTTCCGTGCCGCCGTGGCGTTGGTGGGACTTGGAGCCAATACCAATGAGGTGGCTATTTATCCTCGTGCCGACTACGACTCTGACAATAAAGCCCTCAATGGCGCAAATAGTTATACGTTGCATTTCAGCTCGCTTCCTCCTGTCAAGGAAGGCGGCTTCTGGTCGATAACCGCCTACGGGGACGACGACTATCTTATTGATAACCCTATCAACCGGTATAATGTTACCGACCGCAGCGGATACAATCTCAATGCCGATGGAACGCTTGATGTCACATTGTCGGCCGCCGACCCTCAGGATGGTTCCTTTTGGTTGCCTACGGGCAATAAGGGCTTCCATCTTTTCATGCGCCTGTATCAGCCGGATTTAAAGGCGCTGGACAGCTGGACTCCTCCGACCATCACAAAGAAATAGAAAAGGGATCCTTGGTTACCGGTCGAAGAGTCCGGTCGCCTTTTTTATTCCAAGACAACTTTCCAGGATTCGATCGTGCGGGTCTGGGTGGAGATGTTCACTCCGACCTTGACGAGTAACCTGCCGGTCGCAGGACTTGTTTCGGTCACTGAGCCTGTCGAGGCATCTCTGCTGGTTGTCAAACCAGTAGCTTCGATAGGTTCAGAGACCAGTTTAGTGACAGACTCAGCGGCCGACGCGCCCTTACCGCCCTCCGCTCCTTCAAACCTGTACGGGATCAAGGCACCTTTCTCATCGATCTGCCTGAGAGCCTCGTCCGTTGATCCATCTACCTTGAACTCAAAGATATAGATTCGATCCTTGGTCCAGCACACGGCATCCGCCCGTCCGATCGCAGACTTTACCTCGGCCTGAGTGTAGTACCCGAGCAGCGAGAAGATCAGATATATTATTATTACTGTCCTCTAAAACTTTTTGACAGTACAAAAAATTAGGCTGAATCTCCGA
>FR893116.1 GCA_000433355.1 Alistipes sp. CAG:435 | reverse complement strand
CTAGTACTTTGTAACACTTAAAAGTTCAATATAGGATAGAGGTGCTTCAGCTTGGTGCGAGCATCGGCAGTCTTGAACTGCCAGTTCACACTCTTCTGACCGTCGTTTCGCTCGGTATGCCAAGACGAAAGTTCCTCGTTAAGTTTTTCGACACTGTTTATGCGCCTTTTTGCCAGACATTGGTTCCCGAGAGCAGAGAGTTCAATCTCTGCTATGTCAAGCCAGCTGCCGTGCTTGGGCGTGTGGTGTATTTCAAGACGCTTTGCCAAGCGGAGAGCCTCCGCCGGTTCAAACGCCTCGTAAAGGGATGCGATATTGTGAGTATTGAGATTGTCACATACAAGTACGACCTGCTCGACATCTGGGTATCTCTCGTCAAGCAGCCACTTGATGCGTTCTGCCCAGTCAGTTCTGGTTCTCTGCCGCTTTGCTACAGCCTCACGCCATCCGGCCAGGGGTTCAGTGAAAAGGAAGATGCTGCAGGTGCCTTTCCTCACATATTCGTTGTCCTCGTATCGTACACCTGTACTGTTGGAAGTAAAGCCATCCCTTGCTTCTGTCAGAAGTTGAACAGGTTTCTCGTCCATACATACGACAGGGTGTTTGGCATCATATGGACGGCTGTACACCTCAAGGACGTCCTCCATCGCTGCGACGAAAGCCGCGTTATGGCTGGCTGGTATGCACCAGCACTTCTTCAGATGAGGCTTGTACTCGTTTTTTTTAGAATGCGGCCGACCTGCGTATGAGATATAGATTCTATATACCCCAGTTTGACCGACCTGTCGGCAAGAAGACGAAGCGTCCACTTGGCATATCCCTTGGGAGGATCTCCGCAGGCGAGAGCTATGATATGAGCCTCGACGTCTCCGGTAACCTTGGCCTCTACTGGCGGCGTCTCCCGTTTCTTTCGCTGGATGGTTGCGTCGAGTCCCTTCTCCCCATAACGAGTCCTGACGTTCTGGACTGTAGTGGCAGACGTGTTGAAGGCTATGGCAGCCTCTTGCACAGTCATAGGCTGTTTCCCATTCCTGTCTACCGCGAGAAGGATGTTGGCTCTCAGGATGGTTCGCGCCGGCATATTGCCGGACTTCACAATCTTGGTCAGCTGTTTGCGCTCCTCTGCAGACAAGCTCACCTCGTACTTCTGAATAGGCATAATCGTATCGTGCTGTATGTGATACAACAAAGATACAATTATTTTTAGTTTTATGCAA
>FR893115.1:16499-27624 GCA_000433355.1 Alistipes sp. CAG:435 | reverse complement strand
GGGGGTTAGGAAGGTCGGAGAATCCGACGCTGTTCATCAGAACAGCGTCGGATGGCTGTCGTCCAGCTGAGCAAGGATGCGCTCCATCGCAGCTTCGCGGAAGATTGTGGAACGTTCCTTGACACCGAAACGGTCACAATACTCCTTCACGGCAGCTAATTCCTTATCGTTCAGGTAGATCACCTGACGATGAGTGCGCCGGAGGGAAGCCTTGCGCATTTTAAGATATTCCGGATCCGGAACAGAAGAACTTTGCTTTTTCCTTGCCAAAACCGCCTTTCTTTAGACAAAAAACAAACCGGGAAGAAGCGGCTCCACACATTGGAAGGAACACGAACAACTTTCCCGGCTGCAAAAATAAGCATTTTTAGTGAATTAGCCTACGGGCAACGTTTTACATCGGCTTGAATCGTGAATCTCATCACTGGATCACGGTAGCGGATCTTTACTTTACCGACCTTGAGAACATCAACATCAGAGCCAAGAACCCGGGACCAGACATGAGGAGAATTCGTCTTTCTCATCGGAAGATATTCAGGATTACGCACCTTTCCGATTTTCCGTGGAATTGACTTGTTCCGTTCAATGACCGCAAGGGCTTCAGGAGCAGGCCTTTCCTCACGGGAAGCAGACAGCCACCCTTTGGGTCCTGGAATCCTGACCGAGACACGCCCGTCCGGCGCTCCACCGAAAACATTGACAATGAGTGTGGAATCACCCGACACCCAGACCGAGGCGACATCGTCCCTAAGCACAGCTTTATATGCCAATGAATATTTCCCGTTCCGCTTGAAGTCTGCCACAAAGTAACCTCTCGGAGCGCCACATGGCATCGTCGCCGCAGGGAATCCAGTCTCGTCCTTGACACCGAGCCAGAACAAACCGCAGGTCGCACCGACCTGAACCTCAGGGATATCCAGGGCATCGTTACCAGAGGAAGAGGCCGCTCCGGCATTTTCCAGATAAAGGTATTTCCTTTCGACCTTGTGCGTATGCCCGCTCATCACAAGGATATTCGGATGAACTGACAGAATGGCGGACAAGGAATCTTTGGCGGCGAACTGTGTGACGGGAATATGCACGGACAGCACCGCGAGCATATTCCTTGGTGTCGCCCTCAGGACAGAGTCAAGCCAAACCTTCTGCGAATTGCGGAAGCCGCCCTCATATTCCTTCCCTCCGAGCCTCACATCGTTCATCAGGATGAAGCGGATGCCGCCCTTGACGAAAGTCGTGTCCTCGTAGCCGATCACTTTGCGGTAGGTGCTGATGTCCCGGGGCCGCTTCCGGCCGTCAACCTTCGGATAGACATCACGGTCGTGGTTGCCCGGCACACATAACCAAGGGCAAGGCAGGGAATCCAGACTGGCTTTGGTCGGTTCCAAAAGCGAGACATCGTCGTTCACCAGATCTCCCAGAACTATCACCAGATCAAGGTCTTTCCTCTCACGAAGTTCCTTGTAGATGGTTTTACGGCAATATTCAAGTTGCAGCGTTCCGTCCGCCTGCGGATCCCCCACGAAAGCGACCCTCAAGGGACGTGAATATGAAGATGGCGCCGCCCCAAGGAACAGCGCCACCATCAAAAACGCACAGAGACTATCTGTAAATGAATACTTTCTCAGCATTGTTGGCGTCAGTGAAAGCGATGTAGCCCACACCTGATGTCGTGAAGGCGATGCAAGGATCAGTCGCTTTCTCATTCGCAACCAGCAACGGATCTGCCCACTGTTTTGTTTCAGAGTCGAACCATGTAAGGTTCAGCGCATTGCTCTTGTTATCCAGATACAGAAGATAAATTGTTCCGTCAGGAGCGACAGCGATCTTAGCCCTGTCGTGAGAATCAGCGTGGACATAAGGATAGAAAGAGCCTCCGACCACAGACCAATCTTTGGTTGTAGGGTTGTACTTTTCGACAACAAAATGATAGGCGGATCCGTCGGACGCGTTATCAGCTGTGAGAATATAAACAGATCCATCCTCAGCTGCCGTGATATCATAGACGTAGGTGCCTGTCTGTGTAGCGCCTTCCCTCACATAATTTGAGCGTAAGGAGGACCAATTGCCACCATTATAGGCCAAGACATCATGACCATAGTTCACGCCGTCCGATTTTCCTCGGCGTATGGCGAGCACATAAGCAGTCTCTCCAGCCTTGCAGGAAGCCTTGGCATAAACCTGGGTCTTGGCCAGATTGGTTTCCTGATTGTTCCAAGATCCATTGAACACAGACGCCACCAAGGTACGATTAGAGAATGTGCTCTTAGCGTTACCGTTAATTTGCGTCACGACAATGTTATTGTCAGAGAATGCCGCAAGACCGACATAATTTGAAAGCATATCGCTTGTGTTTTCTTCTCCCACAACTTTCCAACCGCCATCATATTTCATTACCTGGGCATTCTTAGGGGAAACCTCAGCATTAGCATAAGCCACATACGGAGTACCTTCTTTCGTGATGTCAAAGTCATAGTGGGAACTGTTCACATTCTTGCTGAATCCAGCGCTTCCCACAGTGCTCCAAGCACCATCAACATACTTGACAACGGTCATCTTCTCAGCGGATACTGACTCAGAATCCTTGACCTCTCTTTCCTTGAATCCAATGTACGGAGACTTGTCAGATGGATCGACGCGAAGAACCGCTCCCGAAAATACCGGACGCTCCGAATATGTCACGATCGGCTCCAACTTTCCGTTCACAGTCCTGATCGACACGGAGTAGAGCGCACTCTTGCTGCCGTCGCTGTTGGAGACTATGTAGTCAACCGGATTCGTGAAGTCATTGGCCGTCTCACCGCTGACCTGAACAGCGTCACCAACCTTGACAACGTTGGTAGGAGTGGTTGTGAATGTGGCCACGAGTTTGGTCTTGTCGGCAGCCTTGATCATCGGCACGGATATGGCGTCTCCGGAAATCTCACCTTCGATGTCCTCTCCGACGGCCTCAAGATTATTCACCAACTCGAACTTGAACGATGTCAGTTTCGGATCGGAGTCCGGATTAAGACTGACTTTGACAGTGTAAAGCACGCTGGCTTTAAGTTCCTCATCCTCAACCTTAAGAGAGACTGGTGCGGAATAGTCCTGTACAGTCTGCCCGGAAATCAAAGCGACTCCGCCGACAGACACGATATTGCCATCATTCGTGGTAAAACGCGCCACAAGCTCACTAAGGTCGGTTGTCGGAGGCACGCCCACGGTGATCTCTGTACCGGAGACCGCTCCCACGCAGTCAGAATCAATCCGGCCGACGTTGTCGGAAGCATAAAAACCGAAACTCTTCACGAGGGGTTCAGGGATGTCTGGGTCCTTGTTGCAGGAGACAAGCGCTGTCAAAGCGGCAATAGCCGCGGCGCACAGAAATTTAGCAGTTTTCATAACGATAAAACCATTAATAATTAATTGTAAAGATTCTTCTTTGTGATGACCAGTCTGCTGAACTTGGCATCTGGTCCAGGCATTCCGAGACAGAAACCGTCCGTCCCTCCGGTCAGGGATATGGTCAGGGTGTTGTCGGCGGAATCGTCCAGCGAATGCTCCTTCCAACGGACACGGATCGGCATCCTGTAGATTCCCGGCAGGAATGTCAGCGACGAGCCTTGGGTGACGATCTCATAGTCAACGCCTTCCTTAAGCCCTGCACCAGGAGTGACCGTGAAATCAACGACAGCGTTATCGCCACGGGAGACGGAACTCATCGTGACATAATAGGTGTTGACATTCTCGACATCCGAGCCGACAACGGCGGTCGAAGCGCCGTCCTGGGTGGCGATGCTGAAGAACGGAGTGTCATAAAGCGGCAGTTCCTTCGTGCAGGAAACAGCCAGAACGGCTGACAAAGCCATCAGCAATATATTCTTTTTCATATTCATTGTCAATATATTAACCATCAATTAGATGAAGGATTCTGTTCCATCTCCGGATTGGACTCAAGCTCCAGGTACGGAATCGGGAGGACAAAACGGTAGTCAGGATATTTCAGGAACAAGACGGATGAGGTCGAGTTGCGGGAGCGGCTGAGATTCTCGTGACGGCGGCTGATGTCGAAAAGGCGGTGCCCCTCGAAGCAAAGTTCCTTCATCCTCTCATTCTGGATGGTCAGTTCCAAAGAGGCCAAGTCAATCACAACCTCAGAGGCATCCACGCCCAAAGCCCTGGCCTCCAATGCCTTGATGTCATCGGCAGCCACAGATGTGTTGCCAAGTTCGTAATTCGCCTCGGCGTTGATCAAGTACATCTCCGACGACCTCAGGATGAACGGATCGAAGTGCCTGTCCAGTTTGTTGGTCGTCTCGTCGGTGCAATAAAACTTCATACAGACGTTATCATAGTCCACCGCCTGGCCGGTCTGACCGCTGTTCGCGGTGTGGCGGAACAGCGTAAGACGAACGTCACGCTCATCGGTGAAGAGTTCCCTCAGCTTGGCGGAAGGCCTTGCGGACGGACTTTCGTAATAGTAAAGGTCGCTGATGAAATCCGACTGATCGTACCCGTTGAGCCGGAGAATGGACTCCCCTCCCCGCGTCGCCACGTTCACGAACATATTCCTGTACTTCTCGCGCGCTGTCAGAGGGAACTCCTTCATCACTTCGGCGGACAGGGAGGCGGCCCTGGAATATTCATTCATATAGAGATAGACCCGCGCCAGAAGGGCCTTGCAGGCAGCCGGAGAGGCAAAATATTCATTGAAAGAATAGTCCGCCGTGAATGTCGAGAGAGCCTTTTCCAGATCGGCGATGATCTGGGAATATACCTCCCGCACCGTGCTTCGCCTCATCTTGTCGGTCACGACCGGAATGCTGGTCATCACCGGGACACCGAGGTGCGACGCATCAGATGTGTACGTGTAGTTCTGGGCATAGGTGAGGCAGATGTCCAGGTGCGTCAGGGCGCGCAGGAAATAGGCCTGGGCCAGGATGTTGTCGATCACGGATGCGCTGTCAGGGTTCTTTTTCCTCAGGTCCGGAGCGTAGGTGATGATGTAGTTAACGTTCTGGATGACTGAATATCCCAGTTTCCAGATGTAACCCACAGCCGTCGTCTCCTCAAGATAGGTGGAGATGAAATTGTACTGGTTCGTCCAGGTCGCGTTGTTGGAGGAAAGATCCACAAGGTCGCCGGTGACCTCCGGATAGGCCAGCATCTCCCTGTCGTAGAATGAATATAACAGATGGTAGCATCCGTTCAGGGCCGGCTGGAGAGCCGAGACTTCCGAGAAATAGGTGTCAATGTCGCTCTTGCCCACCTGCTCCACCTCAAGGAAGTCGCAGGAGGCCGAAAGCGTGGCCACGGCGGCCAAAGTCATTATCTTTGAATATATTGTCTTCATCATAGCGCTGTCATCAGAATGAAACGTTAAGGCCAAGGGTGATGGTCCTGGTCACAGGGTAGCCGTTGCTGAGGGTCTTGTACGAGTTGTACTTCCGGCTCTGGCCCGGAGTGAAAAGATAGAGGTTGTCGCAGATCAGCGTGGCGGTCGCCCCCTCCACTTTCAGTTTGGAGATCACCGGCTTGGGCAACCTGTAGGACAAGGTGAGATTGCTCAGGTTGAAGTTCGTCTTGCTGTAGAGGAACCTTGTCGAGTACCTTGCCGAACTGGTTGTCTTCTGCGACGAGATCGGGTACCGGGAAGCCTCGCCTGGAGTCGTCCAACGGTAGTAATAGACCTCGACAGCCTGGTTGCCGGAGGTGATGTCGTAGCCATCCTTGATGAACCTTGAGGCATACGTCGGAAGTGAATACCCTCCGATCACATAGTTGATCTGGAACGAAAGCGACCAGTTCCCGTACGTGAGACTATTGATCAACCCTCCGAAACCGATCGGCGTCGCGCTCTTGTCCGCCACACGGTCGTCTGTGGAATATGTCTTTGTCAGATTCCCATCCTTGTCGTACCGTGGAATATTTTTTTGTCAAATTCCCATCCTTTTCGTACCACTCCGGCATTCCGTCCGCAGGATCGACACCAGCCCAACGCACAAGGTACCAAGTGTTTGAGTCATAGCCTTCCTTCCATACACTGTTGGTGAACCCGGTCTGGATGCCGTTGTACAATTCAAGGATCTTGTTGGAGTTGTGCGAGAAGTTGAGCGTCGTGTTCCACTCGAAATCCTTGCGGGCGATGTTGTGGCTGGTAAGGTTGATCTCGAATCCGGAGTTCCTGATCCGCCCAACGTTAGCGTAGATCCTGTCATCCGAGATTGTCCTGGAGACATAGATCCTGCTGAGGAGATCCTTCGTGACATTGTTGTAGTACTCGACCTCGACATCCAGTACCCTGCCGATCTGGGCGTCCAGACCGAGATTGATCATTCTGGTCGTCTCCCAGGAAAGACCCGGATTCGGCACGGTGGAAAGCGTGGCCCCGGTCACACCGATGTAAGAATAGGAATCATCGTAGGAATATGCCCCCGCAGCGACCGAGGTGTCGATCCTGGAGTTCCCGGACGTGCCATAGGTAGCCTTGAGTTTCATCACCTTCAGCCAGTCCACATCGTAGAACGCCTCCTTGTGGATGTTCCAGGAAGCGCCTACCGACCAGAACCGCGCCCATCTCTTGTACTTGCCGAAAGACGAGTTGCCGTCACGGCGGAAGTTGGCGGAAATATAATACCGTGAGTCGTAGGAATATGTTCCCCTCGCGAAATAGGACATCGTCCTTGAGACCGAGGCCGAGCTGCCGCCGGTACGAGTGTCCTTCTCGGCATAACTGATCTCCTTGATGTGGTCGTTCATAAAGCCCGAACCGGAGGCGTAGGCGGTGTTGTAGCCGGAATGATGAAGTTCAAGACCCGCGTAAACGCCTACGGAGTGCCTTCCGAACTTCTTGGAGAAGTCCAGTTTGTTGGTGTTTGTCCAGTTGAAATAGGTGGCGTCCTCCCTGCGGGACTCTCCGACAGGCTTGCCGTCCAGCATCCCGGCCAATGTCTGACGGGAATAGTACAGACTTCCGTGATGGTGCTGGTACTCGACCCCGAACACGCTTGATAACTTGAGGCCGTCGATGATGGTCCAGTCCAGCTTGAAGTTGCCGATGGTCTTCAGGGAGTTCTGGATGTTGTCGTTGTACTCCCTGTTCGGCAGCTTGTTGCCGAGGAACTTCTTCATTATGAAATCCTTGCCCGTGTCGCTCCAGATCTTGTTGTAAAGCCTGCAGGTCTTGCCGTCCTCCAGGTACGGAGAGAAGATCGGAAGGTTTTCCAGATACTCATAGCTGAGAGGGAAAAGATCATCGTTGTTGTAGGTCGCCATAAGCGAAACGCCCATTTTCAGACGCTCGGTAAGGTCATAGTCCTGATTCATCCTGAGATAGAACCTTTGGGACTCATCGGCCTTGACAGTGTTCTCGTTGCGGTAATATGATCCTGAGACGTAGGTCTTGGCCTTCTTGGTACCGGTCGAGAGGGACAGAGAGGCATAAAGCGTCGAACCCAACCCTATATATTCATTGAACCAATCGGTCGAGGTGGTGCTGTAGGAGTTGTAGTCGTTGTCCTGGTAAGGGAAGTCGGACATCTTGTTGCCGCCGTTGACCCACGCTTCCTTCGCCACCTCAAGGTACTGCGAGGCGTTCATCACCTTGACCATCGTGCTTTTGTCAGGAGCGGCCACTCCATAATTGACTGTAGCCGAGACCTTCAGCGGCATATTCCCGGCCACTCCCCTCTTGGTCGTGACGAGGATGACTCCGTTCGCGCCGTTGGCTCCGTAGATCGTGGTCTGGTCCGCGTCCTTGAGGACGGTTATGCTCTCGATGTCGTTGGGATCGATCAATGAAAGAGGTGAGACAGAGGTGGACATTCCAGGCATCAGGTTGGTTCTTCCACCCGTGTAGGTAGGCACGCCGTCAATTATCCACAGCGGCTCGTTGGAAGCCGACAGGGAGGCGTTGCCGCGGACCCTTACATTAAGACGGCCTCTTGTCGAACCGGCCGCATCGGTATTGTTCTCCACAAGGAGTCCCGGCACAAGTCCGTTCAGGATATTGTCAATCCTGGCCTTAGGCTTGTCCTTGAGAGCGTCGGCGTTGACCTGAAAGGCGCTGCCGATCATATCCTCCTTTTTCTGCTTGACACCGTAGGCTCCGACTATGACGGCCTCCTCAAGGCTTGAATCGTCCATAAGGCTGACATTCAAGGTCTTCGGCCCGGAGACCGTAAACTCTTTGGTGGTCATACCAAGAAACTGGAAGACAAGCACATAGCTTTTTCCTTCCACCGGGGCCGCTATCTCGTAATGCCCGTCAAGATCGGTGTTCACACCCAGTTTTGAGTTCTTCACATAGACAAAAGCCCCGGCCAGAGGCTCGCCGTCATTCGAGGTGACGGTTCCTTTCACAAGTCTCCCCTGCGGGTCCTGCGTCCGCGCGAGAGCGTCTCCGCCACCGCAAAGCGTCGGCATCTCCCAAGCGGAAAACGCCAGCAAAGCCGAAAGGACAGTGGTCAAACATCTACTATACATACCTGTCAATCGTATATAAATCTTTACTTAAAAAGTTGTTCAAGAAATACAAACAACATCTTGCCCGGTAGCAACTTTTTGTTCGCCACTTACCAAAGCGGGGGCTAATATAAACATAATTTTTTAATAATCAATTATTTTACTAAAACGTTTAACCACCCGGTACGGCCGTTGGCTGAGAGAATTACGGGCATATTTCCTCACATTTTCACAGAAGATTCTGAACTTTCCGCAAAAAATGATACCTTTGCAGACACACGAAAATATTCATAAATCAAATGAGCAACAGAGTATTGATCTTCTCCGCCCCGTCGGGGTCCGGCAAAAGCACGATAGTCAACCATATTCTTGGAATATACAAGGATCAGATGGAGTTCTCGATCTCCGCCACCTCAAGGGCTCCGCGCGGCGCCGAGCGGGACGGCAAGGAATATCACTTCGTCACCCCGGAGAAGTTCCGCGAGCTGATTGCCAAGGACTCTTTCGTTGAATATGAGGAAGTTTACGAGGATCATTTCTACGGGACTCTCAAGTCTGAGGTCGAAAGAATATGGGCGGCCGGCCACGTCATCATATTCGATGTCGATGTGAAGGGAGGAGTCAATCTCAAGAAATATTTCGGAGACAAGGCTCTGTCCATATTCGTTCAGGCTCCGTCCGTGGAGGCTCTAAGGGAAAGGCTCGTCAAAAGAGGAACCGACTCCCCGGAGGCCATCGAGGAGCGTGTCGCCAAGGCGGCCGAGGAGATGACCTACGCTCCGAAATTCGACTATGTGCTTGTCAACGATGACCTAAAGACCGCGTTCGCCGAGGTGGAAAAGGTCGTCGAGGACTTTCTTGACGATGGAAAGCTGAACTACTCAACATTCATCTAAGGAATCCGTGAAGATAGCCGTCTACTCGGGGTCTTTCAATCCCCTGCACATCGGTCACCAGGCCATAATGGAGTACCTTACCAGGGAGAAGGAATATGACTGGGTGTATCTCGTTGTGTCCCCGAAGAACCCTCTGAAGGATTCAATCAGCGCCGAATCCGGCGAGAGCCGCTACGAGGCTGCCGTGGCCGCCGTCAAGCGTCACCCTGAGCTGCACGTCTGGGTGGACGATATCGAGCTCAGGATGGATCCGCCGCACTACACGATCAGGACTCTTGACGCGCTCAAGCAGCGGGAGCCGGACAACGACTTCACGCTTGTCATCGGCGCCGACAACCTTCAGAGCATCCGCCGCTGGAGAGATTTTCCGAGAATTCTTTCTGAATATGGTGTGACTGTCTATCCGCGCAAAGGCTACGACGTGGACAGCATCAAGCGTCAGCTGATCGAGGAGTGCAAGGATTTCCCCGCACCCTATGTCCTTGATTCCGAAGAGATTGTCCCAGACGGAATGAGAAGCCTTGAGGAAACCCTCCTCCGCTCCTACAACATAGAGGTCATAGACGCTCCCATAGTGGACATCTCCTCCACCGAGATCCGTGACGGCCTCCTCGCCGGCAAGGATATGTCGGAGTTTCTTATGTGAAATAATTTCAGGCGTATGCCGCGGTACAGAGCGTTCTGTTGGTGTTCCGGACTTCCAGGTGCGATAAACCATGCGCACCTGAAACATCATCCATCTGACAGCCAGCGAGTTGGCGTTCCTGGTGCGAGGATATTCACACACCTAAGAGTCGGCTGCCGCGGTACAGAGCGTCCTGTTGGTGTCCCGGACTTCCAGGTGCGAAAAGCCATGCGCACCTGAAACATCATCCATCTGACAGACAGCGAGTTGGCGTTCCAGGTGCGAGGATACTCACACACCTAAGAGTCGGCGGCCGCGGTACAGAGCGTTCTGTTGGTGTTCCGGACTTCCAGGTGTGAAAAGCCACGCGCACCTAAAACATCATCCATCTGACAGACAGCGAGTTGGCGTTCCAGGTGCGAGGATACTCACACACCTAAGAGTCGGCGGCCGCGGTACAGAGCGTTCTGTTGGTGTTCCGGACTTCCAGGTGTGAAAAGCCACGCGCACCTAAAACATCATCCATCTGACAGACAGCGAGTTGGCGTTCCAGGTGCGAGGATACTCACACACCTAAGAGTCGGCGGCCGCGGTACAGAGCGTTCTGTTGGTGTTCCGGACTTCCAGGTGTGAAAAGCCACGCGCACCTAAAACATCATCCATCTGACAGACAGCGAGTTGGCGTTCCAGGTGCGAGGATACTCACACACCTAAGAGTCGGCGGCCGCGGTACAGAGCGTTCTGTTGGTGTTCCGGACTTCCAGGTGCGAAAAGCCACGCGCACCTAAAACATCATCCATCTGACAGACAGCGAGTTGGCATTCCGGGTGCGAGGATATTCACACACCTAAGAGTCGGCTGCCGCGGTACAGAGCGGGTTCGCGGCAGGCTATGTGACGGCGTTTCTCTGGGGAATATTTGGAATCCGAAGCGGAGACATCACCTTCGGAATGATGACCGCGTTTCTTCAGCTTGTGGCTCAGATTCAGAACCCTACGGTCGAGCTGAGCAGGCAGGTTCCGGCGTCACAGGCCACGCGCCGCAACCTGTCCTACGTGCCGCAGGGGAACACCTTGTTCAGCGGTACGGTACGCGAGAATCTGAGGATGGGGAATCCAGAGGCCACTGACGAGGAAATGACCGCCGACATTGGCTGGGCTCC
>FR893115.1:4277-16472 GCA_000433355.1 Alistipes sp. CAG:435 | reverse complement strand
TTGCCTGTCCTCAGGACGGTTCCCGCCGGCGATCCTCCATCGACCCCCTCAAGAACCACCGAGTCAACTCCGCCGACTATGAACGGAAGCATACTCTCCCCTTTCCCGGGGACCGTGACCTTCTTTCCTTCCCGCAGCAAGGCGATGACCTCCTCGAAGAAAGTGTCGTTGCTGACAATTAATTTTCCATTGAAAAACAGCTTCTGAATCCAAGATACAAAAATATTTTGAAATTACGGGCAAAAGGATTAAATTTGCAGTCCGTTTTGGAATATATAAAAAATTAGTAGATATGAAAAGGACATTTCAACCATCCAGACGCAAGCGCGTGAACAAGCACGGATTCCGTGAGAGAATGGCCACCGCCAACGGTCGCCGCGTACTCGCTTCCCGTCGCCGCCACGGACGCAAGAAGCTGACAGTATCATCTGAGGACAGGTGGTAGTCAAGTCAGTCTGACGACGTTTAGAGACAGGTCTATCAGGCCTGTCTTTTTTGTTGAGCTTATTCATTATGGACATCGACGAGAAATACATGACGGAAGCCCTCAAGGAAGCTCAGCTGGCCTTTGAGGAGGACGAGATCCCCATCGGGGCGGTGATAGTATGCCGTGGCAGGATCATAGCCCGGGGCCACAACATGACCGAAAGGCTCCATGACCCCACGGCGCACGCCGAGATGATCGCCATCACCGCCGCCACAGAAGCCGTCGGCGGTAAATATCTGAATGACTGCACACTGTACGTCACCGTGGAGCCGTGCAACATGTGCTCCAGCGCGCTGAACTGGGCACAGATCGGCCGCATAGTCTATGGAGCACTCGATCCCAAGCGGGGATATTCATTGTACTCCCCTTCCCTGCTCCACCCCAAGACACAGGTTCAGGCCGGAGTCCTCGCCGAGGAGTGCTCCGCCCTGATGACCGACTTCTTCAAAGGGAAACGTTGACAGACGCCACGAGCGAGTATATTCAAGAATCCCGCTTGCAGAGAGGCAGATGTCCTTCCACGAGCGGGATTCATTGTGATTCGCGCTTCTACAGCACCCGAAGCGTAGGGAATCAGAAAGTGAGCCTGAACAGATCGCCCTGGGCCTGGATGTAGAGGTCGCCCTTGTAGTAGGCGCAGTCCTCGAGCTCACCGAAGGTGGCTTTCGTCAAATCGATGACATTCTGCATGGTGCGGGTGTTCAGATTCCAGACGTAGAGGATCGAAGGCTGCTTCTCCTTGCCGAAACCGGTAGGCATGAAAAGCTGGCCGTTCTTGATGAAGAGGCCCTGGCCGATCGGATTGAAATGAGTCTGGTAGGTGTCCTCGATCAGATAATTCTCCAACAAATCATCCTTTGTCAGGGTCACGAGGCCGTCCGTGGACTCGTTCAGTTTCGGGATGCGGAACTTCACGATGCGGTGACGGTTCAGGGCGTTGGTGTTGTCAACTGTGTTGCCGTAACCGTAAAGGTAATTGTTGTCCGGATCGATGACCCACTGAAGGGCGTAGCCAAAAAGATGGTCGGTGTCCTTGAAGTAGATCGTCTGGACCAGTTCGGATGACTTGAGATCATTGGCTACACGCTCGACGTAAAGCACGTCCTTGCGTCCGTTGATCGGATTCCTGTTGCACTGGCTGACGTACAGAAGCGGGAAACGGTCATCCTTGTCATAGAACGTGCGGCCGAAAGTGGCGACATTGGCATGGTTCACCTTGTCGTAGCTGGCAAGCTTGAACGGCTTGCACTCTCTGGTGATCTTCTCTCCGTCAATCTTATAGACGGTCAGCCAACCGGAGTTCTGGCAGCTGAAGATGTAGTCTCCCCAGATGTCCATCCCCTGGTAAGCCTCCTTGTCGGTGCCCTGAAGCTTGAGCAGATGGTCGCACTTGAACGTGTGCTCGGTAAGGTTAACGGGCGCTCCGGTGTAAGTGTACTGTCCGGAGGTCGCCGGCTGCGCCATCAGCGCCGCAGGAAGCAGCAATGACGCCAAAAGAATATATCCTTTCATATTCATAAAAATTTGATGATTTGATTTCAGTCCGGCATTCCGTCCAGAAGGTCGCCCAGATAAGGCAGAAGGGTGAACAGCAGGAAGGCTTTGTCCTTGGCCAACACCACCCTAAGCTGCTTCAACGCGGAATATATGTGGTTCTCAACGGTGCTGAGGGAGATCCCGAGCCTCGCGCTGATGTCCTTGTTCGGAAGGTCTTCGATGTAGCTCATCATGAAGACCTCGCGGCACTTGGGCGGCAGGCTGGTGATGGCATCCTCGAGATTCTTCCTCAAGTCCTTGTCGAACAGGTTCCTTATGACTGGATTGCGCTCGGGATCACCACCCTCAAGGCAGAGAACCGCGATCCGGGCATCATTCCATTCCTTGTACTGGCGCGACAGATTCTCTTTCCTAAGATAGTTCATCGCCCTGTTATAGACAGATTTCATAAGATACCCCCTCGCCGAAGTCCCTTCCGACAGTCTCTCACGGTTTTTCCAGAACGAGAACAGCACATCCTGCACAGCGTCATCCGCCCACTCCTCCGGCAGGAAGATCCTGGCATACGACATCAGCACAGGCAACTCTTCCTTGCAGAAGTCGTTGAAAGCCTCTCTGTCGCCATTCTGTATTCCGGTTATTAATTCTGTACGGTTCATAAAAAGCCTTGGTGAGCGCAAAAATAGTCAATAAAATCGAATCATAAGTCTCGACAAGGACAAAAAATGCCTTTGCGGAAAATAATCACGTTTTCATTAGGTGATTTCTTCATAAAGTGTGTATAATAATTGACAGACATAATTAACGCGATCAGAAAATGGAAATTCCAGAAGAGATACTCAGGCTCGTGCACCGCTATCTCAGCGGAACCGCGACCGACGACGAGAAATCCGCCCTCGCCGAGTGGCTGGAGGCAAGTCAGTCCAACCGGGAGGATTTCGCCGCTTTGTCAGCGATGCGCAACGCCTCGTCGGCCTTGGGCGGGGACGACGCCACAGACAAGATGCTGTCCCGCCTCAACGCAAGGATAGACGCGGAGGAGAGCGGAGGGATATTCACCGTTCAATCAGGGAGAGGCCGGAGGCGCAAGGCGACCTGGCTCGCAGCCGCTTCCGTGGCCGCCGCGCTCGTCATCGGAGCCGGCACCTACCGCCACTTTCGGACGGACGCGGATTACTTTCGGGAATATTCCGCATTCACGAATATCTCCGACGACGTGTCGGCCATGATGCTGGATGACAGCACGAAGGTCTGGCTGAGCAGGAACTCGTCGATCCTGTACGGTTCCACCAAGGGCCGGTCCGAACGGATCGTGAAACTGACCGGCGAGGCCTATTTCGATGTCCACAGGGACACGCTCCATCCTTTTGTCGTAAAGGCGCGGGGAATTGAAGTGAAGGTGCTTGGAACCGCGTTCTGCGTCAAGTCGGACAGCGAGGCCGGCAAAGTGTCGGTACTTCTTGAAAGGGGATCCGTCAGGCTGCAAAGTCCTGAAGGTGTAGGACTTGTGAGGCTGTCCCCGGATCAGATGGCCGAGTTCGACGCCAAGACCGGAGACATCGAGGTCACCCCTATGGCGGCCGAACCTTACATCGTGCAGCATTACAACAAGGTGACGCTCCAGCAAGTGTCGATCGACGGCATCATCTCGCACATCGAGCGGATGTACGGAATCAAGGTCCAGGCCTTGTCACCGGTGGACACCACGAAGAAATACAACCTCAACTACAAACGCACCGATGACGCCGGCGAACTCATGGAGGCGGTCGAGGAACTGACAGGAGTGCGCCTGAAGGTCATCGGAAAGACTTTGGATAAAGACTAAGTACCAAACATAATAACTACTCAAAAACATGAGACAATCAATCTATTTAAGACTGGGTGTCCTTGCGGTGGTTCTGGCCACGTTCTTCGGCCTCGCGCCGGGTTCGGTGGCCCAGACAAACACCGGGAAGACCTACAGTTTCAGTCTGACGGTAAAGTCCGCCACTGTGAAGTCCTTCACCGAAGAGTTCACGAAGAAGACTGGAATCCTGTTCTCCTACGAGTCAGCCTTGGCTCGGAAAGAGATGGGAGACATCAGCATCAACGCCAGGAACGAGTCTCTGGCGTCCATCCTGGATGACGTTTTCGGACATCAGGTGTCCGGATTCCGCTACAAGATGACAAACAGCACGGTCGTGCTGACCTACGAGCAGCCGGCGGCCAAACAGGGAAATGTCATCAAGGTGACAGGAACGGTGAAGGACTCTTCGGGAGAGCCGTTGGCCGGAGCCGGTGTCCTCGTCAAAGGCACGACGATCGGCACGAACACCAACCTTGACGGAAAGTACTCCATCGAAGTCAACGCCGACGATGTCCTGGAATATTCATTCATCGGTTTCAAGAATCACGATGAGAAGGTCAACGGACGCGGGGTGATCGATGTGATGATCTCCGAGGACGCCAACGTGCTGGATGACGTCGTGGTCGTCGGCTACGGTACCCAATCCAGAAAAACCTTGACCACAGCCATCTCCAAGGTGGACGGCAACAGCATCTACGCCGCACCTGTCTCCTCCGTCGGCGACGCTCTCAAAGGAAAGGTGACCGGCCTCAGGGTGGCCACGAACAACACGGTCTCTGGAAATGCGCCACGCTTTCTGATCCGTGGAGGTTCCTCGATCACCTTGAGCAACGACCCTATCGTCATCGTGGACGGCGTGACCAGGGACATGGACGACCTCAACCCGAACGACATAGAGTCCATCGAGGTCTTGAAGGACGCAGCCTCGGCCGGCATCTACGGAGCCCGCGCCTCCAATGGTGTGATTCTCGTGACGACCAGGAAAGGCAATTCATGGGAGAAGCCACGGATCACTTTCGACGCGCAGGTCGGCTGGTCCTCCCCTTCCCGCGGATGGGATCTGATGAACGCCAAGGAGTTCCTGTCATTTGTCCGTCCCGCGATCGCGCAAGGCCCTAACGGCCAGTTGATTCTGGACGGAGCCAACGCCGCGGGAACAGGCAACAAGAGCACGGACATCTACACAACCAGATACATGGAGAAAGGCGAGGAGCTGCAGTCCGGCTGGCAGTGGATGTACGACCCGATCAATCCGAAGAAGGTGCTGACATTCACCGACACCGACTGGCAGAGCCAGTGGTTCACCAACGCGCTATGGCACAAGGAATATGTCGGAGTGAACGGCGGTTCACAAAACATGAAGTACGCCGCCTCGGTAAGTTACCTTCAGGATGACGGCATGGTGGCCATGAGCGGCTACAAGTTGTTCACTATGCACGGCAACACGTCCTTCAACATCACCAGGAACCTGGAGGCGTCAACGACTTTCGACTTCTCAAGGTCAGTGAAGAACCCGCTGACCGGCAACTATTTCAACGCCATCGGACGAGGCCTCATGATGAGCCCTGTGAACAAGGAGTTCTACGAGGACGGAAGATGGGTGACAGGCGGAAGCAACAAGAACCAGCAGTCAGCGTCATTCTACGATGCTTTCTATGACAGGGAGATGGCCCAGAACCGCTTCGGTGGCAACTTCAAGCTCGTGTGGAGCATTTTCGACGGCCTCAAGGCCACAGCCCAGTACGCCGTGTTCGACGACAATTACCGTGGAAGCTACTACGCCTACGGCCAGGTCGGCAACACGATGAACTACATCTCCACGGACCGTTCCACAACAGAGACCAGGACAGAGACGCTGAAGGATTCCTTCACCGCCTACCTGGGTTACGACAAGGAGTTCGGCAAGCATAACATCAGCGCCACCGCCGGCTACGACTATATGTCATGGAGGTACTGGTATCTTACCGCCAACGCCACCGGCTCAGTCTCCGACAAGGTTCCGATCCTGGATTCCGGAGTCAACTTCACGGCCTCCAACCAGGACACCAAGCAAGTGCTCATCTCGTACTTCGGACGTGTCAACTACAACTACGACAACAGGTACATTCTCTCGGCCACGGTCAGGACTGATGGTTCCTCCAAGTTCGCCGAGGGCAACAGATGGGGATTCTTCCCGGCCGGATCGCTGGCATGGATCATCTCCGAGGAGCCGTACTGGGATGTGGACAAAAGCGTGATGAACACATTCAAGTTCCGCGCGTCCTACGGCCAGACCGGTAACAACGGAATCGGGCTCTACGACACCTACGGAGCGTTCTCTTCGTCTCTGTATGGCGGGCAGTCAACCCTTCTGCCTTCCACGATGCAGAACAAAGACATGAAATGGGAGACCACAACCCAGTTGGACCTTGGTCTTGACCTCGGATTCTTCAACGACCGTCTCCGTCTCGTGATGGACTACTACAACAAGAGGACGGACGACATGCTCTTCAGCATCACCCTTCCAGACACAGGATCCCTCGGCTCCGTGAAGGCGAACGTCGGAAGCGCAAGGTTCTACGGATTCGAGATCGAACTGAACTCTGTCAACATCCAGACCAAGAATTTCACTTGGAGCACCGGCCTTACATATTCATTCAACAAGAACAAGGTGCTGTCGCTTCCGGACGAGTACAAGTACACCGACCTCAACGGCAAGGACGCCTGGAGAATCGGTGGCTACACCATGTCAGAGAGCGGCGAGCGCTTCGGCGGCACGGCTGTCGGAGAGCCTCTCGGACGCATCTGGGGCTATAAGATCTCACATATTCTCCAGAATGACGCCGAGGCCGCGGCCGCATTGTACGACAGCCAGTCGCACGGCTACCGCAGGTCCGACGGCCTGTCCATCCAGGGACGCAAGGACGCCGGTGACTACGAGTGGTGCAACCGTCCTGGCTCCAAGAAGACGGCCGACGGCAGGGAGCAGATCGACCAGGAGGACATGTACTGCCTCGGAAACGTGATGCCTCACTCAATCGGCGGAATCATGAACACATTCAAGTACAAGAACCTGTCATTCTCGTTCTACCTTGACTACGCCCTCGGTCATTCGATCTACAACTACATGAAATCACGTTTCTTCCAGAGCACTTTGGGCAACTGCAACTCCAATCTGGACAAGATGGTCTATGATTGCTGGCGCTACCCAGGAGACGACAACGCCAAGTACGCGAGATTCTTCCCGAACGACCCTGACTATGGCAACAGGAACTTCTCCCGTGCCTCCGACTTCAACGTCGAGAAAGCCGACTACCTGTGTCTGCGCGATGTCTCCCTCTACTACGACTTCCCGGAGAGATGGGTCAAGAATATGTGGATCAAGAAGTTGACTGTCGGGATCACCGGCAACACGCTTTACTACTGGACAGGTGTCTCCGGCTCGATCAGCCCTGAGACCGGCATGGGAACCGGATCGGGAGACTCGATGTACTCATCTGTGTCCACCGGTGCGTCCGCCAACTCAAGCATCGCTCCGGCGGCGAGAAAGATATTGTTCAATGTCAAGATTACCTTCTAATTATGAAACACAAGAGCATTCTGAAATATATTCTGATGATCTCGGCCGCCACATCGATGATGTCCTGCAACGGGGATCTTGATGTGATGCAGGACAACAAGCTGTCCGCCAGCAACATGTGGACGACATCAACAGATGTCATCCAGTCCACCTACGGGATCTACGAGCGCATGCGTTCCAATTTCGTTGACGGCTACATCAACGTCTTCTACTGGGGCGAGGCACGTGTCGGCAACTATATGTGGGGTCCAAGCCTTGAATCCAGGGTTCAGGACAACGACATGATCTCCGTGCGCACCAGCACGATGAACGCCTCCACGAGATCGACCGCCTGGTCAGGACTTTACACCACCATCGACCAGGCCAATGCCGTGCTCAAGTACGCCGACAAGGTTGACATGACCGAATCCGAGAAAGGATTCGCGATCGGCCAGGCTGCGTTCGCAAGGGCATATTGCTACTTCTGGGCAGCCAGACTGTGGGGAGACGTTCCGCTGAACCTCGTGCCTATCGAGTCCGTGAACCAGCCGGAGACCTACCCGGAGCGCGCCCCTAAGGCTGATGTCTATGCCCAGATCGGCAGGGACATCGAGACAGCGGCGGCCAACTCCGCCTACCTCGGAGGAGACAAATACTTCGCTACAGCCGACGCTGTGAACATGCTTAAAGCCGAGTACGGGCTTTGGATGTACACGACACAGGACGGTGGGGATTCGTACCTGAACCTTGCCGCGGAGGCTCTGTCAGCGATCGGGATCTCCTCAGGAAAGCTTCTTCCAAAATATTCAGAGGTGTTCAGCCGCGATCACAAATGCAACTCTGAGGTTGTCTTCGCCCTCCTGAACGACCAGAAGGAGAAGATCACCGGCGGTTACTACAGCTATTTCTACCACCCGACTAACCTCATAGCCGCGCAGTACAGGAACAAACCGGTACCGGTGAGCTCAACACAGTGGTGGTGCTACTCGCAGGAGTTCATCGATGTGCTGAACAAGAGCAAGGCCGACCACAACGACTCCAGAGTGGAATGCAACCTCGGCGAAGGGGCCTACGGTGCCTCAGGACAGACCCTTACCTGGCCGAACAAGTTCCTCGGAGACATGTCAAAGCAGCCCGTGATCAACGACTGCGACCTTCTTTACTACCGCTACGCCTACGCTGTGATGATGGACGCGGAACTGAAGTACTACAAGAAGGACTATGCCGGAGCTCTGGCCTCTCTGAACATCATCGCTAAAAGGGCCTACGGAATCGAGGACTTCTACAAGACCGCCACAAGGGACGCCGTCCTGGAGGCACTTGTCAATGAATATTTCCTCGAGTTCCCTGCCGAAGGCGTCATCTGGTGGCCGCTCATCCGTCTGGACAAGATCTGGGACTACAACCCGGAGCTACTCGCCAAGAAGCAGAAGAATCCGAACATCCTGCTCTGGCCTATCTCCAAGTCCGCAAGGAACAAGAACCATAAACTGACCCAGACGGAAGGATGGGACTAATGATCTTACTTAAATGACTATTATCATGAGATTCAAGAATATATTCATGTACGCCGCCGCTCTTTCAATGCTCGCGTTGTCAGGTTGCGCGGAAAAGACAGACCCGTCCGAGATAGATTCCGCCACAAGAATCGCGTTGTCCAAGGATATTCCTGTGTTCACCGCCAGCGGTAACACCGAGGACGGCGAGGACGCTTACCGCGCCATCGTCACAATCGTGCAAGGCGACAAGATCAACGGCATCGGTTGGGACTATTCCCTTGATGATCCGAAGCAATGCGCCGAGGTGAGTGTCACGGATGTCTCCGAGGACTTCATCGGAACTTACGAAGGTGATTCCAGGACCTACACAGGGAAAGGATTGATGGTCAAGATGAAGGCCAATCCTGAATATAAGAGGTCATTCTCGTTGACAATCAAGGCAGCCGACGGAACCGAGCGCGCTTTCGAGTTCACCCAGAAAGGCGAGAAGGCTGACGCCGCCGTGTCCACTGACACGAAAGATGTTGAGTTCTTCGCCGAAGGAGGTGAGCAGACAATCAGCTACACGACCAACATGGGGGACGCATATTCATTCACCGTGGACTACGAAGGTGAGAGCAAGGACTGGCTGTCCTGCGAGGCCACCGAAGCTGGCTCCGTCAAATTGATCGCTTCCGGATGGAACGACCATGTCAATGTCCGCAAGGCCGTGCTCCACATCACCGTAGGTTCGGCAGAGACCAGCATGGCATCCGTGGATGTGCCTGTGACACAGCTCGCGGCAGACATATATTACTTCATGTACGGTTCATCGGCCGCCGGCCTTGAGATCGACAAGGCCTTGCAGATGACAAAGGAAAGCGAGGACATCTACAGCGTCAAAGCCTACTTCATGAACGCAAAGGCCGGGGCCAACACCGTGATGTTCAATCAGGATTCACGTGTGCTGTCATACCCTTGCTACGCGCTTGCGAAGGATGGTTCTGTCACCACGATCGAATCCGCCGCGTCCGCTATGCCGGAGGGCCCGGAAATCGATGTGGACGGTCTGCGCTCCCTGGTGGTGAACTTCAACGAGAAGACATGGAATTGGAGCAGAATATCAACGCTGAACAGCATGCCGGACTCCGAAGTGTCCAAGTACAAGACAAAGGCCTTCATTGCCAGAGACGGTTCCATGAAGGTCTGGATGGTCGAGAACATGCGTTGGAACGGTGGCGACATCAAGCCGAGACTCGGCTCTCCTATGATTCCGTCCGCTACAGGTGTCGGAGCGAAAGGCACAGGTGGTTACAGTGCGAGCGCATTCCCTTCATCCTGGGATGATCCGAAACTGAACATGGCCTACGAATGCACCGAGATAGGAGGACAACTCGAAGGAAGCGATGAGCGCGGCCGAATCTATGCGTTCTCCGAAATCGTGACAGGCGTCCCGACCAACGGCATCGGCTTCGCCCGTAAAGAGGTGGTGCCTAAGGGATGGACCGCCGGCAGCGAGATCACCGACGCGGTAGGAGACAACTACACGATCGAGTACCTCGACAACAAGTCGGCGGACACATTCAGCGGCGACAACACCACCGACGAGAAGAACCACCCGACCCTCAAGATGCAGATTCAAGGAATATGTCCTTACGGTTGGCACATCGCCAACGCCTCCGACTGGCTTGACCTGGCATACGCCGCAAGCAAGGCGTCAGCCGGACACTCTTATCCTCTGAGAGAGGATCAGATCACCTACAAACAGTTCACAACAGCCTCGGGCACAGCCGTCAACAACAATCCGGTCTCACCAAGAGGTATCGGCAACCTCGCCGCATGGCTCAGGAACAAGACCTGGTGGTCAGCGGCGGTGTCAGACGGAGCCGACGAGTTCGGATTCGAGTACTTCCCGCTCGGTTGGCGCTACATGACCCAGGGCTACCAGTGCTACGGTGTCAGGGCACAAGTGTGGGTACCTCTGTTCTTCTCGGACAAGGCTCTTTACAGAATCAATGTGATCCTGGACAACACTGTGACCTATGCCGAGATGACAAACATCGACAACGGCCAGGCCATCATGCCGTTCCGCTGTGTCAAGAACTACAAATAATCAAAGATCAAGAATATGAGAATTAAATCAATAAAACTGATTTGGTCATTTCTTGCGGCAAGTCTCCTGTGCCTGTCATCATGTAGCAAGGACGAACCGGATCCAGGGCCTGTGTGGCCTGACGATCCTGGTGAGACGCCCGGTGAGGTCGCTGACAAGCCTGCTGACTGCGGCAATATCGTCGTAGCCCACAGGGGTGGAGCATCGGAAGCCGGCATAGCGTTTCCCGACAATTCCATCGCCTCGTTGCAATATGCGATGAGCCTTAAATGTTACGCTTCAGAGTGTGACATCTACTGTACAAAAGATGACAAAGTAGTCGTCGCCCATGCTGACGGCGACTACAGGATCAACGGACTGCATCCATGGGAAGCCACCTTGGAACAGATCAGGGCGGCCGGAAAACTGGCGAACGGAGAGACGGTTCCTGATCTGGAGATGTTTCTGGACGAAGTCATGAAGGAAGGAAGCTGCACAAGGCTCTGGCTGGACATCAAGAACATCAGCGGAATGTCGGCGTATCCGATCAACGCCTGCCGCAAGGCTTGCGAGATCATCAAGAAGAAGAAAGCACAGAATTTCGTTGAGTTCATCTGCACGTCCAACGCAACCGTGATGGCATCGTCATATTCATACGCCACCGCGGTTGGCTCGAACATCGGCTGGATGGCCAACAAGTCCGCCTCAGAGTACACCCAGAGGGGCTACAAATGGGCGAACCTTTCCACCGAGTTCATGAAGCAGGGTGGAGGAAACCTCACGATCGAGGAGTTCAACAAGGCCGGTGTGGACGTGAGCGTGTTCAACGCCGATGACGATGTCACGATGGATTACTACATCGCCTATGCGTCTAAGATGAAAGCCATCTGCACCAACTACCCTAAGAAGTTGTTGTCCAAGATGGGGAAGTAGGTTTCGTGCCGCTGAGCCTGTCGAAGCGACATTCCAACAAAAAAGAGGAGCGGCCTTTCGGTCGTTCCTCTTTCTTTATCGTCATCCGCCCCATTTGATGAGCGGACATATTCATTATTACTGCTCGTCAGGACCTTGATCGTCCGGGCCGTTCTGTGGACCCTGTGGACCGGCCTGCGGGCCGTAAGGGTTCTGAGGTCCCTGCTGGGCACCGGCCTGGGCGGCGCGGTTCATGTCCTCTGAAGCGGCGTTCCAAGCCTTCGTGAGTTCCTCGGTGTAGCGGTCGATGTCAGAGATGTTCTGATTCTTGACAGCCTCCTTGAG
>FR893115.1:0-4200 GCA_000433355.1 Alistipes sp. CAG:435 | reverse complement strand
AGCAGGAATCTTGTCGCCGTAGTCCTTCAGGTTCTTGTCGGACTGGAAACAGAGAGCGTCGGCGTTGTTGATCTTGTCAACCTTCTCCTTGGCCTCCTTGTCGGCGGCCTCGTTGGCCTTCGCCTCGTCACGCATCCTCTGTATCTCGTCGTCAGACAGACCTGATGAAGCCTCGATTCTGATGTTCTGTTCCTTGCCGGTAGCCTTGTCCTTGGCGGACACGTTCAGGATACCGTTGGCGTCGATGTCGAAGGTAACCTCGATCTGAGGTATTCCCCTCGGAGCCGGAGCTATTCCGTCCAGATGGAAGAGACCGATCTCCTTGTTGTCCTTCGCCATAGGACGCTCACCCTGAAGCACGTGGATCTCTACAGAAGGCTGGTTGTCAGCCGCGGTGGAGAACACCTGAGACTTGTGGGTAGGGATGGTCGTGTTGGACTCGATGAGCTTTGTCATCACACCACCGAGGGTCTCGATACCGAGTGACAGCGGAGTGACATCAAGCAGAAGCACATCCTTCACATCACCTGCGAGCACACCGCCCTGGATTGACGCGCCGATGGCCACAACCTCGTCTGGGTTGACACTCCTGTTAGGCTCCTTGCCGAAGAACTCCTTGACAAGTTCCTGTACTTTAGGGATACGTGTTGAACCACCCACGAGAAGAACCTCATCAATATCGGAAGCGTTCAGACCGGCGTCCTTGAGTGCCTGACGGCAAGGCTCGATAGACCTCTGGAAGAGGTTGTCGCAAAGCTGCTCGAACTTGGCTCTGGTAAGAGTCTTTACAAGGTGCTTAGGAATTCCGTCAACCGGCATGATGTAAGGCAGGTTGATCTCGGTCGATGTCTGGTTGGACAGCTCGATCTTGGCCTTCTCGGCGGCTTCCTTCAATCTCTGAAGGGCCATAGGGTCTTTCTTCAGGTCGATTCCGCCGTTCTCGTTGGCGAACTCCTGGGCGAGCCAGTTGATGATCTCCTGATCGAAGTCGTCACCTCCAAGGTGTGTGTCACCGTTGGTTGACTTAACCTCGAAGACTCCGCCACCAAGCTCAAGGATGGAAATATCGAATGTACCACCACCAAGGTCATACACAGCGACCTTCATGTCCTTGTTCTTCTTGTCAAGACCGTAAGCCAGGGCTGCGGCCGTAGGCTCGTTGATGATTCTCTTGACATCGAGTCCGGCGATCTTGCCGGCCTCCTTTGTGGCCTGACGCTGTGAGTCTGAGAAGTAGGCCGGAACTGTGATGACAGCCTCGGTGACTTCCTGACGGAGGTAGTCCTCGGCGGTCTTCTTCATCTTCTGGAGAATCATCGCTGAAATCTCCTGAGGTGAATAGAGCTTGCCGTTGATGTCAACACGCGGAGTGTTGTTCTCACCTCTGACAACCTTGTAAGGCACTCTGGCGATCTCCTTCTGAACCTGTTCGTAAGTCTCACCCATGAATCTCTTGATGGAGAAGACTGTGTTCTGCGGGTTCGTGATGGCCTGACGCTTTGCAGGGTTACCGATCTTTCTTTCACCGCCATCGGTAAAGGCGACTACTGAAGGGGTGGTTCTTTCACCCTCGTTGTTGATTATGACGGTTGGCTGATTGCCTTCCATGACCGCAACGCACGAATTCGTGGTTCCAAGGTCGATACCAATAATTTTTCCCATATTCTTAATCTCCTATTATTCTTTTTTGTTATTCTTTTTGTTTCTCGCCCGACCCCGTTCACCGGATCTGGGCATCATTCTTTCTTTTGCCCAGCCAGATCCGAAGTGCAGCGTTTTTCTTTCGCCTTCATCGTTCCCGAAGCCGGACGCAAGGAGTATTATCGAATGTTATGCCATTCCCTCGAATATGACAATTTGGCAGATTCGCCATCATCTGGCGAAGAATCACGGCCACCATCCCTGCAAATATGGCCACTTCGGCAAGCTCAGTGACCGCGCGACACTCCCCAGCAGCACTTCCGCCCCTTTCCGTTGCCCAAGGGTGCCGCGCGACACTCCCCGGTGACACTTTCGTCCCTTTCCGTTGCCCAAGGGTGCCACGCGACACTCTCCGGTGACACTTCCGCCCCTTTCCGCCGCCCAAGGGTGCCGCGCAATGCGTCAGGAGAACTATTCAAACAGTTTATTGAGCACCGCAACCTCAACATGGATCTTGCGGGCAATTCGTTTTGTGTCAACGCGGTACTTCCTTTTCAAGATCAAAGCCAAGCGGCACTTATCATCAACTCCCAAATCTTTGACAGAGTCCACCTTGAAATGATCCCGAAGAACCTGATTGACAATCTCGTTCAACTCATTCTCCGAAAATATAATCATCTCACCGACACCCTCGGCAATCTTAAGGTAAGCGTCAAAGTTCCTCACAAGCCCTGAACTAAACCTCCACGAGTTCACAAGCATCCGCTCCGCCTTACCATTAAGGACATAGGACTCCGGAAGAATGAATCCCCGAGGACGATTAAAAAGGTAATTCCCCGGAAGCCTGATTTTAGTCCTGAATATCCTCATCGCTTCCCTGCATGACATGTCAGCTACTTTAATCTTGTCATATAGTCTGTCCACATCGCTGAAAATCAAATTCGCGGATCCCCAGATATAGCCACTTGCCATGAGATCCGGCCTCGCCTTCAACGGATTCCTCGCGATATAGATTATCGTGTCCACCAATTGCCGCTCATCGTTCACTTTCACCATCTTAAACCCATAGTCTATCGGAAGCGGAGGAAAACCATCCTCTTTGAGTTTCCGATTGATCCTTTCCTTGACGAACAAGAAAAACCTGACGATGTCCTCTCCGGATCCATGAACGAGAATATGGCAATGATTGGCCATCAGCACGAACACGATGACGGACAGCTCGCAGACATATTGCCCGATGGCCACGCTGTTCATTCCGTCGGCATATTCATCATCACTGTTGAACAGCTGCCCTGTTTCGATAGAGTCGAAGATGACGTGGTAATACCACTTAGGTTGTTTTCTGTACTCTTTCAGGAGTTCATTGAGTTTGTGACTGCCCATATAATCTAAATTCAGGTTCACCGCAATATAGCATCTTTCCCGCACTCTCATATTCAAAAACATAAAAACTTTCATTAAGAAACAGAAATTTCTGTTTCTTTGCCCTGCGATGCTCAAAAAAGATTATTTACGCCTATAGCAATAAAATTTATAGCATCTAATTTCCAATAACTTACACCAAATTTCACGAAAGCGGTCCACTTTAGGCTCGCACGTCATATAATGAATATCATGAACTCTGTTTTTCAAGTCTCTCATCCGCAATTTCTTCGGTAACAAAAATGAGGACAAACGTTACCCAACAGTGTCACCTGTCACTCTCCGAAAACGGAAAGTGGCAGATATGCTTCCCAAGAGTGCGACGCTGGTCACCACGCAGATGTCGAATAACTCTTCAAAATGTCACTTATGAGTGCCAAACAACACCCTCGGGAAACGAAAAGCGGACTAAACGTTTCCCGAGAGTGCAGAATACACTCTTGAGAAGCAAAAGAGGTCAAAAGTGCTACCCTTAGAGAATACATGATCACTTACGGAATCGATAACGTGAGTGGTAAAGCAAGAACATACTCTTCTAAAAGCGGAAAATCCACGCCAAAGAACCTTCCCTAATCACGACGGCAGCGTTATCCGAAGAAAATGCTGCCGTCGTATGCGTTTTTGCCCTCGACAGGAGCAATATTTGATGTTTCCGCTCCCGTCGTCGCACACTACATTGATGACCGACCTCGCAGCCAGCCGCACGTGAATATCTCACATCTAAAAGCGGTTGATCTCGTCGTCGGCCGAACCGCTGCCGTGGTACTTATCCTTGAAACTGTTGAAGTTGTAGGTGATGGAGGCGATGACGCAACGGTTGAAGCTGTTCACCTTTCTGGTCTGCACCACAAAATTGACTCTCTTCACATCACTCAACCTTGACCAGTCAAACAAGTCCTCAGCCTTCAACGTTATCGTAAGCCTTTTCTTAAGCAATTGTTTCTGAACCATCACGTTGCAAGATGCGCGGCTGTTCTGGTCATAGATGCCGTGATGTCCTTTTAGGTTCCAGTAAAAATCACCACGCAAAAGCCAGTCGCCTTTCAGTTCGACAGCGTTCTGGAAAGCCAGGAGGCCGTAAGGACGATTATAACTAGTACTTTGTAACACTTAAAAGTTCAATATAGGATAGAGGTG
>FR893114.1 GCA_000433355.1 Alistipes sp. CAG:435 | reverse complement strand
CACTTTTTTCACCCGATGCATAAGTCCGGGATCTTCCGCCACACATTGTCTAATATGACAACGATGGAGATTAGGTCCTTTACATACAGATTTTTGCGCAGGAATATCAACGGTGCGCAATTATTTAAATATCAGCGTTATAAGATAAATGTTAGTCAACTCCTATATAGGACCCTTGTTTTTTATGTACTGTTAATCACACTTTTATAAAGAGGGTGACCTTTACATTCGCCACATCCAATCACTTTGTGATATTAGCTACCGCCAGTCACATTGTAATATTCGCTGCCTTCAGTCACTTTGTACCAGATCCGAAGATGCATAGTGAATGGGTTTACATTCTCGGTCACTTCGCTCAAGTCCGCTGTTTTAGTCAACTTCTTTCATTCAGGCTTGGCGAGTTCTGCAAACATCACCCACCGGCAGCCACACTCGTCTCAAGTCCCTGGTTTACTTGAATATGACGGTTCACGAAGATCGCTCACAAAAACGTAATTATTCATAAAAAACATAAAATTGTGGCGGCAGTTCCTATGGTGTGGCGAAAACGGGGAAGCCGTCGCCACTCCAGTGACTGGCTTTTATGAATATGGCGGCACGACGTACGTGTCTGGAGGTTCGTGCAGAGCCGCTCATCAGAACTTCCGGAGCGAAGCGACAAGGCGGCTTCTGCCGACCG
>FR893113.1:12853-24375 GCA_000433355.1 Alistipes sp. CAG:435 | reverse complement strand
TTTCACCTCAAAGAACATTTCAAACAATTCAAAACAGCTTCTAAATAGTTTGTCCGGTAAACAAGCGTTTCACCGGAGAAACGGCTGTCATCTCCCGCTTTGTCCGGGCAGAGAGGCTTTTACCGGAGGAAATATGTTATTTGCAAACTTTATCCGGGCAAAGGCACTTATACCGGAGAAAAGTCTGACAATCTGGCGGCAGGACGGGAACGGAATGTCAGGCAGCAAGACGGGAGCGGAGCCAGATTCCGAGGTTGGTGTCGTGCTCGGTCAGGCCGAGTTTGCGGCGGATGTCACTACTGATTATGTAGTTGCGCTTCTTCTTGAGATAGTTGCCGACATCCTTGCCTTTGAGCCCGAGGACATAGAGGCAGCAATAGCCGATCTCCCAATCCGTCAGGCCGTGGGACTTCAGCTCGGACACGAATCCGGGATGGCTGTCACGGAAGAGCACCATCGTGGAACGCAGGAAATCATCCTGATCCGAGACCAGGCGGTCAAGCTCAGCCTCCGCTGCCCTGTCGAATGAGCAGTCCGAGGAAAGCCTGGACGCTAAGAACTTGTCCAGCACCGACATCCTTTCCCGGATTATGGCCAATGCCTCATCGTCCGGCTTACCCATCAGCTCTCGGTGGGTTCTTCTGAACAGCCTTACGACAACAACCAGAACCGCAATCACAATGACGACCAAAAGGCAAAGCAGCCAGATGGACTTGCCACGGTCCACAATCGCCTGCTTGTCGGTATAACGCTCCTCGATGATCTTCTGTCTCTGAAGGGCAAGGGTATCCTTGTGGACAGAGGCGGCGTTCTGATCGATTATATTCTTGTAATAAAGGGCTTTCTCTTTCATCGCCTCATCCCCAGACGTGGAATAATAGTCAACCGCGATGTTGATTATGCTGTCGGAGGTGATCTCCATTCCGACCTTTTCCAAAGCGATCGTGTAGAGCAGGGCGTGGCGTGCACGGAGTTCCTTCGTGCCAAGCAAACTTCTGTCCAAGGAATCCAATGCGATGAAAGCGCTGTCAGGCTGGGTCTCCAGCCGGGCCTCGATCTCATCCAGAAACTGCTCCGCCGTCCTGAACGAGCGCGCACAGGAAGCGAAGCACAAGGACAGGATGGCAATGAATATGACGGTTCTAAGTCTCATCCGGCAAAAAGTCACTTATAGGATATACAAATCCGCGGCAACGTATCGTTAACGCTTACGAATTTAGCAAAAAAAACAGCAATGTAAGACTCTGTGAAAGCTCCTGCGACGAAGAAAATCTCCAACACTATGTTTTTCAATAAATTACAATAAAAGAAAAGTTAGAAGGAAAACCTCTGGTAAAACTATTATCAGATAACTTTGCCGGTAAATACTTGTATATGATGAAATCTAAAAGAACACTTTGTGGACTGGTAGCTATTGTTATCTGCATTCAGGCTGGAGCATATCGCTCTGTCGCTTCGACAGGCTCAGCGACCGGGCAGGTTGACACTATGAAAGCACTGGTGGCCTCCGGGCAGACCGACACCCTGAAAGCCGCTGTGTTCACCGGAAGAAGCGTCAAGCATTTCAGCGACCACCAGAAATTCTACCTGAACAAGGAAGACCGGAACTCTCACGCGACCGCGCTGGAGACCCTGAAACTGATCCCCGGAATCCTGGTCAAGGACGATGAAGCCACACTTCTGAACGGCAAAGGTCTGACAATCCTACTCAACGGACTGCCGACCACCAGCGCTTCCCTATCCCTGCTCACCCCGGCGGACATCAAAAGCATCGACTTCTACCAGAACGCCCCGGCAAGATATTCATTCGCCGGCAGCGGCTCGATGGTCAACATCATCACCCGAAGACCCGGAATCGGCGGCAGCCTGATGCTGAACCTAAAGGAGGCGGTCACAACCCCTTGGGGCAACAACGCCGTCTCCTACCGCCAAATCCTGAAAAACACGATGATCGGCATTGAATATTCCGGGAAACCGACCAAAAGCGGCGGCTACGGCATCGATGAATTTCTTGAATATGAAGCCGGCGGCAATCTTTACACAAAAGTGAAAGAAGGTCTGGACACGGATTTCACGCGGAACCGGCACAATGTTTCTCTGGATCTGGTCAGGATGAAAGACGAGAATAGCGCCTTGAAAGCACAATTCACGTTAGGCTACGAGAAAAAGGACTGGCCCGTAAGCCAAAGCACCCTCAAAACCGTCACGAATCTGACAACCCAAGAATCCACGACATCTGAAGTAACTGACCACAAGGACGATTGGTACGAATATCTCTCCCCGGCACTCGACATCTACTGGAACCGCAGATTCTCCGACAGACACGAACTGTCTGTAAACTTCGTCGCCACCGCCTACGACACCAAAAGCCGCAAAGGGTTTTATGAATATGCCGGAGCGACTCCCCTGTTATCCTCGACAAGCCTGACCGACGGGCGGAAATATTCAGGAATCATTGAGGCCGTCTATGGATGGACGCTGTCCGAGAAACATAAGCTTGGTTTCGGAGCCAGAACCACAGCCAGCCTTGCCGAGCAAAACAGTGGTAACGGAGAAGTCACCGTCCGTTCGGACATCAACACCGATCTCGGTAGACTGTGGTGTGAATATTCAGGAAACGCAGGAGGGTTCAGCTATTCTGTCGGAGCGGCTATGGAACATTTCGGCTACGAAACCAAGGCATCCGGAAGGCATGACTACATCTATTTCCGCCCGCTCGTCCAGCTAAACTACACATTCAACGATCACTCCTCGATGTATTTTAATTACTCAAGCAATACTTCGACTCCGAAGATCGGATGGATGGGCGATGCGTCATATTACAAGGATGACAAATGGCTCGTGAGGAGCAACCCTGAACTAGAAAGTTACACGACACGGGATGCGATGATTGGATATTCATTCAACAATTCTTGGCTCTACATCAATCCATACATCCTTGTTTACCACAATGACAATCAAATAATTCCTATTTTCAGCCACACTGACGGGCTGCTTGTTGAAATGGATGAGAACTCGGGTAATATGCTTGCCGTTATGGCCGCTCTCGGAAGCAGGATCAAACCCTTCAGGAATATTCCTCTCTCGCTTACCGTCTATGCTATGTACAACGACCAAAGGTTGACAGGAGGCGGTGCGGACAGATCGGTCAAGAGTCTTGGCGGAATGGCGATGTTGAGATATTCAGGAAAGAAATGGACAGCCGAGGCTATGTACAACCAGCCCTTCAAATCGATCAGCGACATCGGCATCTCGAAGGGCGAGAACTACGGTTACTTTGAGCTCGCCCGCAGGATCGGAAAGAACCTCCGCATCGGAGCCGGAATGCGCTATCCGTTCTACCATTGGAAAGTCAGTGAGGAGACCGCACCCGAATCGCCTGTGACAATGAAAAACACAAGCAGGATGACCAGCCAGAAAAACACGGTCATCCTCACTTGTGTCTATAATTTCTCCTACGGAAAGAAAGTCCGGGCCGTCAGCAAGAAAATCAATAACTCCGACAGCGACTCCGGACTTTTCTAAGCCTCAGGGATCTCGTCGTTGGCGGATATGGTGAACGGGGACTTGCCGGAAGCCACGGTGAAGTCCTCCTCCTCTTTTGGAGCCGGAGCAGGGACCTCGTACATTCCAGGACGGGAGCCGGAGGTGAGCTGATTGAACTCTTCCTCGGTGATCATCTTGCAGTTACCGTTAAACTTGGCATCCAACTCAACCTGAAGCCGGCGGATGTGGAGATCACCCTCTACAACACAGGTGTCCTTAAGGGAAGGAGTATCCTTCACGAAGAAGTCACCATTGATCTTTCCCCAAAAATCAGCGTTGTTGCAGATGATGTCGCCTTTGATCACGGCCTTCTCGCCGACAACAACCTTTGCCTGGGAGAAAATCCTTCCTTCGAACGTACCGTCAATCCTTATGTCATTAGGGGAAGTGATCTCTCCTTTGATTACCGAACCGGCTGAGATCCTGCTGATGTCGTTCACGCTTGCAGAATCATTGGAACCATAACTCGCGCTCATATTCCTTTATTATTATATTCAGTTAATATATTCATTAAACCAGACCCGCGCCGTGGCAGTTCTTGTACTTCTTGCCAGATCCGCAAGGGCAAGGGTCATTGCGACCGATCTTCTTGTCCACGTGAATCGGAGTCCTCGCCTTCTGCTCGCCGTTTGTGGTGAGGTCATTGCGCTGGGTCCTCATGTTGCTCATATCCTGGCTTCTCGGAGCCTGCGCCGGACGGGCCTCACTGTCCTCACGAAGAGGAACAAAGGCTCTGAGGAGGAATGAGAGCACATCCTTGTTGAGTTCCTCAAGCATTGTGGCGAAGAGGTTGTAGCTCTCCAGCTTGTAAACAACGAGCGGATCCTTCTGCTCGTAGGCAGCGTTCTGCACGCTCTGACGGAGGTCATCCATATCACGCAGATGCTGCTTCCAATGCTCATCAATCTGATAGAGGATGATGGAACGGCTGAGAGCCTTGGCGATCTCCTTGCCCTGAGTATTGTAAGCTTTCTCAAGATCCACACTGAGTGTCAGCATCTTGCGTCCGTCAGAGATAGGAATCGCTATGTTCTTGTACATATTCCCCTGCTTCTCGAAAATCATCTTGATGAACGGATAGACCTTCTCGGCGAGGGTGTTCATCCTGCGCTCGTAAACCGCCTGCATCTGCTTGCAGAGAGCGTCGGTGAGTTGGTCGCCCTTGGCGTTGGAATAGAACTTCTCGTCGAATCCGAGGTCGATGGACAGCTGGGCCATCACATATTCCTCGAAATCCTGATAAGGCATTCCCTCCGCGCGGCCTGCGATGATAGAGGCGGAGTCGATCATCATATTCCTGACATCGATCTCGATCCTCTCACCAGAAAGGGCGTTGCGCCTTCTGGCATAGACGGCCTCGCGCTGGTAGTTCATCACGTCGTCATACTCAAGGAGTCTCTTACGGATTCCGAAGTTGTTCTCCTCGACTTTCTTCTGGGCGTTCTCGATTGATTTAGAGAGCATTCCGCTCACGAGAGCCTCGTCATCGGCCATTCCGAGTTTGTCAACCACTCCGGCGATCCTCTCCGATCCGAACAGACGCATCAGCTTGTCCTCAAGGGAAACGTAGAACGCTGACGAGCCAGGGTCTCCCTGACGGCCGGCACGACCTCTGAGCTGACGGTCAACGCGGCGGCTGTCGTGTCTCTCAGTACCGATGATGGCAAGACCACCGGCCTTCTTGACCTCTGGCGAGAGCTTGATGTCGGTACCACGGCCCGCCATGTTCGTGGCGATGGTCACTGTACTTGACATACCAGCCTGAGCGACGATCTCCGCTTCTCTTGCATGTTCCTTGGCATTGAGGACGTTGTGCTTTATGCCCCTCATCCGGAGCATACGGCTCAGGAGCTCGGAAGTCTCCACGTCCGTGGTGCCGACCAGAACCGGACGGCCTTCCTTGATGAGTTCCTCAACCTTATTGATGACGGCGGTGTACTTTGCCTTCTTTGTCTTATAAATAAGGTCATCCTGATCGTCTCTGATGACAGGACGGTTGGTCGGGATGACAACCACATCCAGCTTGTAGATGGACCAGAACTCGCCGGCCTCTGTCTCGGCCGTACCAGTCATACCTGCAAGCTTGTGGTACATTCTGAAATAGTTCTGAAGGGTGACAGTCGCGAATGTCTGTGTGGCGGCCTCGACCTTGACGTTCTCCTTTGCCTCGACGGCCTGATGCAGACCATCGCTCCAGCGGCGGCCTTCCATAATACGTCCGGTCTGCTCATCCACAATCTTGACCTTGTTGTCAATCACGATGTAGTCAACATCCTTCTGGAACATAGCGTAGGCCTTGAGGAGCTGGATGACGGTGTGGACACGCTCGCTCTTCAGGGAGTAGTCCTCCATAAGGGCATCCTTCTTCTCCTGCTTCTCCTCGGCGGAGAGTTCCGTGTTCTTCTGGATCTCGGCAATCTGGCTTCCAACGTCAGGAAGCACGAAGAAATCCGGGTTGGAGACAGCATTGGCGAGCAAGTCGTGCCCCTTGTCGGTCATGTCCACGGAATGCTGCTGCTCGCTGATCACGAAATACAGTTCGTCGGTGACGATGTGCATCTCGCGCTCATTGTCCTGCATATAGTAGTTCTCGGCCTTCTGCATCAGCTGCTTCATACCCTGTTCGCTGAGGAATTTGATCAGAGGCTGGTACTTCGGAAGACCTTTGTAGGCACGCAGAAGAAGCATTCCTCCTTCGTCCTCCTTGCCGGCGGCGATCGCCTTCTTGGCATCGTTCAGAACCTGGGTCACAAGAGCGCGCTGCTTCTGGTAGAGGCTCTCGACATAAGGTCTGAACTCCATATACTGCTCGTCGTCCTGAGCCTTGGCCACAGGACCGGAGATGATCAACGGGGTACGGGCATCATCGATGAGCACGGAGTCCACCTCATCGACAATGGCATAGTGATGCTTCCTCTGGACGAGGTCTGTCATGTTCACTGCCATATTGTCACGAAGGTAGTCGAAACCGAACTCGTTGTTCGTACCGAAAGTTATGTCGCAGTTGTACGCTCTCTTGCGCGCGTCGCTGTTAGGCTCGTGCTTGTCGATGCAGTCCACCGAAAGGCCGTGGAACATATAGAGAGGTCCCATCCACTCGGAGTCACGCTTGGAGAGGTAATCGTTGACGGTCACCACGTGCACTCCCTTGCCAGCCAAGGCGTTGAGAAACACAGGGAGGGTCGCCACAAGGGTCTTTCCCTCACCTGTCGCCATCTCTGCGATCTTGCCCTGATGAAGCACAATACCACCGATCAGCTGGACATCGTAGTGGACCATATCCCAGGTCACCTCGTTGCCGCCGGCGATCCAGTGATTCTGATAGACAGCCTTGTCGCTCTCGATGTGCACGAAATCGTGGTTTATGCTGAGAGCGCGGTCGAAGTCATTGGCCGTCACCTCGATGGTGGCGTTCTCCTTGAACCTGCGGGCAGTGGACTTCATGATGGCGAAAGCCTCCGGAAGAATCTCCTCCAGAACCTTCTCGATCTCCGCGTCCTCATCCTTCACAAGTTTGTCCGACTCGGTCGCGAGGTTCTCTTTCTCGTGAACAGGAATATCCTCGTCCAGCTTGGCCTTGATCTCGGCGATCCTCTTCTCGAACGGTGCCTCGCACTCACGCAGCCTTGCCTTCAACTCCTCTGTCTTGGCTCTCAGCTCATCATTGGAGAGATTGTCTATCGGACCGTAAGCCTCCAGAACCTTGTTGAGAACAGGCCTGATCTGCTTGAGGTCTCTGTCGGCCTTCGAGCCGAACACTTTTTTAAGAATACTAGCTATAGCCATAAAAAAATCAAATGTCTCTGATTATCCTACAAATTTAATGATAATCAAAGACATTTACAATTTTTAAGCCCCTAATGACGGAATGACCTTTTGTCAGTCAGAGGCCTCTTCTCTCAAAAGGTCGCCTATCCACGCATTAATACCCCTATGAATCAGCGCATTACGCATCATAGACATCTATTCCGCCGGTTCAATCCACCAAATAATTCAGCAGTAGTTTACGAATATTATCGGAAATGCGCTTGTGCGCGTCCGTGGCGTTTTCCAGCATCTCCGCCAGATTCTTGTACTTGATCAGTTCACGGGTGTTCTCCTCGTTGCCGAATATGTACCCCATGTACTCCTCATAAGCGTCATCCGCCGCATGTTCCAACTCCGTCACACGCTCGCAGGCCATCGAGACAGCCGAAAGGTTCCTGCGAAGATCCACAAGAAGAGGTATCGTGTCATGAATGACCTCCGACTGGGACTTGGCCATCTGCGCCAGATCCTTCAACTGGTCGTCCAACTTGGCGGGACGGTAGATCAGGACGGCCTTGGAAGTGTCCTTGATGACATCCAGGCAATCGTCCATCGCCATCGCCACAGCCTGAAGGTCCAGTATGTTGACCTGAATGAACGGGCGTGCGGACAACATCTCGTGAAATTCGGTCAGAAGGGCATCCCCCTGCGCCTCGCAGGATTTGATCTCCTTTTCCATCCCCGAACGGAGTTCCACATCATCCGTCCCGAACATTTCAACCAGAAGAGAGGAGGTCTTGCACAGAAAATCTGTCTGCTGCGCAAGAATCGGAACAAAATCGTGGCGTGTCCCACGGAACAACATCCTAAATCTTTTCAAAAGCCCCATAAATATTTTCTTATACCCGATAAACTTTTTTTGTCACGGCCCAAATTTACAACCTATTTCGCGATTTCGCCACAATTCGATAAAAAACAGAAACTTTTTCATCGATTTTCTTTTTGAACGGCGCTCCATGTCACCCACAGAACTATCTTTGCATCAGGGTTTTGCCCGGCAGAGACTGTCCGACATGATTCCTTTCACGCTTGAATCCCGCCTGAAGGCCGGCCGGTCAGACACCGGTTCACAACAACACTAAGCGGCGTTCTGCCGCGGTATCCACTCAAAATTTCGAACTTGCTTTTACTCTTCGTCGGAGTCTCGAAGGTTGGCCGGCGGGAAGATGCGTGAAATGATCCGAACACTTTGAATTCCAGCATAAAATTCGTAAATTGGTGGCGTAAAAAGACCAAGCTATGCGACTTGCATACTGCATACACGCCCTGAACCTTTCCGGTGGCATCGAGAGAGTACTCACAACAAAGGCCAACTACCTGGCCGATGTTATGGGCTATGAGATACACATCATCACGGCCCGGCAAAAAGGCCGGAAAGAGTTCTTTCCACTAAGCGGGAAGATAATCCGCCACGATCTTGACGCCAATGACAGGATGTTTCTCATCAAGTACAGGAAACGCCTTGACGCGCTTTTGGCCAAGATCCGTCCTGACATCACCGTGACCGTCTGCGACAACAGTCTCTATGCCCTCACAAGATGCACTGACGGTAGCGTGAAAATAGGGGAATTTCATTTTTCCCACGAGAAATTCCTTATGAAATACGGCACCAACGCCATTGGTAAGCTATACGCCTCCTTCAGGACACGAAAACTGGAAAATGCTGTCAGGAAACTGGACAGGTTTGTCGTGCTGACCAAGGCAGACAAAAATGACTGGCGGAAAGTGACTCCTGAAGTCGAGCAGATCTACAACCCGCTCCCGTTTGTGTCTGACGAAGTCTCCCCCCTCGACGAAAAACGCTGCATAGCCGCCGGACGGTTGGAAAGCCAGAAGAACTTCAAGGATCTGATCACGGCCTGGAAAACCGTTGATGCCAGGCATCCGGACTGGAAATTAAGCGTTTACGGCGATGGCAGCCAAAAAGAATCCCTTCAGGATCAGATAGACTCAATGGGCTTGAAAGGGAAAGTGACTCTGAAAGGGCGGACAAACGATGTCAGGAAAGAACTGCTCGGAAGCTCCTGCCTGGTGATGTCATCGAGGTTCGAAGGTTTCCCGATGATCCTTCTCGAAGCCCTTGCGACCGGATTGCCTATCGTAAGCTACGACTGCCCTAAAGGGCCTTCGGAAATTGTCACCATCGGCGCGAACGGCTACCTTGCGAAAGTTGGCGACACCGGCACGCTTGCACAGGGAATATGCAGCGTCATAGCCAACGAAGAGCTGCGGAAAAGGTTCGGGGCGGAATCAAAAAGGCGCTCGGAGAACTTCTCTCTGGAAAAGACGATGGAGAAATGGGACGCTTTGTTCAAAAGCGCCCTGAAACGGTAAACCTCACTTCTCGTAAACTGACTTCTTTGGAAGAGCCGCGTCAAAGGAATCCAACAGGATGCGGCGTTCCGAAACATAAGCCTCGTCCTTAAGATGCACGTCATTGATGCAGACAAGCTTACGTGACGGGTGTAGAAGATATTCCCCGATTGATGACGCGGAAGACGTGGCTATGGAAAAGAACTTGCCGGAGAGACGTTCACGGATGGCCTTTCCCTGATGGTACATATAGTCCAGAAACAGGTACTGGTTCAGGTTATCCATAGTACGGACCTGTGAGACGGTGGAGAAAATCTCCGTTCTCATCTTAGCGTAAACCTCCTCGCAGGCGCTCCGGAACATAGGTGAGCAGATATGCTGGGGACGTATGAAAAACGGAGTGTGTCCAAGCCCGAGAGCCTTTCTCGCCAAACGGTCCGAATTCCGGCACTGACGCTTGTACATCCCGGTCGCTAAAAGATGGGTCGAAAACCCTATCACAATCTTCCCGTCACGGAAAAAATCCTCCTCACGGCAAGGCGACACCGGGAACATATCGTCATTGAAATAGATGAACCGTTCGTCCAGCCCCGGAATCCGGTGAAGGAACATCTCGATGGTCGTGCTGTTGAATGTCGGCAGGAACTCCTCCGGAATAATGTCCCTGTGGGTCACCACTTTCAAGCGATCCGACGCCCATTCCGGAACCTGGGTCTTCCCGGAGACCACCAGATGGACATTCCTGACAAACGGCATATACGTCTCCACTCCGCGGAGCAGATACCTCAATGTTCCCCAATCCCGGAACCTTTTGTCCAATGCGGGGATATTCAATGCCCGTGAATATTCTTCCCTCCAAACAGGGTCAAGGCCGTTGACGTAGGTTATAACGACATCCATAGAGAACTAATCATCAAGAAGATAAACAGTAAGATCGTGAGTTTTACGCTCATTCTCGGGAGGCAAGGTCATATAGTCCCCGAACTCCTGTGACAGCCATTCGTCCCAACGCCTGAACGCCTTGAACGCCGCGCCCTCGAATTCCAGGTCAACATATTCCTCGAACATATTCCTGTCAAAGATTTCCCTTGTGCCGTTGTATGTCACAGAGACGGTTCCGGCAAGGTTTGAGGTCTCGTAAGGGTACTTCAGCATCTCGGTGTTGATCTTCCTCCACCAATATTCAACACCCCTCGCGTGCGCCTCAAGCTTTGAGAACAGCGGCTGATGGAAATTGAACAGGTCGAATCTGGTGCCGCAGATGTTCAGCCTGTGGGACCAATGCGTCAGCAACCGCTCCCTTTTTCTTTGAAGGACAGCGTCCTCAGGCTTTCCGTCAACCGGGAATATGTCGAGGTTCAGACCGAAATCATAGTCAAAACCACGTCCTTGCAGACTTTTGGTACGAGTGTCCTCAACCTTGGCGAAAAAATGGACAAAACGGTCCCCCTTCACCCCTTCCTTGTGGCAAAGGCAGCGGTAACGGGAGTCCGGATCCTTGCCGAAAGTAGCGACAAAGCGTTCATAATCAGGACGTGGCATCAACAGGTCAATGTCATCGTCCCAAGGAATGAAGCCTTTGTGGCGCACCGCTCCGAGAAGCGTTCCGTAAGCCATAGAATACCTGATTCCTTCCTTCGCGCAGAAAGCGTCAACAGCCTTCAGGATGTCCAGGAGGTAGAGTTGAATCTCTCTATGTGATAATTTTTGCATTATAAGTCCAAAATATTGCCGGATATTCACAAATATAACTGATTTTTGCTAAATTTGCGTAATCTGTAGCGAACCGAGTATGCATTCTTATGTTTTTCCAGGAGATCTGGACAAGGAAATAGCGGCGGTCGGGTCACAGCCGA
>FR893113.1:0-12819 GCA_000433355.1 Alistipes sp. CAG:435 | reverse complement strand
GCCGGCGGTCGGCCCCCAGCCGATCCCATATATGAGAACCGAGGAGTTCTCAAAAATCAATCTCGAATCCGAGAGAATCCTGTTGGACCTCATCCATTGCCAGGGAGGAAGGACAATCATCTACACGGGTTCCGGCACCGGCGCGATGAGCGCTGTTGTGGAGAACTACGTCAGCACGAAGGGCAAGGCGTTGGCGATCAACGGCGGCTCGTTCGGCAGGCGCTGGGTCTCACTCTGTGAATATTACGGAGTTCCGGTGGTTGACTTCAAGGTTCCCTTCGCCAAGGACATCGACTATGACGAGCTGGAGCGGACAGTGGAGGCCGAGAGCCCCGAAGTGTTCCTCTGCCAGCACCACGAAACCTCGACCGGCCAGATATTCAACCTTGAGAAGATCTCAGGGATATGCCACAGGCACAATGTCTCATTGGTTGTCGATGTCATCAGCTCATTCCTCGCCGAAGAGCTGGATATGGACGCGCTTGGAATCGACATCTGCGTCACAAGCACCCAGAAGGGTCTGAATATTCCTCCGGGACTGTCGATCCTGTTCATCAGCAAAAGGCTGGAAGGCTATGAATATGCCCACAGAGGCTACTACTGGGACTTTGAGGACAACCTGGGCAATCTCAAAAGGGGGCAGACCCCGTTCAGCCCGGCCACCCTCATCTACCTACAGCTCAACGCGAGGCTCAGGCAGCTTCAAGTTCAGGGAGGTGAGATGTACAACATCTCGCAAGTCCGTCACAGGGCTGAGGTGTTCAGAGAAGAGTGCCGCAGGTACGGCTGGACAATGCCGGCCGAGAATCCGTCCCACGCCATCACGGCCATCCAGACAAAGGACACAGCCGAGCGCAGGATATTCAGAGGACTGATAGAGCGTTACGAGACATTCATTATGCCAGGCTCGCTTCCGGGATTCTACAGGATCTCACATATGGGGCTTCAGACTGACGAGGAGCTCCGGACCTTGGCAGAGCGCATCCACTTAATCGAGACAGAGATTGATGAGTAAGGATATTCCCAACATAGGCGGCGACCGCCCGCACGGGAGGATTGTCATCACCTACGGTACCTTTGATGTACTGCATCAAGGGCATATCAATCTGCTGCGCAGGGCAAAGGAGCTTGGTGATTGGCTGATTGTGGGGGTGACCACTGACAACTTCGATCTTGAGCGCGGGAAGATGAACACAAGGGACAGCGTGATGAAACGTGTCCAGGCGGTCAAGGAGACGGGCTACGTCGATGAGGTGATCATCGAGGAGTACAAAGGGCAGAAGATCGACGACATCCAGAAATACAACGTGGATGTCTTCGCCATAGGATCGGACTGGGAAGGCTACTTCGACTATCTCAAAGAGTACTGCGAGGTGGTCTATCTGCCACGCACACAAGGCATCTCAAGCACGATGCTAAGGGAGGAGCAGATCTCGGTGAGGATCGGAATAATCGGGACCGGCAGCATAGCCGGAAGATTCGTGCCGGAGGCGAAGTTCGTCAGCGGCAACACGGTCAGCGCGGCCTACAATCCCGATCAGGAGGAATGCCGGAAGTTCTGCCTGGCGAACGGGATACCGATGGCGGCCCGGACACTTGACGAGCTGCTGGCCAACTGCGACGCCGTCTATGTGGCCTCTCCACACTACACTCATTATGAATATGCCAAAGCGGCCCTTCTGGCAGGGAAGCACGTGCTGGCGGAGACCCCATTTGTCCTGCATCTTTCCGAGGCGGAGGAATTGTTCTCGATAGCCGGGGCCAAGGAAAGAACCCTGATGGTGGCGCATAAGACAGCATACTGCCCGGCGTTCAGACACCTTGTCACTATGCTGAAATCCGGCGTGATCGGAAAAATCGTGGACATCAACGCTTCAGTGACCACCCTGACCGACGAGAACTCCTCGAAACTCGACCACGCAAGATTCGGTGGCAGCATGAACGAGAACGCGTGCTTCCCTCTCCTGCCTATAATAAAGCTGTTGGGGCGCGACATCCGGAACATCAACTTCTACTCGATAATGAAGAATGATGTAGATATGTACACCAAGGCTGTGTTCCGTTACGACAACGCCACCGCTTCATTCCAAGTCGGACTCGGAGCCAAGACGGAGGGAAATATGGTCATCTCCGGGACACAGGGCTACATCTATGTCCCGGCCCCGTGGTGGAAGACGGACTATTTCGAGCTTCGGTTCGAGGATCAGAACATGAACAGGAAATGTTTCTATCCATTTATGGGAGAAGGGCTTAGATACGAGATCAGAGAGTTCGTCTCACAAATTCTCAACCCGGAGCAGAACCTTTATCTTCTGACAAAGGAGGAGATCATCGCGATGGCTCGTGTCCAGGAGGACTACATCAACGGGAAGAACGTTTACAAACTAAGTTAGTGACAGCAATGAGACACCTCACACTCCAGGAGCTTCAACAGTTCAGTCTTGACATACTCAAGGATGTGGCCGGATTCTGCGAAAAGAACAATATAAGATATTCATTAGGCTACGGCACTATGCTCGGCGCGGTCCGCCACAAAGGGTTCATTCCGTGGGATGACGACGTGGACATCATGATGCCGCGCGAGGACTATGAAAAGTTCAGAACCATCTACAAGTCAAAGCTGTACTCATTCATAGACAGTCGTAACACTCCAGACTGCTACATCGCTTTCGGCAGGGTCTGTGACACCAAAAAGACTCTTGCGTCAAGTTGCATTCCTTGGGTTAAAAAGGATGTCGGGGTCTGGATTGACATATTCCCGGTTGACAGGGTACCTGACGACAAGGACACTTTTGACAGAATCTACGATTCCCTCCTTCTGCTCATGAAGTTCAATGTCGGAATACGCAGAGTGCACACAATCTCATCATCCAGATTATCCGTTAGGAAAAGACTGAAAACTTGGGTCTTGAAAAGGACTCATCCACGCCTTATCAAGCGAAATCCCGCCGACATTGTCAAGGACATGAACACATTGATATCATTGGTCTCCCCCGCCGAAAGCCATCATTGGTCGCAACTTTGTTGTCCAGACTCCGGGACCAACGAGTTTTTCGATGACGACGAGATCAGTGAATATGTCAAAATGCCTTTCGAAGACAGCGAGTTCTTTGTCTGGAAAGGCTACGACAAGATACTGCGCGACTCCTACGGAGATTTCATGACCCTACCTCCGGAAAACAAACGGAGACCTCTTCAGAATTACATCTCGTTCTACTGGAAAGATTAATCATGTCACTTCGGCAAGCTCAAATCTGGTCACTTCGACAAGCTTAGTGACCAGAAATAGTTACAATTCAGTGACCATCGACAAGATTTGTCGACCAGAAACAGTGACAATAAAAGAATATACCAGATTCTTTATCAAGGTCAGAAAAATCAAGTTTCAAATTTTGGTAACGTGCAAAATTTGGAATTTGCCTTTTTTCTGACCTAAAAAGCATTGCAGTATCCTACCCACGAAGGTACTTCGCGGTCCAGGACAGTCCATTCTTGACCATGTCCTCAGGGGTACCAGCGAAGACCACTTGTCCGCCATTGTCACCGGCCTCCGGACCGAGATCGATCACCCAGTCCGCCGCCTTGATCACATCCAGATTGTGCTCCACCACAATCACGGTGTGCCCGTTACGAATCAGGAAGTCAAAGGCTTTCAGCAACTTCTCCACATCGTAGAAATGCAGGCCGGTCGTCGGCTCGTCAAAGAGGAACAGAATCTTTTTCCGGCCGTTCATCGGATCTTCCTCGTTCTTGGACAGGAACCAAGCCAGTTTGATCCTCTGACTCTCTCCACCGGACAAGGTTGACGAGCTCTGCCCGAGTTTGATGTAGGAAAGCCCCACATCCACAAGAGGCTGAAGTTTGCGGGCGATCTGTTTGGAAAGGTCCTCAGGCTGCGATCCGAAGAACGAGATCGCCTCCTCGACGCTCATGTTCAGGATGTCGTCGATGTTCTTGCCTTTGAACCTGACCTCAAGGATGTCCGGCTTGAAGCGCTTGCCGCCGCACGTCTCGCAGACCATCGTCACGTCAGCCATGAACTGCATCGGAATGCGCACGAAACCGTCCCCTTGACATTCCGGGCAGCGGCCGCCGTCCTGGTTGAACGAGAAGAAGGACGGAGTGTAGCCGTTGATCTTGGCGTACTGCTGCTCGGCGAGGAGCTTGCGGATGTCATCATAGACCTTGAGATAGGTCACGGCGTTGGAGCGTGAGCTCTTCCCTATCGGGTTCTGGTCGACATATTCAACATTCTTGATGCGGTCGGTGTTGCCGGAGATCTTCCTGAATATTCCCGGAAGGTCGCCGGTCTGGTTGATCATGCGGTAGAGCGCAGGATAGAGGATGTCCCCCACAAGGGACGACTTGCCACTGCCGCTGACTCCCGACACGACGGTCAGCACTCCCAGCGGGAACTGCACATCTATATTCTTAAGATTGTGCTCCTGAGCGCCTTCCACGGTGATTGAATATGTCCACGGATGTTTCTCCCTGACATAGCGGGAACGCCGCCCCGTCAGGTACTGGAGCGTCAGCGAACTGTTCATCACCTTCTCCGGAATCTTATCATCGGTCCGGCCTTGGAAAACTATCCGGCCACCGTTCACTCCGGCGTACGGTCCCATGTCAATCAGCACATCGGCCGCGCGGATGATCTCCTCATCGTGCTCCACCACGACAAGCGTGTTGCCGATGTCCCTGAGCTTGCGCAGGACTCCGATAAGCCGGTCCGTGTCACGTGGATGCAGGCCGATGCTTGGTTCGTCAAGAATGTACATCGAGCCGACCAGCGAGCTTCCCAGAGCTGTCACCAGATTGATCCTCTGACTTTCGCCACCGGAAAGGGTGTTGCATGCCCGGCTCAGGGTCAGATACGCCAGACCGACATCCTTTATGTACCTCAGACGAGAGACGATCTCTTCAACGGCCTTGCGAACGATCGTGTTCTCGTAGTCTGTCAACTTCAAGTTCGAGAAGAAGTCAAGAAGCTCATCCACGTTCATGTCAAGCAGTTCCGCGATCGTCTTCCCTCCGACTTTCACGTACAATGCCTCAGGACGGAGTCTCGTGCCGTGACAAGCATGACAGGTGGTCCTTCCAGAGAATCGGCTCAACATGTACTTGTACTGGATCTTGTACCTGTTGGACTCAACCCACTTGAAGAACTCGTTGATTCCGATGAGGGTACTGTCATCCCCCTCAACACTGTGTGTGTCCCAGATGATGTCCTTGACCTTTTGCGGCAGATTGCAGTACGGCTCAAAAATCGGAATCCCGTAACGAGGCGCCACCTTGATCAGATGATCCCTGAACCAGCCCATCGACTCACCCTTCCAGCAGGCGATCGCACCATCGTAAATGCTTTTGGTCTTGTCCGGAATCACAAGGTCCTCGCTGACCCCGATGATCTTTCCGAGGCCTCCGCAGACCGGGCACGCCCCAAGAGGGCTGTTGAACGAGAAGAGATATTCATCAGGCTGGCGGAACGTCATTCCGTCCAGTTCAAAGCGGTTGGAATATTCCTCCGAGGAATTGTCCTTGCGGAGGATGAGTCTGCCCTCGCCCACCCTGAACGCCGTGTCAATCGAGGAGCGAAGTCTTGTCTGTAGATCCTCCCAATCGTTCTGTGGCCACGGAGAGCCGTCTTCCGAATATGGCAGACATTCTTTGAATATGGGCAGTTTCAGACGGTCGATCAACAGGTTAAGATGTTCAGGATATTTCCCCTTGTCAGCCATCCTCATTATATCCTCGATGCGGATGATGCCATCGTCGCCAAAGAAACGGGAATATCCTTCCTCCTTCAGGCGGAGCATCAACTCGACCTTGTCCTCCCTGGCGGACCAATTCAGGTCGGCGAGAATATACGCCGTCCTTGAATCTCCGCTTAATATACTGGCCATCACATCATTGACGCTGTGACACTTGACCTCCTTGCCGCTGACCGGGGAATATGTCCGGCCTATCCTCGCGAAGATGATGCGGAGGTAGTCGTAAATCTCGGTGGTGGTGGCCACGGTGGAGCGTGGATTCTTGACATTGACCTTCTGCTCAATGGCTATCGCCGGCGGTATGCCTTCTATGGACTCCACATCAGGCTTGCTCATCCTTCCAAGAAACTGGCGCGCGTACGAGGACAGGCTCTCAGCGAAACGCCTCTGTCCCTCGGCGAACAAAGTGTCGAAAGCCAATGACGACTTTCCCGAGCCCGAAATGCCTGTCACCACCACAAGTTTGTTCCTCGGAATCTCAACCGTGATGTCCTTAAGGTTGTTGACCTTTGCCCCTTTGATGATTATCTTTCCTTCCTCCGTCATAGTTCAGCGATTAGCGAACCGCAAATTTACGAATAATTCCCGGCTTGCGTTGAATAATGTTGCTGTTTTCAGAAAAGACTCAGAGCAAAAAGCCTATTCTCCCCGCAAGGTTGACTCGCATCCTTTTATTGGCTACCTTTGCCCATCCAAATCAATACGGTCATGAATCTGAATGTTGAGCCGAAGGACATCATCGATGCGTACAGCACCCCGATAGTCCAACAGACATCCTTCTGGTCGAAAGTGAAGGAAAAGCTCGGGATGGACTGAAACGCGCTTCTGGTGTACCAACAAGGACAAGACGTCTGGTTTTGGTTAGGGGAAGAAAACAGTGGGCGACATTCATTCATCAACCTTGGCGCGTGGCATTGTCGGCTCAGATCCAAACAACTATTATTCCGGGTGAAAAAATGGTGGTTATACACCCGGAGAGACATCCCTGATTAGAGTCGGGTGCGGAAAGCCACCTTTTTCACCCGATGCATAAGCCAGGGATCTTCCGCCACACCTTGTCTTATTCTACGATGGAGATTAGGTCCTTTACATACAGATTCTTGCGCAGGAATATCGATGGGTCGCAATTGTTTACATATCAGTGCCATAAGAGAAATGCTGGCCAACTCCTATAATAGTCCCCTTAATAGATTTCAATCCGCATTCCACAAAATATATATGAATATCATTGTGGATTATCAAAAATATTCATTACTTTTGTGATTGTAATCGCACAGCAGAATGCACTGACACATCATTCCTTACATACGCACAAAGCCGGACGAAGGTCCTAAGGAGGGTGTATTGTACCCTGACAGCAGGAACCGGGTGGCCGGTGTTATGTGGTTGGCCGACAGCGTCTTGTCAACCATTATGTTCTTTGAAATATTTTGTGCGTATGAACAACGACAAATGCCAGCTTGTCGCCTGGACGGAAGGCGGGAATGTGAAGATGAGCCTTGACCTGATCAAGGAAATGTCCCAAGAGTATCTCGAAAGGATCAAAAGTCTTGAGAGCACGGTCTATAAACGTCACAAGGCCGGCGAGGAAGTCCCGTTCATCCTTGCGCTCAGCTTCGCGCGGGAGGAGTACGGAAACTTTCTGAACGAGTCAGGCCTTACATTCCTGGCGCTCAGGCAGTACATCGAAGCCTCAAGTGTCTGCACTTCAGGCAGTGACCTCAACTGGTCCGACTGCGATGAGGGCTTCGTCCTCTGTGGTCCGCTGAGAGCCAGATTTCTGGAGATGTACACCAAAGTCAGGAATATGGTCGCCGAAGATCCTTCGCTCGGCTTCGCTTTCGACCACAGCGGACTCAAGGATGAATATCTTGACATCACCTCCTGCCAAAGATCGTGGCGGAAGGAGTCCGATGAGAATCTGGCCGCCCTCCTTGCCTGGAGATTCGGCCGGTCCTGACCAAAGAAAACCTCCGTCAACAAGTCTGGCCCTTTAACAAAAACGCGCTCCCTGCCGGATTTCCGTGCCAGGGAGCGCGTTGTCTGTTATCGCGGGACAAATTACTCTATATCAAATCCAAAGAGCATCTGACTTCTCGAATCACGTGCATTTGTCCGGTCCGCGACAGTACGGCCGGAAAGTTCCGCACTGCTCTTAGCGGCAACGGAAGCCGTCTGAGCGTATTTCTCGAAAGAGATGTTGACCGGAATCACAGCGTCAGCCCTGCCCACAGGATTGCCATCAGAATCAAAGGCGACCCAGCAATATCCTTGGAGTGTGTACGGACCTCCGACCGCTCCGTTGTCAGCGAACTCAATCTTTCCGTCAGAATAGGTACCGACAAGTCCGGTCCAATCATAGACATCCGTGGCCTTGAGTTTATATCCGTTGCGGCAGACATATTCATAAATTCCTCCCTGCTCTTGTTGGTCAATCACGCTCCACTGCGTGTCATTGGCGTGCTTCATAAGATAGTAGGCGGCATCAGACGAAGGAGTGCAGACGGAATGAGCGGTGGTCGCCTTGACATCGGACTCGGCAAAAGCGAACATAAAATCTTTCACAAACGGCACCTCGATCACCGTTCCGTCAGCCAGGGCCAATGTGACCTTGGAGGAGGACTCATCAGCCTTGACACTTTCAAAGAAGGAGACTCCGTTCTCTCCGGAAATCCTGGTCCAGGTCTTTCCTCCGTCAACCGAGATGTAGGTAGCATCCTGAACATAAGGCTCACCCAACGAAGCCCCGGAAGCGAGACGAGGAAGCTCCGCGTCTGTCCCATTGTGGATCGTGGCCTTGGTTCCGTCCGAAAAGACAATCTCATAGCCGGATGCATCCTGAAGAGGGGTTACACTTGAGACGGAGACATTGGAACTCAACGCGTCACAGATTTTACCTAGCGCGTCGATGTTCGTGTTCATCTCCCCGATTTTCTTCTCCACCTGCGACAACCGGTCATCGATGTTGTCAATGGAGTTCCAGACATCTGAAAGGTCTGTCTTGCACGCAGGGAGCACACAAGCCGAAAGCACGGCAAACAGCACCCCCACACTTTTCCCGAGAAAGTGGTTCATAAGAATATTTATTAAGTTCGTCACCGACCCGGCTCCGCACTCAGCAATAACACACGTTGAATATGAAGCCGCCTCATCATCAAGACGAGGATATCCAGAATTGGGGGCGTTAATATATCAAATAATCTTTAGCAAACAATGCGAGGACATAAAATATTCACTTCAAAAGCCTCGTCATGAATATTAATTCGCCGTTTCAGAACGTGATGTGGTAAGCAATCCCTGGCTTTGTGTCGAATTCCAGGGTGGTCTGACCGTTGCGGAGGGCGCATCGGGAGCTGGCGCGGGAATGGATGACGGCTTTTGTCAGCCTGCCGGCGGACCATTCGAGATCGACCTCGAAGCCGCCTCGGGCAAGAAGGCCGGTGACTTTGCCGTCAGGCCAGGCGGAAGGAAGCGCCGGCAACAGATGTATGAATCCCAAGTGGCTCTGCAACAGCATTTCGGTGATGCCTGCGGTGCCGCCGAAATTGCCGTCGATCTGGAACGGAGGATGGGTGTCCCACAAATTGTCCAGAGTACCGTTCCCAAGAAGATTCCTGAACAGTTTGTAGGCTCTGTCTCCGTCATACAATCGTGCCCATTGGTTCAGTTTCCAGCCCATACTCCAGCCTGTGGCCCCGTCTCCCCTATGGTTCAAGGTGACTCTGGCGGCCTCGGCGAGCTCGGGAGTAGCCAAAGGAGACAGAGTGTGGCCCGGATGAAGCCCGAACAGGTGGTTGACGTGCCTGTGATGGTCATCAGGATTATCTATGTCCTTTGACCATTCCATCAGCTGACCGAAACGGCCGATCTTGTACGTAGGCAGGGCTTTTTCCACGGAAAGCCATTCGGATCGTTCCTCTTCATCCAGACCGAGAATCTCAGCGGCTGCCGCCGCGTCCAGCAGAATCTCCCTCGCCACCGCATTAGAGAAAGTGGCACCCTCGTCAACAGGGCCGTGTTCCGGCGATGTGGACGGAGCGGCGGAGTACGAACCGTCAGGCTTATGCCAAAGGTAATCGACTGTAAAACGGGCACTTGAGCGGAGGATTTCATAAGCCGTGTCACGAAGGAATGCAGTGTCGCGTGTGAAGTCGTAGTAATCCCACAGATGTGTGGAGAGCCACGGACCTGCCATCGGACAAAGGTTCCAGGTCATATCCTCGGAAGTCAAAGGGGAGGCGAACCCGAAAGGATTCCCGGAGATCGACGCGGTCCAGCCACGAGCTCCGTAGTACGAGCGTGCCACCCTCTCTCCCGGCCTCACGAGCGAGCGAACATATTCAAAGAATGGCTCGGCGCATTCCGGCAGGTTGGCGGAGCAGGACGGCCAGTAGTTCATCTGGATGTTGATGTTGTTGTGGTAGTCCACATTCCACGGGCCGTCAATGCCATTGTGCCATATTCCTTGAAGATTGGCGGGCAGGTTGCCGGGCCGGGAGGAGGCGATCAGCAGATAGCGGCCGAACTGGTAGTAAAGTTCCTCCAAACCAGGATCGAAAGCACCAGAGCGATAACGTTCAAGGCGTTCAGGAGTGGACAGATCGACTGGAGCGGAATTTCCTCCCAACGACAGACCGACCCGACCGAACAATGAGGAATAGTCGGAAATATGCTCGTCCAGCAGAGCATCGTAGCCTTTCGCAAGCGCCGCCTTCATCCTTCTTTCGGTCGTCACTGACGGCTCCACTCCGACATAGGCCTTAGGGTCGCCAAAATCCGGATCATAGTTCATCCTGTAATCGGTGTCGGCGGACAGATAAAACACGGCCTCATCCGCACCCGAAGCCTCCAGCACACCGCCCCTATTGGAAAACGAGCCACCCTTGACCGTCATCCTGACGCGCACGGCGTACTCCATCTGATTGTTTTTCAATCTTCCTGAATATACAAGGCCATCCTTCCCGTCAGGCTTTACACTGCCGTCAGCGGTGGGATTAGGTGAATATTCAAGCCTTAGACTCTGCATTCCGGGATGGTCGGCACGGAACCGCATCACCATCACGTTCGCCGGGTACGAGATGAAATATTCCCTTGAATAGTTTACCCCTCCGCTGCTGAAAGTCACCCGTGCCACGGCATCTTCAAGTAACAGAACCCGGTGATAATCCGTGACAGAGGCCGAATCAATCCCCGTCCAGATTTTCAGTTCCCCGGCAGTCGTGTAACTGCCGAAACGGAATTCCTTCTCTTCCGAACTGTCGTAAGCCACAAGCCCGTTGAAGTTCTTCCGGGTCAGTTCCGCCGCCTTGTCGTAATCGCCAGCCTCGAAAGCGCCGCGGATTTCAGGAAGGACTCCGGCCGACTCCTTGTTGGCGTTCCAATAATGTTCCGCCCCGCCGGAAGTTCCCGGACCGCCTCTCCAGAGACTTTTCTCATTGAGCGTGATCCTCTCCGCCTGAATAGATCCCAGCACATTGGCCCCGATGCTCCCGTTCCCGAGCGGCAGCGACCGTGACTCCCATTCCGGATCCTCTCCCCCACACCACGTCGGCTGCCGCCGAAGCGAGGCCGGAGTGTCAAAGCGAATCTCGTACCTGTGTCTCTCCTGTCTCTCCCGCGCCCCGCAAAGAGCGCAGACACAAATCAATAAATATGTTATGAATATCCTCCTGTCCATAAACATAAACGCTTTCCAATATCACGCAAGATAAGAATATGTTCCCGTAATTGGAACAGATTCAAGAATATTCGTTGGGTTTTCCAAGACTTACTTCCCGAGCGATTTAAGCATCTTGGAAATGCAACGCTTCTTTTGCTCCATATTCGGATGCACGTACAGATTCAGAGTTGTCGTTATGTTGGCGTGTCCGAGCAGCACACTGACAGTCTTGTAGTCACAATTACTCTCGATGCAACGTGTCGCGAAGCTGTGCCTGAGCCCATGATATTTCAGACGTGGGATTCCGAGGCGTTTCATCAGTCGATGATAATAATTGCGGTATGTCCGTGGTTCCGTTGGCTTTTCCTCATTGGTCAGCACGTAGAAATCATCATTGACAACTTTCTTCAAAGGTTTGACTATCGCCATCAGTTCCTTGCACATCGGTATATCTCGGCAGGAGTTCTTTGTCTTGGGAGTATTGACAATGAGTTCCGTGTGTTTGTTTTCGCCATCGATGATGTATATGCGCTCAATGGTGCGCCTTACTGTTATCGTACCGTTAACGACATCTATGTCGGACCACTTCAATCCGCAGATCTCACCGATGCGTAGCCCCGTAGTCAAACTGATGTAGATTCCGAGGTTACGGAACGTGAAGTTCAACTTGACGAACTCGAGAATCTTCCTATGGTTCGCCACCGTCAGTACCTCGATTTCATTACTGGACTCTGTCGTCGGATATTTGATATCCCATTCGCAGTAGTTCATCCACCCGTTCTTCACGCCGAACCTCATCACCATTTTCAAAACAATGAGAATGTCCTTCACCGTCTTGACGCAGAGTCCGCTGTCCAGTTTCCGTAAGACGAAATCCTGTACCCGACTATCATTCAGAGTATCACACTCGCCAAATGAAGGCAAGATGTGATTCTCCAGAATAAGCACATAAGCAGCGAATGTTGACCGCTTTACATAGCATCGCTTGTCATCTTTCCAAGCCAATGCGATCTCTTTGATGGTTTTTGTCTCCATAATGATTCTTAATTTTGTGAAAGGTAATTATAATGGAACGGGAAATCGACTATGATTTAAGTCTTGTGGAAAATCATCTTTACACACAGCTAAAGGATCATAAAAAAGCGATATTGCTCCCGTCGACGTCAAAAGTTCATTCGACGGCAGCATTATCTAAGGGAAATGCCACCGTTGTGGTAAGCGTGGATTATCCAGCGACGTTTTAGTGTGATTTCGTTGCCGAAGAGTGTCACGTGACACCCTATGGAATCATTATGTGGCGAAAACGTTGCCCGAAATCCGCCACTCATTTGAACAATTAAAGATAATCTTGCCTTTTGAGCCCGTCTCTCAGATTCCCGGAGTTCACCG
>FR893112.1 GCA_000433355.1 Alistipes sp. CAG:435 | reverse complement strand
TCAGCATCATAAGGAAAATGTTAGCCAACTCCTATATAATTTCCTAAAATTAATTGCCGTATCTTTACGGAAATATTCAGAAAATGGCGAAGAAGAAAAAGACCGCGCAGCGGCAGACGTTCCTTTCTCCGGAACAGTATGTAAGGGAAAAGGCAAGAACCTTGGCGGCGGGTGGCGTTGTGTTAAATAATCACTCGAAAAGATCCTTCAAGGTCACTTCGTTCTGGACCACGCCGCTATATTCATTGGGCTTCAGGCCATAGGTTGTGATGAAGACAAGGTGGATGGTCCGGCGAAGCTTGAGGGAGTCGCGGAAGGAGTTGATCTTGTTGTCCAGTTCCTGACGGTATTTTTTTGTGATTGAGAAAGGGCCTTCCCAGAATTTGATCTCGCAGAGGTCTATGACACGGTCGGCGCGGCTTATCACCAAGTCTATCTGCGCGCTTTCCGAACGCCAGGACGATGCTTCCGTCATTATGCCTTGAATGCCAAGCGCTTTCTCTATCTGAATATGATGGTACATGCACAGTCTCTCGAACGCGATTCCTGCCCAAGCATTATGAAGGGTGGTGCCGGTCTGGTAGGACCAGAAAGATTTGTCCGAAGTGCCATATTTCTTGATGAACTTGTAGTAGAAGATTGTGTAGAAATCCGTCAGTTGATAGACAGCATCATTTTCTTTTTTACCGAAGGCCTTATATTTCCGGATTATGTCGCAGTCATCCAAGTCAGACAGGATAGTGCTAAGGCCTCCTCCGTCAGGAAGCCCTGTCGCCGCGATGACCTCCTTTCTGGTCAGGCCGGCGTTCCTGCGGCTGAGCGCCTCGATCACTTTCATATAGTCCTCGCTATTCTCAAACAGGGAGGCGTACAAGTTGTCGAACTCTCCGTCCAGTTTGCCTTTCCTTTTGAAGAACATTTCGTCCACATTCTGCGCGAGATTTTTCCCTTTCTCAAAGAGGCTGAGATAGTAAGGAATCCCGCCCATGATCATGTAACATTCCGCGATATCCTTCTCATCAAGGCTGATGCCGGCCGACTTGAAATAGGCCTTGCACTCCGCCAGATTGAACGGTCTGAGGTAGATCTTTCCTGTCACCCTGTTATGCAGACCGCCTTTGTTCCGGAGGATCTTCTTTGTTATCCACGATGTGGCGGAGCCGCAGACAATCAGCATAAGATTGTCTTGCGTGCATCCCCAGTCATTCCAGAAATGCTCGAGGGCCACGACCAGATCGCATCGATTGGTGTACATGAACGGCAACTCATCAATGAACACGACCTTGCGTCCATTCACCTTTGAACTTTCGATAAGCGTCTTCAAGAAGCCAAACGCTTCCATCCAGGATTTCGGGTAAGGGCAAAGGGGCGAGCCCTGTTTTTTGAGAGCCTCTCCGAAATTGACAAGTTGTGCGGCCTTGTCCTTGACCGCAAGCCCGGTCACCTTGAAAAGGAATTTATTGTCGAAGAACTGGTTCACCAGAAAAGTCTTTCCAACGCGCCGTCTTCCATAGACAACAACAAACTCTGATTTTCCGGAATCATACAACTTCCGGATTTGCCCAATCTCTGATTTTCTGCCTATTACCTTCATGATATTTATTGATAACCTTGCGCAAAGTTAAAAAAAAATCGACTTTCCGCAAGGTTTATTATGAATAACTCTGCGGTAAGTCGATAAAAAATGGGCTTACCGCAGAGTTTGCTTCAATCGGCTTATAGATGAAATATCTAACTCAACTAAACGTTCTTGGATTCGACCGTCTCCGACAAGATCATCCGTGTCGTAGATCTGCCGAACATCCGACTCTGTCGGAGGACATCCTCTACAGATAATCGCTGCCGCCGTAAGGACTGTAGATCCTTTCGACAGGCCTGACTGTTGCGCTTGTGGAATTCGTTCAGATAATGCGGTGCCATCGTTAAATATTACAAGTCATCTTTTCGAAGCGCTGTCATTAATCCGTTCATTGATGAGTTCGATCAATTCCCTTACGGTGATCAAAACAGGCTCCATTTCTTCTTTACAGGTATAATAAAAGACATCATAGTCACAATTCTCCCTTATAGACCTCATTTGAGAAAGAACCTTTGAATATTTCGGATCAATTTTTCCTGTAATAACATACTCCCGGCCAAACTCGGTAATAAGGCCACTATGAGTCTTGGGCAAAAATCCATCATTAACCATCATCGCCATCACTGCGTGATAAAGCGCATAATACGCCCTGTTCGCCACCACGTTCCACATTTCCAACCTTGCCAATTCTTCGGCATCAGTCAGAAATTTCAGAGCTTTCACCATTTCCTGATCAACAATCACCCGTCTCTCCTCTTCATTCATGGTTAAATAATTTTTATTGAGTCTGTTTGAACATTATGATAGAACAAAGTGCCCTTACGGTTGTTCCAATCGTTTTCCGTGTAGATGACAGGCACAAAATCAAGACCTAACTTCCATCCAAGGAGGGTCAATGGATATATCACACTGTCGTAGTCGCTTTTCTCAATTCTGTCTTTTTGAAGAATGACCAGAAAATCCCAATCCGAATCTGCTCTGAAGTCGCCCCGTGCCCGTGATCCGAAGAGAAAGACGCGCCCGCCCTGCGGAACAGTCTCATTGGCGACCTTCCGCACCTGATCAAGCACCTGTGACAAATCTTCTCTCATAACTGCAAAGAAAATGATTTTCAATGAATATTACAAATCCGTGAACTGATGGACGATAGATGATGTCGGCATATTAACAAGTAAAAAGAATTTTGATATTTCCATTAAAATGTTATTATTTGCAATAAACACATATAGGCTATCGAATGCTTACGCTTAGCGCCTGAGGGAACTTCGACAGGGTGGTGCTTTACAGAAAAATCCGGGTGGCCTGTGGGGAGGTCGCCCGGATTGGGAAAGGGACGCCAAGGGGTCACTTCCTTTTCAGGAGAGGGACACTGGCATATTCATAACTACTTCTTGATGAAAGTAATGCCATCGTTATTGTTGAACTTGTTGCCCTGATAAACAGCATCCCAGTTCGTACGGACATTCGCAGAGCTGATGTCAGCTGACTTGGACACGGCCACAGTGATCGCACAAATCGCATTAGCGGTTTTCTTAGCATCAGTTTTAAGATACTGAAGACCAGCCGAAGAGTTAGGCGAGTAATTCAAAGTGGTGAAGTCACTGCTTACAGTGAACCAGAGCCAAGTGTAGTCAGCTGTGTCGGTCGTTGAAAGATCCGGCTGAACAAAGTTCCAAGGTTCGGCCCAAAGTGATTTTGGAGTAGTTGTACCCATACCTGGCAGGAAGCAAACATACGGATAATCCGCAAGTTTACCGCTGTTATGAAGCTGACCAGCTGTGGATCTTGCGTCAAGGAACATTCCGACACGAGCCGTCATAGCCTCGTAGTCAATCGCCACAGTAGCATCCATAATTCCGTCATAGTACAAGCCTTTGACACCTATCTGATTAGTGTAGGTCTTGCCATCAACATCCTGAAGTGTCTCACCCTTCAACGGCTCTCCAAACACAATACCAGCAGTCTCGACAGCCGCCGAATTATCAGAAGACGCATAAGGAGAGGTGGCTGTACCAAACCTCTTTGACCAAAGGCTATAGTTGCCCTTGAAGTCAGCAGGACCGATCTGAAGCGCCTCAAAAGTAGAGCCGTTGGCGAAGACGAGCTTGGCGGAACGAGGTTTACCTGTCTCGTTCTTGGTCCAGGAAATCTTCCCATCCGCGTAAGAAAGGAAGCCTTCAGTGACAGCGGCGGCGCCACCGTTAGGGAATTCAACAGAACCGGCCTCATCAGCGATCCACTTGGTTTCCATGGACACCTTTGTCACAGCTCTTTCCACAGTGTAGGCCTTTCCTGCGGCAATTGTCGCAGAAGGCTTAAAGTCAGCGAGGAAAGAGTCCTTATCAATGGTCACGAATATCTTTGAGTTCAGATCGTCGGCGGCCCAGACAGCGGCGTAGGCGGTGACAACACCGTTGGCTACAGTCGCACCAAGATTCAGATCACCCTCCTCACTCTTGGTGCCGAGAACGCCACCCGAGATGTGGAGTTTATTGTGGATCTTACCGCTTGTCAAATTGACTGAGACAGCGGCCTTCGGGTCAACTTCAGTTCCTTCCGGAAGAGCGAGGCTGAACTTCAGCAGACTTGTCTTGTAGGAGAAAGGAATGCTGGCCGCAAGGGCGTCAGGGTTAGTGGAGGTCAGATCCTTGAAGTCAACGGCTCCGTAGATGACCTGATTGTTCAGGGCTGCGGTGAGGTTGGCCTGTGAGCTGATGTCGGACACAATGTCGTCACCACCATCGAAGTTCGTGGTGTTGGCGGTGTTCGCAAGATAAGCGATGATCTTTGTGGAGCCTTCAGGGATGGACACAGCGGGCTGGCGGAAGCAAGCCGTCTTACCGTCAAAAGAGATAGATTTCGGATCGATGGCAAGTTTCGTCACCGGTCCGGCTACCGAATTGTCAGCCTTGGCGAAGTATGCCCAAACCACATCGTCGTTGTTGAATCTTGCCTTGTAGCTGCCGTCCGTAGCCTCTGAATATGAAAGGCGGGTGGCCGGATCTCCAAGTGTTGCGGTGATCGTCAATGTCTTCGCACCGTTCTCAGGAGCCACGACCTCGTTCTCAACCTTGTTGCAGGCGAGAAGCGAAGCGGCGAGAGCGAATATTGTCAATATTTTCTTGTACATAGTATTATCCTCCAAGATTAAAGTTTACCACCGTTGCCAAGGTCAAGGCCGTCGCCGATGCTGACCTTGCCGGTAAGAGAGTATTTAGGTCCAGTGGTCCAATCATAATAGAAGTCGTTTGTCGGCCACATAGCGTTAAGAGCATCAACAACATTGGTGCAACTTACGTTATTAACCTTAACCGCAGCAGCCAAGACACCTTCAGCGGTCGCTGAGCAGACTGTACCTTCTGTAACCTTTCTGGCTGACTCCGTGCCAATCGCATTCGCGGCCACACCTTCAAGATAGTATGAATATGAGCATTCAGCGTTGGCATTCAAAGACTTACCTGCAATTGCACCTAAAGTGAGTTCTACATTCTCTACAGGTGAACCAGAAACAGGTGTAACGGTTCCACTTGTGTAGCAATTGTAGATACGTCCACCACTGAATGCACCTGCTATTCCTCCTACTAAAGGTTTTGCTGTTGCGGCATTCGCATATTTGACAGCACCTGTATTCAGGCAATTGTCAAGACGAGATCCGCAACCTCCTTCTGTCTGATTAGTGTGTCCGCCGCCAAGAATACCACCCGCTCTGTCTGAATTTGTGATGATCTCACCGCGGTTTTCGCAGTTATTGATGTCAGTACGAGACTTTGTGCCTCTTCCATCAAAACAACCCATAATACCACCGACAAACTGACCACCGTGAATTTTACCAGTGTTAAGGCAGGCGTAAATCGGAATCGCAGTCCAATTGTTATTATCATAGGACTGACCTACAATACCACCTACATAAATACCAGACTGCGCTACGGAACCACCTTCCTTACCGGTCACAGTGACATCACCATTATTTGTACAATAGTAAATCTCAACCCTGTTCGGCGCATTTGAGAAAGACCAGGTATGACCTACAATACCACCTACACCCTGGGTGCTGCCCTCGGTACCGGCGACATTGACCTTACCGTTGTTCACACAATTCTTGATCGCGATGACTCTTTTTCCTGTCTTGCCGGCCGACCTTGCAGAACCGACAATACCGCCGGTCCAACCAGATTTGAATGTGCCATTGACCTCACCATCGTTCTGGCAATTCAGGATGTTTGCATTGTCCCATGCGGATCCGACAATACCACCATTGACTCCGAATCCGTTACTTGAGACAGTACCAGTGTTCGAGCAATAGGAGACAGTGTACCAGCTTCCGTGTCCGAGGATACCGCCGCCCTTGTTGACACAAGTGACAGTCCCTGAGTTGGAGCAACGGCTTACAAAAGAACCATTCGCAAAGCCGACGATACCGCCGACTCCATTTAAATCAACGCCTTTGTCAGAAATATTATTGTTGGTCAAAGTGGCTTCAACCGCTCCGGAATTCTTTGAATTGGTGATGTTTCCTGTCCTGACAGAACCGCAAATACCTCCTACAGAACGGCCACCCTTGATGTTTCCCTCGTTTGAGCAATTATCAATAGCGAAGTTAGATTTGGAATCCACCCAACCGGCGATGCCTCCGACATAGCTGCTTGTTGATGTCACATTAGCCTTGTTGACGCAATTGGTGATCTTAGCACCGTTATCCGCATTGACGAGACCGCAGACACCGGCAGCGTCATCAAATGTTGAATTGACAGTACCCTCTACAGTAACATCGTGGATGTTGGCGCCCTCGGCGATGGCTCCGAAGAGTCCGCAGGATTTTCTGGCTGTCTGGTTGATGTTGAGGCTTACGGTCTTGCCGTTACCGTCAAAATCACCGATGAACTGCTTCTTGACATTGATGGAGGCATCGTAGTAACCGACAGGAGTGGTTACATTCTTGATGTTCTCCATCAGTCTCACATACTGATCCTTCATATTGTTACCGTCGTTCACATAATAAGCGAAAGCAAGGAAGTCAGCAAGGCTGGAGATCTGCCAAGGGTTACCCTGTGTGCCTTCTCCGGCAAGTGGCTTAAGAGCATCACCGATAGTTCCGAGATCATAGTAGGCATTGACAGCCAGTTCCTTGTCGGAAACCGTGGATTTACTCTCACTGGCGTTGTGAAGGTCAAGTGTAACGGCGGTCATAGTGAAACCTGCCGTGTAAGTTCCAGGAATGACGGTGGCATAGAAAGCGTTACCATTGTTTCCATCGACAGCGACAGTGACATCTGATGAATATGTGTTACCCTCGATTGTGCTGACAACAGGAGAACCTGATGTCATGTCAACACTGAAAAGTCCGGAAACCTTGTTGTTCACAGAGTTGATAGACACAACCTTCACCGCAGCTGCGGCATCGGCTGAAACCTTGAAGCGAAGGACTGACGTGACGTTCTTCATCTTCACATAGCGGTCTTCGGCGACGGCGCAAGCGATATTGGCACTGCCGAACAATCCATTTTGGTTGCTCGGAACCTCAAGAGTGAACTTCCCGTCCTTGACTTCTTTGGCGGCGGTGCAAGGATAGACAACATATATCTTACCCTCAAGAGTGGTGCTGAACTCGAAATATCTCTGACCGGCGAACTTGGAGTCAACCGTAAGGGTGTCTGATTCTGTTCCGTTGGTGACGAAAATCTTGTCACCCTCTGACCAGACTGTCTTACCCTGCTTGGTGATGTCGGTCTTTGTCTGGGTCTCCTCGTCAAAGGAGCAGGTGAAGGTCCTGAGCTCTCCTCTGGTCTGCCCGCCATCGAGAACCTCTTCACGGGCGCAAGCCGCTGAAGCTATCGCAAGAGCGGCCACGAAAAGCATTTTTATAGTCTTTTTCATCTTGTATTCAATTAAGGATTACTTGTTCCAGTCCCAACCCGGTTTGTCATAGTCCTCTGTACCGGATGAGTTGTCCGGCTGGGTTGGCTCCTCGCTCTTCTTTACCTCGACCTTGAGGATCTGCCAGGTACCGGCCTTCTTGCTCTCGTCGCTGACATACTTGAAAGCGATCTGGATTACAGAACCAATGTAAGAGTCAAGTTTGATCTCCTCGGAAGTCATCACCTCTGAACCGAGTTCATCAGGATAGGAGAATGTGATGGCTATCTGATTCCAACTGCCTCCATCCTTTCTTACCCAAAGGGAAGTCTGCTCTTTTGCAAGCTCGATGCCGGCGAAATCTCTGACAATGTGATCGAACACAAGGATAGGCTTCTCGGCGTTCTTAAGGTCAATCTTCTCTGTGTAGAGAGTGGCCTCGGTTGTGTAGTCGGCGTTCTTGTAGCCGGAAGCTCTCCAACCTGTCGAGGCGCTCCAAGACCAAAGTGCGTCAAACGCATAAGGGAATATCGCATTGTTGACAACCACCCCGTTCTCGGCGGTTTTGTAGTCGGCGGTGTAAGGGAATGCCTTCGTAGCGGCCGTGTCAGGGCTTGGCTCTGAATATTCCTCATACTTCACAAGGTAGGCATAGACAAACTTGCCGCCCTCATAGTAACCGATGATCGTGACTGTGCCGCGCTCCTTGACATTGTCAAGCTTGCCGCCCTGGGTGCCGTAAGCGACCTCAGAGGCACTGAGACCTGCGACCTGAACGGAGCCGGTGCCGTCAACGAGGTTGAACGAGCCATCGGACTTGAGGCTCTTCACAACTCCGGTGAGCTGGAAGCGCTGGTATTTGTAGATGTTCGCCAACTTGCTCATCGACGAAACGTCGATGGTCTGTACCTCAGGGATATATGCTTCCTGATTGATGGTGAGTTTCGCGGTGAGGGCACCGTCGGTCTGCTTGAATGTGACAGTGGCGGTGCGTTCCACATCCTCGTTCTTTGAGACGGTGACTTTCACAGGCTGGAGTTCCTTGGAAGGATCTCCCGCCATTGGTTCAACCTTAACCCAGGACGCCGAGTTCTCAACGGTCCATTCGACCGTGGCGGTGAGGTTCACTGTCTCGGAACCTCCGTCCACCTTGAAATTCAGCTCACCCGGATTAACCTTAACTGCAGGATCGCCGTAGCCGGGATCCTTTTTGCATGAGGAAAACGCGAAAATCGCGAGAACCGCTGCGGTCAGTGTTAACAAGTGTGATTTCATTGTGAATAAAATTTGTGATTAGAGATTAATGTTTTCTGAATATCATTTCCTGTTGAATACGACCCCAATGTTGCCGTTGTCAACATTAAATTGGTAAACATAGTTGTAGCCTGTCAGATTGCTGCCAAACTTGGAGTTGGCCGCAGTCACATCCTCAGCCTTGAACGACACGACAGAAATCCCGATGATGTACGGGCCATAGCCCTTAGGATTGCTTGTTGACAAGGTCTGGGCTTTTGCCGGCGTGTAACTGAATGTCGTGAAGCTGGAATTCACATCAAACCAGATCCATTCGTAGTCAGGATCACCAAGGTCAGGCGTGTTGAAGTACCAAGGAGCCTTGAAACTGCCAGGAGTCCATGTCTTGCACATCTCCGGAAGGAATGCGACATAAGGCGCGGAGGCATCAACCGGAGACGGATCTTTCTGAGCCTTGCGCGCATCTGTGAACACACCGAAACGGACAGATTTGGCTTCATAGTCAATCTCCACAGCAGCCTCGGCTATCAATCCCTTATGGTACAGACCGTCAATTCCGAGATTGTTCGTATGGGAGGCTCCTGTGCCATCCTTCAACGTTTCCCCTTTCAGCGCACCTCCAATTGTTACATCAATAACTTTCTTATCCGTCGCCACAGCCTTGGAGCCTTCGTTGTTGAACATCTTGGAAGTCAATGAATATTCTCCTTTGAAATCCTCCACCGAAATCTGGGTCACAGAATATGCCGTGCCGTCCGGAAGCGTGATGGTCGCCGTTCTTGGCTTGCCGGTGGTGTTGGCGGTCCAAGAGAGCGTGCCATTGGAATATGTCAGCCAATCTTCCGAAGCGTTGCCGCTGCCTCCGGAGACAGACTTGCTTCCAGCCTCATCATTTGTCCAAAGACTGTTGGATGTAGAACCAACCTGAAAAGTCTTCTTGAGCGGTTTCGCGGCTGCGTCCCAAGAGTCGAAAGCCTCAAGGGTCAGCTCGTAAGTCCCATCCGTGACGTTGCCGAGTGAGCGGGTCCATTCCTTCCTCATCCCGGAGGTCTTGGCGCTCTTGTAGAAGTCGGCGAGGATCTTCATGGTCGTCACGACAGCGCCACCCTTCTTGAGGGTGAGCACGTAATGATGCACGAACTCGTCATCCGTGCCGGCGGCCCACTTAGCCGTGGCGATTCCATCTGTAACATCAACGTTTAACGTTGACAGCGACGGAGCCGCGTTGGCAAGGCTGAGTGTCGTGTGATTGTATTTCGTCAGGTGCCCCTTGTCGGATGTCGGATAAGAGGACACGATAGGTTCCCCGATGACATCTTTGTTGTAGAAGTCCATCCTCAGCACACGCATGTTGCCGCTGGCGTCGAACTGGAGCAGGTTGCCCTGCGAGAAGTCGTTGCAGTCCTTCATCACGGTGGCGCTGGACATATCCTCGTACTTGCCGTTCTCAAGCGCCATATAACGTACAGAGGCGCATCCGAAGACGGAGAAATCGCCCTGCCATACACTGCGAGGGTCGTTCAGAGGGAAATGGAGGTGGCCACCGAACACAATCGCCTGAGGATATTTCCTCAGTACCGGCGTCAACGCATCGGTCGCCCAGTAATGCGAAAGTATGGACTCCCATATTCCACCCTCCTCGCCCAGACGGCTGCCATAGACGGTGTTCTTGATCATCGGATGGGTGAGCACGATGACATATTTCTCAGGCTCGGCCGAAGTGATGGCGGCCAACTGGTTGTCAAGCCAAGTGACGACCGTCGGGTCATAGACAATCGGCTGGTCTCCGTTCGGAGAAACGCACAGGATGTGATAATCCCCGATTACGCAGTGACGTGCCTCGTACTTTGTCCTCATCTCCTGATCCTGGTCTGTCTGGAAATAATCGTTTCCGAACATATTCCTCATATAAGCGACATCCGAGACCATTGTGGAGGCCCAGGCATATCGAGGAACATCGTGATTACCAATCGTGTAGATCATCGGAGTCTTCTTCACGTCAATCTCTGATTCGAGGGTCGATCTGAACAGGCTCAACTGATTGTTGCTCGGCTGATCAATCAGGTCACCTACCACAAGGACTCCGGCCATTCCGTTGGAATCGTTCTCAAGAGCCTTGGCCTTGAACTGCTGGAGAGCGGACTTCCATTTGTTCGCCTGTGCCTGCTGGTTGACGTGCACATCGCTGACCACACCAAGCGAAAGGACAATGTTGCTTGCGTCAAAGTTCTTTGTCTTGTCCGTCGGTTTTGTTATGACGAACTTGGCGGCGTTGTAGATCTTCCCTTTCTCAACTGTAAGCGAAGAATTGTTCTTGGAGTAGCCGATCTCCTTTCCGGCGCTGTTGTAAACCCTCAAGGTATATCCCTTTGAGAGTTTAAGTCCAGGGTAAAGCCCGAACCAATAGGTCTTATCCGGTTCGATGGTCTTCTTCAGGGATGTCGTGGACTCAAACGCGGGGTTTGTGTTGCCGTTGACATTCTGACTGGAGAAAGACACAAGCATATTCTTGCTGATCCTTTCAGAATTGTTGCCTTCGAGCACCACGTATGAAGAGGCAGGCTCGTCAACCTTGAAAGCGAGGAGCGAGAATATGTTCTTGAAGGCAAGCGTGCCGGAACCGTCCGCGCAGCTTGCCACGGTGACAGTCGGCTTCTCAATGGTGTTGCCGTCAAGGTTGCTGGTTGACCAGTTGGCTTTCTGGCAGCCGTCTATTCCCGTGCCAGGAATCATTGCATAATAACCGGAGGCTCCGGCAGGAAGAGTACCGTTGGAAACAAACTTGGCGGTACGCCCGTCAGATGATATGTCTGTGGCCTTGATGGTTTCTGTTACAAGTGTTTCGCCATCGAGACAAGCGACCTCTATCACATCACCGTCTGTCCAAGTGGATTTGAATTCCGGAGTCGTAGTGTCCTCAAACGAGGCGGTGAACTCAACCGATTCCGGCTGAAGCTCTCCGGCTGCCATGACTTTTCCATTCGGGACTGTGAGTTTGTCGGAATAGACAGACTTGCTGACAACCTTGCCCGAAGCGTCATAGGCGGTGACGGTGTAACCCTGTCCAAGTACGGTTCCCGGCACAAGGCTGATGTAGCAGTCTCCAGACCCGCCGACATTGACCTTGATGACTTTCTGTGCCTCGAACGTAGGTTTTGAGGCCAAGGAAACGGAATAGTCGGAAGTCGAGACCGTGACATCGTAGTTCAGATCTTCCTCGTTGTTGCCTTTCAGTTCGATGGACTTGACGGAAGCGTCGGAGACCTCAACCTTAAGGAACGAGAATATATTCTTGAAACTCAAGGTTGAAGAGCCTTTGCCGCACTTTGCCACGGCGATTGAACGGGTTGACGAGGTCGATGACGAGACTGTCCAAGAGGAAGCGGGATCACATCCGCTGACACCGGTCTCCGCAATGAACGCGTAATATTCATCGCAATCTTCCTTGATGCTTCCTTTCGATGTGAAGGTAGCGCTTGCCGAAGACACGGAGGAGGCGGTGATGGTCTCGGATGTGGATTGACCGTCCTTGACTCCGATGAGATGAATAGCGTCACCGTCCGTCCAGGATGTCTTGAACGGTGTGGCCGCGGAAGCGTCAAGCGTGGCCGTGAAGGTGGCGGCTTTCACTTCCGGTTCCGGCTCAGGAGTCGGCTCCTGCTTCTCCTTGCAGGATGCCGCCGCAGAGAGAAGCACAAGAGCCGAGAGTAGTATTGAATGATACATTTTCATCTGGTCTGCCGTTAATCAGCCAACGAAGGGATATAACCGTAAGGAATGAGCTCCCAAAGATCGATGAAGCCGTCTTCGGCGTTCCAAGAATTTTTGAACACAATAGCGATGTAACGGCCGGTGGCGCCCTGGGTCACATTCACTGAATATTGGTCCGCAGATGTGGAGAGTGTCCCGCCGATGAACGGGATACCGAAATTCTTCAGATAATCAGCATCATCAGGATTGTAGTAGGATGAACCGACATAGATTGTGTAATCCTTGATATAACGCAGTGATGCCGCCGTGTTATTCTCGCAGAAGGTAAATCCCGTGAAAGCAAACTCTTCTCCGGCGGAAGTCTGAGTGTCAACAGAAAGGATTTTTGGGAATGCTTGTTTGTTATTATCAGATTTGGAGCTGTGCCAGCTGTATGCCGGACGATCATACCTGCCGTCAAAAATCTTATCTGGAGTGTTGATTCCGAAATCCTGTCCGTTTGTGGCGGTAACATTCCAACGGCTGCCGTCAATCTGATAGGAGATGCCGTCAACAGACTTTATCCAAGTGCGCCAAACCGTGTCCTTTCCGGCCTTAGGACAGAAAGAGGAAGAATATTCAAACCTCTTGCCCTTCATGGCATCCTTGAAAGTGACTTCGTTCTCTCCTGGTTTGAGGACAGTCTCGCTTTCAACCCACTCATCCTGAAGGTTCTTGTAGCGGAATCTTGTAGCGACCATCTCATCGGTGGCCTTGGACATCACGATTTTTGCGTCCCTGCCTTCCATCCTTGCGGAAGTGACAGTTCGCTCGGAGCGGGAGACCATCCAGCCATCTCCGTACGGAGAGACCGTAATCTCTGCGGCAAGGGACTTGTTGCCTACATCATCATAGTTGACAATGTCAAATGTGTAGGATCTGTCCTCGAGCTCTCCAACTTCTATGGAAACCTTGCCATCAGGGTAATCAGCATAGTCCACATCGATGGATTTCGCATAATTATCCCAGAACAGAGTGGCTGTCCGGACCGCCGGATCCATCGGTTTTTCCCAATTGACAATGACATTTTGGTAGCCGATGACGGAGGACAGGTTAATGGCCTTCGCAGGGTAGTCATAGCCGCCCTTCTTGACCCATTCCTTATAGATTTCATCCTGACCTCCGCAAGAGACCGCCAAAACGGCCAAAACCGGCACTGTCAGAATATTGAATGCTATCTTGTTCATATTCATAGTCTTTAAGTATTATAAGGATTCTTTCACAACCTCACCGTAAGGTGTGACCTCACCGAACTGAAGAGCACCGACAGTAGCGTCAGGCATCGCCCAGGAGGCGAAAGATGTGAGAACGACCCTCAAATAACGAATCTGATCATAGGCGTGAGGATATTCATCGCTGTTCAGCTCAAAATCATTGCCTCCGTTGAATGCCTCCACGTCTTCCGGTGTGACAATTCCGACTGAACCGTCAGGATTATAGCCGGAAGGTTTGTACTGAACGAATTTGCCAAGGCAGAACCAAGAGTCGTCAAAACCATGCTCGCCCTTGCCCTCTTTTCCTGAAGGGTTCATGCTGCCCCAGAACTCGAAGTTGCGCGGGTGCGCGTCACCGAAAAGTTCCGGATAAGCGATACGCGGGAGTGTCGCGATACGGCTGAGCGCAGCCACACAGCCGAGGTCGATCGTGAACCAGCAAGGAATAGGAACCTTGTCAACCGCCAGAAAGTGGCCTGTCGAAGATGCGCCGGATCCATCCCAAAGGCCTTTGAGAGGATAAGTTGAGCGTTCATCCTCCATAGAGAAGACATTGTCATCCTCAAGATACGCACCTTTGAACCCGGACTTAGGAATCTGCACTTCCAGCGCCGGAGTGAGCACTGCGGTCAGGGTGTCGGACACATTGCCCCAACGATCTCTGACATAGACTCCGAAGATTGCCTCTTTAGGCTCGATTCCACGTCTTGTTAGAGTGATGCTGTCACTGGCCGTGAACAGAGTCGTGACCTCCTTCCATTTGATTTCAGAGACAGGCTTACCGGCATTGTTGACATCCCCGTCACGAAGGATGCAGACGGCGATGTTCGCCTTGCTCTCATTGCCTGTGATCTTCACCTTGACACCGCCCGCGGCTGAAATGATAGTCGGGGAGACAGTCTGTATCGCCGGTTTCAAAGGGTTGAATTTGACTGTGACAGGGGTTGATTTATCTTCATTGATGTTGAATGAGCAGACTTGAATCTCATGTTCCTGGGTGTCAGCGAAGCCTTCAACCTCCAGGCTATCGACATATCTGGAGATTTTGGATTCGACTTCCACTCCGCCACGTTTATAGGTGGCGACAACGCCTTTTATGTTCTTGTCATCAGGGATCCTGACCCAGAGGACAGCCCCACCGCTCGTTGGTTTGACACCGGTGACCTCAACTGGCTGTGGAGCCGGGAGGCCCTTGTCGAGCTGGTCAATTCTGCCGTGGTTGTCATCGGCACAGCCGGAAACCAGCAGCAAAGATGCGATTAATGTTGTTGATAATAATATTACTTTTTTCATTTGCGATGATTCTTAAGTTACCAACCGATGTTCTGCACAAGGTTAGGGTTGATCTCAATGTAGCTTGTCGGGATTGGCCAGAAGTAGTCTTTCAGTCCGAACTTCTGTTCATAGATGAACTTCTTTACGTAGTAGTCCTCAGGCAAAGCGGATACAATGTCGAATCCGTATATTCCTTTCTGGTACTCGGCGGCGGCCTCCTTCCATCTGCGAAGATCCCAGAACCTCTGACTTTCGAAAGCCAGTTCGTTGAGACGCTCCCTGTGGATGATGGCGCGCATTCCGACCTTTGTGTTGTAATAACCCGGACTGTTGCTGTAGGTGTCCCAGGCGGTCTTCACGTCAGGGATCTTCGCGCGCTCACGGACGGCGTTGATGTACTTGAACAGGTCATCACTGTGCGCTCCGTTCGGGCCTTCCGCCTCGTTGATCGCCTCGGCATAGAGGAGGTAGAGGTCGGACAGACGGATCATCGGCCAAGGGTACCATGTGGTGCCGGAGCCGGTGAATGTGTTGTTGCCAGTCCAGGTCGCCTGAATCGGGAAATGCTTCTTCGGGAAGAATCCTGTCACCGGACCTGTCTGGTTGCCTCTCTTGGCATGTGTACCACCCATCCTGCAGGCCACATAGTGAACATCCTCCGGTTTGAGGTCGTTGAAGTTACCAAGCTGCCCGAGCCAGTTGCCTCCGTCGAATCCGAGAGAGGCGTAGTACCTCGGCTCTCGGTCGAAGTTGAGCTTGATGGTGGTGTAGCCCTTGCAGATGTAGTAGGCATGCTGGTCATCGCCGACACGCAGATCCATCGGGTTGATGTTCGCCCATTCGGAATCGTTGGCGATAGGAAGCCCGTGCACGGTGTAGAACTGCTCGGCTATCTTGAGCGGAACGCCGATGAATATGTAGCCTCCGAGCATGTCGGTGTACCCGTTGAGGATCGGCATGCAGAGCTTGTGGTACATATTCATTGTTCCGGGATTCGGCTGTGTGTTGCCCCAGATGAGCTCGCTGTTCCACTTCTGGTTGAATGCGTTGCGGAGGGTCAAAGTGGTCTTGAGGGAGTCTGTCATGCGGTAGGTGATGTCATCGCCCTCGTAGAGGGAAATGTTGGCCTCCTCGGAGACTGCGATGGCCTCGCGGCAGGCCTCCATGGCGGCTGTCCAACGGACGAGCTTCTCATCATCTGTCTTCTCCGGAAACAGCCTCGTGGTTCCGTCTGTGTCCACGAGAGCCGCCTGTTCGGAGTTGCCGTTGAAAAGCGGGCTGGCGGCGTAGACCGCTACCTTGGCCTTGAAGGCGGCACAGATGGCCTTGTTGACGCGACCATATTCATCAACCGATGGATTGATGAGCGGAAGGTCAGGCATCGCCTTGTCCAGAAGTTCAATGATAAAGTCGAAGCACTCATCGATGTTGTTGCGGTGGACACGAACCTCATCGACAGAGGAGTCGATAGGGAGGCTCTCGCGTACAATCGGGACCGGTCCCCACTTGCGGACAAGGTTGAAGTGGAAGTAGGCCTTGAGGAATGTCACCTCGGCGATCCACTGCGCCTTCTCCGTCTCATCCATGTCCGGGACCTTACCGATATTGTCGACAAAGATGTCACAACAGCGGATTCCTTGGTACATGTCTGCCCAGTCATTGGCGAACACGCTGTTGGCGGTCATGTTGCCTCTGGCGATGTAGGACATCGTGAACGGCACACGGCCGGTGGTGTTGGTCGTGGTACGGCCATAAAGATCCCAGTACTCATCGCTTCCGAGCATGGCCGGGTCGTTGCCCATAGAACCCTCAAGGGTCATGTAGGAATAGCAGGTGGCCAGATAGCGGATAGCCGAGGACCTGAGGTTGAACGCGGTCTCGATCGACGGCAGACCGTCGTCAGGAACCACGTTGAGGAAGTCGTTGCAGCCCGCCGACCCCAGCAGCAAGGCCGCGGCCGCAAGGGAGGACGCTATTGATTTATGAATATTCTTGCACATGTTCATAGTCGAAGATTATTTGAATGTCACGTTCACACCGATGTTGAAAGTCCTCTGGATCGGGTAGTTGAATCCCTCTCCGGCGAGCTCCGGATCCCAGAGTTTGAACTTGCTCCAGCACAGGAGGTTGTTGCCCTGGAAGTAGACGCGTAGATTGTCGATGTGGATCTTGTTGGTAAGCTTCTGAGGAAGAGTGTAGCCGAACTCCATCTGCTTGAGACGGACGAAGGAGCCGTCCCTCATCCACCAGGTGCTGACCTGTGTGTTGTTGTGGTTCTCGTAGGCGCTGTAGCGTGGGTAGAGGGCGTAGATGTCACGGTTGTCCTCGCTCCAGTGGCTGTCGGAATAGGCCTTCAGAAGCTGTCCGTTGTTGACAAACGGAGCTGTTCCGTACTTGTTGTACTTCGTGCTGTAGGCGCTTGTGGCGTCAATCCAGAAAGACTCGCGTCCCAGACCTTGGAAGAACACCGAGAAATCGAAGCCCTTGTGACCGAGGGACACACCGAACCCGTAGATGATCTCCGGGGAGGTCGGATAGCCGATCGGCACCATGTCCGCGTTGGTGATCACACCGTCACCGTTGACATCGGTGTACTTGATGTCACCTCCACCGTACTGGCTACCGAAAGCGGCCTGCGAAGGGCTGTTGGCGGCATCCTCGTCATCGACGAACAGACGCTCGGCGATGTAACCCCAGGTCTGCCTGATCGACCTGCCGGCGTGCTGGCGGTAGGACTCCGGATAAGTAGGCTCCTCATAGACATCATACTTGCCGGTGGAGTAGGTGAAGTTCGCCCTCGCGGATGCCCAGAGGCCGCTGGCCCAGGCCTGCTTGTAGTCGGCCTGGATGTCGATACCCTTAGAGCGGGCCTGGCCGATGTTGCCGTAGACGGCGGCCTGGAGACCCATGGTGTTAGGGATGTCGGCGCGCTGCATGAATATGTCGGTGCGGTGCTCGGTGAAGTACTCGGCGATGATGTCGAGCTTTTTGAATAGACCCAGCTCGAGGGCGTAGTTGCTCTTGTAGGACTTCTCCCAGGTGATGGCCTCGTTGGCGTAGCGCACGACTCCGATACCGTTGTAGCTCACGTTTCTGGTCTCACCGAATGTCGCGCCCAGACCGCTGTTGTTCATGCTCATCTCCGACAGGTAGTAGAAACGGTTGGAGCTTGAGCCGATGTTGTCGTTGCCGACAAGACCGTAGGAGTAGCGCAGCTTGAGATTGCTGACCACCTTGGTCAACGGCTTGAACCACTTCTCGTTGGACATCATCCACGCGAGACCCGCCGAAGGGAAGAATCCCCAGCGGTGGGACTTGTGGAAACGCTCGGAACCATTATAGCCGAAGTTATATTCAACAAAATACCTCTTGTCGTAGCCGTAGGTGAAACGTCCGGAAAGGCCGGCGTTGCGCGATGGCAGGGACAGCTGGAGTGAGCCGGCGTTGGCGGTCAGGGACTCGCTGGCGGTGAAAACCAGAAGTCCTGTCACGTCGTGCTTTCCAAATGAGCGGTTGTAGTTCAGGCGGGTCTCGGAGTACATCGTGTTCTTCACCGTCTTCCCACTCTCGGAATATGTCAGGTAGTCCGTTCCGTTTTCGTTGATGCGGTTGACGTGGTACTCTCCCGTGTAGGAGTCGTAACGATCCAGCCTGTACCAATAAGGATTGAACTGGCGGTTCACTGTAAATTCGGACAACCTTGTGAGGTTGAACAATGTCATGAACGACAGACCCTTGGTGATGAACTTGAGATCCTGCTCAAGCTGTACGGCGGCGATCATCTGGGAGCGCTGGTAGTTCTTGTAGCCCTTGACAAGGTTGGCATAAGGGTTGATGTAGGAGCCATCCTCGTAGTTACCGAACATGATGTGCTGGATCCCCACGTGCTCGTCGTCCACCGGGTAGTAGGCCGGGAAGAGCACAGGGTCGGAGTGCATGACCTGGCGATAGACATCGCTACCTCCGTTCAGAGGGCCTTGATAATCCCTGAAGTTACCGGTCAGACGGACAGCCAGCTTCGTTGTCGGGGTGACGTTGATGTCCACGTTGGAGCGCAGGGTGTAGTTCTTGTCGTCGATGTTGTTGTTGAAACTGTTGCGCTTATCGACTTTCAGAACACCCGTGTCCTCGGTGTAGGCACCGGACACATAGTAGGTCGCAACCTTGCCTCCACCACGCGCTGAAACGTTTGCGCGATAGCTTGTGGCAAAGTCCTTGAAAAGCATGTCGTACCAGTCGTTGGCCGGATAGATGAGGCGGTTGGCGCCCGGTTTTCCGGTCTGCTCGATCTTGTCGTAGGTGTACATCAACTCTCCGAGAGGGTCACGGGTGGAGATGGCCTCGTTGTACGACTTCATGTAGGTCACAGGATCAGCCAGCTCGACCACATCGGTCGGGGCGGAGATCGAGGTCTCGACACGGGCGAAGATTTTCGCCGGGCCTTCCTGACCGCGCTTGGTGGTCACGAAGATCACACCGTTGGCTCCGCGGGCTCCGTAAAGGGCCGTCGCCGTGGCGTCCTTCATGATCGAGAAGCTCTCGATGTCGTCCGGCTGAAGGCGGGCGAGGTCAGTGGAGGTAAGCTCGATGTTGTCGATGAGGATCAGAGGGCTGGTGTTCGCGCCGAACGTGGTGATACCACGCACGAAGAAGTCGGCGTTGTCCTGTCCAGGCTCACCGGTACGCTGGTAGGCGATCACACCTGCCACGTTTCCGGCCAGGGCGGTGGTGAGGTTGCTGGAAGGAACCTTCAGGGTCTTGACATCAACCGTGGAGATGGAGCCGATGACGCTCTCCTTCCTCTGTTTACCGAAGGCGACCACAGTCACCTCGTCAAGTTCGTTTGCCGCGTTTTTGAGTTTCACGACGAAGTTGGTCATAGTACCGACCTGCAGAACCTGAGTCTCCTTTCCAAGGCACTCAAACTTTAGCTTGTCGGTAGGCTTGACACCGGTCAGCTCGAACGAGCCGTCAAGGTCGGTCATCACACCTCGGGTGGAACCCTCGACGGAGACCGTCGCTCCCGGCATAGGCTCGCCAGTCTCCTCCTCGTAGATCACACCCTTGACGGTCTTGGTCTGGGCCACGGCCGCAACGGTGCTCAGGATGAGCGCAAGCGTCATTGCGATCTTTTTGAAAGACATAAACGTTTTTATAAAATTTGTTGTTAAAAAAGTGTTACCTATCTTTAATATATGAGTCCTACTTGATGATAAACCGATTTAACCAATGCGTACCAAAAACTCTTGGCGCAAAGATATGAAAAACAAATTTAGCCACAATTTAACAAAAAACAATAGTTTTACGTATATTTGACCTATGAAATTTAAATTGTTTAACGCAGGATTGTTCCTGCTTCTCTGCGTTGGCGCGTCCGCGCAGCAGCCTTCCTCCAAGGCAAGTTATGTAGATCCGTTCATCGGCACCGACGGAATGGGACACACTTTTCCGGGGGCGTGCGTGCCTTTCGGCGGAGTCCAGCTTAGTCCTGACACGGACACCATCCCTCACAATGTGAACGGGAAATACCAGCCGAGGGCTTATGAATATTGTGCCGGCTACCGTTACTCAGACCCTACGATCGTCGGGTTCAGCCACACCCACTTCAGCGGCACGGGACACTCCGACCTGGGCGACATCCTCCTGATGCCGACCACGGGAGCGCTGAGACTTAACCCCGGCACGGCGGACAACCCGGACGGCGGCTACCGCAGCCGCTTCTCGCACTCCACGGAGAAAGCCTCGGCGGGACGCTACGAGGTGACGCTGGACGACTATGGCGTAAAGGCTCGTCTGACCGCCACCACGAGAGTCGGAGTCCATGAATATTCATTCCCTAAAGGAGTTGACGGGCAGGTGATTCTGGATCTCATCCACGGAATCTACAACTACGACGGCAAGACCCTCTGGGCGGAGGTTCAGGTGCGGAACGACACCCTCCTGACCGGCTACCGCATCACCAACGGCTGGGCCCGCACGAACTACACCTACTTCGCGATCTCCTTCTCGCAGCCTATTTCTGAATATGGCTACGCGGACCGGGAGAAGATCAATTATAAAGGAGGCTGGAGCAAGTTCGACCAGTACCACAACTTCCCGGCGATGGCAGGGCGCAAGCTGGTGGCCTGGTTCAAGTTCGCCACTTCCAGGAACCCGGAGCTGACCGTGAAGGTGGCCCTGTCGGCGACCGGTGCGGAGGGCGCACTGAAGAACCTTGCGGCGGAGGCCTCCGGGAAGTCTTTCGACCAGATCGCCGCCGAGGCGACATCGGCTTGGGAAAAGGAACTCTCGCAGATCGATGTCCAGGGGACCGAGGACGAGAAGAGGATGTTCTACACTTCCCTCTACCACACGATGATCAACCCGTCAGTCTACATGGACGTGGACGGGAAGTACAGAGGCCTCGACCACGAGATCCATCAGGCCGACGGCTTCACGAACTACACAGTGTTCTCACTTTGGGACACCTACCGTGCCGAGCATCCGTTCCTGGCCCTGTTCAAGCCGGACCGTGACAGGGACATGGTGGAGTCGATGCTGGCCCACTACGACCAGAACGTGCTGCACTTCCTTCCTGTCTGGAGCCATTGTGCCAACGAGAACTGGTGCATGAGCGGCTACCATGCCGTCCCTGTGCTGGCCGACGCCATCACCAAAGGGCTGGACATCGACCGCGACCGCGCCCTTGAGGCGATGGTAACCACCTCAAAGGCAGACTGGTACGCCGGGCTTGGGGAATATATGAGGCTCGGCTACGTGCCTTACGACAAGATCTCCACCGCCGCCAGCAACACGCTGGAATATTCTTACGACGACTGGACAATCTGGCACACCGCCTGCCTCACTGGCAATGAGAAAGTGGCCGATGAATATCTCGCACGCGCGCAGTATTATAGGAACGTGTTCGACACCGAGCTCGGTTTCGCCCGTCCTAAGTATGCTGACGGGACCTTCAAGAAGGACTTCGACATTATGCAGACTATGGGCGAGGGCTTCATCGAGGGCAACTCGCTGAACTTCTCTTTCCACGCCCCGCAGGACGTGTATGGCGTGATGGATCTGATGGGCGGCGAGAAGAAGTTCATCTCCGCTCTTGACGAACTCTTCTACAATGATCTTCCTGAATATGCCTACGCCACGAACGAGGACATCACGAAGGACTGCCTGATCGGTGGCTATGTACACGGCAACGAGCCGAGCCATCATATTCCTTATCTCTATGCCTGGACAAGCCAGCCGTGGAAGACACAGTACTGGATGAGGGAAATCATCAACAGGATGTATCGTCCTGATATTCACGGATTGGGAGGGAATGACGATTGCGGTCAGATGTCCGCTTGGTACATCTTCGGCGTGCTTGGATTCTATCCTGTCTGCCCCGGAAGCGACCAGTACGTGTTCGGCGCTCCGTACCTTCCGTACGCCCGTATCGCCCTTCCTAACGGCAAGACCCTTGAGGTGAAGGCCGACGGCGTGAGCGACACGAACCGCTATGTCAAGAAGGTACTGCGCGACGGTGTTGAGTTCAAGAAACTCTACATTACCCACGATGACCTCCTCCAAGGAGGCACCCTCGAGTTCGTCATGGCCTCCAGGCCGAACAAGGCCCGCGGCCAGAAGCCTGCCGACAAGCCATACTCGCTTTCCGCAAAAGCAAAGTAACTTCCCGCAAAGGGTAAGCCTCTGTTTCACAGCATATTAAGCGAAGTCCTTCAGCTGATGTCTGCTAAAGGGCTTCGCTTTTGTAATTGATTTTCAATCGCTTACTCCCCACTGCGTTCGGAGAAAGTTTTTGGGCGCTGTGCAG
>FR893111.1 GCA_000433355.1 Alistipes sp. CAG:435 | reverse complement strand
AAGAAATGGATTCATCAAAATCCTGGTAATCGTCTTTATCAAATACCACCCAGCAGTAGTCAAACGACTTGCCCATATTCTTCTCTCGATCCCTTATGATGATGGCCTCCTTTACGAGATTCATTGTTCCAAGACCTTTGCCGACAGCCTTGACTGTAGCGGAGGTGAAGCGGAATGCATTGAAATAGTCCGGTTCTGTATTCTCCCCCTCGCAAATAATCAAGAATGACTTCTTGGGATTCTTGAAGCCGTATCTCTTCCTAATGGAATGTTCCTTCCTGGGATTATAATTTGCTCTCATATCTCAATGCTTTGGAAAGATCCTCAATGATTGGAGTTGCTCCATACTTGCCCAAAAGGTAGTCCTTCTCATAGGAGGCGTCGCTGCGCACCTTATAATCGGACAGAGAATACAGCTCGCTTTCCCCACGACCATTCTTCTGGGTGAACCATATCTGGTCGCGTCTCAAAAGACTATTATTGAGTATATTGGTATCGTGAAGCGTCACCATCAGCTGAGCTTTGTTCGGGTTTCCTGCCTTTGTATTGAATAAAGAAATCACCCTCGTTATCAGTAGAGTATGCAGTTTTGAGCCGAATTCGTCAACGATGAGACGCTTGCCGTGCTCCAGAGTGTCAAGAATTGGATATGCCAGGGAGAAATACTTAACCGTTCCCTCTGACTCGCTCTCCTTCATTGAAAAAGTCACCGATGCAGTCTCCCGGCCTTCATCATCATACTGGGCATGCGATGTGAGCACACCTAGTTCGCTCAAACTGATATCTTCGATTCCCAGGTCAGCATATCGGGAGAATTCTACCATTCTATTCCTGGTTTCCGGATTCTCCATTGCTTTCAAAGCTATTGCCCATATTTCCGTCTCGGAGTTTGCAGTTATGATGGTCGTATCATTAAGCCAGTTCATTACTGTCTTGGCGTATGGATCATTGAACTGTCCGGCCAGTGATAACAGCAAGGCATTGTCCCTCACCATATTCTTATCCGCAAGTTCCTTTCCGATCGAGAACTTTGGATGAGTCTCGAAACGCTTGCCGTCTCGATAGAACAGTTCTATTTCCTTTGACCTTTTCTTATCGCTTTTGATATACAGCCACTCGCGACATACCTCTTTCGTGTTAACCTCAAAGCCATATCTGTAGGTGTTGCCGTCAGCAAAGAGCATTATCTCGAACAGGCTAGGCTCGGCTGCAGAAACGCTTGACAGGGCATAATTCCTGACAGGAATCTCTTCGCCGGCCTGCACATCCTTCGAAGAATTCATAGTAAACCATTTGAAAAATGCCAATGCCTTGACAACATTGGACTTGCCGGATGCATTGGCCCCGAACAAGGTGCAGCACCTGTTCAAGGAAATGGCAGTATCTTCTCCAACGCCGAATGTAGCATCGCCTATATCAGCCTTTCTGTCCCTTAAGGCCGTTGCAACCATTGAGATGGTAACCTTGTCTCTAAAAGATAGAAAATTTGCGAATGAGAACTCCAAAAGCATAGCTAAACAACTTTATTTGTGAAATTTTCACAAACATAAAAGTTAAATTGAAATAATACAAGGTTAATCACACAGGAATTGATTCGATTATTTCAATTCACGTCAATTTTATCTATATTTGTCCAGCCTTGCCGCTGACTGTTTTCCGGCGCGGAATTGTGGTCCTTCGGTATCGATGGTCATCACCGGCAGG
>FR893110.1 GCA_000433355.1 Alistipes sp. CAG:435 | reverse complement strand
GTATGTGATACAACAAAGATACAATTATTTTTAGTTTTATGCAATATTTAGATGTTACAATATACTAGTCTCGGAACCGTTGTACGCAAGCGTAAAGTAAGGCTTGTACACTCCTGCCGTCAGGGTCGGCCTCCAGCAGCCAATAACCGGAGCCACAACGCATTGCGCGCCTAACTGCTGGAATCTGTCGGCATTTGTTGACATCCAGGCTACCGTTCCGGGTTTGCCGGCGATGGCCACAACCGTAGGATGAATATAGTCCTTGATATACTGGTAATCCACTTTGAAATCGAAAATGCCGTAATCCAGACTGAACTCAGCGTCATAGACATATTGCGGTTTCAGATAAATGTTCCCTTGTTCGTAATGGTATTGGTTGTTGTAACTTATACTGTTGTTCAGCTGACGGAACGAAGGGCGGTTGACCCTGCTGCTGAAATCTAGGTTCAGCTCCACTTTTCCGAGAGACGAAGAAAGTGACGGGGAAGGCAGAATGTCCGAATAATCAGCCTAGTTCTTCACTTCCCCTTGATCCGTGTTGATTGCTTGGACATATTCATAGCGAAGTCCAAGGCTTCCTCTCCACTTTTCGGACGATAAACGGTAGGAAACAAATCCCGCATACTTGGTCTCCTTGTTCCTAAACATGTCATCGGCAATCTAGCCTTCCGCATTGACACCTGCAAACTCAAAACAGACAAAGTAACAAAATCCAAGATCGGCCTGCAAAAATAATGATTATTTGTCAGTTCACCTACTCCTCCCCACAACCATTCCGACCGCAGCACCATCTCCGAGGAACAAAAAAGGGTCTAAACGTCGCTCAAGAATTCCGCACAACACGCTTGGGAAACAATTAAGGCATGAAAAGTCACCCGAGAGTGTCGGGCAATACCCTTGAGGAACGATAATGGTATAAAATGTCGCTCAAGGGTGTCACACGACACGCTTGGGAAACAATTAAGGCATGAAATGTCGCCCGAGGGTGTCACACGACACCCCCGGGGAACAATTAAGGCATGAAACGTCGCCCGAGGGTGTCACACGACACGCTTGGGGAACGATAAAGGCATGAAATGTCGCTCAAGGGTGTCACACGACACGCTTGGGGAACAATTAAAGCATGAAACGTCGCCCGAGGGTGCGGCGCGGCACGCTCGAGTGACGTTTTGGGGATGGAATGTCGCTCTGGCTCTTGGGCGAGGACAGAGGCTTCGGCTAGCTACTTCAAAGTGTACTCTACTACCAAAGCGGTGGAAGGTGGGACGACGGTGGAGTCGGAGAGCTGGAGTGGCTCGCCGGTGAGGACGTTGCGGCCGGTGGTTAGGTCGGAGGCGATCTCGGAGTAGTGGGACCACGGGATGGTTTTCGGCTCCGGGGAATTGTTCACATAGACGAAGACCTTGTCGGTGTCGTTGTAGCGGAAGAAGGCGTAGGTGTTGTCACGGCCGAGGAAGTGCATCGTGCGGCCGGTGTGGATCACGTCCTTGGTCTTTCTCCACTGGAAGAGGGTCTTGGCATAGTCGTGAAGCTCAGCGAGTTGTCCCTGCGGGATCGTTTTTCCGCCGACTGTGACGGTGGCGGAGGCACGGCCTTCTTCGGTGAACAGATCCACCTTGTCGCCTTCCCAGCCGCCAGGGAAGTCCATCCTCAGCTCGCCGTCGCTCTTGTAGGTCTTGCCGGTGGCGAATCCCATCTCGTCACCGTAGAAAATCTGAGGGATTCCACGGACTGTGGCCAGAAGGGTGTAGGCGATCTTCAACTTGTCCGGATTCTGCCTCCAGGCGTCGGCGACACGATAATGATCGTGGTTGGACAGGAATATCAGCATCTTGGACACATCATTATAGGTGGCGTCGTGAGAGAGGGCTGAATATACCCGGACCATTCCCTGTCCCCACTGCGGCTCGTCCTCGCAAAGAGCGGCGTTGATCGCCTCCTGGAGAGGGAAATCCATAATCGAAGGCAAGTGGGAGTCGAAACCGTCACGGTTGGCGTTGCCGCCCTGCCAGTAGGCAAGCTGGTCGATGTTGGAGTCCCAGCACTCACCCACGATGTTGAAGTTTGGATATTCATTCATCACGGCCTCGCACCACTTGCTCATAGGGACTTTCTCGTTGTACGGGTAGGTGTCCACACGCAGGCCGTCCTGGCCGGAGAACTCGGTCCACCAGATCGCCCATTGCTGAAAGTATTTCAGCATGAACGGATTGTCGAGATTCATGTCCGGCATCGAAGGCACGAACCAGCCGCTGACCTGTAAATTCGCATCGTACTGCGACGCGTTCGGATCCATCGCCGTTGAAAAGGCGATGTTCGAGCCGGTATATTCAGGAAACTGATGGATCCAGTCCTTGAACGGAAGATTATTCATCCACCAGTGGCCGGTGCCACAGTGGTTGGTCACGATGTCCATTATCACTTTCAGACCCTTCTCGTGGGCTTTGGCGACATATTCCCTGTACTGGGAATTGCTGCCGAAACGTGGGTCGATGCGGTAGTAGTCGCCACAGGCATAGCCGTGGTAAGATCCCTCGGACTGGTCGTCCACCAGAAGCGGAGTACACCAGACGGCGGTGGCACCAAGGTCGGCGATGTAGTCCAAGTGATCGATAATACCTTGAAGATCACCACCGTGGCGGCCAAACGGCTCGCTGCGGTCAGCCTTCTCGGCGGTGTCATCGGTGTTGTCATTTCCCTTGTTGGCGTTGGCGAAACGGTCGGGGCAGATCAGATAGATAAGATCCGAAGTTGTGAAACTGCCACGCTCGGCGGAACCTTCCTCTCTCGCGGCGATCCGGTACGGATAGCGGAAGGAACTGCCATCCTTCGTGAATATGATGCCGTACTCACCGGGCTTAGCCGATGAGCTTACGGCCACGTCAACAAAAAGATAGTCAGGGCTGTCCGCCTTATGGATCTCCTTGACGCCGACACCTTCACCCTCGATCCTGACATCATAGCCGGCGATGCCATCGCCGTGGATCATCAGCTGGAGAGGGGTCTTCATGCCCACCCACCAGCTCGGCGGCTCCACGTGCGAAACCCTTGACTCCGGGACAGTTATACTCCAGTTCCACGGAGCCTGCAACTGAACGCTGACGATCACGCTGTCCTGGTCCAAAGCGCGCTTGAAGACCAGAGCGGAATCAGTGCAGGAAAGCACCTCGAAGGACGGATTGTCAGAATCCAGAGCCGGATGAGCGTGCTTCACCTCATTGAGATAGGTGTAGAAATCCGTGGTGGCGTTGTGGTGCCAGTCCGGCATCGGATCCTTCTCGAAGAACTCGAAACGGTGGTTGTAGCCGACCTCCTGACCGGTGTAGATCAGCGGCTGGGAGTTCGGAAGTGTCCAGCAGAGGACAGCCATCGCCTTCCAAGCGTCGCCCATCCTTTCATATTCAGTGCCGGACCAAGAGTTCTCGTCATGGTTAGTGACGAACGTAAGCCTATGGCTGCCGGATGGATAGGCAGTGGCGTTCCATTCCACATAGCGGACAAGGCTGTCGGCTCCTGCCTTCCCCTGCGCGATGTCGTTCAGCAGATGGTGCAGTTTCCAGGCGTAGGTGGCGTCGAAGCCAGCCTCGTGCAGCCAAGGCTCCTCCCCCTCGGCGAGGAAGTAGAGTCTGCGGGAATATTCAGACCTGAACTTCGAGAACACATCGGCCCAGAAATCCTGCGGCACCTGATAGGCCACGTCGCAGCGGAAGCCGTCGATCCCCCTGTCAAGCCAGAAACGCATGCTCTTCTCCATCTCGGCCCGCATCTCCTTGGACTCGTAGTTGAGCTTGGCGATGTCCGTCCAGTCATATTCGACAATCGTGTTGCCCTCCGCGTCGCGGACGTACCAGTCGGCAGGTTTCCCCGTCACCCACGGATGATCCGGAGAGGTGTGGTTGGCCACCCAGTCGATGATGACCTTGAGGCCAAGGTCGTGGGCCGCGCCGACAAAGTCGTCGAAATCCTCCAGGGTGCCGAACTCCGGGTTGATGTCGCAGTAGTCCTTGATGGCATAGTAGGAGCCGAGAGTTCCCTTGCGGCCTTTCTCGCCGATCGGATAGACAGGCATCAGCCAGACAACGTCCACCCCAAGTTCCTTAAGTTCAGGAAGTTTCCTCTGGGCTGCGGCGAAGGTGCCTTCGGCGGTCGCCTGACGGGTGTTCAGTTCATAGACCACGGCGTCGCGGGTCCAGTCACGCTCAACGGCAGCCTCTCCGGGATCGCGCCCGCAGGAGAGCACCAGAAGAGAGGCAAGCAGAATGAATAGTGTACGTCTCATATAATGTCAAATTACCTATTGCAGAAAAACGACTGATGAATATGCTCCCAGAGTCAACCTGGAGCCATTTACCTTCACGGTTCCGTTCGTGGCGACGGCGTTGTCCAGCTTGTCGGACGTAAAGTTGACGGAGGCGTTGCCAGCGGAGAAATTATGGACAACCAAGACCTTCTGGCCATCATAGGCACGGTACCATGCGGAGACGGAAGCCACAGAAGATGCAGCCGGACAGTAGTCGAACGAACCCTTGGCCAAGGCCTTGTACTGATCCCTCAGCACACCGAAACGGCGGTAGACATTGAGGATGGAACCGTCATCCTTCGCCTGGCTCTCGACAGAGATTCCGGAGGAGAGCATCGTCCTGTCCACCTTGCCGCTCAACTTGCCGTCGGCGAGCGACGAACCGTCGGAGTTCCACATGATCGGTGTGCGGACATATTCATCGCCGCTGGACTTGGACCCCCAGTAGCCGAGTTCCTCGCCCTGGTAGATGTAAGGCTGGCCGCCCGCCGTAAGGAGAACCACGCCGGCGAGTTTCATCTTGGCCAAACTTTTTCCGAGATCGTTCCCGGCCCTGTCCTCGTCGTGGTTGGAGAGTTTAGTGGCCTCGATGTAGTCGGAGCGGTAGCCCGCGTAGAGTTTCTGATAGTTCTGTATCGTGCCGACGAAGGAACTTCCGTCACCGTTGTTGATGCAGTCCTTCAGCCTCCACCAGAAACTGAACTCAAAGAGGGCTGGAATGCCTTTGTAGTACGGCGCGACCTCGGAGGCGTCGCTGAACTGCTCGCCCACCATGTAGAAGTCACCCTTGCCGCCGGCGGACTTGTAGGTGGAGTTGCAGCGGTCGTAGAATTTCTTCAGGAATGTCGGGTTCTCGTCCGAATTGGCGTTGTGGTAGATGTGCTTGACAGCGTCCAGACGGAAGCCGTCCACTCCCATCCTGATCCACTTGTCAGCGGACTCGCAGACGGACTTGAAAGCTGCGGACTGCTCGCAGGTGGCCGCCGGGCCGTAGTTCAGGTCGGCGAACCAGTCTGTCCAGAAATGCGAGTGGTACATCGTCGTGGTCATTCCAGGCAGAATGATGTCCTGAGCGTTGGTGTTCGAAAGCGCGAGCGGAACGCCATAGGAAAGCTGGTTCTTTCCGGACGGAGCGCCGTACTTGTGGGAGTCCCATTGGGTCTGGCTGGTTCTCACAAGCACGCCCCAGGAGGATTCAAACTCCAGTGACAGAGTGCATTCCCTAGCCCCGCTCTTGTAGAACTGCGCCATGTTGTCATCGCCGTAGTACAGCCATATCCCCGAGTTCTGACTGCCGGTGTTGGACACCTCGTCAACCTTGTCCATCCTCAGTGTCGAAGGCTTGCCGGCATTGTCCAGGGCAAGGGTGAACCTCACCTTGAGCTTGCCGTCAACGCCCGTCACGGCGGAGAACCACTGGCCGGAGTCGTAGCCGCGCGCGCCCTCGGTGGCAATCATCGGAATCTTGCCGTCACGAATGTCGGCCTGCGGGTTGTCGGAGAAGATATAATAGTCGCGGTGCTGACTGCCCGCGCTTTTTTTCGCGTCAAGGAACCACGGATGATCCTTGGATGTGTGGTTCAGCACATAGTCAAGATAGATCTTGATCCCCTTGGCGTGTGCCGCGTCCAGAAGGGATTTGAAGTCGGCCTCGGTGCCATAGTCGGGATTGACTCCGGAATAGTCCAGGACATCGTAGCCGTGATAGGATGAAGCCGGGTGGATCGGGGAAAGCCAGATGGCCTGGACCCCCATCTCCTTAAGATAGTCAAGTCTGGATTGGATTCCCTTGAAGTCGCCGCAGCCGTCGCCGTCACTGTCGGCGAATGAATATACCAGCATCTGGTAGGATATTCCCGATTCGCCGGTACGTTCCGGAGCCTCCGGCCCCGGAGTCGGAGTCGGATCGGGAGTCGTGCCTTTCTTGTCGCACCCCGCAAGGAGCGCGGCGGCCAGAACAAGGCCTATAAGCCTCAAGAGAAAAGAAGATCGTCTCATAATCTACGAATATAATAAAAAAATCAGACGCACCCTTGGCATATTCCTCCATCGGGTGCGTCTGAGATAGTCAGGATTTATTTGATTGAACCCGTCCCTGCGTTGAGATCAAGAGTCACCTCCTGTCCCTTCGTGCAGTTCACGCGCTTCTGGTCGTCCCCGTTGCCGCGATAGACGATCTTGCCGTCGAGGACGATGAACTCGCGGGTCCACCAATCCGAGTTGGCGATAGAGGACTCGGCATACATACGGATCTCACCGTCCCCTACAAGAGTGGCTTTGAGAACCTTGCCGTCAGCCTTGAACAGGGCTGCCTCCATGCCGGCGTCCCAGCCGCCGAAGCAGTCGCCCATTCCGTAGATCCTCGCAGGCTCGACGTGAACCATCTCGCGCTTGAGGTCAACATGAACCATGTAGAAGCCATCCGCTTCTACAGTGCAGTTGCCGCCATCCACGGCATAGCCGTCGTTGGTCTTGAGGCCGTGGAAATCCTTGCCCCAATCCCTTATAGGAGAGTACTTGAAGCCCTTCTTGGCAGAGAAGTAGCGGACGGTCCAGAACTGGCCTTCCTGCTTGCTGACAGGCGTCATCTCGACCACGCCGTCACTCTTCCAGTCCCAGCCTCCGAACTCATCGCCGATCATGTAGAGGCTCTCAGGGAAAGCCACGGCGCTGATGGTGACGGCGAGGGTCTTGGAGTTGAACACGACCTTGTAGTCACCGGCGGCGGGAACAGTGATGTTGCCGCCCGGCTGCACAGCCGTGAACTCGACGCCGACCTCCGGCGTGAAGCCTTCGGCGACACCGTAGGTGTTGGTTTCCTCCCAGGAGTAGTCGTAACGGATCTTGAACCCTCCGGTGATGTTCACTACCGGGCTGGTCCAGACATCTCCGTCCTGAGTCATCACGAAGTCCTTGCTCCAAGAGCTTCCGCCGATCTCGCCGATGAGGGAGAAAGCGGCCTTGTGCTCTTCGATGAGTATGGTCTGGGCGGCATAGTCGTAGGTGATGTCGTAGACTCCCTCTGCCCCCACCTGGATGTTCTTGTCACCGGCGGCGAACGCCTTGCCAAGCTCAGGCTTGAACACGCCGTAGGCATTGGCCGGATCGATGGTGCTTGTGGAGTTCTCCTCCGGTCCTCCTACCGTCACAGACCAATCGTGGTCGGCGCGGATCTTGAACTCGTCGCTTGCGGTGAGTCTCACGCTACGGGCGATCCAGATGTCACCCTCGGTGTTGGTCATGTCAACGTCCGCCGACCAGCTGTCCCCGTTGATGGTACCGATGAGTGACCACGCGCCAGGCTTGCCTGGCTCAGGCTCGTCACCACCTGCGCTCGGCTCGGTCTTGCCGAACATCTTCTCGTTCAGCTCGACGGTACCCTTGTTAAGGTCAAGATAGACACGGTACTTTCCGGTACCCACCTTGATGTTGTCACCGCCCGACTTCGCGTCGGCGCCCCAGTTGTACACCCAGTCCTCGTCGGCGCGGAACTTGATCTCCTGGTCGCCGGTGACCTCAAGGTCAACCCAGAAGCGGAGATAGTCCTTGTTGAACGTCATCTCCACGTCAGGAGCGGCCCAGTTGTTGATCGTACCCACAATACCGATCTTGTCAGCGCCCCACTCCTTGGTCAGGACGAGGGCTTTCTTGTCAAGGGTGAACTTGTAGAAACGCTTGCCGTAGCACATGATGTTGTCGTTGGATCCATTGAGAAGCGTCACAGAGGCAGCCTCGGACGCATCGTCAGGATTAGCCGTTCCCCAGTTGCCTGTGGCCTCGTCCCAGGAAGCCGCACCGGTGAACTTGATGCCGTTCGCAGCCTTGTCCTCAAAGTCAACAACACCTGTGAATATGTTGCCGTCCTTGCTGTAGTTGTAGAGGAGCTGCGCCTTGTCGTGGCTCCATCCGCTGTAGTCGCCCATCACCCAGACGTGATCATAGATATCCTTGTCAAGGATCAGCTGGCTGTAAGGAACGAATGTGGCGGACAACACGCCGGAACGGGCCAGCGAGGACTCCACAGCCATGTTCTTGTTGTTCGCTAGCCATGAGTCAAGCCTGAGGTAGACCGTGAACTCCGCGCCAGGCTCGCCGCCCAGATTCAGGATCACCGAGTTGAGGGCGGACTGCTTGACGGTCACGGTCGTGCCGCCGATGGTGGCGGCGAGTTTCTCCTGCTTCCCGAAATCCTGAGAATCAGAGGCGTAGAGAGCGTATAGCACGCCGGCATCGACATTGTATTTCGGCTGTGTGAACTCGAAGGTCAGGTCAGCGCCGTCGGACGAGAGCGTGGTTCCGGCCAGGGTTCCCAGAGTCGGGGCCACGGAGGATGATGGATCGAAGACCAGCTTGTCCTCATCCGTTGAGCAGGATGCCGCAAGGATTCCCGCAAATGCGATTATCGTGTAAAATAACTTTTTCATAATCTGTTAATAACCAGGATTCTGCTTAAGATTACCGTTAGCGTTGAGGTCGCTGGACATGATCGGATACAGATTGAAGTGATCGTCAACAGCCTTTCCGGCCTGCACGCCTCCCTTGAATTCCCAAAGGTACTTGTCGGAAGTGAAGAGTCCGAACCTGATCAGATCCTGACGGCGGAAGCCCTCGTAGTAAAGCTCGCGGCCACGCTCGTCGATGATGTTGTCAAGAGTGAGGGCGATGCTGCCCACACCCGCTCTCGCGCGTACAGCGTCAAGGTACTGCTGTCCCTTGGTCTTGTCGGCGGCTCCCCTGGCGGCGCACTCGGCGTACATCAGATAGGCGTCGGCACCGCGGAAGACAGGCCAGTCAGTGTCCACGAAGCCATCGGCCTGAGCCTTGCCGCCATCGTGGTTCACATTCAGGAATTTCATTGACTTCCAACCGTTTGACCAGCTGTCGGACTCACGGCGCAAGGCATCGACGTACTGATCGAACTCCTCGCCCCTGTAGAATGTGGCGCGAAGGTCAGCGTCCTCGAACTTGCTGGTGAAAGCCCCTGTCAGGGAAAGACCGCCCCAACCTGAGGAGATACCGATCGCTGCGGCGTCCATCTTGCCACCCGTGCAGCCGAAGACGAGATAGTTAGTGGCTCCGTAGGACTGAACAAGGATTCCGTCCTGCTCCACGGCGAAGATGATCTCGTCACCGTTGTAGGTCGTGTTGGCTGTCCAAAGGTGGTTGTCGGCCATGAATAGCTCCTGCCAGGCGCTGTACTTGCCGGCGCTCTTGGTGTGGAGAGGATATTCACTGATAATCTTCTCACAGACAGCGGCAGCCTTGTCGTACATCGCTGTACCCTTCCAAACCTCGGCGTTGAGGTAGAGTTTGGCGAGAATCATCTGCACCATACCCTTGTCGCAGCGGCCGTATTCATTCTTACCCGGCTCGGCGAGGTCGCTGCCGCCAAGAAGGTCGTTGCACTCGCTCTCCATCCAGTCGAAGAGGTCGGCGCGGGAGATCTGCTCGGCTCCGGTTGAACCCACAGACTGATGCTCTGTCGCGAAAGGCACGTTGCCGAACAAGTCGATGGCGTGATAGTAGCTGAAGAGCCTGAGGGCTCTCGCCTCGGCGATGTAGGCGTTCTTCAGGGAGTAACCGCTGATGTCGCTGGCGTTGGAGCGGCGGATGAACTCGTTGCAGAGACTGATCTGGAAGAAGATACGGTAGTACATTGAAAGGATGAACTCATTGGATGCGTTCCAATTGAGATTGTGAATGTCAAAGAGGTTGCCATCGTTCCAGCAGCAAGTCGCCACATCCGTGGAGAGTTCCTCCATATTGAAAAGCGCTCTCATGTACTGGCCATAGCCGCCGTCCACACCTTCGATGTCCGGATCGCTGCTCGGGCCGGAGGATGCGGAGCAGGAAAGTCCCTGATAGCACTTGGCGAGAAGGGCTGTGAAAGCCTCCTGGCTGTTGAGCACGTCCTCCGGAAGCTCGATGTTAGGATCGATAGGCTTCACGTCAAGGTCACCGACACAGGACGTGGCCGCGGAGGCGAGCATTGTCGCGGCGAGGGCGACCGCTGTAAATCTGATAATATTTTTCATTGTCTATGTCGCATTAGAAGTTGAACTTGACACCAAGGATGTAGGTACGAGGCCTCGGATACATGTTGTTGTCGATACCGGAGAAGATCTCAGGGTCGATTCCACCGTACTTGGTGAAGCAGGCCACGTTCTGAACGGTCGCGAAGACATTGAACGACATCGGAGTCTTCTGGCCGAAGTTGAACGAGCGGCTGAGGGTGATGTTGTCGATCTTCAGGAAGGATGCGTTCTCGACATAAAGATCGGACCAATACTGGGCGTATGACGAGAAGTTGTGTTCCTTCGCCGTGGAATAACGGTTGTTCACGAAGTTGTTGGCCCAGAGGTCGGTAAGAAGGTCGCCGTTGGAGGCGATGTTGTTGTAGACATAGTTGCCGACATTGGAGTGGGCGCTCATGGCGAGGGTCCACTGCTTGTACGCCACCTGCGTGTTGAAGCCGAACGTCCAGTCCGGAGCGGCCTTGTGGAAGCAGTACTTGTCGTTGTCGTCGATCTTGCCGTCCTTGTTCAGGTCGGCATAGAGACCTTCGATCGGCTTGCCGTCCGTGTCATAGACCTGCTTGTAGACGAAGAACGAATTAGGGGCGTGGCCGGTCTGATGGATCTGGATCGTGTTGCCGGTACCGCCGGCGATGCCGCCGGTAGTGATTCCGAAGTAGTCGGCGCGCTCGTCATCGGTGGTAAGCCTGGAGATCTTGGTCTCATTGAATGTCGCGTTGAAGCCCAGGGTCCAGTTCCAGTCCCTTGTCTGGAGAGGAATGGCGTTGAACTCGAACTCGAATCCCTTGTTGGTAAGGTCTCCGATGTTGGCGTTCAAGTAGTTGGACAGGTTGGCTCCGGCGGCCACAGGGGTGCGGTTCAGGAGATCCTTGGTGTCGCGCTTGTAGAGATCCACGCTACCGAAGATCCTGTCGCCGAGGAAGCCGTAGTCAAGACCGATGTTGTAGGTCGTGGTGGTCTCCCACTTGAGGTCGGCGTTGTAGCCAAGCGGCGTGATCGGAGTGATCACCTTGTTGCCGAAGTAGTACATCGACTGGTTCGTGTTGTACTTGTAGGACGACAGTGTCGGGTAGTCTCCTGACTGGAGATCCTGCTGGCCCGTCTGTCCCCAGCTGAGCCTGAGCTTCAGGGCTGAGACCACACCGCTGTCCGCGATGAACCTCTCCTTGCCGAAGTTGTAGCTTACCGCCACTGAAGGGAAGAGACCCCACTTGTTGTTGGCGAAACGGGAGGTGCCGTCGTCACGCAGGGTGGCGGTCACGAGAAGGCGGTCGTTGAACGAATAGTTCACACGTCCGAAGAAAGAAACGAGGAAGTACTCGGTCCTGAAGGTGTTAGGACTGCTAAGATAGTAGTCGGAAGCGGTAGGAAGGGTGCCGTCAGCCTTGTACTTCTCATTGAAGGATGAGTTGTAGAAGTGCTGCCAGGAGTAACCTGCCATCGCGTTGAAGGTGTGCTTGCCGAGAGTCTTGTCGTACTGGGCATAGAACTCAAGGGTCTGGTCACGCCTTATCTGTGAATAATTGTTGTGATAACCGGAACCGGACTCCTGGGTGTTGTGGAATGACATTTCCGTGCCGGGAGCGACATCAACCGTACCGTCTGACTTGGACCAGTCCAGACCAAGGTTGAGGTTGAGGCTCAGATCCTCGAATCCATGGACCTTGTAGTTGAGTTGGGCGTTGCCGATGAAACGCTTGGCGTTGGACTTGTCAAGCTTGTCGTTCAGAAGGGCGACAGGGTTCATCTGGGCCTGTGTGTTGCAGTTATCGATGGTCTGCGTGCCCTTGCCGTAGTTCCACCACCAGTAGCCGTTCAGGCCTTTCGCGTCGTAGACAGGCTGGGTAGGATCCATGCGGACAGCGCCGCCGATGGCGTCCTGATTGGCGAACCTGTTGTCCATGTTCATCAGCTTGCCGTTGAGATTGACAAGAAGATGGTCGTCAAAGAAGCTCGGGTTGAGATTGACAGAGATGGTCTCACGCTCAAGGTTGGAGGTCTTGAGGGTACCGTCCTGGTTGTGGTAGCCGATGGACACGCGGTAAGGCATGCGGAAGATGTCGCTCTTCCCTACCCTGCCGGACACGGCCACGTTGCCGTCCAGAGTCCTTCCGAGACGGAAGATCTCCTTCTGCCAGTCGGTGTTCTCCTTGCCGAGGGCGGCGTAGGCCGAACCTCCGTCACCGAGATACCATTTCATAAGGTCACGCATCTCATCGCCTGTCAGCACGTCCACGTACTTGGCGTTCTGGCTGACACTTCCAGTAAAGTCCGCGCTCACGTGGATGCCTTCGGCACCCTTGGAACCCTTCTTGGTGGTGATCATGATGACACCGTTGGAGGCTCTCGATCCGAAGATGGCGGTCGCCGAGGCGTCCTTCAGGACAGTGAAGCTCTCGATGTCGTTAGGGTTGATGGAGGAAAGCGCGTCGGAGACTCCGCTGATGCCTGTCTCGGAAAGAGGCAGACCGTCAACCACGACGAGAGGGTTGTTGTTGGCCTTCAGAGAGGAACCGCCACGGATTCTGATGGTGCTGGCTGAACCCGGAGCGCCGTCACCCATCGTGACGACAACACCGGCGGACTTGCCCTGGAGCAGATCCGATGGTGATGTCACCATACCCTTGTTGAGCTGATCGGCCTTCACGGAGGAGATCGAGCCAGTCATGTCGCTCTTCTTGACGGTACCGTAGCCGATCACGACCACATCGTCAAGAAACTCGGTGTCGGTGGTAAGAATAATCTTGGCCGGAACCTCGGAAGCCTTGAAAGACTGTGTCTTGTAGCCGATGCAGCTGATTTCGACAGTGGCATCCGGGCCGGAAACGTTAAGGATGTAGTCTCCGTCGAGACCGGTCGCGATACCGTTCTGCGTGCCCTGTTCCATGACAGTGGCACCGATGACCGGACCGGCGGCGTCAACTACAACTCCCTTCACCTGATACCCGCTCTGAGCGGATACGGTAGTGCCGACCAGGCAAAGAAGCAAGGTCGCCACGGCAGCTATAATCCTTTTCATCTGGAATGTTTGAATTGTTTGAATATTCATTTATATGATTATTAAGGTTATTATTGTTTCCTTTCCTTTATTAGACGGACGCTCAGCGCGCCAAGCACAAGCAGGACACCCGCAGTGACGAGCATGCTCGCCTGGACTCCGCCCAGAAGTCTCAGCACCACTCCGCCGAGCGCCGCGGCGACGATCTGCGGAAGGCAGATGGTGCAGTTGAACAGGCCGAGATAGCTGCCCAGATGCTCCCCGTCAAGAGCGTTGGTCAGAAGTGTGAACGGAAGCGCGAGCATCGCGGCCCAGGCGGTTCCGATCAGCAGGTACGACACGCAGAGCAGGTACTGGTTGTGGATGAACGCAACGGAGATGAAGCCGACGGCTCCGATCAGAAGGCTCACCACATAGGCCAGTTTCAAGGAGCGGAACTTAGGAAGTACAATCGCCCACAGGATTGATCCGACAGCCTGCACGGCGAAGACTACCCCGACCCAGTTGCCAGCGGCCTGATAGCCCTCGGAGGCCGTGTCGGTGGCGTTCCAGCAGTTGGCGGCGATGGCTCCGTTGGAATAGGTCCACATGTACATGAACGCCGCCCAGCAGAAGAACTGTACGAGTCCCACGGTCCAGAATGTCTTGGGAGCATGGAGCAGCAGTCTGATGAGTCCCGGATTGTCCTTCTCCTCCTCAGCATGACGCTTTGGATCGATGGAATGGAACTCGGCATATTCCTGAGGATTCATCTCCTTGACATTCAGGAAAGTGTATAGCACGCAGAGGATAAGGATCGCGGCGCCGCACCAGAAGCTCCAGATCACGGACGGCGGCACCTGTCCCTTTGGGGCGATGTTGGCGATGCCGATCCAGGTGAAGAAAATCGGGAAAAGGTAGCCCACCAGGCTGCCGGCGTTGCAAAGAAGCGACTGGATCGAGTAGGCCTGAGCCTTCTGTTCCTCGCCGACCATGTCCCCGACCATCATCTTGAACGGCTGCATCGCGACATTGATGGAAGTGTCAAGGAATATGAGCGAGAACAGTCCGAACCACATGGCGCCGTTGAGTCCAAGGATCAGCCTTGAGGAGAAACTCAGGCTGCCGGCGTTCGGAAGGAAGATCATCACGAGAACCGAAATCAAGGCTCCGATCAGCAGATAAGGCTTTCTGCGTCCCATCCTGCACCAGGTTCTGTCGGACCACTTGCCGATCAGCGGCTGGACGATCATGCCCATCAGAGGCGGGAGGATCCAGAAGAAGCTCAGCTGGTGCGGATCCGCTCCCAAAGTGGCGAAGATCCTGCTGATGTTCGCGCTCTGGAGGGCATAGGCGATCTGCACCCCGAAAAAGCCGAAGCTGAGGTTCCACATCTCCCAAAACGTAAGTTTGCTCTTGGATTGCATTTTACGGTACTAATTTCAGTGTCAATTACGGCGTAAATATAGTTGATTAGCACCGATTTGTAATTATTGAAACGATGAATGGAAAGAAAAAGCGGATGAATTGCTGGCTTTTAATGACGAAATGAAAGATATTTTTCTTAAATTGCAGTACTTTGGCGATTGTGAATAGTTAACGGTCACCCAACCATCATTAACGGCATGAAACTAAGGACATCATCCATAATCCACGCTTTCGCGCTGCTCCACGTGGCCACGGCGGTGCTGTGCAGGTTACTGAACCTCGGGGACGAACTGGCCCTGACCACGCTCACGATCGTCCTCACGGTCATCCTCTGCCTGAGGTACCGGCAGAGCGTGGAGTTCTCCTCCATCGTCATCATCATCGCCAACATTCTCGGCTACCTCCTCGGCAACGGGATCGCCGCGCTCGCAGGGACGTTCATCAACCACCCCCTGCTTTCCCCCGCGATCGCCACATTCACGACCACCGAGTCGATGGGCTGGGGACTGGTCTTCTTCATGAGACGCTACGCCGACAGGTACGGAAAAGAGTCCAAGGCAAGAAGCTTCGAGATCACATGGCTCTCCGTCGCCGTGGCCATCATCTTGATTGTCAGGATCATAATCTACATATTCAGTTCCACCCTCTTTGAAGGGGGATCCGTGGTGAACGCGGTCGCCGCATTTGCCGACAACACCTTCATCCTTCTGGTGATGGTCTGCCTGACGATCCTCTTCGTGGAGCAGACCAAGAATATGTCGGACCGGAAATCCTCGGCCGGACACATCCTCGCAACGGCGGTCTTCCTGATAGCGCTTCCCGCGGTCGCCGCGGCCCTGGTCGGCTCCGGACTGCCGTTCGAATTCCGCCGCCCGTCCTCCGCTAAGAGTTTCCTTGAACTCGCCCTGGTGGCGTTCATAGCGGAAGTGATGATCTATTCCGTGATCTACATGATTGAATATGCCATCACGGCCCGCCGCAACGCCGAGAAGGAGAAGGATCGCGCCGACCTCGCCAAGTTCCAGTACCTCAACCTCAAGCAGCAGGTCAACCCGCATTTCCTCTTCAATTCGCTGAACATTCTGGACGCCCTCGTGCTGGACGGAAGGGACAGGGAGGCGAGCGAGTATATTCATAAGCTGGCGGGAATCTACCGCTACATGCTCCGCAACGAGGAGGAGGGCACGGTGACGCTCCGGGACGAGATGACCTATGTGGAGATGTACCGCGACCTGCTGAAGGTCAGGTTCCAGGAGGGGTTCGACGTGGAGGTCGGCATCCGGCCCGAAGACTTGTCAAGGCACGTGGTTCCGTGCTCGGTTCAGCTCCTTATTGAGAACGCCACGAAACACAACGCCGTCTCGCCGTCAAGGCCGCTGAACGTCAGCGTGGTCTCCGACGGACAGACCGTGACGGTAAGCAACAATCTGATACCGAGAGTCACCGAGGCCCAATCCAGCGGACTGGGACTGAACTACATACGCCAACAGTACCGGGATCGTTCCGGCAAAGGAATCGAGATCATCCGCACGGATGACTCCTACACAGTCAAACTGCCGCTCTTATGAAAGTCCTTATAATAGAAGATGAGATGATGGCTCGGAGGAGCCTTGAGAAAATGCTGGAGACCAGTTTTCCTGACATCGAGGTTGTCGGGGAGTGCGCCTCCGTGGCCGAATCCGTCGCCCGGCTCAGGGAAAAGCCTGACGAGGCCGACCTGATTTTCATGGATGTCGAGCTATCGGACGGCGAGTGCTTCGAGATTTTCCGTCAGGTGACCGTCAAGAAACCGGTCGTGATGACGACGGCCTATGACAGCTACGCCGTCAAGGCGTTCGAGGCCGGATCCATAGACTACCTTCTCAAGCCGATAGACGCTTCCGCCCTGAAAAGGGCCGTGGAGCGGTGCCGCCAGTTCTCTACCGGAGATCTGGACGTGGAGAAGATCCTCGGGGCGATCTCGCGCAAGGACTCCGGCCACGGCTACAAGGAGCGCTACCTGGTGCAGTTCAACGACAGGATCGTGCCCGTGAAGGCTGACGAGATTGCGTTTTTCTATTCAGAGGACAAGAACAACCATGTCGTGACGCACGGCGGAGCGGTATATATCGTTGATTCAACGATGGATTCGCTCATCACCGATCTTGATCCCGAGCGGTTCTTCAGGATTTCCAGAAGCTGCATATTCGCGAAGGATGCGATCGAGTGTGTGACCAAGCTGCTTGGCGGGCGGCTCCGGGTGACACCTAAGGTGCATCTCTCCACAAATCTCGGCCCGGCTCCGGACCTTACCGTCAGCCGCTCCAGGGCCGAGGACTTTCTGGGCTGGCTGGAGAGTTGACAGCCCTCCTCCCCCGACTCCCGCCCCGTGCGCAGGAAGGCCGGTTCCGCTCACCAAACCGGCCGAATCACCAGTCTCGTGAGCAAATGGGGCTGTTCCGCTCACCAAGGAGCAGGCCAGGTGCTCTGGTGCTCTGGTGCGCAGGAAGGCCGGTTCCGCTCACGAAGAGTAATCGATGCGGTCATGGTCGGTCGGCAGTCGGCAGCGGGCTGTTGGCCGCGGGCAGCGGGGAACGAGCAGCAGGCAGCGGGGAACGAACTGGGAGGCGAAATCGTTTGCGAAAAGGCTCGGCGGCTAAAGCACTAATTATTCAGCACTTAAATGCGGACAATTGTTTGCAGATTAGAATTATTCTTACTACTATTGCAAAAAATCGCAGACGGCAAGACCGAGGGGAAAGTCGTGGCTGACCAGCATTATTTCGGATTTCCCCCAATACGATACAAACTGAAGTTTAACAAAAACGTATTGATTTTATGAGTAAGACCAACACGCTTTCAACTGACTCCAGAAAAGGGTTGAATACGGTTCCGGAAAAGAGACCGGGCCACCGCCACTCCACTCCCTGACAGTCCGGAAGCCTCAGGCGGGCTTAAAGCATTGCCGGGCCGTATTATCAGATTCTATGTGCAAGGTTTCAAAGGAATGACGTGGGGACGCATCTTGTGGGTTCTCATATTCTTGAAACTTTTCATCCTGTTCGCTGTCCTCAGGGTGTTCTTCTTCAGGCCTGCCCTCGCCGGCAAGACCACGGAAGAGAAAATCGAAGCGGTGGGAAACAATCTTTCATCAATGAATATTACTGTGAATGTCCGGTGCGATGGGCAATCGCCGCCTGACGTGAGATAAGTTCAATCACGCCCGAGATTGCCCCCGGGCGCAAAAGTCCAACACTATGATAGAATCAGCCTTAGTCGATTGGTCAAGGGCGCAGTTCGCCCTGACTGCCTGCTATCACTGGATCTTCGTCCCGCTGACCCTAGGACTGTCTGTGATAATGGCCATTATGGAGACGCTCTACGTCATCCGCAAGGTGGACTTCTGGAAACACGCCGCGAAGTTCTGGATGAAGATATTCGGTATCAACTTCGCCGTCGGCGTCGCGACAGGAATCATCCTTGAGTTCGAGTTCGGGACCAACTTCAGCAACTACTCGTGGTTCGTCGGCGACATATTCGGAGCGCCGCTCGCCATCGAGGGAATCTTTGCCTTCTTCATCGAGGCCACCTTCGTCGCGGTGATGTTCTTCGGCTGGGGAAGAGTCAGTAAAGGCTTCCATCTGGCCTCAACATGGCTGACCGCCATCGGAGCGTCCCTTTCCGCCTACTGGATTCTCGTGGCCAACGGCTGGATGCAGCATCCAGTCGGGATGGCCTTCAACCCGGACACTGTCCGGAACGAGATGGTGGATTTTTGGGCCGTCGTGAGCAACCCGATGGCCGTCAGCAAATTCTTCCACTCAGTACTGAGCGGATGGATGACCGGGGCCGTGGTGGTGATCGGAATCTGCTGCTGGTACCTTCTCCGCGGACGCGAGCAGCGTTTCTCCCTTGCGAGCATAAGGGTAGCCGCAGTCGTGGGCATTGTGGGGGCTGTCGCCGTGATGTTCTCCGGGGACAGGTCGGCCGTCCACGTCGCCGACCACCAGCCGATGAAACTCGCCGCGGCCGAAGGCCTTCAGAGAGGCGGCACACGAGCGCCGTTCTCCATTGTCCCTGGAATAGAGATTCCGGGAATGCTCTCAGTTCTGGCCACAGGGAACGCTGACGGCTATGTGCCTGGCATACAGGACATTCTCGATGGCTACATTGATCGGAACGGGACGAAGCATCCTTCCGCCGCCGAGATGATGGCCAGAGGCGACACCGCCCTGTCCGCATTCAGAACCTACAGGAAGGCCAAGGAAAGCGACCATGAGCTGGCAGCGACCGCAAGGCAGACGCTTATGGACAACTCCGCATACTTCGGCTACGGCTACATCTCCTCCGAAGAGGAGCTGATCCCACCTGTCGGAATCGTCTTCTGGGCGTTCCGCGTGATGGTGGGGCTTGGCTGCTTCCTGCTGCTCGTGATGGCGCTCGCCTTCCACTACGCGAGAAGGGAGACCTTGGAGCGGAACCGATGGTTCCTTTGGATCTGCGTGCTGTCCATTCCTCTGGTCTACCTCGCCGGCCAGGCCGGATGGATTGTGGCCGAAGTCGGAAGACAGCCGTGGGCGATCCAGGATCTGCTGCCTGTGAAAGCGGGAGTCTCAAGCGTCAGCGTGGATGCCGTAAAGACCACATTCTTCCTCTTTTTGGGAATATTCACCCTCTTCCTGGCGATAGAAATCAGAATCCTGCTCAAGGCTATCCGCAAGGGGCCGGGAAACACTTACTAGACACACAACCACATCAAGAAACCAAGCCATGTTCACATACGAATTCCTACAGAACTACTGGTGGGCCATCATTTCCCTGCTTGGCGGACTTCTCGTCTTCCTGATGTTCGTACAGGGTGGCAACTCCTTGATATTCATCACTAAGGATGAGGAAGAGAGGCAGTTGATCGTCAATTCGACAGGAAGGAAATGGGAGTTCACTTTCACCACGCTCGTAACGTTCGGCGGAGCGTTCTTCGCCTCGTTCCCACTGTTTTACAGCACCAGTTTCGGCGGTGCCTACTGGGTCTGGATCCTGCTGCTTGTCACCTTCGTGTTCCAGGCCGTCTCCTACGAGTTCCAGACGAAACTGGGCAACCTGCTGGGCAGGAACACATTCAGGACTTTCCTTCTGATCAACGGCTGTCTGGGACCGTTCATCGTGGGAGCCGCCGTCAGCACCTTCTTCACCGGTTCGGACTTCATCGTCAACAAGGCGGCGGTCGGAGAGAGTCTCGCCCCGACAATCAGCGCCTGGGGCAACGAGTGGCACGGACTGGAGGCGCTGGCCAACCCTTTCACCATAGCGTTCGGACTCACGGTGATGTTCCTCACGCAGGTACTCGGAGGGATGTACATGCAAGGCAGTATCGAGGACGAGAGACTTGAGGAAAAACTCGTGCGGGCGGTCAGGTGGACTTCAGGACTGTTCCTGGCAGCATTCCTCGCCTGCATGGCCATGCTTCTTACAATGCCGGGCTACGCGGTGGACTCCGCCGGGGTCATCTCTGTCGAGGAGTACAAGTACCTGCACAACTTCATCCAGACTCCTTCTGTGGCAATCATATTCCTGCTCGGGGTATTGTTCGTCCTTTTGGGAATAGGCATCCAGTTCTTCGGCAGACGGAAACGCATGAGCATATGGCTCACAGGGGCAGGAACGGTGCCGGCGGTGATGTCGCTGTTCCTCATCGCAGGCTACAACGGAACGGCCTACTACCCATCCTGCTCCGACCTCCAGAGTTCCCTGACCATCAGCAACAGCTGCTCCAGCGAGTTCACGCTCAGGACAATGGCCTGGGTGTCGCTGGCAATCCCGTTCGTGCTGGCCTACATCTTCTTCGCATGGAGGGCCATCGACCGACGACGGCTGACACGCAGGGAGATGGAGATCACCGAGGACAAGTACTAGTGTGTCCGGAGGGCTGCACCGAAATTGACGAAGAACCGTACGCGCAACATATCTAACCAACGTATATAATTACCTTAATATCAATTAATTATGAGTAGTTTTTTTTCTAAAACCACATCTTATTGGACTAATGGCTGGAGTCCTCCTCCTGCCGGCCGGCCTCAATCCTGTGACGGCGGGCGGGGGTCCTCGTCCTCCCGGCCGGCCTCAGTCCTGTGGCGGCGGGCGGAAGGCCTGTGGCAGACGCGGAAGCCGCTTCCGCCGCTCAGCAGGACAACATCGTCAGGGGTACTGTCATTGACGAACGCGGCGAGACTCTCGTGGGAGTCTCTGTCATCATCCAAGGAACATCCACCGGCACGGCGACCGACGCCAAGGGACGGTTCGAAATCCGGGCAAAAAGGGGTGATGTCCTCGTGGTCTCCTCCATCGGTTTCATCACCGAGAACGTGACCGTGACAGGAAACACCTTGACCGTCACCCTCAAGGAGGATTCCCAGATGCTCGGAGAGGTGGTCGTGACCGCCCTCGGTCTGCCGAAGCAGGCCAGACAGGTCGGCTACGCCACCACAAGGGTCTCCACGGACGAGATCGAGCGAACCAACACCATCAATCCGGTCAACGCGCTTCAGGGTAAGGTGGCCGGTCTCCAGATCAACACGGGAGGAGCCTCCGGTGTCACGTCTTCGTCATCAATCACAATCCGAGGGGCGAACTCCGTGGACAAGAACAACTCCCCGATCTTCGTGATTGACGGATTGATCATCCAGGAACCTATCACGGGCAATCTGGCCGGAACAGACTGGGGATCCCAGTTGAAGAACCTCAACCCTGCCGACTACGAGAGCGTGACCGTCCTCAAGGGAGCGGCGGCGACAGCGCTCTACGGCTCCCGAGGGGCCAACGGAGCGATCGTGATCGTCTCCAAAGGCGGCAAGTACAGCAAGCAGGGTCTGGGAGTCGAGGTCAACCAGACAGTGGAGGTCACCGATGTCTACAAGTCGCCGGTCGAGCTTCAGAACATCTACGGAGCGGGCGCACCTCACGATGGCTACCAAGGAGACTTTCAGCCAGACGGAGCGATAATCAGCGCAGGTTACAGTTGGGGTCCGAAAATGGACGGCAGTTTGAGAAACCAGTGGATGCCAGACGGCAAAAGTACGCCGTTCTCCCCTCACCCGATGAACTGGAAGGAATTCTACCAGACAGGAATAAACAACACCACCAACGTGGCCATCAGCGGCGGAGGCGAGAAGTCCTCGTTCCGCCTGTCCTACGGATTCACAAAGACCAAGGGAGTCTTCCTGAACAACGACTTCCACCGCCACAACATCTCGTTCAGAGGCATCACCGAGCTCAACCGGATCTTCTCCATGGAACTCGGCGTGAAGTACGCCTTCTCCTCCGCCAAGAACGGAGCCAGCCAGGGAGGCTGGGACTGGGGCAACAATGTCGGCATGATGACCGCCTACCACCTGCCTCGAAACGTGGATATCGCGGCCTATTACAAGCAATACCGCGACCCTGAGACACAGGCGGTGGAATCCACCTCAAGGTATGGAACTCTGCGGTCTTACTTCCACACACGAGACACACAACTTCAAAGGCGTAACGAGAACTCCATCCTTTCGGATCTTACCATCCACGCGGACATCGCCCCTTGGCTCAGGGCAAGCCTGAAGGCCAACCACAACTACTACGGCATCAGTCATGAGAGCCGTTGGGTCGGCACCGGCGAGTATGGAGGTCCTTCCGGCTCCGGAGGCTACGGCAGAAGCGGCGACATCTCGGGCAACTACAACTTCATGGGCATGCTCCAGATGCCTGAACAGACGCTCAAAATAGGCAAGGAGTCCTTCACTGTCGCCGCCATCGCCGCCGCCGAGCTCTACGGTAACACCGAGGGACACTCCTGGGGCAAGCAGACCAACGGAGGCCTCGTCAATCCTGGCGTCTTCTCGTTCTCGAACTCCGTGAACAAGATCGAGCCATGGTTCAACTACTCACACCGCAACATGCAGACCTTCGGCCTTTCAGGAATCCTGAACCTCGGATGGCGCGACCAGCTGTTCCTTGAACTCACCGCCAGAAACGACTGGCTTTCATCCCTCACCTACCCGACCTACATGAACGGGCGGAACAACTACACGGTGTTCTATCCTTCGGCCAACCTTTCGTGGGTGTTCACGGACTCGTTCAGGGAAGTGACCCCTGACTGGTTCTCTTTCGGTAAGATCCGCGCCTCCGTCGCCAAAGTCGGCATGGGAACATCAGCCTACGCCACAAGCCGCGGATTCGGAGTGTTCTCACAGGAATCCGTCTACACTCCTGACAGGAGCGGCTCGGTGCTGGCCGCCTATCCTAATCTCGGAACAGCCTATAACGACAACCTCAAGCCTGAAATCCAGCGGGCCATCGAGCTCGGTTTTGACATAAGGCTGTTCGATGAAAGGCTGAACATCGACTTCGCGTGGTACAAGAAGAACAACTTCAACCAGATCCTCTCGGTGGGATCCGTTGCGGAATCAGGAGCCAGCAGCAAGCTCATCAACGCCGGTAACATCCAGAACAAGGGTATCGAGCTGCAGGTGGATGTCACCCCGATCCGCACCCGTGACTGGAGATGGACGCTCGGAGGCAATCTGGCCAGAAACCGAGGCAAGGTTGTCAAACTGGACAGCGAGGTCAAGGAATGGCAGCTGATGGGCGGCTACGACGCTGCTCCAGAGATATGGGCATACGAAAACGGGCCGTTCGGAGTTCTTACTTCTTACCTAAACGGCTCATATATGTCACCGCTCCAGACATGGCAAGGAGAAAAAGGAGATCCTAGAAATGGGAAAATGGTCATCGGGTACTGGCAAAAAGGATCCGAATATTATGGATCTCCAAACCATCTCGCCATTTACACTCCATACACTTTATACGACAGGAACGAGGAAGGGGATCGAGACCGTCACATTCTCGGAAAGGTTGAACCGGACTTCACGTTGAGCCTTAACACCTCCCTGTCCTGGAAGAACCTTGATCTTTACGTGCAGGCCGACGGACGTTTCGGAGGAAACTATTTCTCGAATATGTGGAAATACAGCATCGCGCAAGGATCATTGAAATCAACTCTCGAAGGCAGAGACAAGGAACACGGAGGAATCGCGAGAGTCAACTACAAGGGCGAGACTGTCTATGACGGATTGATGCTTGACGCGGTGTTCGCCGAAGGTGAGAAAGCACCGATGATGAATCCGGACGGAACTTTGGGAGAATTAGTGGATGTAGGGGGAATGACCTACAAAGACGCTGTGGAAAAACTGAAAATATTCCCTTCCACGACTAGTTCTTGGTACACGTTCAATTATGGTTGGGGCATGCCGGCTTTGCCGAACTCGATCCAGGACAACACATGGTTCGCCCTTCGCGAGATCACCATTGGCTACCGCCTTCCTGAGAACCTTTGCAAGAAGTTCGGCGCCAACTACCTGCGCCTCGGATTCACCGCCCGCAACATCTGCTACCTCATCAACAAGCTGACCGACGGGCTGAACCCCGCCTCCATCTCCAGCAACAACCCTCTGACCCCGTTTGACATCGGAGGCGTGCCGTTCTACCGCACCTACGCACTGAATTTGACAGTTAGATTCTAAGAAAGCATCATAGAACATTTAACGCTGACTAGACAATTAAATGAAAGAAAAGATGAAAGCAACAAGATATATTCTCGCGGGGATTGTCCTGCCGATGATGTTCGCCGGCTGCCTGGATGAGTACCAGAAACTCAACACCGACCCGGAGCAGCTGGGGACGACAGACCCCCGCTACGTGTTCACCGGAGCCACGATGAACTTCACCAACCAGAGCCGCTCGCACCTGACCGGGAAGTACGGCGGAGTGATGATCTACATGCAGTACCTTGTCTCCGCCAGCGGCCCGGCAGTTGGTTCGTATGTGGCTATAGATAAGCCGAGCGAGCATCCGCAGCCTTACAGCCCGGCCTACGGCGACTACTACAGCACCTACGGTCTGCGCCTTGACAACCTCATAAACACGGTCATCCCGAAGAAGGATGACGCCGAGCGCTATGCCGACGTGAAAGCCATCTCCCAGATCCTTCTTAACTACGAGCAGTGGAGAATTCTGGACACCTATGGCGCGGCTCCGATCACAGAGGCCTTCCGCGCGCAAAGCGAGGGAATCCGCACCCCTCGCTACGACCTCTACCAGGAGGGCATCGACGGGACACCGATGTACAAGAAGATTGACACCGAGGTCAAGGCCGCGGTCGAGACGCTCAAGGCCTCCAACGAGAACCAGCACTCCCTCGGCGGCAACGACTTCTTCTACGCGGGGGATGTCCGGAAATGGATAAAGTTCGGCAACACGCTGAGGGTGAAGATGGCGCAGCGCCTGGAGAAGGCCGACGCGGCGTTCTACAACAGCGTCGTCGGCGAAGTTCTCTCCTCCGCCGCCAACATCATGGCCAGCAACGAGGAGTCCTGCGTCTACCATCACACCAACGAGTACAACAACAACACCGACGACATCCAGGACATCACCAGCCGCTACGTGGCCTCGGCGGCCTTCGTGAACTTCCTGAAGTCCTGCGACGATCCGAGGCTTCCGATTCTGGTGAGGCGCAACGGCTTCGGCCCCGGGAACAACAACACCCTGAACGACGAGTGGTTCGAGACATTCAAGAAGGAGTATCCTGACTACGAGACCCGCTGGCCGCAGTTCACCGGCCGCTACGTCGGAATGTCGGCCAACCCGGACAGCGCGGCCACGACGTTCAACAAGAGTGCCTACCTTACCTTGCCTTACCACAAGGAAGACGGTTCGGAGGCCAACCTGGACATCCGCATGCACTCCCAGATCGAGAGCCGTTTCTACATCAAGAACGGAGGCATCATCGGCAACAACAACATGCCGGCGAGAGCCATTGAGGGGCAGGACTTCTACATCAACCAGGAGAAGATGCACACCTTCACACCGCTGATCACCTACCCTGAGACCTGTCTGATGCTGGCCGAGATCGCCGTCAAGAAAGGCGGCTCCGTGGCCGGAAAAGACGCGAAGGGATGGTTCAGAGAGGGGGTAAAGGCCTCGATGGAGCAGTACCGGGACTGGGCGACGGACATGTTCGTTGTCGCTCAGACAGTGGAGACCGCTCCTAACTATTCCCCGATCACGGATGCGAAGATCAATGAATATCTCGCCCGTCCGGAGTTCTCGGACGTCACGTTGGAGAAGATCATCTCCCAGCAGTGGGTCAACCTGTACATGAATCCGGAGGAGATGTGGGCGACATGGAAGCGCACCGGCCTGCCGGCCTTCAAGGGTAAACCTGAACCGGAAGACGGTGTCGCATATTTTGAGGTTCTGAGTAACGGCGATGCGCTTGTGATCCCGAGGCGCAACTCTCTCGGCACTCCTAACACGCTGAACATCGGCAACTTCAATGCCGCGATCGACGCCCTCAAGCGCGATGCCAAGTACGGCTCCGACAACGACAGGACCGAAGGCCGCATCTGGTGGGACGTTGAGTAAGACTGAATATTACTCCAAGAGAGGGTGGCTGAAGGACTTTGGCCACCCTCTTTCATTTTGACACCGGACCGCTCATGTGAAGACCGGCACTTCGACTGGATCAGTGACCGTGATGTTCCGGTCGCCGAGGCTGTAGAAGAGACTTGTCCATTAGCCGCGCAAGCGTGAAGTGCCAGAGAATCACCCCGACGGAGACGGAGACGTTCAGCGAGTGCTTGGTGCCGAACTGCGGGATTTCCAACGTCATGTCGGAAGCGTCCACAACCGCCTGATCCACCCCATCCACCTCGTTGCCGAAGATCAAAGCATATTTCTTTCCCTCGGCGAATTCCGGCGAGAATTTCTCCAGACTGACAGAATTGACGGTCTGCTCCACACTGACGATCTCATACCCCACTGAACGCAAATGGCTAACCACATCCATCGTGCTGTCCGAATGCTCCCAAGGCACACTGTCTTCCGCCCCGAGGGCCGACTTGTGGATCTCCGCCGACGGCGGCACCGCGCATATTCCGCAAAGCCAAAGCTTGTCTATCTTGAAAGAGTCGCAGGTGCGGAACGCCGACCCCACATTGTGCGCGCTGCGGATGTTGTCCAGCACCACAACCACCCCGATCTGAGGAAGTTCCTTATATTCATCGGGAGACACTCTTCCCATTTCTATGCTCAACAGCTTTCTGTCTTTCACCATATTATGCTTTTATGGTTGCAAATATAGCAAAAATCGTTTTTTAATCTTATCTTTGTCAATCCCGGCACATAAACGACGGGTAACACTAACAACAGAATTTTATGAAACAGGATCTTCAGATTTTTGATCTGATCAGAAATGAAAAGGAAAGGCAGTCTTCCGGACTCGAATTGATTGCATCAGAAAACTACGTAAGCGATTACGTGCTGGAGGCGATGGGATCCATCTGCACCAACAAGTACGCCGAAGGCTACCCTGGCAAGAGGTACTATGGCGGCTGCCAGATCGTTGACCAGATCGAGCAGCTTGCGATCGACCGCCTCTGCAAGATCTATGACGCTGAATATGCCAACGTTCAGCCTCACTCCGGCGCCCAGGCGAATATGGCCGTCATTATGGCCTGCCTCAAGCCTGGCGACACCTTTATGGGACTTGACCTCTCACAGGGAGGCCACCTGACCCACGGATCGCCTGTCAACGCCTCTGGAATCCTCTATCACGCCGTGGCTTACGGCCTTGACGAGGAGACCGGGATGATCGACTACGACAAGATGGAGGCCACAGCCCGCGAGTGCAAGCCGAAACTCATCATCGGAGGCGCTTCGGCATATTCCCGTGAGTGGGACTATGAGAGGATGCGCGCCATCGCCGACGAGGTGGGAGCCCTCCTTTGGATCGATATGGCCCACACAGCCGGCCTCATCGCCGCGGGTCTGCTCAAGAACCCTGTCAAATACGCCCACATCGTGACATCCACCACCCACAAGACACTTCGCGGACCACGCGGAGGCATCATCCTGATGGGCAAGGACTTCGACAATCCTTGGGGACTGAAGACTCCTAAGGGCGAGATCAAGAAGATGAGCGCGATCCTCAACTCAAGCGTGTTCCCTGGAGTTCAGGGCGGACCTCTTGAGCACGTGATCGCCGCCAAGGCTGTCGCTTTCTACGAGGCGATGCAGCCTGAATATGTGGAATATCAGAAGCAGGTTATGGCCAACGCCAAGAAGATGGCCGAGGAGTTCGTTGCAAGAGGCTACAAGGTCGTTTCCGGCGGCACCGACAACCATCTGATGCTGATCGACCTCAGGACCAGGTTCCCTGACGTGACCGGAAGGATGGCCGAGAAGGAGCTGGAGAAGGCCGAGATCACCCTCAACAAGAATATGGTTCCGTTCGACACCCGTTCTCCGTTCAAGACTTCCGGAGTCAGGGTCGGCACACCGGCCATCACTTCCAGAGGTTTCGTGGAGAAGGACATGACCGAGATCGTCGAGCTGATCGACACCGTTCTCAGCGCCGTGGCCAAGTACGCCGATGTTGTCAATGGTGTCTCCCAGGAAGGAGCCGAGGAGTACGCCAAGGTTCTTGAGACCGTAAGGCACAAGGTCCACAATATGACCGCCGGCCGTCCGCTCAACAGATACTGATCGAATATCGGATCTCGATTCCGCATTGTATGATACAACCCTCGGAAGTTCCAATGTAACTTTCGGGGGTTGTCCATATTCAGTTCACGAATATCATTGAATATCAAGATATTCACAACATACGATTGTCCACATCCAGGCATCGCGAAGATGGATATTCCGGAGTAACTTTGCATCCGGAAATTGGTCCACAAATCAGAAGCTGTTTTGAATTGTTTGTTTGAAGGTTTGAGAGTGAAAAACTTCAGTTTCGACCGCTTCTTCCAAGGAAGATAGCGGTGCTATCTGACTGAAGAAGCGGGAAGAAAATGAAGATTTTTCACCTCAAAGAACATTTCAAACAATTCAAAACAGCTTCTCAAACGGCATTATGAAAACAAAGATTGTTCGTGGCATACAACTGTTCTGGGCATATTTCATCGCGCTCGGAGCTGTTGTCGGATTCGGAATGATGATCTACGACCCGAGCGGGGTGACATTCCAGATGGATCCGCTGCTTCCCCAACTCAGGGAAGCGTTTCCGTTCCTCTCCTTTATGTTCGGAAACTTCATCTGGTCTGCGTTCGCGCTGCTGACCGTCAACGGAATCACAAATATGGTTTCTATCTACCTTATTCATAAAAAGCAAAAAATAAAATAGAAATGAACATCAGAATTGAACAACCCAAAGACTACCGAGAGGTAGAGAACCTCACCAGAGAGGCATTCTGGAATACTTACAGACCGGGCTGCACAGAGCATTACGTGCTTCACAAGTACCGTGAGAACCCGGACTTCATCCCCGAGCTCGACTTCGTGATGGAGGAGGACGGGAAGATCATCGGGCACGTGATGTACTCCAAGGCCACCATCGTCCGCGAGGACGGCGGGACCAACGCTGACGGAAGCGTGAGCTTTGACTACTGCCAGTACTGCTATAAGGACGGCAAGTTCCTCCAGGACTGCACGATGGACGAGATGATAGATCACTGCTCGCGGTTTGTCGATGAGGTGAACAAGCATATTCCTGAGCCAATCACCCGGGAACAGTACAAGGATCAGATGCGGCAGTATTTCCCGCTTCTGAAACGGTGGAGGCGCTTCGACAAGCTCAGCGACCGCGATTAGCATGGTCACTGAGCCTGTCGAAGTGACCAATGGTAAAAGCCGGCATGGCGGATAACCGCCTGGTCTTCATGCAAAAACATACTGTCCTGGTACCTGTTACGGCACCAGGACAGAATGTTTTACGCTAATATTCAAGGCGTTAAGCGCCACGACAGATTCTAGTTGCCCACCGGGCGGATGACGAATCCGAACTCACGCTCGGTGGCCGGGATGAGGTACTGGTCCAGAGGAATTGTCCCCCAGGAATTAATGCCACCCACACCCATCTGCCTGAGGTCGAAGTTGACGTATGTCGTGCCGTTGGCGCGGTCGTTCTCGTGCGCCTTGGCCTTAAGGTTCAGGGAATGGCGGGCCTCGCCGTTCTGGGTGTTGGTCTTGTTGGCACGCTTCGGAGTACCGTTCTCAAGGCAGTCCAGATCCCTCATCGAGAACGGAAGGGCGGAGGCGGAGAACCTCTCGTCAGCGGTGACCTCAAGGCCGGTGCCGTTTGAGTCAAGGAGACGGAAATATCTCAGGCCGGTCTTCGTGCCGGACTCCTGAGTGCGGACATAGCCGTAGTGGTACTGGTCGTTGACACTCTGCACATAACGGCCGACAACGGCGGCGGAGTTCCTGTCGGAGTAGTTCTCCCAAGGGCCCTTGCCGTAGAAATCCACGGTGGTGAAACGGCCCGGCATCGCGAACTTCATTCCGAAACGCATAAGAGCCGGAGCCTTGGCCAGACCGCCGGCTTCCTTCATCGTCTCTGTCGCCTTGATGCTTCCGTCAGGGAATATCTCGTAGAACATCCTCACGGTGGCCGCCCCGCCGGCTATTGGTTCATATTCAGCGGACAAAGCCATAAGGCCGACACCATCGGTCACCTTGTCAACAACAAGCGAACCGGCTTTCAGTTTATAGACAGGATAACGCCAGGTGTTGTACATCTCGCGGATCGTCTTCGCACCCATATCGTTCTCGTTAGGTGCGCGGGCGAACTCCGGAGTCAACGGCTCGGACAGCATCTGGACACCGTTCACGGTGTAACCGGTGAGGAATCCTGTGGCCTTGTCGAACGTAGCGGTCCAGTCGCCGACACGGTCAGCCTGCGTGCCGGCGAAAGCGAAGGAGCCGGAGAACACATAAGCGTCGGCGGTCTCGCTGTGAGCCAATGACTTGCCGCTAACTGAAGCGGATCCGGCGACGAAAGCGGCACCTGACTTTTCCCTAAGCATAATCTGGTCATAAGCCACCTCGGTTCCGGCCGGAAGCACACCGTCGGCAGTCTTGAGGACATACGAAACGTTAAGGAATATGTCAGCGTCAGCCTGAGGGATGGTCTTGAAGCCAAGGTCCACAGTCTCGGTCTTCCGCGGGGCGATGTTCAGGTTCTCAACGATTCCCGAGGACACGGCCTCACCGTCAACGGAAATATTCCAGAGCATCCGATACTGGCTCAGATCCTTGAAGAAATATTCATTGTAAACGTTCACGCGGCCCTGGCCTGCAAGTGATGTATGAATATTCCTGTGCTGGTAGCGGACCTCGTAGGCGTGAGGGTGCAGGGTCCTGTCGGCGGCGATGACGCCGTTGCAGTTGAACGAGCCGTCCGAAGGATCATATTCATTGAAATCACCACCGAACGCGAAGATGTGGTCGGTTCCGCCCTCGTTGGACGGCCAGCGGAGCGCCTGGTCAACAAAATCCCAGATGAAGCCGCCCTGATAGTTAGGATACTTGCGGATGAGGTCCCAATATTCCTTGAAATTTCCCATCGAGTTGCCCATCGCGTGGGCATATTCGCACTGTATCAGCGGTCTGTCAGGGTTTCCTTTTGCGAAATCCTCACACCACTTCGGAGAGGCATACATCGGGCAGATGATGTCGTTCTGACTGGCCTTCTCGGCTCTTTCGTACTGAACCGGTCTGGTAGGATCATTCGCTTTGAGCCAGTCGTAGCAGGCGACGAAAGTATCGCCGAATCCGGCCTCGTTGCCAAGGCTCCAGATAATAACCGACGGGTGGTTGAAGTCTCTTCGCATCATCCTCTGGTCACGGATGAGGTGGGCGGCCTTGTAATCCGGTCTCTTCGCCAGAGTCTTGTCGCCGTACCCAATTCCGTGGGACTCGATGTTGCCCTCATCCACCACATAGAGGCCGTACTTGTCGCAGAGGGCGTACCAGCGAGGGTCATTCGGATAATGGCAGGTGCGCACTGCGTTCATATTCAGTTCCTTCATTATGCGGATGTCGTTGATCATGTCCTCCTCGGAGACGACATAGCCCTTGTCGGCGTTCATCTCGTGGCGATTCGCGCCCTTGATGAGGACAGGCTGGCCGTTGACAAGCAGCTGGCCGTTCTTGATCTCGACAGTTCTGAATCCGAAGTCGATGGACGTGCTTTCCACAACGTTCTTCCTGTCGGAGGCCGTCACTTTCAAAGTGTAGAGGTTCGGGATCTCAGCGCTCCAGAGATCAGGATTCTGAACCATTCCATTCAGGATGGCCTCCCCTTTTACCGGAGTCGCCTCCCTGTAAGCCACCTGGTTGCCGTTCCTGTCGATGACGGCGACACGGACGTTCCTCACGCCCTTGGTGACCTTCGCGTTGACAGTGAAGTTCCCGTCCATCCCGGCGATGATGTTCACATCCTCGATGCGCTCCCTCTCGCGGGTATAGACATAGACCCCGCGGGCTATTCCGCTGAACCTCCAGAAGTCCTGGTCCTCGAGATACGAGCCGTCGCACCAGCGGAAGATCTCAAGGGCGATGAGGTTCTCGCCTGCCTTGACGTACTTGGTCAGGTCGAAGCGGGCCTCCAGCTTGCTGTCCTCGCTGTAGCCGACCATCTTTCCGTTGACCCAGACACTGACGTTGGAGGTGGCGGAGCCGATGCAGAGGCAGATCTGTTTCCCGATCCACGACTTGTCAACGTTGAACATGCGGCGATACTGACCGACGTAGTTGTGCTCAGTCGGAGGGTACGGAGGATTGTTCTCGTAGTGCCCCCTCCAGGCGAAGCCGACGTTAAGGTAGATCGGGTCGTTGTACCCATTCAGCTCCCACATTCCAGGGACCGGGATCGTGCCCCAGTCCGTGTCGTTGTAGTCCACGGCCTCGAAGCCTTTTGTGCGGCCCTCGATGGTCTCGTTCCATTTGAACTTCCAGACTCCGTTCAGAGTCAGGGTCTTCTGCTGGTCGGTGACAAAGGTGGCGGCCATCGGCAAGCGGTTCTCCTCGAACACGTTAGGATCCTGCCAAGGCTCCATCTTGCCGTTCTTGCCCGCAAAAAGCGGGGTCGCGGCTAAGGCTGCCGCCAGAATCAGTAGTTTTTTTTTCATATTCGATAATATAACTATTCACTTTATTATGCTCACTTCATTCTAAGCCGCTATCTGCGCAGCAATGTCACTGTTCCGTCCATTGTGGAGGCGAGAATGTAAGTCACTTCCCCTTCGCTCCAGACCTCCATCGGATTCACAAGCGCGATGGAGATCTTGCGGGCCCAAAGCCTGCTGCCGTCCTCAGCGCCAAAGCCAATTATGTTGCCCTTGTCTGTCGGCATAATCACCTCATTTCCAATGCGGACGATCGAAGTCGGCGAAATCTCGTACCCAGCCCCAGTCTCAGCGCACCAATCCACCTCAAGACTCGCCGCATCCACGGAAGTAATTGTGTGCCACATAGATTTGCAATAGACCTTCTTCCCGTCCGGCGAGACACCTACCGCCTCACGAGCAGACTTCTCATAATGCCGGAGTTCCTTTCCGGTCGCCGCGTCAAGCGCATAAAGCCTCCTGTCCGGAACAGCTATGAATATCTTCCCTGATGCCTTGACTGGCCACACGGCCGCCGGGGAGTACATCCTCGAAGGCTTCTCGCATTTCCACTCCCATTGGAGCGCACCAGTCTGAGGATCAAGCGAATAAAGTCTGTTTCCCCAAGTGCCGAACACAACCTGATCCCGATCGACATAGGCGCGGCACTCAACGAATCCCTGCACGTCTGAATATGTCCACACAGCCTTTCCGGTCTTCAAGTCAAGGGCCCTGAAGCAACCGTCCGAAGCGCCGACATAGACCCTGTCATTGAATATCACAGGACTGCCCAGCACGGATTTCCTTGCGGCATATTTCCAGATCGTCCTTCCGTTTTTGGCGTTCAGCGCATAGATGTTGCCGTCGGTGCAGCCGAAGACAAGATATTTTCCCTGCACGGCCGGAGTCGAGAATATCTTGCCCGGAAACTTCTTCGTCCATAGTCGCTTGCCGTCCTTGACGCTTACGCAGCGCACATTGCCGGAAGCGGTGGTGTACCAGGCGCGGTTTCCATTTCTTGCGAAGCCAGCGACTATATTGCTGTCATCCTTCAGCTTCCAGACCTCCTTGACAGGGCTGTCGTCATTGACATCGTAGCGCATCCACGGGTATGATGCCGGCAGGCCGTCGGCATCGTATGTCACGGTGTCCTTCACCTCTGTCAGTTTCCTCGTGTACCAAGGCTCCATCTGCACAGTCGTGGATCCATAAAGTCTTCTTTCAGAGACGGTCACACTGTCGTTCTGGATTGTGAACACATTGTAGCCCGGCTGCCTTCCGGCCGTCAGAGTCGAGCGGTCAAGAACGCCAGGCAGACCGTCATAATCCAGCGCCACATTCCTGTGCCAGTGTCCTCCAATCTCGAACCGAGTGCCGATCCTCTTGAGCTCACGCGTCACATCAAAATAGTTGAGCACCGATGTGTCCTGCGGGTAATGGTTTATGAATATCGTCTTCTTTCCCGGCCTGAGGCCTTTGAGCCATTCCATACTCTCCTGAGGAATCAGCGCGGGAGCCATCCTCATATCCGGCCCGCAGTTGCAGCCGATGAACCGCCAACCCTTGCACTCAAACTCGTAGTTTTCGTACCCGAACACCTTCAGGAAAGTGTTGCACCCACTCTCCGACCATTTGGCGTCATGGTTTCCAGCCACGACATAGTACTTGTACCTGAGCGAGTCCAACATCTGCTTCACCGCCGCGATCTCCTCGTCAGTCCCGAAGTCCGTCAAATCACCGCCTACCAGGACGAAATCCAACCCGTCCAATGTGTTGACATCCTTGACACAACGGCTGAGGTCCTTTACGGAACCGCTTCCAGCCGAATAATGCAGGTCAGTCAGGAACGCGAACCTGACCGGTGACTCCTGCGCCACAGCCACCACCGCGGACACCCACACGGCAGCCATCAATGACATTATCTTTCTCATATTCATTTTAGCATCATTTATTTCAATTTCTGTTCTCGGTCGCTGAGCCAACTGTTGCCAAACATCCAGCCATCGAGCTTATAGTCACCGCATTTGCAGTCGCCGAGCCTGTCGAAGCGTCCTTCACCGACATCCTTCCACAATTGTCACTTCGACAAACTCAGTGACCGTGTATATCGCTTTGGCGGACTCTATAACCGAACCAGCCAGCCACGTTTTTCAACACGCCAGCCTACAAATTTACTTAATTATAAGGAATATTCAACCAGCCTGTCATCATATTCCAAAGTTTTTCCAACCGTTTTAGGGCAGAAATATTTGCGGATAACAGAAAAAGCGTTATCTTTGCATTCCCAATCAACGGTGCTTTGGCCGAGCGGTTAGGCACAGGTCTGCAAAACCTGCTACAGCGGTTCGATTCCGCTAGGCACCTCTGGAAAAGCCTTTGACGAATTATTGTCAGAGGCTTTTTGATATACATACGAGTTGACCACAAAATATAGCCAATCGATAATTGTCAGCATATCCAGTCAATAACACATTGTATATAATTATCTTAATATTAGTGCGATACGCCAAAAGATAGTCAATTCCCAAATTTGCCCGTCTTCCTTTAAAAGCAGGAATATGACGGAAAAACGCTCGTAAAGAAATCATTGCCCTTCTAAAAGCGCGATTTACACAAAGTAACGCCTGTGAAATAGTTCGTTTAACAGACAATGCAGGCTCCACAGACTATTCCACAATATGCCCATAGCACTCAGGTGTGCGAACATATTCACACCTGGAAGAGCAATTCACTGGCTATCAAGCCTATGGTGTTCCAGGTGCGTCTGGTTTCTCGCACTTGGAAGTCCGGAACACCAACAGAACACTCTGTACGGGGGGAGCCGACTCTCAGGTGTGCGAATATGCTCGCACCTAAAACTCTAACTTGTTAGCTATCAGAAGAGTAATGTTTCAGGTGCGCATAGTTTTTCACACCTGGAAGAGCAATTCACTGGCTATCAAG
>FR893109.1 GCA_000433355.1 Alistipes sp. CAG:435 | reverse complement strand
CACATAAGTGGCGCCTTTATTACGAGCAAGCCTAAAGTGCATAAGTCCGATTTATTATATTTGCCGTCAGTAAGATAAAGACTAACTTAACAAATTGGTTATGAGCAAAATTAAATCGATTATTGCCGCATTTGCGGTGATGCTGCCGTTTTTGTTCACATCTTGTGACAAGGATGTGAAGGTCTCCGGCGTTCAGATTACGCCTGAGGAAGTCACTTTGGGAATAGCTGAGACTCAAAAGCTTACTGTCACGGTCGAGCCTTCCGACGCCACTGATCCTGCATATTCAGGAGTACAAGTTCCGTTACACCGGAGCTGTGACCCTCAAGGATGTCAAGGATGCCGGAGATCCGCCGGCACAGGACTACACCGAGGTCGATCTTGGTAATGAACTCACACAGGGCTACTTTGAGTTTGACGGAGACATCTACAAAACAGGCGGCGTGTCCAACAACTGGCTCATTTGTCTCGCTGACAGCAGAGTGGATTTCACAAAGCAGAATTTGGTCGGCCCGGGCAAGATACTGATGCTTGAATTGAACACCGCTCATTCAGACGGCAAAGCTCTTCCTGCCGGCACGTTCAATGTCCTTAATCCTATGGAGATCACCGCGGCTGCCTCTTTGACTCCGTTTACTGTGGTTCCCGGTTTGGCTGCCGAGGATGGTAGTATATATGGCACTTGGTATCTTGCGACTGACACCCAAGGTGGTGATTTCCAGCCATTGTGTGCAGCCCAGAAAGGAACAGTCAGCGTCAAGAAGACAGGTGATACCTATACGATTGATTTCGACATCACTGATGATGACTTTAAGATTTCTGTAAAGGGATCTTACACAGTTAAGCCTTACATCCATGACGGCACTGCCGATACTACCTCTGTGTCAACCAGAACCACGGCAGCTTCCGGCAAAGCCTTGAATATTCATAAGTCAGCGAGGCGTCAGGCTTTCCGTAAATAATTCCGCGGAGGCTAACCGCTTGTTGGTTAATTAGATGAAGTGCCCTCCTCCTGCCCGTTACGGTAGTGAGGAGGGTATATTCTTTTCTTGAATATTAACGAGCTAAGCTCCACGCTTGAAATTACCGTTGCTTTTGGCTATTTTTGTGAAACGCAAAAAACGCAAAGGAATGAAGGAATATATTCAAGAAAACAGGGAACGGTTCTTCGAGGAGCTGTTCTCTCTCCTGCGGATTCCGTCCATCAGCGCGAAGCAGGACCACAAGAAGGATATGGAACGTTGCGCCGAGAGGCTGAAGGAGCTGCTTCTGGAGGCTGGGGCCGACGAGGCCGGAGTCTATCCGAGCAAGGGTAATCCCGTGGTGTTCGGCAAGAAGATCATCAACCCGGAGTGGAAGACTGTGATGGTTTATGGCCACTATGACGTGCAGCCGCCGGAGCCGCTTGAAAAGTGGCACACGGATCCGTTCGAGCCGGTGATCAAGCAGGACCCGACCGGTCAGGAGGCCATCTATGCCCGTGGAGCCAACGATGACAAAGGTCAACTCTTTATGCACATCAAGGCTTTTGAATATCTCCTTCGTAGCGGCAAGCTTCGCCATAACGTGAAGTTCATCTTCGAGGGCGAGGAGGAGATCGGCAGCCCGTCCCTTCCGGCTTGGGTCAAGGAACATAAGAAATGGCTTGGAGCCGATGTGATTCTGGTTTCGGACACGACGATGATCTCGGACAAGGTGCCTTCGATCAATTGCGGTATGAGGGGCATGGCCTATCTGGAGGTGACTCTGACAGGTCCGGATAAGGATCTGCATTCCGGACACTACGGTGGCACGGTCGCCAATCCTATCCAGACGCTTTGCGATCTGATCTCAGGACTGATCGACAAGGACGGACGCGTCACAATTCCGGGATTCTATGACGATGTCGTGGAACTTTCCAGAAAGGACAGGGCACAGCTCGCGAGAGCCCCGTTCGATCTCAAAGAGTTCGAAGAGTCGGTGGGTGTCAAGGCTTTGCGTGGAGAGAAAGGTTACACTCCGCTTGAGAGGATCGGCATCAGGCCTTGTCTGGATGTGTGCGGAATCTGGGGCGGTTACATCGGTGAGGGGGCCAAGACGGTTCTCCCGTCAGTCGCTCACGCCAAGATCTCGATGCGTCTCGTGCCGAATCAGGAGAGCGCGAAGATCACGAGGATATTCAAGAAACATCTGGAGAAGATCGCTCCGAAATATTGCCGCATAGAGGTCAAGCCGTGCGAGGGTGGGGAGGGATTCCTCATTCCGATTTCGTCTCCGGCGTTCCAGGCTGCTTCAAAGGCTATGGAGGAGGTTTATGGCGTCAAGCCGGTTCCGAGTCGTGGCGGCGGCAGCATCGCTGTGCTGGCGGATATGCAGAAGATCCTTGGAGTGGATCCGCTGCTGATGGGATTCGGCCTTGAGAGGGATACAATCCATTCTCCGAACGAGAGTTATCTGCTCCGGCAGTTCTTCGCCGGGATGGAGTCCATCGCCAAGTTTTATGAATATTATGAATAGAAAAAAAATATGACAACAGCAGATTTATATTCCCAGATAAAGAAAAAAAGTTCGATGCTATGCGTCGGCCTTGACACCGATTTCGCCAAGATCCCCGAGTGCGTGAAGGCCGGCAGGACGGTAGGCGAGGCTGTGCTGGAGTTCAACAAGCGCATCATTGACGCGACCGCCCCGCATTGCATCGCCTTCAAGCCGAATCTCGCTTTCTACGAGTGCCTCGGAGTGGACGGAATGGCCATTCTCGACAAGACGGTTGATTATATTCGTTCAAACCATTCGGAGCAGTTCATCATCGCGGACGCGAAGAGGGGAGACATCGGCAACACCGCCAGAATGTACGCCAAGAGCCTTTTCGAGACCTTCGACTTCGACGCCGTCACCCTTTCCCCTTATATGGGCAGCGAGACAGTCACCCCTTTCCTTGAATATCCCGGCCGCTACGCCATTGTCGTGGCTCTGTCCTCAAATCCGTCCTCTGTCGATTTCCAGACAGCAGAGAAAGGTGGCAAGCCTCTCTATCAGGTGGTTATGGAAAAGATGATGGAGATCTCCACGCCAGAGAACATGATGTTTGTCGTCGGTGCTACCAAGGCGGATAAACTGAAGGAGATCAGGCAGTTCTGCCCGGACAATTTCTTCCTTGTGCCGGGTGTAGGAGCGCAAGGCGGAAGCGCTGAGGAGGTTATCGCCAACGGCTCCAACTCCCAAGGCGGCCTTCTGATAAACTCCTCACGTGGAGTTCTTTACGCCTCATCCGGTGAGGATTTCGCCGAGGCGGCCGCCGCCGTAGGCGCCCGCACGGCAACCCTATAGCCGCCCGAGTCTTTTTTAGAAAAAGTCAAAAGTCCCTCCGCGAGCGCGATTCCTTCCGAATCCCGCCCGCGGAGTCACATTTGCGCCTCCGCGGGCGAGAAAAGCCGCCTAATCGTGACTGAGGAGTTGTGGTGGCGGGTGCTTGACAACAGAATCTTCGTCGTAATTATTAATCACTAGTTACCTTTTTCCCGCAGCTACTAATCTCTGACTATTTTTAGACGAGCAATCACGTTAGGTGATGTTATTTCCGAAAATATTCTTATCTTAGCAACGTTTTAGGCAGTGGTGCCTGGAACAGACATATTGATGAAAGTGTTTTCGCACTATCCTTCAAAAGAAATCTGACAGTTTCAATCAAAAGCAAGGATAAACGACAGCACCGTTCATCTGTATTCGTTTGCGTGTTCTCCACACTCAACGATACAGGTGTGGGGATTGTTTCGGTTTATTTGCTTTTGGGTTTTGTCAGAACCTCTTTTGAGATAAACGAAAAGGCTCCACACTTTCTTTTTGACCACTTTGCCACATCTTCGGAGTCTGGGTAAATAGATTGTTGAAAACCAACCTGTCGGGACTGATATTATTGATGTTTAATTAACAAAACACTAGTCATTATGAGAAAAATCCATTTTGTTTTGGCGGCATTGTCGGCTGCCGTTCTGTGCCTTATGACTGCCTGTGGAGCGTCTAAGAAAGTTTCAATCGAGAATCCGGATGGAGTAGCCTTAGCAAATGATCCTTGCGTTGATCTTTGTATGCAGTCTCCTTATACTAGAGCTTATGGAAAAGGAACGCATTTCAAAGAGATGACAGCCAGGAACATCGCCGAGTTGCAGGCTAACGCTATGTATGCCCGCAAGATAGAGAAGGCGGTGCTCTCCGCCACTGAAGATCTGGGAATATCCTTGGGGCAATATGCTGGCGATGACAATACTGGTCGTTCGGTATCGGATCACTCTGGTGAATCCAATGATCTGGCAGCGTTGATTTCTCAGCAAGTTATACGTGATATGCACGTTATCAAGACTTCCAGATATTATGGAAAGAACAATCAATATACAGTGTATGTCTGCGTTGAATACGGTGGTGACAAAGACGCTCTTGTGAAGCAGATCGAGCAGAAAGTCAAGGATCGTATCTCGGACGAGGACAGGGCTAAGATTGAATCCCGTCACGATGAGTTCAAGGACATCGTTTACGGTAAGCTGAAGGAGAACTGATATGCGCCGCAGGATCTTGATTCTTTGCCTTGCGCTGCTTTGTTCGGTTTCGCTTGCTGACGCACAGGGCTGGCGCACGGCAAAACCACGCTGGGTCGGAAACGTTCCGCGTACTGAATATTCAACATTCTATTTCGTTGAGGTCAGCTCCGATATGGCGACCTCGCTTGACGGAGCCCGCACATCCGCGTTGAAACAGCTGTCTGCCAATGTGGAAAGGACTGACAATATCTCGGTTAAGGAGATCTACGTTGACAAGTCACAGCAAATATATTCTTCGTCTGCTGGAGTTCGCGGCGAGGGCACTGACAGTTATACCTTTGAGTTGCGTTCGGATGGAATCTCAGAGCCGATCCATTCCAGACGTATTGATGAATATTGGGTCTCGTCGCAAAGGGAAGGCGTCAACGTTCTGGACTACCGTGCCGTCTATGCCGTCGAACGGAAAGGTCAACAGGCTGATTTCTCGGCTATTGGAGTCACAAACCGTTATGGTGTCAGCGGACTGTGGCGTTCGGCTATTGTTCCTGGCTGGGGACAATTCCACAAAGGGGCGAACCTGAAAGGTGGACTGATTCTTGGCGGATGCGCCGCATTGGCCGGTGGGATCATATTCTTTGATAATCAGAGGAGTGATTATGTGAAGAAGATTTCCGGGACGCACGATGTGTCTTTGATGAAGAGTTATTCCACCAAGCGGGATCATTTTGCCACGGCTCGGAATGTCTGTATCGGGGCTGTGGCCGCATTGTACGCCTACAACCTCATCGATGCCGCAGCGGCTCCAGGGGCGAGACGACTTTTGATCAATAATGGAAAATATTCAGTGATGCCAGGTGTCTCGCCTTACGGAACTCCGGTGGTCGCCGCATCAATCAATTTTTAAATTTGTTCATAAATGAAATCTTTGAATATATTCGCAATATTCAGTTGTTTATTAGGAGGTTTGCTTTTTGCCGGCTGTTCCGAGGATGAGGTGTCAACCTTCGGAAGCGTCTATGGAATTGTTTCTGATTCAGAGACTGGCGAAGCGTTGAGGAACGCTCAGGTTGTGCTTTCGCCGGGGAATCTGTCCACTGTGACTGGTGTTGACGGGCATTATGAGTTCAAGGATCTGGATGCCGGGCAGGCCAAGGTTCAGGTTTCTTCCAATGGCTATGTGACAGACAGCCGTCAGGTCACGATTGTTCCTGGTTTGGCGGTCCAGTGTGATGTGTCGCTTAAGAAAGAGGTCAAGGAGGCCAGAATAAAACTCTCGTCCACTTCTCTAGACTTCGGCTCGGAGCAGTCCTCGCTTTCATTCTCGATTCAGAATGTCGGCAATGCCGGCACGGTGAAGTGGCAGATAATGGATGCTCCGGACTGGATGACTGTTTCTCCTTTGAAGGGTGAGACAGCTGTCGGGAAATCCAGCGCCGTCGTGGTCACGCTTAACCGAAATCTAGTCAAGAAGGATGAGGCGGCCACAATCAGAGTCATCGCGGACGGGGAGTCGTTCCCTGTTGACATAACTGCCAAGGCCGGCACAAATTTCTCATTCTCAATCACTCCTGAGAATCTTTCCTTCGGCTCGGTGGAAACCATCCGCAAGATGACATTGTGCAACGAGACTTACAACGGGACTCTTCAATGGAAAATCCAGGATTACTCTTCGGTGAAGTGGATCAGTTCCGTTCATCCTTCAAGCGGCTCTTTGAGCAAAGGCGAATCGGCGGAAGTGACTGTGACGATCGACCGCAGCGGCATCACGCAGAAGACATCGGCGACAATCTATGTGCAGGCGGCTTCCAAGGTGATTCCAGTGATCGTTACTTGTGACTACAGCGAGAAGCCTAAGGCCTACGTGGAAGTCTCACCGTCTGGACCGATTGATTTCGGAAAAGAACAAGGTTCGGCTACAGTGACTCTTAAGGCTCATTATGGCTCGTTCGCCTATACCGCTGAACTTGAGGGAAATCCAGCCTGGGTTTCATTGGACAAGACTTCGGGAACGTTGGAGGATTACGAGACTTCAGGCAAGACTGGGACTCTGACATTGACGGTTGACCGGACGAAGATGACTTCAAATGAAGAGGCAAGCACATTGATTGTCAGGGCGGGGGAGAGTGTACTGCGTGTGGCTTTGAAGATTAGCCGGGAGCAGGTTGAGGATTACTCTTCGGCTACGGTGATTACTTGTGACAGCCGTGTGGTGGCTAAGATTGTCAGCTGCAAATGGTCTGGATCGTCAGTAGTGTTTAATTATACTTTGACAAACAATGGGTTGGGAGATGTGAACGATTTTAGGATTTGTTATCCTCAAAACAATAGTCACCCAACAACCATTTTTGATGATAAAGGAAATGAATATATATACCCATATATGACTTTCAGGGATCAGAAGAGCGAGTATGGGAATCTGAGTTCTTTCTTCGGGACAAAATTCCCTGAGGGACCGGAATGTAAAGGTTCCATAACTCTCAAAAATGTTCCATCTGATGTTAAAAGTGTTACATATACTATTGGGGTATATGTATACAATGGTGTAAGGTTGGATGGAGATAAGATTTCCTTCAAGAACGTGCCTGTATTTAAATAACCGATTATGTATTGCAGGATACTTCTATTCGTTTATTTGCTGCTTGTAACAAATGGACTTTCCGCCCAGTCGTTTGACGCATACCGCAAGCGGATGATGAAAGATTTCAACGAGTACAAGGAGCGGAAGCAGGACAAGTTCAAGGAATATCGCGATAAGGTGAACGCCGACCTTGCTGACTATATCGCCAAGCCTTGGGAGAAGCATACAGTGAATCCGGCAATCCCTGCTCCGACCTTGCCGGAACCACCAATGCCGGATGTGAAAGATCCAAATTCAGGCACTTCCGATGACTTGATTCCATTTGAAGGAATTATCGATGATATGGAACCACGGCTTCGGCCGGAACCGTTCGCGCCTATAGATATTCCTGAATATGTGAGGACACCTTCTTTCACTTTTGATTTTTATGGGTGTGAATGTGGCGTTCCGTTGAGGAAGGATTTGATTTTCAGACTGCGTGGAATTGATGAGAAAAGCATTTCAGATGCTTGGAAAACATTGTCTTCCGGAAAGTATCTTCCGGTTGTCTATGAGGCCTTGTGCTGGCGTGAAGATTTGAATCTGTGCGATTGGGGCTATATACGTTTTCTTGATGAGATGACAAAGGCGTTTTTCCCGGAGGATATGCGCAATGAGGCGACGTTGATGCAGGTCTATATCCTGACCCAGTCCGGTTATATGGTGCGGATGGCCAGGACGGAGGAGTCGCTTGCCCTTCTGCTGCCTTTCAAGAATGTAATGTATGACCATACTTATTTAAATGTTCAAGGCCGCAAGTATTACGTTATGGACAAGACACTTGCAGACAAGCAGTTGTTATTGACTGACTTTGTCACACCGAAGGAACAGATGTTCTCTTTGAGGCTCATCGGAGAACAGATCCTTGCCCCAAAACTTACAGAGCCAAGAGACTATGTGTCAAAGAGATATCCTGAATTATCATTCCGTCTTTCAGTCAATGAGAATCTTATTCGTTTTTATGATGACTATCCGCTCAGCAATGAGTGGAACATATATTCAGAGGCATCATTGAGTTCGGATGTGAAGACGCAACTTTATCCGGAATTGCGTGGCCGCTTGGCGGGAAAGGATCAACGGACCGCGGCGAATATGCTTTTGGATTTTGTCCAAACGGCATTCAAGTATAAGACTGACGTTGAGCAATTTGGCAAGGAGAGAGCGTTTTTTGCGGATGAGACATTCTTCTATCGTTATAGTGATTGTGAGGACAGGGCCATTCTGTATTCCGTGTTGGTTCGTGACCTTTTGGGACTGGATGTAGTATTGCTGCATTATCCTCTTCATCTTGCCACTGCTGTCAGGTTTGAGTCGGACGTGGTGGGTGACCATATTGCCATTGACGGAGTTAAATACACGGTTTGCGATCCGACATATATTGGAGCGCCTATAGGAGACTTGGCTTCTAAATATAAAAGGTCAAAGGTTGAAGTAATCAAGATTCAATAATTGTTTTAACAATGAAAAAAGTATTCTTCTATCTATTATGTGCGGCCTCGTTGGCTGGCTGTCTTGAAGCGGCCACCACTGAAGGCGAGACCGAGCAGACGGGACAAATCTGGGGATATGTAAGTGACCTGGATTATAGAAGTGAGATTTCCGGGGCTCAGGTGGAATTGTCCCCCGCTAACCTTACTTGTAAGACAGATTCCAAAGGCTATTATGGTTTTGTTAATCTGGAACCAGGCACCTATAAGGTGACAGTGAACGCTGATGGATATGTTGGACGTTATCGTCAAATCACAATTAATCCAGGACGGGAGTTCGTGTGTGACTTCTATTTACGGGAGAGTGTGAACTCCTATGCGGAAGTTACTCCAGGGGAAGGTCTCGATTTCGGTCGTGGGAAGGATGTCCTTGCTGTGACGTTGAAAGCGCATAACGCTGCGTTGGACTATCATTCTGAATTGGAGGGAAATCCGACTTGGGTAGCATTGGAAAAGAATGACGGTACCATCCCAGATTATGAAAAGACGAGTAAGGTCGAATACCTGAAACTTACCGTTGACAGAAACAAGATGAAAAAGGACGAGGAAACTTGTTACTTAGTTGTCAGAGCGGGACGCAAAGACTTCCGTGTCAAGGTTACGGCAAAACGGAATGCTGTTAACGATTATTCGTCAGCAACGGTGACATCTTGCGACAGGCGGATTGATGCGAAAATTGTCAGTTGCGTAAGATCCGGATCATCGGTTGTCTTCAACTACACTCTGACGAACACCGGATTGGGAGATGTGAGGCAGTTTAGAATCAGCACCCCTCGGAGTGGGTCACCGACTACAGTCATTTATGATGATAAAGGTAATGAATATATCTCATCGTACAAGGTCGCATTTCGTGAGTATAGCGAGACAAACGGTACATACCCTCTTAACACTAGTTTTCCGGAAGGGCCTGAATGTAAGGGCTCTATAACGATAAGTAATGTTCCTTCCGATGTCAAAAGTATTACGTACTTAATTGGTGTATACATTTATATGGGGCCGGAATTAGAGGGTAACAGGATTTCCTTCAAGAATGTCCCTGTTTACGATTAACCTCTGTTTCTTATCCCGATGCGACTGAGTAGGTTTAAACAAATAATATTCAATTTGTTCAAACGGTTACGCCTTCCGCTGAACGCATTGGTCATAACGGCCATCGCGTTCGGCCTGTCGCATTGGATAGCATACGACCTGACTTCGATCTCGGCGTTCGCCCCGATGGAGAAGACATTGGATTTCGACTTCACGGATGTTTACAACACGGTCGCGGAGCAGCGTGCCAAACGGACGTTGAGCGATGACATTGTCATTGTCAGCATTGACGGCTGTTCCCGTGAAGGCATCACCGAGGCACTGGACTATGTGGACTACCTTAACCCGGCGGCGATTGGCCTTGACGTGTTCTTCAATTATCCAGCGGCCACGGATCCGGAGTTGATCACATCTTTGACACAGTGCCCCAATCTTGTCTTTCCGGTCGGTCTGCAGATGATTAATGGCCACGCAAGTATATTCGGATCATATTTTTATGATGACATTTCCATTGAGCATAAAGGAGTTGTCAACCTTTCCGCCAATTCGGTGCGTAATGTCATCAGGGATTTTGAGCCGGAATATATCGTAGGCAACGACACGATAAGAAGTTTCTCTGCGGAATTGGCCAGAGTGGCGGCTCCGGAGAAGTTCGAAGCCTTGATGGCAAGAGGCCGGAGCAAGGAGACGATCAATTATCCGTCCTGGGAGTTCGAGATCATTCCTGCGGAAGCATTGTCAAACGGAGATATTCCTTTGGAGGAGGTGCGACAAAGTATTGAGGGTAAGGTGGTTTTGATTGGCAATATATTCGATCAGTCAGACTTCCACCTGACTCCGATAGATGAGGGTATGGCGGGTTTGCTGATCCACGCAAGGGCACTCCAGACTATTCTTGATTCGTGTTATATTGAGGAGACATCGGAGGCTATAAGCTGGGTGATGGCGATCGCGTTGTCATTCATATTCATTCTTTTGGTGCTGGTGATAAAGAAGCGTTGCGCATTCGAGGGATGCTTTGTGCGTTTCCTGCAACTTGCTTTAATGTACGCGTTCCTTGTTTTGGGATGCAATGTGTTTGCCCATCGTGGAGATTATCTGAATTTCGCCCCGACATTGCTTATGTTAGGTCTGGGAATGCTCGCTATGGACATCTGGCTGGGATTGCTCAAAGCCGTAAAAATCCATATTCATAAAAATAGAAAGAGATGAGAACTGCATCTATTATCATTGCGGTATTGTGTTTTATGATGGCCTTGCAGCCAGGCAAGGTCCAGAGCCGTTACTCTGTTTTCAAATATTCAGGTGATGTCTCTGTATGTAAGGAAAAATCTTCGACTTGGTCTGGTGTGTCCAAACGGATGAGCGTGGATCCGAGTGATGTGTGCCGTGTCTTGAAAGGAGGCTCATTGTCGATTCTGGACAAGGAGACCAGCCGCATATTCACATTCGATGAAGAGGGAATTATTGATGTGAAGGCTCTGATAGAGAAGTCTGAGGCTGCTTCAAGAAATGTCACTGCAAGGCTTAACAGTTCGTTGGCCAGTGAGTTGGCAAAAGAGCGTAGGCCGCTCCCGACATATTCAGTATTGGGCGCCACTACCCGTGACAATGGAGATGAGGGTTTCGCTCAGGTAAGGATTCCGACGATGACCGACACCGTCTATTCCGTTTTGAGGCAATATGCGGACAGCGTGTTCGCCGGCCGTGCCATTCACTCCTCGGACAGTATAACGGTAGAGAAGGAGATGGTTGATGAAGGCGAGTTCTGTTTCATGATCTCAAACAGAACCCACAGCCTTCTCTATTTCAACATATTGAGACTGAACCATAAGACAAAGGCTATCTCCTTCAGCATCACTCCTTTGGAATCCGCCGCCGAGATTTTCATCCCCGACATGATGTACCTTAGACTCTCTCAGTACCCATTCGCACACGACCAGGATAATGAATATTCCTACCTCTTCTTTGCCACCTCAAATATGATTGATTTCCATGCATTGCATCGAATGATGATGGACGACGCTCTGGTTTCGGATCTGCCGGCCAACTATTCCTCATCTCTGCAAGTGGTTTCTCTCGATTAGGAGAGGGAAACTCGCTGAATCCCGCCCGCGGAGTCTCATTTGCACCTCCGCGGGCGAGAAAACCCGCCTAATCGTGACCGCGGAGTTGCCTTGGGGTGTCGTCATTGGAATTATGTGGCGGAAAAACGTCAGCTACCGGCCATAGTTTGTCGGCTACCGTTTATTTTCTATCGTCTATTGTCTATTGTCTATTGTCTATTGTCAACAGTCTGTCGTCTGTCGTCTGGCGGTGGTCGTCTATCTGCTGCCGGCTAACGGCTGAGGCGGCGGAGGTCGGCGCGGTAGCGGGCGTAGAAGAAGATGCCGGCCAGGTTCAGGCAGCCGCCCAGCAGGTGCGTATGACAAGGGCCGATGCTCTCCCTCAGGCCGGGATATTCGCTGGCTATGGCTACACCCACGGCCTGACCGTCAACGATGAGACATTCATCGACAAGGCCGGTTTCAGTGTCGGTGCCAAGGTCGGCATCCCGATCTTCCACTTCGGCGAGCATTTCTACAAGGTCAAGTCCGACAAGTCCGAGTACGAGCAGGCCGTCTCCGAGCGCGACAGCAACTACGAGCTGATGACCCTTGAGATGTCCAAGGCCGCCAACGAGTTGGATGAGTCTGAATATGAACGTGCTCTGGCCGCAAGCAACACCGCTTCCGCAGAGGAGAATGTCCGTGTCAGCCGCCTCCATTACGATGCCGGCACCGAGACCCTCTCCGATCTCCTTGAGGCCCAGACCCTCTGGCAGGTGGCCAACCGTGACAGCGTCGAGGCCGACATCAACCACTTCCTCGCCTGGCTCTCATACCTCAAAACCACGGGCCAAATCTGTAATGAGTTTATTAAGTAATTATGAATGAATATATTCATGATTCCTGCCGGTCATTTTGGAAGGGCAGGAATTTAGAATATGCTCATTTATAGATATATACGTTTTCATACAAAGTTTGCTCCTCCCATGGTGAATGATAACTATGAGAGGAGCATTTTGTGGCTTTTATGCTTCAGACAGAGTGAAAAAGTGACGTGACAGGCGCAAGAAATGGCATTATCGCACCAGAGCGTTGTGCGGAATTCAGGGTCCGATCCGCTAAAACCCGATCTTCCCTTTCTTGGAATCCCACTTGAATGTCTCGATGTCGGCGAGCTGGACCTGATGGGACTTTGGTGGGCGGGCCAGACCGGATTCTCTGAGGATAACCTGCTGGTAAATGGTTCTGGACATAAGTTTCATTGTTCTGGCCGATGCTCCGATCGAGGAACTGAGCGAATATAGGAATTCTTTTATGTGTCTTTCGGCGGCTGGACTGAAACTTACCGAGTACTTTTCCAGACATCCGCAAAGGATCTGGAAGAGTTCTTCAGGAGTGAAATCCTTGAACACCAAAGTGTGGTCGAACTCATAGACTCCGCCGTCAGACAGTTGCTCGGCCACGTTCTTGTTCGGAGCGTCCAGCTCAGCGAGAATCAGAGCACACTCACCACTGCTCTCGACAGTCAATTCCTTGACTTTTAGTCGTATCTGTTCCACGCCGCGGCCGTAACCAAGCCTCGCCTCGTTGAATTTTGAATCATCGACATCTATGAATATCAATCCGTTACATGATTTCTTTACGGCTTCCTGAAGCACGGCGTCACAGTCGGCCTCTGAAACATTGAATATTCGTTCGCCTTTTATCTCTGTTATGTGGCTGTTGGCGATGAGGCGCATACCCTTGAGAATTGTGGCCATTATTTCAGCTACCGTGCTCTTGCCCGTGCCGCTCTTGCCGATGAACCTCCAGGACAGAAGTCCTTTGCCGACGTAAGGTTCTCCGATTGAATGGAGGTAGCGAGCCGAGCGGACGAAGTTGTGGATCGCTTGCTTGACATTGCTTAGGCCGGCAAGGTTGTCAAGCCGTCTCAAAGCCGAGTCAATGGCGGCATCGTCAAAGACCACATCTTTCTGTTCCTTGCCGATCACGACATCCTCGGGGAGAATCGTGCTGAGATCTTCGGCTGTCGGGTTTTCCATTTTTGATGTTCTTGCCCCAAGTGTCGCAAGTATCTCGTTCTGAAGTAAGTTCGACACGAATCGTCCATTGCCGAAACGTGGGGAAGGCTTCTCGGACTCAGTTTGGATGATGGTCATCATGTTCTGTTCAGCTCCCTTGGTAAGATTGAATCCCTGCTTGCGGATCATTAGTTTTCCGATTTCCAAAAGTTCTTCGGTCGTGTAGTCCTCGAAATTGAAAACGTTCGGAAAACGACTCTCTATTCCTTCATTGCTTTCCAGAAGTTTCTTCATCGGAGCCGTGTATCCGGCGAGAATCACTACCATGTCCAGATTGTCCCTGCCAAGTTCCGTAAGAAGAGAGTTCATCACTATGCGCCCGAAATCCTTCTCGCCTCCCTCTACCAGTTGGTAGGCCTCGTCGATGAACAGGATGTTGCCCCGGGCCCTGGACAGCAAGTTGTTCATCTTGAATTCCGTCTCACCGATGTACTGACCGACCATCTGGCTTTTCTCCGTGCGTATCACCCTTCCACCGGACAGGATTCCCAATTCGGCGAACACCTTGCCGATTATCTCGGCCACGGTTGTCTTCCCGGTTCCCGGATTTCCGAGAAATGCCATGTGAAGGCGGGGCATGCTTGTCGGCAGTCCGAACTCCATCCGCTTGGATGCGAGTCTCACTGCGTTGAGGTAGTCCTTGACTTTTGTCTTGATCTTCGCCAGACCGATGAGTTCGTCAAGCTCGTTCATGGCGTCACCGGCGCGACCTCTGATCGAAGGAATGTCCTCTGGCAAGACCAAGCTCAGATCGTAGGCGTTGTCATTGCCGGATTCCCTTGAGAGACGACGGTACATCGCCGGAATGACGCGCTCATCGAAAAGCCGTTGGACAAACCTTGCGTTCTCGAAGTCCGGGCCGCGGAGATTGTACTTGTGCAGGATGAACATCTCCAGTTTTTTCCTTGCCTCGGAGGATAGGATTATGTCCCTGTCTCCACAACAATTGTCAGCGATACCGTACAGTTCCTCCGGTGTGAAATCCCCCATATAGATTGGCTCTTGGAAATGCTTTTTCAGTTCCGGGTAAGTGGCCAGAAGACTCTCCATACCTTTGGGCTCTCCGCTCAGCACAAGCATCCAGGAGGATTGTTTCATAGGGTCTTCAAGTTCATCGATGAGGCTTCGTACAATCTGCTGCTCTGTGTCGATGGCTTTGTTCTCGCTATGATAGAGTTCATGGGCGTTCTCAAAGACAAGAATTCCCCCGACCGCACAATTCACCTCGCTGGAAACGGTGTTGTTGGATATTTTAGTGAGGGTTGTATACCTGATGATGTCACTGTCCAGCATACCGAGGCTTTTATATAGGTGCAACAGGTAGCGTACACAGTAACTTTTCCCGGTACCTGGATTTCCGATGAGAATGGTGTGCATCACCGGAAGGTTCTTCTTAAGATCCATGATGCCGCGGCGTTCACCGGTGGCGTGGCAGGTTATCACTTCCTCCATCCTCTTCTTTAGGTTGCCCCAGCCTGGCAGTCCGTTCACAATCTCCATGATCTCTTGTGGCGAGGGGGGGGCCGGATCTTCAGGCGCGGTCCCGGAGTCGGAATCATTGCCGGAACTCATCTCGGCTACCTTTTGTTCGAGAAGGGTGTCGAATTCCTTTTCACGATCTGATTCAAGTTTCCAAAGAGCATAGGACATGCAGAAGTGGAAAGGAGTTTCATCCATCATGTCTCCGATCAACGACTCCTCAATGTCGGACCGATCCATGCCGTCTTCTATCCTGCTGTCAATCAGATCCATCAACTCTTGTTGCGCTGGATTGGGGTTCTTGAATATTTCAGAAAAATCATTTGCCGGAGGTGTCATAATCAATGTGGCTTTTTGCAATCAGCCACAAAAATAGTAAATATTCACCGTGATTAGCAACATTCAATCAATGAATATATTCATGATTCCTGCCGGTCATTTTGGAAGGGCAGGAATCGGTAAGTGATTGAGGAACAAAGAGTGAATCCCCATCAATTGAGCATCAGACCGTTAATGATTTCAGCTGTATTCTGCGGAATGTGATAAGGTAGGCGGTCATGACCATTATGCCGGTGATGATCCAAGAGACAGGATAGACGAACATCAACGCATGGAAACCTTCCCAGACCGGACAGACGGTGTAAACCCAGGCGATGCGCAGGACACATGTTCCGAAGACCGTCAGCAGGGTCGGGAGCATCGACCGGCCCATGCCGCGCAGTGCTGACCCCGGGATCTCGTAGAGACATGCCAGTCCTTGGAACATCAGCACGGTCCGCATCCTGATCGTGCCGAAATCCTTCACCGTCTGGGAATCCGTGAACAGTCCGAGGAAAAAGTCGGACCATCCGGCGAACACCCAGTTGAGCAAGGCACAGGAAAGAGTGCCTAACCCCATGCAGATCAGGAATATTCTTTTGACTCTGTCCATATTCCCGGCTCCGTAGTTCTGCCCCACGAAGCTGATCGCCGCCCCGTTGAACGCCGCGATGACATAGTAGCAGTACTGCTCGAAGTTCAAAGCCGCCGCCGAACCGGCGACCGCGTTGAAACCATAGCTGTTGATGCTGGCCTGGATGATCACGTTGGAGATGGAGAACACCACTCCTTGCAGTCCCGCCGGCACACCGATCTCCAGCATGTGTGAAAGTTCGTCCTTCTGGATGTGCATGTCGTAAAGGTGCAGCTTGTAAGGGTCTTGCTCCCGTAGCAGAATTTGGACCACCATCACCGCACTGAACAGGTTGGAGATGCCAGTGGCGATCGCCACACCTTCCACTCCCATGTGGAAGACGATGACAAACAACAGGTTGAGCACTGTGTTTATGATCCCGGCCCATATCAGGATGTAAAGAGGCCGCCGGGTGTCGCCGAGACTTCGCAGGATCGCAGACCCGAAATTGAAGATCATGATGAACGGCATGCCCAGAAAATAGATCCGGAGGTATGACACCGCCATCCTCGTGACCTCGACCGGTGTCCCCATCATCCTGTGCACCGGCCCCGCTACCGCCGTTCCCAACACCATCAGGAAAACGCCGCTGAGCAGCGCCACGACCGCTGAGGTGCTCACCGCACTGCGTATCTTTTCCCTGTCATTCTGCCCGATATGGTTGGAGATGACTGCGTTGGCACCCATCGATATGCCCACAAACAGATTGATCAGCAGATTGATCACAGGCGCGTTGCTCCCCACCGCCGCCAGCGCTTCGCTGCTTGCGAACCGTCCCACCACCGCCACATCCACCGAGTTGAACAGCTGCTGCAGCACACTGCTCGCAGCCAACGGCAGCGCGAACAAAAGAATCTTCATGAACAACGGTCCATGAAGCATGTCGATCTCATTATGCCCAATTTGTTTGGATGCCATTATTTTTTCATTTAATATTTAAGCCTATGCTTACACTATGATTTGCCGAACCTCTTGAGGTCACTGCGGTAGCGGGCGTAGAAGAATATGCCGGCGAGGGTGAGGCCGATGGGGAAGCCCAGCCATATTCCGTGGATGCCGAGACTGGTCTTGAAGCCGAGGACGTATGCTGACGGAATCGCTATGAGATAGTAACTTACGAACGCGGCGTACATAATCGGCCTGACATCCTGGATGCCACGCAGGACGTTGGCGAAGCAGAGCTGGAGACCGTCGCCGAACTGGTAGGCGAAGAGCAGGAAGAAAAGCGACACAGCCATCGCCGAGACCTCAGGGGAGTCTGTGAATATTCCGGCGGCCTGGTAGCGGAAGCAGTACAGCAGCACCGACAGCGTGGCGGAGATGCCGAGTGTCATGAAGTAACCTTTGCGGGCATATTCACGGACAGACCCTAAGTCCTTTCTGCCGAAAGCGTTGCTGACGAGGATCGAGACTGCGAACGAGAGCCCCTGCATCATCAGGAAGAAGAGCTGCGAGATGGTGATGACCACTTGGTGAGCCGCCAGTTGGATGACTCCCAGCCAGCCTGCCATCACCGCGGCGAATGTGAATGTGGAGGATTCCAAGGCCATCTGGATGCCGACCGGGTAGCCCATCTTGAATACGGTTTTCATCTCGCCGCGGGAAAGGAGCGCCTCTTTGAACGCGCGGGCATATTCATTCATTTTCTTTGACTTGAATATGAATACGACGAACACGAGAAGAATCAGCGCTCTGGAGACGAGCGTGCTGATGCCGGCTCCGGTGAGCCCCATTTCCGGGAATCCGAGCTTGCCGTAGATCAGCACCCAGTTTCCGAATATATTCAGCAGGTTCCCGATCATCAGCAGGGTCATCGAGATCATCGGGCGGCATATTCCGTCCGTGAATTGCTTGAGGACGTTGAATCCGAGGGCGAACAGGGTAGAGATTCCGATGATGGCGAAATAAGGCTTGATGTAAGGCATCAATTCAGGTGCCTGGCCGAAGTGATCAAGACAGAAGTAGATGATTGTAAGGAGAATGATGCTGATCCCGCCGATGATTCCGTTTGTCATGAGACCGTTTTTCACCGTGATCCCGATTCCTTTGATGTTGCCGGTCCCGTTGTCCGCACCTATCATCGGAGTCATCCCGGTCGCGAATCCCAATTCGGTGAGGATGAACAGGTTCATGACATTGTTCACGAACGATGACGCGGCGAGCTCGTCCACGCTGTGCCACCCGATCATGATGTTGTCGGCGAACGCCAGAATTATGACGCAGGCCTGTCCGAGCATGATCGGCAGACCTATCTTGAGTATTTCCCTGATCTTCTTCATGCGGAGGCTTTCCCCTTGCTGAGGATGATTGTGATCACCGCCGTGAGGATCAGCAGGATGCCGACTACCAGGTTGACGGTCAGGGCCTCGTGGAAGACAGTGAGTCCGATCACGACCGCAGTGAGCGGCTCAAGGGCACCCATGATGGCTGTCGGTGTGGAACCGATGATGCGCACGGCGATTCCCATAGAGACGAGCGAGAATACGGTCGGGACGATGGCGAGCATCAATGAATATCCCCATTCGCGGCCGGTGACAAGCGGCATGAGATGCCTTTCCGCAGATGTGAACGAGAACAGGACCATCGACACGGCGCAGACGATAAGCACGTAGAAACTAAGCTTCATCGCCGACATGTCAAGCCTGTGGATTGTCACCCTGTGTGGCAAAGGAATATATTTGGATAACTTGCTGTGCCCGGTCCCCAGCTCGGATTCCGGTGCGGAGGCTCGGTTGGCCACGATGATGTAGAGTGCGTAGCTCAGGGCGGAGACCATGACCAGAAGCACTCCGACGGTACTGAGGACGGTTTCGCCGTCACCTTTATAAAGAAGAAGGACTCCTACCAGCGAGAGCGCTATGGCTGCCGCTGTGGCCTTCGTGATCTTCTCTCCATAGAGCATGGCCATCAGGACGGCTGTCATCACCGGGTAAACGAAGAGCAGGGAGCAGGCGACTCCGCTGTCCATGTACAGGAAGCTACAGTACAGTGTCAGCGAGGAGATCACGAACATCAGTCCGAGGGCGGTCAGCGTCGAGAGTTCACCACGGCTGACCTTGAATGACTCGTATCCTGTCACTTCGACAGGCTCAGTGACCGAAGAATGTGGCTCGGTGGCGGACTCTTTTCCAGTCGCTGAGCTTGTCGAAGCGACCTTCCTCCCGGCGATCATCTTTCCTGCCATGATCATTCCGATGATCAGCGCCGCAAGTCCGTACCTGTAAAACAGCACCGACTCCACATTCAACCCCTCCTCGTAAAGGTACTTCGCCCCCAGAGGGTTCACACCATAACTGACAGCGGCCAATATCCCGAAAAAGAACCCTTTGGCCTTGCTTTCCTTTGTCCTAACCATATTCCTTTTTCAAAATAAGGCTGCAAAGATAGCATTTTTCTTTTTTGTATATGTTCCTAACCGTCACTCCGCTTCCTGGAATATTCATAGATGGTTTTCTTTTGCTATTTTTGCAGGGAAAATGAGACAATTCGTGATCAGGCCGCTGAACGCGGCGGGACATATTACGGCTCAGCCGATGCATAGGATGGTCAGGGAAGACTGGTCGTTTATCTATCTTATTTCCGGAGAGGTGCTTGCGGATGTCGATGGCCATCCCTATCTGTTGCGGGGGCAGGATTGCGCCTTGATCCCGCCGCAGTCGGCATATTCCGTGAAATATTTCAAGGATTCCATCGGGTATATGGGAGCGTTCTCTTCCGGGCTGCTGCGTAATTCCGGACATAGGGTGCTGAGACTCAGGGCGCCGAGTGTGATGACTGTTCCGATGGAGGACAAGGTTTTCTTCGATGAGCTTCTGATCAGAATGACCCGGTTCTCGGAAGATTTTCCTACGATTCAAGGATTGCTGGAAGTCTTGCTTGGAGAGTTTGACAACGTCATTCCTCAGAACAACGGAACCGCGTCAGCCAGACTTTGCTCCGCATATCTTGGCCGGGTCTTTGACACTTCACGTCCGTTCGGCGGAGTGTCCGGCTATGCGGAGGAACTGGGCGTGACTCCTAACCATCTGAACCGTGTCGTCAAGTCCGAGACAGGGCGCAGTGCGGGAGAGTGGATAGAGAACGCGCGTCTTGCTTTGGCCAGAACCCTTCTCCATGATCATGGCATCCCGATCTCAGAAGTATCCTACAGGCTTGGCTTCGAGGATCCAGCCTACTTTTCGCGCTTCTTCAGAAAACTGGTCGGAATGTCACCGACTGATTTCAGAGGCATGTAATCAATCCTTTAAAACAGTGGGCGTCCGGTACCTGCAGGCCATGGCGGCCTACGCGCTTCGCGCGCCCTATCCGGGTGAATGGCCGCCATGACCTGCCGGCACCGGAACGCAGAGGCTGTGCTATGCATAAAAAATCCAAGCCGAAATCTGATTATCATAAGTTTGCAAACTGCGTTGGGACTATCTTTGCGCCCGAATTTGTCCGATATGCTTGCATCCTTATTGACATCCTTACTGATAGCGTCCACTCCGGTGACAGAGGTCAAAGATACGATCGCCGGTTCGGTCGTGACCTCTTCCGTGAAACGGTCGGCCTCAATCACAGGGGTGACCTCCATCACTTCGTTGACTATGAGGAATATGGAAGAAAGAGGAATCTCGTCTCCCAAGGATCTTTCATCCGTGATTCCGGGGTTGAATATGCCGGACTATGGCACTTCGATGACCTCGACGATCTATGTCCGTGGCCTTGGTTCCAGGATGGACAATCCGGTCATCGGACTCTATGTGGATGACGTGCCGATTCTGGACAAGAACTGCTACGATTTCGCTTTCTCCGACATCCGCAGGATTGATTTTCTGCACGGACCTCAAGGAACCCTCTACGGACGCAACTCGATGCTCGGAGTCCTTTCCATCGAGACACTTTCTCCAACCGCATACCAAGGCACGAGAGGCACCATTGAATATGGCAGCGCATCCTCTTTGTCCGCGAAACTCTCGACCTACAAGGGCCGGTTCGGGTTCGCCGCCGCCTACGGACACACCGACGGTTTCTTTATCAATGAATATGACGGATCCAACTGTGGCCTTTCGGACTCATTCTCAGCCCGTGCGAGATTCATCAGCGGAATCGGTAAGGTCTCCTTGGATAACATCTTGACAGTCTCGTACATAGATCAGTCAGGTTACCCTTATCGAAAATGGATGCCTGACACAGGAGAACTTCTCCCTGTGGATTACAACGGCAAAAGCGGCTATCGTCGCTTCTTTCTTATGGACGGATTCCGTCTCAAGACCGAATGGCGCAACTGGAAAATCAGTTCCGTCACAAGCCTCCAGGCTCTTTTCGATTCTATGGATATGGATCAGGATTTTACACCGAAGTCAATGTTCACCTTGAATCAGGATCAGAAACAAAGTGCTTTGACTCATGAGTTTATATTCATACCAAAGGCGCATCCTGTTTGGTGGGACAGCCAGACCGGACTGTTCGCGATGGTGAAACTGAACCGGATGTCCGCTCCTGTGCGTTTTCTGGAAGACGGCATAAAGTCGTTGATTCTGGACAACGCCAATTCCGGAATACCGCAGGAATTGGGAAAATTGAATATTCAAGAAGAGAATTTCTTGATTTACAGTGATTTCAATATCGCTCTTGGCAATGTGGCTGCCTACCACGAGTCGTATTTCAAGACTGGCCGTTGGACATTCACTGCCGGATTGAGACTTGACTTTGAGGCCGGCCGGATGCGTTATGATTCCGGCTCGGACATCCATTTCATCGTCTCGCCTGCAATGTCTGAATATATCCCTTTCAGCACAAGGAGCAACGGAACGGAAACGGTGCGTTATGCCCAATTGCAGCCGAAGTTGTCGGTTTCGTATGACGCCACGTCCGAGCGTATGCGGTCCAAAGGTTTGAATATGTCTTTACTTGCATCCGTCTCGGAAGGTTACAGGTCTGGAGGCTTCAACACGCAGATCTTCTCGGACATCCTGCAGAACAAGATGATGTCAGGGATGATGGAAAAGTTGGGAATACATCTGGACGGACAGAAAGACCTTTCCGGTGCGATGATGACATACAAGCCTGAGCGATGTCTTGACTATGAGATAGGAGGCCGGATCGATCTTGATGCCCGTGGACACCGCCTGGAGGCTTCCTTGACAGCTTATCGTGTGGATTGCCGGAACCAGCAGATGACCGTATTCCCTTACGGAAATGGAACCGGGCGTATGATGGCTAACGCCGGCAGATCCCGTAGCCTTGGGGTTGAGGCGGAAGCTTCGTGGATGTGGAAAGGCCTCTCCGTATCGTTCGCCGGAAATCTGATGGACGCCCGTTTTGTTGACTATAATGACGGCCGTGAAGACTGGTCCGGCAACCGGATACCATACTCTCCGGCTTCAACCCTGTACTTGAGGTGCGGCTATAAGTTCTTGACAGGTGGACGTTTCCTGCGTTCGGTCTCCTTGAACGCCGACATCAATCGCAGCGGAAGAATCTACTGGAACGAAGCCGGAGACATAAGCCAACCGCCATATTCTTTGATAGGCACGGATGTTCGTCTGGCCACATCAAAGGCGGAACTTTGGCTAAAAGGGCAGAATCTCGCCGACACTGAATATTCCGTTTTCTATTTCAAGTCTGTCGGCAATTCTTTCTTCCAGACCGGGAAACCTCGTCGGTTCACAATAGGATTATCAATCAATCTGTAATGAATATGAAAAAAATCTTTATGCTTTTGCTGGCGGTCATGCCGCTGCTGACAATGTCCTGCTCCAAAGAGGATGGTGATGTGGAAAATCCTTTGCTTTCAGGGAATTATGAATATTCAGGAAAAATGACCGTGACAGCGGACGGCATCGATAATGTCTCAGAGGAAGTCAAGGTGGAGGTTCGGATAGATGAGACTGCCAAGACCCTTGACATTATGTTTTACAAGGTGAAGTTCGTCCCTCAGATGCCGGTTTCACTGGACGTGTCTGTCCCAGGAGTCGGATTCGAGGTCAAGAACGGTACCATTGAACTTTCGGCCGATGGGATAGTCCCTCTCTCAGGCGGAACCTTGCCGTTCCCTAAGTACACAGTCACAGGCCTTTCCGGCACATTGACCGATTCCGGAATCTTGATGAAACTGAATTTCGGGGAATATCCGGTCGCCTACGAGGGGCAGAAACTTGCCGACTGATATTCTTTAAGTCCACAGTCGCAAAAAGGAAAGAAAACGCACCTGTCATGGTTCAATTTGATCATGAGTGTATCACTTTGGCTTGGAAATGTTCCTCTCGTAAATCCGAGTATGCGTCCTTCCGGAAAAATCGCTATCTTTGAGGCCGTTTTGAAAAGGACAATAATTAAAATTTAATGAATATGAGATATTCGGAAATCGTGAAGCGTGCGGTGTCTGCGGTGAGTCTGACACTGCTGCTCTCAGTCGGTACGATGGCGGCTGATGTGAATGGGTGGCATAATCCACTGACTGAAAGGACAAAAGGACCGTTCGGGACCTGCTGGACATTTGACAGGGGGAACATTGATTTCGGGACCAACGCTCCGGAGATCAAGGTCCGGTACGTGCTTGAGGGCAGGAATATTCCTAAAGGGGCTACAGAGATGGCTTCTCTGGGAGTTGACCTCTATGACATCGACAACGACGGCGGATTCCACCTGTTGAACGGGACTTCCGATCTTGGGAAGGCTGCAAGTGACACGATAACATTTTGTTTCCGTGTTGATTATGGAAAGTCAGCCAAGAACGGTAACGAGTTCAGGCTTTATCTTCCGCTTTACAACGAGGTGAAGTGGATGGAAATTGGAGCCGATGGCGGAACCTATTTCCATTTCGAGCCGGTGCCGGTTGAGAAGGCCGTGGCGTTCTACAATGTCCCGGTTGAGGCTGTGGACAGGCCTTCCAAGGCGGTAAGGAACATCATCCAGAGAAAGGCTGACTTTCCTGTGAAGGTCGTAAGCAAGAAAGAAAGCAAAAAGTCAGGCTATTTCATCGCCGTGGACGGGGCCAAGGCTGACACGGTGGCCACACTTGAGGCGATCTTCAACGCTCTCGGCACAACGGCCAATCTGCCTGATATTCTGAAACCACTGAGACAGCGCCGCGATTTCACTTTCTATGATTGGACCGAAAGACATTCCAGAGTCCTTTATCGTGAAAGGCACATCGCCCCGAATCCGGAGATCGTGATGATCGGCAACTCCATAACCCATTACTGGTCGGGCGAACCGAGCCACAAGACCTGGCACGCTGGCGTGGATTCGTGGAACGACATATTTGCTGACCGAAACGTCATCAACTGCGGCTATGGCTGGGACCGTCTCGGGAATATGATGTGGCGTATGATGCACGAGGAGCTGGACGGCTTCTCCGCCAAGCACATCTTCGTGATGGCCGGCACGAACGACATCTACAGCCGCACTGAGGAAGCCATTGCCGAAGGAATGGTCGGACTTATTGAATATATCCGTGTGAAACAGCCGGCAGCCCGCATCCACATAGTCCACATCTATCCTCGCAGAAAGGCAATCGATAGGGTTGACAAGGTCAACGCCACTGTGGATGAACTGCTTAAGTCAAGCGACCTCACGAACTACGACATCGTGGACGTGAAGTCTGTCCTCACCAAGGCTGACGGCAAGTTAGACGAATCCCTCTTCAGGGACGGACTCCATCCGAATGAAGAGGGATACCGCAGAATCGCGGAAGTCTATCGTAAATATATTCAGAATTAATTACTTTCCGTACATCTCCTTGCGGTTCGCTGATCCGCTCGGAACCGGAGCCTCAGGGTCGTCGATTGTGGAATCCACAGTTCTGGCGACCTTTCTCGTCACATTGGTTTCAAGGAAGCGGATCTGGTCTGCGAACGTCTCCACCATCGAATCCGCGATCTCGTGCTTGTGGTCCTTGAAGCGGAAAGCGTTATAGACATAACCGTTTTTCTTGAATATCTTGACGAGCTTGTCCGTGCCGGCGAACACCCAGTTGAACACCCGTATGTTCCCGTAGTTCACGACCTTGTCGGCCGTGCCGTGGAAAAATGCGGTCGGAGCCGGAGTCTGCGAATATTTCGGCATCCCCTCGCGGGACAGGATCGCCCCCGAGAACGACATCACTCCGGCGTAACGGAATCCTTCGGGCAGAGCCTCCGTGGCTTTCCCGTTGCAGAGCATCCACTCGGTCTCAAGAACGGTTATCGCACCGGCTGACGATCCGCAGATCACCAGATTGTCCGGATTGACTTTCAGCGTCTTGGCGTTGTCGATGATGTACTTCGTGGCGCTGAACAGATCCTCGCTGGCGATTCTGACAGAGTGGTAGAACTGCTTGACCGAGCCTATTCCGCCCTTTGTCTTCACGCCTTTCATCCCGAGGCGGTAGTCGATGGTGAGCACCGTGTAGCCTTCGTCGTTGAGCATCTTGAACCAGGGAACATATTCCTTGTGGCTGCGCTCTCCGCCCTTGAATCCGCCTCCGAAGACAAATACGATCGATGGTTTCTCGTTGCCGTTCAGAGTGGTCTCGCTTCCGGCTGTGGCGAGATATTCATCGAGGAAAAGTGAGTTCCCGTCTTTCACGGCGAATTGATAGGTGCCCGACGGTGAATATTTTTCCTGAGCGTTAGCCTTACCGCTTGTCAGGAATCCGGTGATGATGGCGACCAGCGCCATAAATTTCTTGAAGATCGTGTTCATATTCATTAAGATTTTTGTTCGTCATCCGTGGCTGCGATAAGTCTGCGGATCGGTTTGAGTTCGGAGAAGAATCGTGCCGCTATCACTCTGAGCACTGTGTAGGCCGGAATGGCTACCAGCATTCCTATGATTCCGCCGAGATGCCCCGCCATCAGCAGCACTATGAATATCTCCAGAGGGCTGGACTTGATGCTGGTCGAGTAGATCAGAGGCTGGAACAGGAAATTGTCCACCAACTGGGTGCAGATGAAGACGGCCAATAGTGTGATTATCACCATCATAAAGTCTGGATAGACTCCGATGGCGGCGGCGCTGCTGTATTTCAGAACGATACCGAGGATGGTTCCGATGGCTCCGCCGATCCACGGCCCCACGTAAGGGATCACGTTCAGAAGACCGGTCATAAAGGCGATTCCGACGGCCGGGTAGAATCCGATCCTCGCTATCAGCCAGAGTCCGAGGAAGTTGAGAAGAGCCACGCCGAGGACTTCGACCATCAGTCCGACAAAATAGCGGGTCAGAAGATGCTCGATGTCTCCGATGGCGCTGATGGCCGTTTTCTCGACCTTGTCAGGCACAAGCGAGCCGACAATCCTGCGGAAAAGGGTCTCGTCTTTCACGAAAAAGAATCCGATGAACATCACCGAGAACAGACCGATGCCGAAGGAGCCTAAGGCTGAGGCCACGGAGCCGACGACTGAGGTCACGGAAGAAAGGTCGAAGGCGTTCTTGATCCAGCCAAGCACAGCGTCTTGGAGTTTGAAGTCTCGTCCCATGGATGGCAGCCTGTCGATCAGCCAGACGTTCACCTTGTCGAACCAGACGGTGATCTCCGAAGCCTTGAAAGAGGCGGACTGGAGGTTGCCGGAGACGTTGGTTATGATGCTGGAGAATACAGGGATGATCTGAGTCACTATTCCCAAGAATATCACCAGAATCAGGAGGAGTGAGACTATCGCGGCCAGCCAGTCCGGAGCACTTTTGCCTTTTATCCTTATGTGCTTCAGACCTTTCATTATCGGCCTTCCCAACAGGGAGACCACCGCGGCTATGATAATATAGACCAGCACGCTCCTGAAATACCAGCAGAAGGCTGCGGTCACGGCCGCCGCCGCAGTCCAGATTATGTAACGGGCAAGTCTGTCCGTGCTTCTTTCCTCGTTCATTGTCGTTCTTTTCTAGTACATAAATATAACACTTTACTTTAATCTAGGAACATCAAAAGCAGAGATTACTCTTATTGCACCAGACGAAAGACTCTCCTTGACGTCATATGCCTTGTATTGATATTCTTCTATCTGCAGTCTCATATCCTATCAAAAAGTCTCTTCAGCAAGTTGCCGGCAAGTTGAAATCAAGTTACCGGCAAGTTAGCCGTATGCCTTGCAGTGCCTTCTGTTGGCGTTTTAACTCTTCCTCTTCCTCAGAAATCAAGTTGCCGTCAAGTTAGATTACGCCCAAGCCGGAATGTATTTCATATATCGTGGTGCAGTGTCCGGATCAAAAGGTTTGACAAGCCCTTGTCCTACCGCTTCTTTGATAAGTCTCGATATGCTTCCGCTCAATGAATCCTTGACACCGAACCTCTTTCTTAGTGAAGCATTGGTCAGACCGTCACCTTGAATATACATCAGGCAAGCGTGCAGATAGCAAGACCATAACTTATCCTCCATCGGGATATTTGCGAACTCCATCCGTGAAAATAGGGTTACTTTTGTGGAATCTGTGAAGATCTCAATGCGAGGAGCCGGCATATATAGCATCTCACAAGCCAAAACCATTCTGTCCCAACCTCTGCCAAGTTCCTCGCACATCTTGAGTCTCCGCATCAATGACGCAAGTCTCTCGTTGCGAGACTTAGGCGGATTATCGACAATCCTCTTGATGTCCACCAAAGGAATTCCAGGATTTGTCACCTCAATGCGGTTCTCGAATATCTCCACCATCGGACCTGCTCCGGAAATGTAGAAATCTTGATGAATGAGAGCATTGGCTATAGCCTCTCTGATGACTGGAATCGGAAACTTGTTCTGCATTGTCAGCAGAATCGCGGAGATGTCCTCCTCGCTCGGCAGAAGTGCGCTAACATAACGCACTGCGTTCTCGAATCCTACGGCATATCCAGTGCTGAAAGTCTCCTCCTTCTGTATCGCCAGGCGATTGACGCCAGCATACTGCACAACCCTCAGTGCTTTCCTCCCAAGTCTTGAAAATTCGTTCAGATCCTTAGAGAATAGCAATGCTCCGAGGTTGGTGATCGAATATAGCCCGTTATCCAGTTTCGCAATAATCCCGTCTTCCAGAAGATAATGCGCAATGCCGTTTTCGTCTAACGGTTGAGGTATTCCAAGCAGAGAGAAGTAAGCATCGATGTTTATCAGTCTTATTACATCAGTGAAATGCAGGTTCTCCTTGATGAAAACATCCTCGAACTGGCTGTGCCGAAGTTTGTCCCAAAGCTGAGTCCTCAACGCCGGAAACTCATAGAGTTTCTTCGTATAGCTTCCACTTCGTATGTAATCCACGTTCTGGAATGCCACAGGCTCATTCATCGCCTTATGGATTTTCAGGACCTCAATGTGCTTCCCGTCTATCTCCGTGTTCAAGAACTCAAAATCTGCATTCTTTGACAATAGATATCGAAGCCAATTCTCCAGTTCTTGGCCTCCTTTCTTCTCCTGTGGGAGTCTGACGGTCGTGCCGATGATGTTGTGGCTGTCATCCTCGATGCCCCAAATCATATAAGCGCAGTCGTGGTCAAGCAGGGTTGCGCTGTTCGCCAAAGCACTGATGTCAGCTCCGATCATCATAGGGTCGCAGTTGTTCTCCTTGAACTCTAGCCAACCTGTCTCAGCCGGTAGTTTGCAGAGCTCTTTTACGAGCAGATCAATGTTCTCTCCCATATACGCTAATTGTTTTCGTCATATACTTGAGGTAAATCTGATGGCTCATTGCCAATTATACTGAATTCCACAGCCCAACAGGCTGCCAAGTATTCAAAAAACCTGATAGAGAAACTCTTATCAGGACTTGATAATGTCAGGGATCAAACCAGAATCATTGCTGTCAAATTCAACATAATAGGTGCTCACTGACACGGCGAAGATACAACTAAAATCTGACAACATCAACCCTTTCGGTGGACTTTTCTCTATCCTTGACTTCCCTTGTCATTTTTGTCTTGTCACAAATTTATGGTAATTTTGTGACAGGCATAAGATTCGTATAATGCGATGCGTTTATGCTGAAATATAACATTTATGGAAATAAGAATATCCGACGAACTCAACGACATAATCCGCTACGCCAGAGATGAAGCCATGCGGACCGGCAGTTACGGCATAGGCCCGGACCACTTGTTCCTGGGGGTCCTCCGGCACGGCGACAACGCCGCCTTCAGGACAGTGACAGGCCTGGGAATTGACGCTGACAACTTCAAGCGGTTCATCGACAGTCATATATTCACAAACGAACCAATCCCTTATGCGGAATCGGACAAGATCTCGTTCACCCGTTACGCCCAGAACGTCTTGAGCATCACCGTTCTGGAGGCTTCCAAGCAAGGCGTTACCGAGGCGAACTCCCTGCATCTTCTTCTGGCCCTTTGCCGCACGACCGAGAATTATGGCCAGGCCTATCTGCGGCAGCACGGAGTGGATTACGGTCGTCTGTTGTCGTATATGCGTGACGAGGGGATGCTGGGTAAGGATCCGGAGCAAGAGGATGACAAAAGTGAGGATGACCAGCAGGAGACCAATCAGGAATCCAAACCGGAGAAGAGCGTGATCGAGGACTTTGGCTTTGACCTCACGAAGGCCGCCGCCGAAGGAAAACTGGACCCCGTTGTCGGCAGGGAGACCGAGATTGCCCGTGTCATAGAGATCCTTGGGCGGCGCAAGAAGAACAACCCGATGCTTATCGGCGAGCCCGGAGTAGGAAAGTCCGCGATAGTCGAAGGGATCGCATTGAGGATAGCCGGTGGAAGCATATCCCCGGCCTTGGCCAAGAAACGCCTGATTTCCTTGGATATAGCCTTGGTTGTCGCCGGAACGAAATACCGAGGGGATTTCGAGAAGCGCCTCAAATCGATAATCAAGGAGGCAAGCTCAAACCCGGACATAATCCTGTTTATTGACGAGTTCCACACTATTGTCGGAGCCGGTGGCGCGCAGGGAAGCCTGGATGCGGCGAACATCCTCAAGCCGGCCTTGGCCCGCGGCGAGCTCCAGTGCATCGGAGCCACGACTATGGACGAGTTCGCCAAGATTGTTGAGAAGGACGGGGCTCTTGACCGGAGATTCCAGAAGATTGTCGTGGAACCGACTGACATCCAGCAGTCCATCACGATTCTGGAGAACCTCAAGCCGAATTATGAGGATTTCCACAAGGTTGCCTACAGTGATGAGGCCATAGAGGCCTGCGTCCGTCTGACTGACCGTTACATCACCGACAAGTCTCTGCCTGACAAGGCGATAGACGCTCTTGACGAGGCTGGCTCGATGATCCGTCTGAATCTGACGAAGGACAAGAGGACGGGAAATATAGTTGATGCCGAGGACATAGCCACGGTCGTCTCGAAGATGACCGGAATCCCTGTCAACAAGGTCGCCGAGTCCGAGGGCAACAGGATAATGAAGATGAAAGGCAGGCTCCAAAGCCGAATCATAGGCCAGGACGATGCCATCGAGAAAGTCGTGCGCGCTATCCAACGGAACCGAGCCGGGCTGAAAGACCCGAACCGCCCGATCGGCACGTTCCTCTTCTTCGGTCCGACCGGAGTAGGCAAAACCCAACTTGCGAAGTGCCTTGCTGAATATCTTTTTGATTCTCAGGAGAATATGGTCAGAATCGATATGAGTGAATATATGGAAAAATTCACCGTGTCCCGTCTTGTCGGAGCGCCTCCCGGCTATGTCGGCTACGAGGAGGGCGGGCAGCTCAGCGAGCGGGTGCGCAGGAAACCTTACTGCGTAGTGCTGCTGGACGAGATCGAGAAAGCCCATCCTGACATATTCAACATTCTGCTTCAGGTGCTTGACGAGGGTCGCTTGACGGACAGCAATGGCCGCGTCGTGAGCTTCAGGAACACCATCGTCATAATGACCTCCAACGTCGGCAGCCGCGAGCTTGATGAATATGGCAGCGGGGTCGGCTTCGCCACTTCCGGGAAGAGCGTCTCGAAGAACCGTCAGAGTGTCTTGGAGAAGGCCATCAGAAAGTCTTTCCCTCCGGAGTTCATCAACAGGGTGGACGAAAGGATATTCTTCAACGCTTTGACCAAGGAGGACATCGAGAAGATCATCGACATCGAGTTGAAGGATCTCCGGTCCAGGGCAGAGGAGGCTGGCTACAAGTTGGTTGTCACCCCTTCCGCCAAGCGCTTCATCGCTGACGCCGGTTTCGATCCGGCTTTCGGGGCGAGGCCTTTGAAGAGGGCCGTGATGAAATATGTCGAGGATCCGGTGTCGGAGTTCATCATCTCCGACAGGATTCTTCAAGGCAGGAGGAAGAAGGGCTCTTCAGGGCTCAGGACTCTCCGGGTCGGCCTGACGGCGGACAAGGAGAACACCCTCGTCTCCTTGAAGGAAGAGGAGACTGCCTTGGCTGTCAAATGACTATGCGTTCTTGACGGCTCCCTCGAACTCCAGTCCCATATCACCCATTATCTCCATAAGGGCTGTGAACGATGATTCTGACGAGATCATTGAGGCGAGCTTTTCGAGATTATATTCAGTGTTTCTCATAACATTGTGTTTTTTGTTTCTGATGCAAAGGTAGTGCGCGCTTGTGCCAAAACGCTGTACAAGCGCGAAAATATTTTTCATCGGGAACGGAGGCTTCGGGCACTGTTGTCTCTCTCGGTTTTTTTTACTAATTTTGCATGTTTAACTATAATGTATTCAACATCGGAATATGGATATTGAGGAAAAGAAAGAGGAAGGCCAGACCGGCATCATCGAACCGGTTGAGATTGACCACGAGATGCGTACCGCGTACATCGACTATTCGATGTCCGTTATCGTCTCGCGTGCGCTGCCTGATGTCAGGGATGGTCTGAAGCCTGTGCAGAGAAGGGTTCTGTTCGGAATGGACGGCCTCGGCCTGTCATATTCAGGGCCTACACGTAAGTGCGCCAAGATCGTCGGCGAGGTGCTCGGTAAGTACCACCCGCACGGCGACTCCAGTGTGTATGACGCTCTCGCCAGGCTCGCGCAGCCTTGGAACCAGCGTTACCCTATGATTTTCGGTCAGGGTAACTTCGGATCTATGGACGGTGACCCTGTCGCCGCCATGAGGTACACCGAGGCCAAGCTTCAGAAGATGACAGACGACGTTCTTGCCGACATCGACAAGAACACTGTGGATATGACCCTTAACTTCGATGACACCGAGGAGGAGCCGACAGTACTGCCTACAAAGGCTCCGCTGCTTCTTCTGAACGGTTCGTCTGGTATCGCCGTCGGAATGGCCACGAATATGGCTCCGCACAATCTGGGCGAGTGCTGTGACGCGATCTGCGCCTACATCGACAACCCGGACATCGACACGGACGGGCTGATGCAGCACATCAAGGGACCTGACTTCCCGACCGGAGGCATCATAATGGGTGTCAGCGGGATCAAGGAGGCCTACGAGACCGGCCGCGGTAAGGTTGTCGTGAGGGCCAAGACCGAGATCGAGGTCGCTGACAACGGCCGTGAGACCATCGTTGTGACCGAGATTCCGTATATGGTCAACAAGAAGGAGATGATCGAGAAGATCGGCCAGATGGTCGAGGACAAGAAGATCGAGGGCATCACCTACATCAACGACGAGACCTCCCGCGAGGGTGTCCGCGTCGTCATCAGGGTAAAGCAGGGCAGCAACTCCAGCGTTGTGCTCAACACCCTGTTCAAGTACACCCAGCTCCAGTCCAGCTTCGCGTTCAACAATGTCGCCCTGGTCAAGGGTCGTCCAAGAACGCTGTCCCTCAAGGATATGATCGCCAATTTCGTGGAATTCCGCCACGATGTCATCATCAGAAGGACCAGGTTCGAGTTGGAGAAGGCTCAGAAGAGGGCGCACATTCTGGAAGGTCTGCTGAAGGCCATCGATGTCATCGATGAGATCATCCACATCATCAGGCATTCAGCCAATGTGGACGAGGCCAAGGCCGAGTTGATCTCACGGTTCGAATTCACCGACGCCCAGGCGACAGCCATTGTCGAGATGAGGCTCCGTCAGCTGACCGGACTGGAGAGGGAGAAGCTTCAGGCTGAATATGACGAGCTTGAGAAGTTCATCGCCCGCTGCAACGAGATTCTCGGAAGCGCCGAGGAGCAGATGAAGGTCATCAAGGCTGAGACCATCGAACTGAAGAACAAATACGCCGACCCGAGAAGAACCGAGATCCGTCCTTCGGCCGAGGAATTCAACCCGGAGGACTTCTATGCCGACGAGGATATGGTCATCACGATCTCCCACCTTGGCTACATCAAGAGGACCCCTCTGACCGAATATCGTACCCAGGCCCGCGGCGGAGTCGGAATGAAGGGAAGCGCGACAAGGGACGAGGACTTCATCGACCACATCTACATCGCGAATATGCACTCGACGATGCTGCTCTTCACCCAGGCCGGACGCTGCTACTGGCTCAAGGTCTATGAGATTCCGGAAGGATCAAGGGCCTCGAAGGGTCGCGCCATCCAGAACGTGCTCAGTATCCCGGACGACAAGATCCTTGCGTACATCAACGTCAAGACCCTCAAGGATCCTGAATATGTGAACGGCAACAACATCGTGCTCATCACAAAGAGGGGTATCATCAAGAAGACATCCCTGGAGGCATATTCACATCCAAGGACAGCCGGCGTGAACGCGGTCAACCTGCGTGAGGGTGACGAACTTGTCGAGGCGTTGCTCACCAACGGCAACGAGGAGATATTCATCGCCGCCCGTGAGGGACGCTGCTGCCGCTTCGATGAGACGGACGCCCGTCCGATGGGAAGAAACTCCACCGGAGTCCGTGGCATCAATATTGAAGACGACGATGAGGTCATCGGAGCCATCAACTATGATCCTGAGGCAGAGGACGCTTCCGCGCACACCGTGCTTGTCGTGAGCGAGAACGGATTCGGCAAGAGGACCGACTTCGATGAGTACAGGATCACCAAGAGGGGAGGAAAGGGTGTGAAGACCATCAGCATCACCGAGAAGACCGGCAAGCTGATCGCCATCAAGAACGTGACCGAGAACAATGATTTGATGATCATAGAGAAGTCTGGTCTTACAATCAGGATGGCAGTCTCCGACATCAGAGTGGCCGGCAGGGCGACCCAGGGTGTGAAACTGATCAACATCAAGAACGGTGACTCGATCGCCGCCATCTCGACTGTCGAGAAAGGTGATGACGAACAGGAAAAGGTTGCTGGGGAGAACGTGGAGACTCCTCAAGAATAGTATATTTAGAAACAACTAAATACCAATAATCATGAAAAAGACATTGATTGTTTTGGCATTGCTCGCTTCCTTCCAGGTAGCGGATGCCCAGACTAACGTAAACTCTGCCGCCAAGGCGGTCGAGAGTGCTCTTGCCGCTTCCCAAAACGAGAAGAAGGCTACCAAGGTGGCTACTTGGATGAAGCTCGCGCAGACCTATCTTGACGCTTACGCTGCGCCTGCCGGAAATGTTTGGCTCGGCGCCGACATGAACGCCCTCCAGCTTTCCATGGGTGGTGAGAAACCGTCCTCTGTCGAGACCGTCACCCTTAATGGAGCGCAGTACACCAAGCAGGTTTACGAGAACAAGAATCTCTACTTCAACGCCAATGGCCAGCTCTCTGTGATCGAGGTCGTGAAGCCTGTTGTCGAGAATGCCCTTCCTAAGGCTCTTGAGGCCTACAAGAAAGCTTATGAGCTTGACGAGAAGCACAGCAAGGACAAGGACATCAGCGCCGGAATCAAGGCAATCTCCGAGAAACTGAATCAGGAGGCCTACAACGCCTACACCCTCGGTGACGTGAAGAAGGCTGAGGAGTACTTCGAGGCCGCCTACGAGGCCGCCGCCCAGAAGCCTTATGCTCAGATCGACACCAACTCTCTGTACAACGCCGCGTTCACATCGTGGAGCACGGAGAATTTCTCAAAGGCCAAGACTATGTTTGACAAGTGCCTTGGTTACGGTTATTATGGTGATGGCGGTGAGGTGTTCGCCAAGCTTTCAGACTGCGTCTCACACATTGACACCACCGCTGCCGGAAAGACTGCCGCCAAGGAATATCTTGAGCAGGGCTTCCAGAAGTTCCCTACAAGCGAGAGCATCGTCTTCGGCCTCATCAACTACTACATGACCAGCGGTGAGGGTACCGACAGGCTGTTCGAGCTTCTCCAGCAGGCAAAGGCTACATCTCCTGACAACGCTTCCCTTTACTATGTCGAGGGACAGGCCTACAAGCAGATCGGTGATCTTGACAAGGCCGCCAAGGCTTACGATGAGTCCGCCGCCAAGGATCCTAAGTATGTCTTCGCCTATATCGGAAAAGGACAGATGTACTATGACAAGGCTCTCGAACTTCAGGAGAAGGCTCAGAATGAGCTTGACGACGCCAAGTACATGGCTCTTGTCCAGGATTTTGAGGTGACCCTCAAGAAGTGCATCGAACCGTTCGAGCAGGCCTATGTTGTATGTGAGGACGCCGCCATCAAGTCAACGATCGCAGAGTACCTCAAGCAGATCTACTATCGTTTCCGTGACCAGGATCCTAAGTTCCAGGCCGGCTACGAGAAGTACAACGCTCTTCTGAACAACTAATCTATCGTGGCACTGCCATCGTGGCAAAGGCCCGTGGCACTTAAGTGTCTGATAGATAATAAATAAAGCAATCACCTCCTGCTAAATCCGGCAGGAGGTGATTGCTTTAATGGCTGATAGTCAGCGGTTTGTCCGCCACGAAGTCTTGGCGGATTTTCAGTCTTGATGACTCTGGACATCATTGCCCTCCAGAGTCCCGGCGGTTCCGGTAGCCCCGGCAGTCCCGGCCTCCTTGCGGTCGAAGGCCTTGACGATCTTGCCTACGAGGGGGTGGCGGACGATGTCCTCATTGGTGAAGATGATGGTGCTGACTCCCTTGATGTTCTTCAGGAGGCTTATGCCTTTCAGAAGGCCGGAATCCTCGCGGCGGGGGAGATCGACCTGGGTCGCGTCACCGGTCACGATGAACTTGGCGTTCATGCCCATTCTGGTGAGGAACATCTTGAGCTGGGACAGATTCGTGTTCTGTGCCTCGTCCAGGATGACACATGCCCGGTCCAGCGTCCGGCCTCGCATGTAGGCCAGCGGGGCGATCTGGATCGTTCCCTCCTCGATGAACTCCTGCAGTCTCTTGGGTGGAATCATGTCGCCGAGAGCGTCGTACAATGGCTGGAGGTACGGATCCAGCTTGTCTTTCAGGTCTCCGGGCAGGAATCCCAACCGTTCACCGGCCTCGACGGCAGGACGGGTCAGGATGATCCGCTTTATCTCACGGTTTTTCAACGCCCTGACAGCCAAAGCGATCGCTATGTAGGTCTTGCCGGTGCCGGCGGGGCCGACGGCAAAGACGAGGTCGTTCTCGAAATAGGCCTTGACCATCTCCTGTTGGGTCTTGTTGCGGGCCTTGATCGGTTTGCCTTCCGTGCTGTGGACGATGATGGCCTCACCGTTGAGCCTGAAGTTGTTGGGAGAGTTCTCCCCGTCGAAGATGTCCTCCACGTCGAAGGCCGTGAGATTCATCTTGTGCATTCTCCGGTCAACCAGCTCGGCGAATTTCTGGTTGAATTCCTGTATGTCGTTCTCCTTGCCGTCCAGATGGATCTCGTTGCCTCTGGCGACAACCTTAAGTCCGTGAAAATAAGAGCAGAACTCTTCGAGTATCTTGTTCCCGACCCCGAAGATCTCGATGGGGTCGATGGCATCAAGCGTTATTGTCTTCTTCATTATCAATCAATAATTCCAGTTTCTCTCTTAACCCTCTCGTAGGATGTGACCATCTTGTCGTAGTCCCAAGGATTACGCCAATGGTCACGTTTCCCGATATATTCCTTGACTGGGATTGTGGTGTAGCCACGCGTCAGATGCCCAGGTCTGGAGCACCAGGTAAGGGTCAGGAGCGGCTCAAGCATATTCCTGTTCCCAAGCCAGTCCTTTGTGAAACGCAGTGTCACCATCATCCCGATCTGAGTGTTCGGGGCGCTCATGTTGGAGATGAAGTTGCCCAATGAATATACCACCGGAACCTGCCGCATGCTTTTCCCGTTTTGCACGATCATCGTTGTCGTGTCCTGAAGCACATGTGGGTGCGCCCCGATGACAGCGTCGCAACCTTTTCCGGCCAACCATCGCGCCAACCGTTCCTGCGAGGCGGAATGCCTGAGGACATATTCAGCGCCCCAATGAGGCAGGGCCACGATGAAGTCCGCGCCGGATTCCTTTGCTCTTTGAATCGCTCCGGCAATCTCAACTGTGTCAATCCGGTGGACTTTAGGAAACGCTTCCTTGATTCCGCAGTTCGTGCCGTAGGTGAAGTTGATGAACGCGAGACGGATGCCCTTCGACACGACTTTCAGCGGGAAGCGCAGCGAGTCATCCATTGCGGAAACCGCTGCTCCCGTGTGCCTTACGCGTCCCTCCTTCTCCATTCTTGAATATATTCCCAGCGTCCTTTCGATTCCTTCCCGCCCTTTGTCAAGAATATGATTGTTTGCGGTCAGGAATATGTCCACTCCGCTTCCGGCGATGCTTTCGGCGTAGCTGTCCGGCGCCGAGAAACATGGATAGCCGGTGTAAGGCTTTCCCGCAAGCGTGAATTCCATGTTCGCCACGGTGATGTCCGCCTCCTTGATAAGATGCTCCACCTTAGGAAAGCACTCCGAGAAGTCGAAAGTGTCCTCTCCGGTCCTTGCGTTGGAAATCTGATCCCGGTGCATCATCATGTCACCCATGATCACGACGTTCACAGTGTCGGGCGTATGGAAGGATGGATGTGGAATATTCAGTCCTTTTATAAGGTATGATCCGGCCTCGTTTTGCCGTACCCCGAAAACCTCACGGCGGATTTGGCCCGCCGCGGAACAGGTGATGATAAGGAACAGTCCTAATGTCAGAATTTTCCGCATGCACAAAGATAATAATACACACTGGATTTCCGTGCCGTTTCGTAACCTTTTGTGAAAATATTCTGATTAAACGCTTGCATTTATCAAATATATTCGTAACTTTGCAATCTCTAACACGGTGCGATTAGTTCAGTTGGTAGAGCACCAGATTGTGGTTCTGGGTGTCGTGGGTTCGAGCCCCACATCGCACCCCAACGAAAGGACGGAAGTTAATAGCTTTCGTCCTCTTTTGTTGGTGCAACTCAACCCTTTTTTTGATGATGGGGGAGACTGTCTTAAAAGTATAATTACCATCTCCGAGGATTGAAAATTCGTTGTCGCCCCTGTATAGGGGGTACAGACTTATCGGCTCTCGCCGAGACTTTTTCAGACAGTCTGGGGGGCTATGGAGGCTAATGGCTTAACTATTAATGAGATGATATGGTGTACTCCATGCCATTGGGAGTAGAGTGTTGTAATTACCTTGTATTAAGTGATTTATCCTCCACAGGTTGGCTGCGTCAGCGTTGACAGCGTTGACAGCGTTGACAGCGTTGGCAGCGTTGGCAGTGTTGGCAGCGTCAGTGAGTGAGCGTTCCGCCACAACCAAGACGAAGAGTTATTCCTGCGGTGTCAGGGTAAAGTGATCCTTTGTCTGCGTAAAGGCCGATGCTGAGAAGGGTTGCGTTTCCAATTACGCGTTTAGGCAACGTGAGCTCCAATGCTCCTGAAACCTGCCTTGGAACCGAATTATAGAACGGGTCTGATTGGCTGTACTTTCCGAAATTCTTACTGTATGTAACTTTCAATAAGTAGGGTACTTTTCTGAATAATTTTCCTCCCAGACCGACATTCCACGCGATGATTCTGTTGTTGGACACTCCCTTGGTGATTCCGTTCTCATCCTTAGGGGTAAGAGTGAAAAGAGGAAGCCCTATCGAACGCCCATTGTAAGTCCATGCGGACTGATATTCACCATTGTTGAAATAATTGTCGCAACCACCTACGATGTAAACCTTCTTGTCAGGATTTCTTTTCAGTTCCTCTTCCGTGGCCGGCCTATCATGCCGCGTCCCCGACTGCCACTTCGTGTAGATGAATTCCAAAAGCAAGTCACTGACCCATTTGTCCTTGTTCTTGAATGAGAGATGAAGGGTGTTCACGGCGTCGGGAAAGTTCTGGAACCCGACCCCGGAACCATCCTCGAACGGCCTGTCGTGCTGGAATGCCAGACGCCATCTGTCCTGATCCAGATCCAACCTTAGAAGTTCGCGTCCAAGGTGATTGCCGAGCGCGTTGATCCGGTCGCTTTTTGTCGCTCCTTCCCCTCCGCTTGCGGCGACCATGATCTTCAGATAGTCGGAAAATTTCTGGGGCTGTTTGCCATAGACCGGCGATGTTCCGCCCCATTGTGTCCAAAGGTCCAATCCTCCTGTGAAAGAGATCCTCTTGCTGATGTTCACCTTGAAGTGTAGGGCCTGGTTGTGGAGCAGAGTGTGTTTTACGTACCTGTTGTCCCAAAGCCCATAATCCCCGAAGTCGAATCTTGCGGAAAGGATGCCCTTGGTGAAAGGTATCTTGATCCAATCGGAATGCAGACGGTATCCGGGAAAACTCTGGGCGTTGTCTGTAAGCACGAAATTTCCTCCGGTCACAGAAAGTCCTCCGAAATCTGTCGCGCGCCGACGAATTCCAAGATCAAGATTCAGTTTCTTCCAGCCGGTGCCGACATAGAGTTCCTGAACCATGCCTCTTGTGCTGCTTCCGTCGCTGTTATGCACCTCCGCATTCCCCTCGGCGGCGGCATAACCGGCAAGCCCGATTCCCCAGTCCAGCCGGAAAGTGTTTTTGCCGTAGCTTGTTCCGTTTACACCTCCTCTAAAAAGTCCTCCGCAGGTCTCGGGATAGACTCCTCCTTTGTTGGTGTGGCTCCAGAACGGCAGTGCCCTCTTCGTGGAACCCATTCCGGCCATCTCCACGTACCATCCACCGTGATCGATCTCTGCTCCGTGAACTAGTGCCTCGGTGGCTGGGATGGCAAAGAAGAGAGTTACGATTTTCTTGAATATCAAGTATTTTGTTCTCATGTTGACTTTTATCAAACCTATCATCGGGCGGATCCTGTAACCTGCCGAAGTTACTGACTCAGAGTGACACCGATCTCTTCCGGTAAGATCTTCGCTGGCTTGCCGTCCAACGCCGAGGTCTCGATGCGTATGAAGCGGCATTCAATCGTGGAATTGAAAGATATTCTCATTGGAACCGGATTGTGCATGATGTTGCTGAACTCTCCTTCTTTTATGATTGTGTGCCACTTGTCGCCATCATCACTTGCCGAAAAACTAAAGCGGAATGCCATTTCTTCTCCTGCCCTGCTTTCAAGAGGCGCATATGTGAATGCGGTCAACGCAGCTTTCCTGCCGAGATTCAAGACCAGCGGATGATCGTTATCGACAGTCCACTCTTCTCTCGGAATGTCGTTCCAATCAGCGCCGGTTGCCTTGTCCGCGATGGCCGGGGCATGGAAAACACCGACTCTGCTCAGATGAACTTCAGCTCTGGAACCTGTGATGCGTACCTTGATGGCTTTGAGATCTGATTCCTCAAAACGTACAAGACGCTTGTGTCCGATCGTCGTTCCTTCGCAAAGAACTTTCCAGCCAGTATTCTCCAATCCTTCCACAACGAATGACTCTACCCTTTGCCCACGCTTGATGTCCTCCTGAAGCATCACGACATTCACGCGCGAACCTTTTTTCAGTTTGTAAACACGTTCCTCCCCTTGGACAGCATTCCACAGGAGGCTCCCTTTCCGCACCCGGTCATCGCTGAACGTGCGTTTCAGGTAGTCAGACAGTTCTTGAAGTCTCACCGAGTCTGCTTCGTGAATATGTCCTCTTTTGTCCGGGGGAACATTGAGCAGCAGCACAGAGTTGCGGCCAACTGACTGGAAATATATGTCCACCAGTGTCTTGAGACTTTTTACCTTCTCATCTTGGTCGGCTGTGTGGAACCATCCTGGGCGGATGGAGACATCCACTTCGGATGGATACCAGAACATCTCGGTAGCCTTTTCGATCATATTCCTGCTGCCTAGATCCTTGGACAAGTTGGTGATTCCCAACCGCCCGTTGTTGTCATCAGCCTGGGCGTATGCTTTTGGGGTGAGCACCGTGGCGCTCCACTCGGTCTCGCGTCCCATGCCGCTTTCGTTGCCGACCCAACGCACGTCGTCACCCATGATGGCTGTCACGGCATGCGGCTGCAGGGAGTGGATGACACGAAGGATGGAATCCCAGTCATAGACCTGGATTTTTCCGTTCGGCCCCTCACCGTTGGCTCCGTCAAACCACACCTCGTCAACCTCTCCATAGTCGGTGAGCAGTTCCGTGAGCTGGGCGATGAAGAATTTGTTATAGGCTGGTGAGTCTCCGTAGCAAGGGGCGTTGCGGTCCCAAGGAGAAAGATAGACTCCGAATTTCATCCCGTATTTAGCGCAGGCATTCCGTACTTCACGCACCACATCACCTTTACCATCTTTCCAAGGGGATGAAGCGACAGAATGAAGGGTGGTCTTGGTCGGCCAGAGGCAGAATCCATCGTGGTGTTTTGCCGTCAGGATCGCCATTTTGAATCCGGCTTGGCTGAGGGTTCGGATCCATTGTTCGGCATCAAGGTCCGTAGGAGCGAACAGGGATGGACTTTCCTTGCCGTCACCCCACTCGCGTCCGGTGAAGGTGTTCATTCCGAAATGGAGGAAAGCGGTCATTTCCAGATTCTGCCAATCAAGCTGCTCTTGGGTCGGGACAAGCCTGGCGGCAAGGCTTATCTTGTCCTGATGCGGGCAACCTTCAGGGAACACAAGATGTTTCACGGAATATTCCTGACTGTTTTGGGCGCAGACCATCCCTGCGGACAAGAGCATGAGAATAGAGGTGATTAAATGTTTCATTGATGTAATTTTTTTCCTGAAATCATGCAAAGTTAACAAGTTTGTGTTATCTTTGCACCAAAATAGCCACATAATGATAGCCGCATGGAACACACGACCGTCATCATCTATAGAAACACCTATAGAACCTTTGCTTGGACAGAATTGTTCAATCTTATTAAGGTGTAAATAATAACCTGCATCATTTCAAAATAATAATAAGTTAATATTCAAAGGATTCCTTATTATCAGTTTTATCGATTGATGCAACTTGTTTTTTCAATATCACTTAATAATTACTTACCTAATGTTTTCTAAAACAAATCAGAACAGAATCATTCATTGTGTCCTGACTTTGCTGCTTGCCCTTATGGCGTTCACTGCACAAGGACAGAGAAACACAACGGTGACAGGTGTCGTCACAGACACGCAGGGCCCGGTGCCCGGAGTCTCCATCATTGTCAAAGGAACATTGAACGGGACAACTTCCGACATCGACGGAAAGTTTTCGTTGAATGTCAAGGACAAAGACATTCTACAAGTTTCCTGCATCGGCTACCTGTCGCAGGAAATCAATTGGAACGGACAGGCATCGCTTGAGATAGCCTTGGAAGCGGACCTCCAGAAATTGGAGGATGTCGTAGTAGTGGGTTTCGCCACCCAGAGGAAGGTGGATTTGACAGGCGCCGTCTCCCAGGTGAAGATGGAGGATGTGCTGGGCGACAGACCTCTTGTCAGTGCCTCGGCCGCCTTGCAGGGAGCCATGCCTGGATTGATGGTTTCGGGCTCGTCATCTCCTGGACAGGCGAAAAGTTTCAACATCCGAGGCACTTTGTCCATCAACGGAGGCTCGCCTCTGGTCCTCATCGACAACGTTGAGGGTGACATCAACAGCCTGAATCCGGATGACATCGAAAGCGTCTCGGTTCTCAAGGACGCGGCTTCCTCGGCCATCTATGGAGCCAGAGCCGCGGGTGGTGTCATACTCGTCACGACCAAACGTCCGAAGAGCGACGCCACGTTCAAACTCAACTACAGTTTCAGTCAGGGTTGGGAGAACACGTTGACAAGGCCGGTGCAGGCATCGCTTTCGGATTACATCTCCGCTTACGAGGAGGCCGGATTCTCGTCCCAGTACTGGGCGGGAAACGGACAGATAAGCGAGTGGAAGAACCTGCTTTCCCAGTACGAGGCCGGTACGCTCAGCGGAGTGTATGACAATGGTATCTACAAGGCTGAGGACGGCAGTGTCTATTATCTTAAGGAAGGAGATGTGGCAGGCAACGCGCTTGGCACAGGCTTCCTTTCCAACCATGCGGTCTCTGTCACCGGCGGAACCGACAGACTTCGTTTCAGGGTGTCCGGTAACTACGGCTACGAGAACGGACCGATGATCACGGACAAGGACAAGTACCTGAGAAAAGCCATCTCGTCATTCGTCTCCGGTGATGTCACGAAATGGTTGACCCAGGAACTTACAATGTACTACACGGACATAAAGAGAACGGCTCTCTCCAATAACATCCGTGATCCGTATGCGACAAGGCTTATCAACTGGTATCCTGAGGGTTACATGCCAAAGGAGATCCTTGGGACAAGCGAGGATCTGATCATGGATTCTCCTAAGAATTCCTATCTTGTCTCTCCGACCTACACAACCACCAACTCGATGCCTCGCATCCAATCCAAGACGATCATCCGTCCTTTGAAGGGTTGGGAGATCATAGCCGAGTACACTTATAACCAGAACTCCTACAAGTACCGCAATTACTCAGGCATCCTCCGTTACGCGGATGTGCAGCTGGCGGTCAAGACCACTCCTACCGATCCTACCAGGGATCTGTACACGATCAACTCGTACACAGCCAAGTACAACGCCTTGAACCTCTACACCAACTACAAGTTGAGTCTTGGCAAGCATGCGATGACCGCGATGGTCGGTTTCAATCAGGAAAGCTACGACTATTCCGGTGTGAACGCATCGATCGAAGGCCAGTCCGTGCCGACGGTTCCGTCCTTCGGCGGTGGTACAGGAATCAAGAACATCAGCGACAATTACTCTGAATATTCCATCAGAGGTATGTTCGCCCGTCTGACATACAACTATGCTGACCGGTATCTTCTGACAGTGAATGCCCGCTATGACGGTTCGTCAAAATTCCCTAAGGAAAACCGTTTCGGCCTTTTCCCTTCCGTTTCTGTCGGCTGGCGCCTTGGCAAGGAGAAGTTCATGGACTGGGCTGACAACTGGCTTAATGAGTTCAAACTCAGGGCTTCCTATGGCTCCATCGGTAACCAGAACATCAATCCGTACGGCTTCGTCGCTTCCATGGGCATCAACGAAGGAACCTACTGGCTTGACAACAACGATAAGACAATCTACATCTCCACACCTGGCCTGATCCGCGCCAACTACACTTGGGAGACGGTCACGACCCTCGACTTCGGTTTTGATTTCTCGGCCTTCAATGACAGGCTCTCAGCCACGTTTGACTGGTACAGGCGCGACACCAAGGGAATGCTTGCGGCCGGAGCCGAGCTTCCTGCCCTTGTCGGAGCGAGCGCTCCTCTGCAGAACATCGCTGACATGCGGACTGACGGATGGGAACTGTCCGTCGGATGGCGCGACCAAATCGGAGATTTGGGGTACCACCTGAATCTCAATGTCTATGACCATAAGTCCAAAATCACAAAATTCAATAATCTTTCAGGCTCCATAGACAACTATTATGTTGGAAAAGCATTGAACTCCATTTATGGCTACAGGGCTGACGGCTATTATTCCATCGATGACTTTGACATGGAAAAGGCCAAGGTCGGCACTTGGGTGCTCAAGGAAGGCGTCGTGTCAGTCAGCGGTTATTCAGTGCAGCCTGGTGACGTGAAGTTCAAGGATCTGGACGGTAACGGTGTGATCGACGCCGGTGGCTCGACCCTTGAGAATCCTGGCGACAGGGAAATCATCGGAAACAGCACTTCCCGTTACCAGTTCGGCGGCAATCTTGGAGTCTCATGGAAGGGGCTTGATCTGAATGTTCTCCTTCAGGGAGTCGGCAAACGTGACTATTGGCTGGGCGGAGCCGCCCTGTTCCCGTTCGGAGCGGCCGGCGCGGACGGAGTTTTCTGGCCGTTGTACTACAACCAGACAGACTATTGGTCAGCGGTCAGCTACGACCCTCAGAGCCCGGACTACATGGTGGCGAAGAATCCTGACGCCAAACTGTTCAGGGTCTATGGTCAGGATGGCAACGCCGGTTCGAACGCGAGGGTGAGCGACAAATATATTCAGAACGCCGCCTATCTGCGTGTGAAGAATGTCACTCTGTCATATTCATTCCCGTCATCATTGCTTCGCAAGGTGGCTTTGGACCAGCTTCGCCTGTATGTGAGTGTGGAGAATCTCGCCACTTTCACTTCCTTGCCAAAGGGCTATGACCCGGAAAGTCTTTCGTGGTCTTATCCATTCTACCGCACATGGTCTGTCGGAGCAAGCATAACATTCTAATGATCAAGAATTATGAGAAATAAAGCATACGTTATTGCAGCAGCAATCATAGCCACCGTCTCCGGTGTATTCTCAAGTTGCAACGATGATTTTCTTGAGAAGCTTCCAGTCACAAGTCTCACGGAGAAGAACGCTTTCCAGACTTACGATAATTTCAAGGCCTACATGAATCCTTGCTACTCGTTGTTCACGGACGGCAACATCATGACAAACTTCTCCGGAGGTTCTTATTATTGGGGTGGCCAGTGGAGCAGTGACTACTATTCCGGGATAATGACAACGAGGGACAACTCGTTCAACCCTTACGGGTACCAGACGATCACAACGAGAAACACCCACGGATCGTGGAGCTTCGGTTGGATTCGAAGCATCAACATCATGCTCAGCCATCTTGGCGACGGAGTGCTGACCGAGACTGAGCAGCGCCATTGGCGTTCTGTAGGTTACTTCTTCCATGCATGGTGGTATATGGAACTCATTTCCAGGTACGGTGACATCCCTTGGGTGAACATGGTCCTGAACGATGAGTCGGAGGAGGCCTACATGCCTCGCACCCCTCGCGCGGAAGTGGCCGACAGCATTGTGGCGAGGCTTGAATATGCCGCCGCGAACATCGGTGACTCCTCCAAGGACGGAGACAACGCTCTGACCGCTGACGCCATAAAGGCCGCCTTGAGCCGCTTCCTGCTTCGTGAGGCCACATGGGCCAAATACCACGGGCTGAATGAGCCTTATCAGCAGTATCTGGAGAAGTGTCTTGCCGTCTCTCAGGAACTTATGGATAAGTATCCTTCGCTGTACTATGGCAGCGGGATCAACAAGTACCCTGCCGCCGGCTACGACGAGGTCATGACTTCCGAAGACCTTACCGGCAAGCCGGGCATCATCATGTTCAAACAGTATTACACTGGAATATTGATGCATCGCTTCAGTGATTTGGTTCACGTTGAAGCGCATCGTGCCGACGCTCCGCAGCAGACGGTTGACATGTTCCTCATGAAGAACGGCAAGCCGATAGGCAACCCGTCTTCAGGATTCAAGGGCGGCGAAGGAAAAGATCTTTGGGACTATTATTCAGACCGTGATCCTCGCCTGCACATCAACTTCCAGCCACCGGCACAGGCCAAAGTCACCGGAAATAACCCGAACGCAGACAATGTGACCACATTCAAGAAATGGACATTCTGGAAGGCCGGTGAGACACTGCAGGGGCTCGGCAACTTCACCATCACTGGGGAATATGAGAAAAAGTTCCGTGAGTACATCGACTATTTCGGCCCGAATGTGTTCTGTGAGAACGGAACAGGTGATGAATCAATAGGTTGCAAAAGACTCCCAGGGCATAACTGGGGTGGCTCGATGTCTCACAGCGCGCCTAACATCACAGGCTCCGGGATCCAGATGGACAACTACATGCGCTGCTGGACCGGTTATTTCTTTTGGAAGCACTACACGAGCTGGGAAGTCGGCAGCAACGACTATTTCCAGACATCTGACAAACCGATCTTCACGATCGAGGAAGTCCTTCTGAACTATGCGGAGGCCGCTTTTGAGCTTAACCGCTTTGACCAGGGTGTCGCCGACAGGACAATCAACCTGCTCCGTGACCGTGCGGAAGTCGCAAGGATGGTCGTGGCTGAGATCACGGCTGATTTCGATCCGGATCGTGACAAGGGTACGGCTTCATGGACCCGTGGCTACGACGACACCAAAACCAACTATGAGGTTCCGCCTGTCCTTTGGGAGATCAGGCGCGAAAGGATGGTCGAGTTGATGGGACAAGGTTTCAGTTTCTATGACATCAAGAGATGGCACAAGGCTCCGTACTATGTGAACAGGCAACCTTGCGGCGCATGGATCACCTCCGCAAACGTCCCTTATGGCACAGGAAAGTACACCGGACAGTTCGTCAATTACAATGAGATCCGTGAGAAGGGCTATTCGGAAGCCTATGGCAACGAGGCCGGAAGCGGCTGGATCTACACGAAGCACGGCCCGTTGTCAGTCGGCAAGGGATGGCTTGACACCTACTATCTGGATCAGGTCCCTACCCATGAGATCAACATGAACCCTGCCCTGACGCAGAACCCTGGCTACGAGGAACTATTCGGAAAATAGGATTACATGATCTCTGAATATAAAAGCGGGCGGCTGATACTCTTCAGTCGCCCGCTCTTAATGTCTGGAACCTACCTGGCTCTTGCTGTTTCTCCTTTAAGAATAGGGAAGTCCGGGTTCGGAATATGCGCTTCCGACATGATTGCCTGAAGCTCGGCGACTTTCTCCGGGTTGTCCGCACTCAGGTCTGTTGTCTCTCCCGGGTCGGTGGCGAGGTTGTACAGCTCGTATTTGTCGTTGTCGCTGCGGATGTCCATATGAACAAGTTTCCATTCGCCTTTCCTGACGGCTTGGCGGCCTCCAAGCTCCTGAAACTCAAAGTAAAGCCATTCGTGTTCTTTCTGCATTCCCTTGTTCTCCAAGGTCGGAAGCAGACTGATGCCGTCCATGTTTTCAAGATCCTTTTCCTTGGCCCCGTTGAGCTCGCGTAGTGTCGGCATGACATCCCAGAACGAGCACATGAGATCCGAGTCAACGCCCTTTTGGGTGTGTCCTTCCCAACTTACAATCAAAGGAACTCTGACACCACCCTCGTAAAGATCCCTCTTGTAGCCTCTCCAAGGTCCGTTGGAGTCGAAGAAGTCAGGATCCGCACCTCCTTCTTTATGAGGCCCGTTGTCGGATGAGAAGATTATTATGGTGTTGTCATAGACTCCAAGTTCCTTGAGTTTTGAGACTATCTGCCCCACGTAGGTGTCAAGCCTTGTCACCATGGCCGCGAAAGTGGCATGAGGATATTCCTGCGAACAATAGCCACCCTTTCGGAACGCCGGCCCGCTGTCCACACCATGATAAGGTGTCTCGGGATATTTCCCTATGAATCTGTCGATTATGCTGTCCTGCGGAACAATCAGCTCGGCGTGCGGTATTGTGGTCGGATACCAGAGGAAGAAGGGTTCTCCGTCCTTGACCGAATTTTCGAGGAATCGGAGAGCTTTTTCATGGATAAGTTCTGGAATATACGTTCCCTGCCCGTAAGGGACAGAGTCCACATTGTCTTCCAGTTCAATTCTTTCCGAGTTATGCCAGATGTGGCTCGCATAGTAGCTGTGGGCGAGAAGCTGGCAATTGAAGCCATAGAACTCATCAACGCCTTGGTTGGCCGGATCTCCGCTTGTGCCGATGTAGCCAAGTCCCCATTTGCCGAACGCTCCGGTTCTGTAGCCGGCCTTTCTCATGTCATGGAAGATCGTCTCGGCTCCGTCAGGAAGCGGAAACTGTCCTTCCGGATCAAGTTCGAGGTTTCCCCTCACCGGAGTGTGCCCGCTGTGGGTACCGGTCAGAAGACACGATCTGGACGGGGCGCTCACTGTGGTTCCCGAATAGCATTGTGTGAACCGGACACCTCCACGCGCGAGGGCGTCGATGTTCGGAGTCTCGAAATTCTTCTGCCCGTAGCAGCTCAGATCCCCCCAGCCAAGATCATCCGCCAGGATGAACACGACGTTCGGAGTACGTGCCGGTTTCTCTTCAGCGCAGGCTCCTGTGGCGAGAGCGACTCCGGCAAGAAGCATTGAGTCAAGTACTTTGGTCATAAAATCCTGTTATTTGAAGATTAGTGAAATGTCTCGGATTATTTCTTCCCTTTCACGGAAGGGTGCGCCAGAATCTGCACGTCGATTCCGTCAATCTTGTAGCCTTTGAAGCGGCGTTCGAGAAGCTTGCCCTCGATCTGCTGATAGAGCTCGTCGTCAATCACATCTGAGAAAGTGTGGTTCATCGTGTCATAAAGATGAAAATGCTTGAAAGTGTTGACGTCGAAATACATCTTGTTGTTCTCGCTCATCCTGTGGTGGTATATTCCCAAAAGAGAAAGCTGGGTCAGGATGTTATAGACGGAGGCGACAGTGACCTTCGTCTTTTTCGCCGCAAGGATTTCCGCCGTGACCATGTCAGCGCAGGCGTGTCCAAGCCTAAGCATCGCCTCATGTACGGCGATTCTCTGTGGTGTCACTTTCAGTCCGTTTTTTCTAAGTAGTTCACGGAAGTATTCGATTGTCGGAGCCTTGTTGTTTCTTTCCATTAAAGTTTGATTCCTGATTATTATCAATTCGCTTTTGCGGCGCTACAGAATGCAAATTTAGATAAATTCTGATAAACAACATCACGTCTATGGAAAAAACACGATTAATGCTGGAATCAAGGTGGAACTTATCGCTTGGCTAATCACGAATTATGGCTATATTTGTAAGTTAAGATTGAACTCGAAAGTATGGAAAAAATAAGATGCCTGATCATAGGAGGCGGCCCTGCCGGGTACACGGCTGCCATCTACGCTTCCAGAGCCGCTTTGGAGCCTGTCCTTTATGAAGGTATGGAACCAGGCGGACAGCTTACGACCACGACTGTTGTCGAGAATTTCCCTGGATTCCCTGACGGAGTTGACGCCAACCAGCTTATGGACGGGATGAGAGCCCAGGCGAAGCGTCTTGGGGCTGACATAAGAAGGGGAGTGGTGACTGCCGCGGACCTGTCCAAGCGCCCTTTCCGTCTTACGATTGACGGAGAGACCGAACTGGAGGCCGAGGCTCTGGTCATCGCCACAGGAGCGACCGCGAAGTATCTTGGTTTGCCGTCTGAGCAGAAATTCAGAGGCATGGGCGTGAGCGCCTGCGCGACCTGTGACGGCTTCTTTTACAGAAAGAAGGATGTCGCTGTGGTCGGCGGAGGTGACACAGCCTGCGAGGAGGCCACCTATCTCGCTAACCTATGCCGCAAGGTTTACATGATTGTCCGCAGGGATGTGTTCAGAGCGTCGGTGGCCATGCAGGAAAGGGTTAGGAACACTCCGAACATAGAGGTTCTTTGGAACTGCAACACACTGGAAGTGCTTGGGGATGAGTCAGGTGTGACCGGAGTCCGCGTTCAGGACAAGGATGGTAAGGTTTTTGATGTCAAGGCCGACGGATTTTTCCTTGCGATAGGGCATCATCCTAACTCTGACATATTCAAGAAATATGTGGAGACAGATGAGAACGGCTATATCATCACAAAGGGCAAGACCTCTGAGACTAATGTGGAAGGTGTTTTCGCCGCCGGTGATGTTCAGGATCCGCGTTTCAGGCAGGCGATAACCGCCGCCGCGTCCGGGTGCCGCGCCGCTCTTGAGGTGGAAAAGTTTCTTTTGTCACACTGATGATTAAGCTGGAAGCGGGAATTTCCGGCTTGCGAAGTTGAATTTTGAACGGAATGAATAATATGTTAAAGACAAATCTGAAGCTTGTGTCTGTCGCCTTTCTTGCCGTACTGTCTTTCCAGTCGTGCAAGTCGGAGTACGAGGCTCTTCTGAATGGAAGTGATGTGGATGCGAAATATGCCGCCGCGTTCGGTTATTTCAATCATGGGAAGTACAGCAAGGCCGCGCAACTGTTTGAGTCTCTCGCGGTCCTGACCAGCGGAACTGATCGTGACGACACTGTCCAGTACTATTGGGGACTGAGCAATTACCGCTTCAAGGACTATTACACGGCTGAGACCAATTTCACGAAGTTCATAACGAATTTCCCACGCAGCCCGTTCGCCGAGGAGGCGTCTTTCCTCAGGATAGACTGTCTTTACCGTTCCACACTCCGTTATGAGTTGGATCAGGTTCCTACCTACAACGCGATCAATGTCATCAGTCAGTATATGGTCGAGAATCCTGGAAACTCCCACGCCGCGATCTGCAACAGGATGCTCAAGGAGTTGAATGACCGGTTGGACAAGAAGGCTTACGAAAATGCCAGACTCTACTACAGGATGGAGGACTACAAGGCCGCCAGAGTCGCTTTCAGGAATGTCCTTAAGGATGACGCGGAGAATATCTACCGTGAGGACATTCTCTATTACATCGCCAAGTCTTCCTACAAATATGCTTCCCTGAGTGTCGAGAACAAGCAGAAGGAACGATATCTGACTTTTGTGGATGATTATTACAACTTCATCGGCGAGTTGCCGGACTCTCCGTACCGTAAGGAACTGGACGCGCTCTATCGCCGTTCGCAGAAGGCTCTTGGACGTTACACAGGAGCTGACGAGGATCTTGGAACTAAGGAAAAGGACTTTGAGAGGGACAGAAAAAAATTATTGAAACAATCCGCTCAATAGGCCACGTACAATATTTAGACAAGAATTTTTATTGAATATGGAAGTTAAGAAGAAGGTCCCTTCAAACACAATCACAAGGGACATCAAGTATCTCGCCGAGCCGACGGGCAACATTTACGAGACAGTCGTACTCCTTTACAAAAGGGCGAATCAGATAGCGCTCGCCGAGAAGAAGGAACTCGCCAAGAAGCTGGAGGATTTCCGCACCGATCGCGACACCATGGACGAGGTTTTCGAGAACCGGGAGCAGATAGAGATTTCCAAATATTACGAAAAGCTTCCTAAGCCGGATCTCATCGCGATTTCCGAGTTTGAGGATGGTGAACTCTACTACAGGATGGCAGGATCCGGCAATGAGGATGAGATGCAGGCCCGTCCGGTAAAGGATAATGTTTCTGACGCTGAATAGTTTGCGGGGCCATGCTTGAGTCCCTTCAGATAAGAAATTATGTTTTGATAGACTCTCTGGACATCAGGTTTCCGGAGGGTCTGATCATTATATCCGGCCAGACAGGAGCCGGCAAGTCTATCCTGTTGGGAGCCCTGTCTTTACTGCTGGGCTCCAAGGCTGACGCTTCGGTGATCGGAGGCGAGGCGGACAGTTGTGTTGTCGAGGCCGTATTCAGGATTCCAGAGTCGGATCTTGTCCTGAAGGAAATCCTTGACGACAACGATGTGGAGGCAGGGGACGGAGAACTGATCATCAGGAGGGTGGTCAACCGTTCCGGCCGCTCGCGTTCGTTCATCAATGACTCTCCGGTGAATATCCAGATTCTTCAAAGCATATCTTCCCGTCTGGTTGACATCCACTCGCAGCATCAGACTCTTCTGCTGTCGGACAAGTCTTTCCAGCTTTCAATGCTGGACCACTTCGCCTGTGATGTATCCCTTTTGGCGGAATGTGATAAATCCTACAAGGCCTTCAAAACCCTTGAAAAAGAATATTCCGAAGTTTCCTCCCGCCTTGCCAGGATGAGCGAGGAGAAGGAATATGTCCGCGCGCGCTGGCAGAGACTTGAGGACGCCCGTCTTCAGGAAGGGGAACTTGAGGCCTTGGAGACGGAGCGTAAACAGCTTGCCAATGCCGAGGAGATCAAGGAGAATCTTGGCGGGGTGGAGGAGTTGTTCGGCTCTTCGGATCCGAACTCGGAGACTCTGCCGTTGTCCTCAGCCTTGAAAGAGGCTCAGAAGATGTTGGAAAAGGCCGCGAAGTTTGTTCCGGATGCTGCCGGTCTGGCTGAAAGGATAGGATCCGCGCGTACGGAGTTGGATGACATTCTTGAGGATGTCACGACCATGAATTCCCGTGTGGAACTTTCCCAGGAACGTCTCGAAGCTGTGGATGAGCGTCTTTCGCTTCTCTATGATCTGATGAAGGGCTACTCGGCCGCGTCGGTGTCGGAACTGATCGCAAAACGTGACGCTCTTTCGGAATCCCTTTTCGATTCCACAGCCCTTGAGGCTCGGAAAACAGAACTCGAGGGTCTGATGGCCTCTGAAAGGAAAGCCCTTGAGGCTGTCTCCAAACGACTTCATGACGCCAGGGTCAAGGCTTCCGGACCATTCTCAAAAGCGATCACCGAGTCAGTCCGCTCGCTTGAGATGGACTATGCTGTCTTCCGGATCGAACTCTCGACAGCTCCGTTGTCGGCAAGCGGTTCTGATGCTGTCAAGTTCTTGTTTTCGGCTTCAGGCGCCAATCCGATTGATGTCGCGAAGTGCGCTTCCGGTGGCGAGATGTCCCGTCTGATGCTCTGCCTGAAGGCCATGATGGCGAAGTTCGTGAATATGCCTACGCTCATATTCGATGAGATTGACACGGGAGTGTCCGGTAGCGTGGCCGACAAGATGGGACGGATGATTTGCTCGATGGGCAAGGACATGCAGGTCTTCGCCATCACCCATCTTCCACAGGTGGCCGCCAAGGGTAACGCGCATTATGTGGTTGAGAAAGAATACGATGTGCTTGGAAAAGCCACCACTACAGTCCGTCCTCTGGATGGGCAGGACAGAGTGATGGAGATCGCCCGTATGCTGAGCGGCAGCAGTATCACCGCCGCCGCTGTTGCAAACGCGAAGGCCTTGCTTTCTATCTGATCAGATTCACTGAGTAGTCCGGATTGTACACAATCCGTCTGACGGCATCGTTCAAGTAGCCGCCTCGTGATGTTTTCACAAGATTGAAGTCGGACTGGAGTCCAGTGCCTTTAAGGTTTCCGGACTTGTCCCATTTACTTCCATATTCAGAATGTGCGGTCGTGAAGAATTTCATGAGGTCGTAGCCTTGGAACGCCGTGCGGCTTGGCTCCGTCCCATAGAGCGCCCTGTATTTCATCAGGAAATTCTGTACATCCTTCGAGTCATAATCTACAAAGTAAGACACACTTGAGTGTAGATTCAAGGTGTGCAGCTGCTCGACGTCGATCTCTTCGAATGTCCTGAGTTTGGATGTGCTGTAAAGCACGATTTCCTTTTTCTGGCTGGAGATGAGGTACAGTAACCTGACCACCTCGATGACAAACGCCTTGCTGTCGGAAGCCACGACAACCCTGTTTGTGCCGTTGTCCGTCATCATCGCCGAGATTCTTCCCATGATCTGCCTGCCCTCAAGGATGTTGAACGATAGGTCAGAATGCCTTAACCCTGAGTTGCGCACCTCGTTGATCACATTGGCTGAATAGCCATTTGCCGCTACCCCTTTCTGGGTGATCAAAATCACCTTGTCGTTAGTTTTCAGGTCCGAATCTACCCATCTGACCATGTCCGCTATCTGTGCTTTTGTAGGAGACGGGGCCTGAATGATGTTGGGAATTGTGTCGGCAAGGACCTCCGCCCTTGGGTCAAGAGGAGAGACTATCCAAGTCTTGCCTTTGGATGCGTTGATGGTTCTGGCTATGTCAGTGTTGGACACAGGACCGATCACGAAGTCGCTCTCGGAGAATCTTTCTTCTGTGACAGGCATCGCTCCGCCAGCCACATCATAGACATTCATGTCGATTTCACGGCCTTCTTCCCCCAGGTCCTTCGCGGCGAGCAACGCTCCGCAGTAGAAATCCATCATCTGGCTGTCCGCTTTTTTCGCTGTGTTGAACGGCAGCAAGAGAGCCATGCTTGTCTTGTGTCTCTTATTGAATATCCTGTCAAACACACCATCGTTCTCTGAACAGGTCGAATCATCACCTGTCACCGCACCTGTCGAAGAACCTGATTCAGTTGAAGTTCCTTCGGTCGATGATCCTGCGGAAGCCACCTCGTAACCGGACCCTTTCTCCCATTTCTCCGGGTGCGTAGGAATCTTGATCTTGTCCTTGCGCCTGACCTTTTCGGATGTCATCCCGTTGATATTCATTATGGACTCCTTCGAGACCATATATTTTCTGGCTATGGATGTCAGATCTTCGAACCACTTGACACGGTGTATGGTATATTCCTTGGCCTTGTCATCTCCACTGTCCGCCTTGTTGTCCGCCGTGGTCTCAACCTTTGTTGTCCGGGTTGGTGTCTGTGTGACCCCTTCTTTTATCGGAATCAGGATGATCTGGTCTTTCTTGAGTCCTTCCGTGTTGAGATGCAGGTTCGGATTGGCGTCGTAGATCTCTTGAAGGGTCACATTGTAAGCCTTGCTGATAGAGTAAAGGGTCTGACGTTCCTGCACTATATGCGAATAGTACACCTTTCCGTTATAGCGTACCTTGTCAGTGGACACCACAACCTGCGGCGCGACGTATTCCTGTGCGGCAGTTATGGTGCCGGACGCGGCCGTCAGACATAACGAGGCCACGAAAGTAGTCAAGTATCTGTTCATCTTTGCTTGTACAAATTGTCGGAGAACTCCAGCATCCTTTTGCAGAACGTCTTCCATGACAGCCGTTCTTTCTCGGCCCTGATCGAGTTGATGCAGAGAGTCTTGATGTTTGTGTCAGAGAAATATGTCCGGATCTCCCTCACGATGCTGCCGACGTCAGCCTTTGGCGCGACAAGTCCAGTGCCGCAGTCTCCGATGGCCTGTCTCAGGCCGCCGACATCGGTGACCACCATCGGCACCTCAAAGTGGTAGGCGATGGCGCTGATTCCGCTTTGGGTGGCGGACCTGTAAGGCAACACCGCAAGGTCGGCGGCCGAGAAATAATCCTTTACCTCGGAGTCTTTGATGTAATGGGTGAACAGTCTGATTCTGTCTTTGGCCGGAGAACTGTCGATCAGCCTCTGGTATTTGTCGAACGATCCGTATGGCTCGCCCGCAATGATGAGCTGGTAACTGTCGTCCAGTCCGGCGAAAGCCTCCAGCAGAATGTCCAGCCCTTTATATTCCCGGATCAACCCGAAAAACAGCAGGTTTCTCTTCCCCGGTGTCAGCCCGAGAGCCTTTTCCGCCTCACCGCGGGGCAGCTTCTCGCCGAAGTGCTCGTAGATCGGATGGAAAATTGTTGCGTTCAAAGCTTTTGGAGAGAGCCTGTGAAGGTCTTCCGCAACCTCGTCGCACAACGTTACATTGCCGGTGCAGCCTGACAGAAAATATTTCGTCAGAGGAGCGTCAAAGAACTTAGGCTCGTGCGGAATGACATTGTGAAGCACGGAGATGACCTTGCATCGCTTCCTGAGCCTTCTGGCCACGTAACCTAACGAAGGTCCGAAGTAGGACATCCAGTAGCTGATGATCACAAGGTCAGGTTTCCAGTCACGGATAGCCTTGTACGTGCGCCGGTAGGTAAAAGGATTGGCCGTATCCAACAGAGCCTCGCTCTCGATTGGTACGGCGTCATCATCCTTTGTGACATATTGCGTCTTTCCCGGAAAAAGAAATTCCGGATACTGCCTCTTGAAATTGAAAGCCTTGACAGTGTGGCTTTTCCCCAGTTCCAAGTAGAGACTTGCGTTGAACTGGGAGATCCCTCCTCGAAAAGGGTAAAAGCAGGAAAGGAGAGCGATTCTCAAAGCCTACTTCGTTTCTGACTCCTCAGCTGTGGCAGGGGCTGCTTTTCCACCTTTGCCTTTGCTCTGGATGTACTCGTCGTTGAGTCCGGCGAGGATCGCGTCGGTCACGTCAAGATCAGGATCTCCGGTGGCGACAGGCGCCGGGAGGACACTGCCCTGGGTGGCGATGATCATCGCGTATTTGTGTTCCTCGTTGAACTTGTCGAGGAAAGTCTTGATCGCGTCTCCGATCTGGTTCATCATCACCTGCTGCTCCTCGGCGATCTCCTGCTGCTTCTGGGCGGCGTAGTTGTTGAAGTTGTTCTGCTGCTCCTGAAGCTTGATGTTTCTCTGCTCGGCCACAGAGCGGACGAGAAGACCCTTGTCAAGGTCAGACTGGAACTTGTTCACATCACTCTGGAGTTTGTTGCCCCTTCTGTTGATCTCTTCCTGGATGCTCTGAACCTTGGTCTCCACCACTGATCTGAGGTCGTTGGCCATGTCGTACTCGTTGAGAACCCTGTCGAGGTCGAACCATACGATCGAACCTGGCTGCGCCGTGACCTCCACGGCCTCGCCTGAAGTGGTCTTCTTGCTGCCTTTACCGTTTGACGTGAGTTGGAAAATTCCGAGAGCGGCCACAGCAACAAGGGCTATGACGCTGATAATCAATGGTGTCTGTTTCATTTTATTTTTTGTTATTAATATTCAAGGTTACAAATGTAATTAAAAAATCTTAATCTTCGACAGATAAGCCTGTATTGTTTTTTCGAGGCCCCTGTAAAGAGCGTCGCAGATGATGGCGTGACCGATGGAGACCTCGTCCGTCCAAGGGATTGTCCTGATGAAATATTCGAGGTTCTCAAGGTTCAGGTCATGCCCGGCGTTCAGACCCAATCCAAGTTCCTTTACAGCCACTGCCGTCTCAAGATACGGCTTTATGGCCTTTTCCCGCCCGGCGGAATATTCAGCCGCATAATCAGCGGTGTAAAGTTCCACACGGTCGCAGCCGCAGGCCTTGGCTCCTTCCGCCATAGCGGGCGATGGGTCTATGAATATGGACGTGCGGATCCCTTTTTCCTTGAACCTTGCGCAGATGTCCGTCAGAAACCCTTTGTTGGAGACGGTGTCCCAGCCTGCGTTGGATGTGATGGCGTCGTGGGCGTCCGGCACAAGAGTGACTTGGTCAGGGACAACCTCAAGGACGAGATCCACGAAACTCGGGATAGGATTGCCTTCGATGTTGAACTCTGTCGTCACGGTAGGCCTGATGGCCCTGACGTCTGAATATCTGATGTGTCTCTCGTCCGGCCTCGGATGTACCGTGATGCCTTCCGCCCCGAATCTCTCGCAGTCGACCGCGGCCTTCTCCACGTCCGGCATATTCCCGCCACGCGCGTTGCGGATCGTGGCGATCTTGTTGATGTTCACGCTAAGTCTTGTCATATTCGTACACATATAATCATACAAAAATAATGATTTCTGTTCAGTTTTATGCGGAATTGTGCTATTTTTGAGATTCAAATGCTTTCACTATAACCCAAGTCGTGCTCTGATGAAGATAGCGTTATACTCAAGAGACGGTCGCGCCATGAGCGACGGAAGGCTTTCCAGAATGTTCGGAAAGCTTGAAAAAGAGTCGTTTGACTTCTATGAGATCAGCGGGGGAGAAGACATTCTTCCGGAGACTGACCTTGTCATGAGCGTAGGTGGTGACGGGACTTTCCTTTCCGCGTCGCAGTGCGTGGGACAGTCTGGGATCCCGATCCTCGGAGTGAACCTCGGCCGGCTCGGGTTCCTTTCTGAATATAGTCCTGAAGAGGCGTGTGACGCCCTTTTGTCAGGCGGTTGGTATCTTGAGGACAGGGAACTGCTCAGGACTGATGTGTCGGGAGGAGCGCTGGCCGCGGATCCGCAGTTCTGTCCTTTCACGCTTAACGAGGTTTCCGTGCATCGTTCTGGCGCCGCCTTGCTTGGAATTGATGTGAGGATGGACGGACACCCTTTGCCAACCTACTGGGCCGACGGGTTGCTGGTCGCCACAAGCTCCGGCTCGACGGCATATTCATTGAGCGTCGGAGGTCCGATCTGCGCTCCTGAGGCGAAGGTGCTCATCATCGCGCCGATCGCTCCGCATAACCTGAACGCGCGTCCTCTTGTGGTTCCGGACACCACTGAAATCTCGATTTCCATGAGATCAAGGGATGACAGCGTCATGCTGTCGATGGACAACAGAAACCATTTGGTCGAGCCTTCTGTGAGCCTTGATGTCAAGGTGGCACAATTTTCGCTAAAAAGGGTTCGTCTTAAAAACACCAGTTTTATAAAGGCTCTGACCACGAAGTTGTTCTGGGGCGAGGACATCCGGAACAGCGGAGAATGAAATTTTGGAATATGAACGAAATCAAGAATATACCGGAGCACGTCTCCATTATCATGGACGGCAACGGACGTTGGGCCCGGCAACGGGGGCTGGAAAGGGTTTCCGGTCATTATAACGGCGTTGAGAGCGTCAGAGCCTGTGTGGAGGCTGCTGCTGAGGCAGGGGTCAGGTACCTGTCGCTTTTCGCGTTTTCGGAGGAGAACTGGAACCGTCCGGAGTCCGAGGTGAGCACTCTGATGAGCCTTATGCTGAAATCGATCGCGGACGAGATTGATTCCCTTGCGGCCAAGGGAGTCTCTTTCCGTGTGATAGGGAATCTTTCAAGGCTTGATGACAATCTTGTGAAAGTTATAAAAAAGGCAGAGAGACTGACCGCTCCAGCCTCCGGCAAGGAACCTCTTCTGACGCTTGTCGTGTTCCTGAGCTACAGCGGGAAGTGGGATATCCTTCAGGCCGCCAAAAGGATGGCCAAAGAATATGCTGATGATCCCGCTGGCCTCGAATCCGTTGGCATAGAGGATTTTGACCGTTATCTGGCCACCGCCGGCATCCCGGACCCGGACCTTATCATACGCACTTCCGGAGAGGAGAGGATAAGCAATTACCTGCTTTGGCAGGCGGCATATTCGGAATTTCTTTTTGTCGATACCTTGTGGCCTGATTTCAGGCGCGAGGACTTCAGGGCGGCTCTGGAAGAATATTCCCACAGGAACCGTAGGTATGGAAAAGTTAAATAACTTACGTATATTTGCATCTTAAAATGAAATCTGATTCGATGAAAGTATATCGTCTATTGTGTCTTCTCGCCTTGTCCGTGGCCGCTGTTCCGGCCTTTGGACAGGATTCGGTAAAATCTTCCGCCCCCGTTGAAGTAGATTATGACCACCCAAAGACTTATTATGTGGGAGGTGTTACCGTGGAGGGAAACCACCAGTTCTCCAGCCAGCAGATCGTCTCTCTGACCGGACTCCAGAAAGGCATGAGAGTCACTGTGCCAAGCGATGACATCTCCTCGATCGTGTCCAGGCTTTGGATGCAGAGGTATTTCGAGAACGTGGCCTTGGAGATAGACCATCTGAGCGAGAAACAGGACTCCGCTTTCTTTGTGATCCGCATCCAAGAGCGTCCGAGGGTGTCCAGATGGCTGTTCACCGGCGTGAGAAAGGGTGAGCAGAAGGATTTGGACGAAAGGCTCAATCTTCGAAGGGGAGGGGAGTTCTCCGACTATGTGGCGAAAACATCCACCGACATCATCAAGAGATTCTATGCCGACAAGGGTTTCCTCAACTGCAAGGTCGATGTCCAGACGCAGAAGGATACCATTGTCCGGAATGCCATAAAGGTCAACTTCGCCGTTGACCGTGGCTCAAAAGTCAAGATCAAGGACATCAATTTCCAAGGAACGGAAGGCTTCACGGACTTCAAACTTTCCCGTTCCATGAAGAAGACGAAAGCCAAGAAATGGTATAACTTCTTCAACAGCAAAAAATTCAACGAAAAGGAATATCCTAACGACAAGAACAGCCTCGTCAGCAAGCTCAACGAGGCCGGCTATCGTGACGCGCGCATCGTAAAGGATTCCATCTACTATGTGACACAGGACAGGCTTGGCATCGACCTCAAGATTGACCAGGGCAAGAAATATTATTTCAGGAATATCTCGTGGACCGGCAACTCCGTCTATTCCACCGATCAGCTCAACGAGATCCTGAACATCCGCAAGGGAGATCCGTACGATGTGGTGACCATGCAGAAGAGGCTTCTGGGAGGAGGCAAACAGGGGGATCAGGATGTGTCCAAGATCTACCGTGACAACGGTTACCTTTTCTTTAATGTCACTCCTGTCGAGCTGAACATCGAGGGTGATTCCGTGGATGTGGAAATGAGAATCTCGGAAGGAAAGCAGGCTACCCTGAACAATATCGTCATCAATGGCAACAGCCTGACCAACGAGAGGGTTGTCCGCAGGCAGGTCGCCACAAGGCCGGGCTACCTTTTCAGCCAGACTGATTTCGAAAGATCCATCCGTGAGATCGCTTCCTTGGGACAGTTCGATCCGGAGGCCATCACTGATCCGTCGAAAGGTTACTCGATTCTTCCTAACCAGTTGAACAACACTGTGGATGTGGTCTATAACGTGACAGAGAAGCCTTCCAGCCAGCTGGAACTTTCGGGAGGTTGGGGCGCCAACACCTTTGTCGCGACTGTCGGAGTGAACTTCAACAACTTCTCCACGAAGCGCATGTTCGAGAAGAACGCCTGGAGACCGGTACCTCTTGGAGACGCGCAGAACCTTTCGCTGCGTTTCCAGACAAACGGAACCTACTACACCTCATTGGTGTTCGGATTCTCGGAGCCTTGGCTTTTCGGAAAGAAACCGACATCCCTGAACATTCAGGCTTACTATACCAGACAGACAAACTCGTATCTTGCGATCGGACTTCTGTCCAACGACAAGGTCATGCAGGTCTATGGATTCTCGGCCGGAATCGGAACCCGTCTGAAGTGGCCGGACAACTATTTCGTGTTGTACAACGGCCTCAGCTGGCAGATCTATGACCTGAAGAACTGGATCAACGGTTACTTCATGTTCAATGATGGTAAGTCTCACAACCTGAGCTACACGATCAATCTGAGCCGAAACTCGACCGACCAGCAGATCTATCCTCGTATGGGATCGAACTTCAGCGCCAGCCTTCAGCTGACTCCTCCATATTCCTTGTTCAGAAAGAAGGATCTCGGCACGCTTGACGCGAACGGCAATCCTACAAAGGTCTCAAGCTACAAGGACATCAACTACGACAAATGGAGCTCGGCAGACCGTTACAAGTGGATCGAGTACCACAAGTGGAAGGTCAGCGGCGAACTCTACACCAAAGTCATCGGTGACTTCGTGATCATGACCCGCGCGCAGTTCGGCTACCTTGGATATTACAACCGCAAGTGGGGTTATTCTCCGTTTGAGGGATTCCGAGTCGGAGGTGACGGTATGTCTGGCTACGACACTTATGGTGCGGACATCATCGCGCTTCGTGGTTACGAGAACTACTATCTTACCCCTTGGGAGGCGACCCCGTACAATTCCAACGGCTACTACGCCGGTAACGTCTATGACAAGTTCACGATGGAGTTCCGTTATCCGGTCATCCTCCAGCCACAGTCCACGATCTTCGTGCTGGGCTTCCTTGAGGGTGGAAACTGCTGGTCGGACATCAAGAAGTTCAATCCGTTCCAGATCAAGCGTTCCGCAGGTGTCGGCGTGAGGGTGTTCCTCCCGATGATCGGTCTGCTCGGTATCGACTGGGGCTACGGTTTCGACAATCCGGTGAAGAAGAACAGAAGCCAGTTCCACTTCCTTATCGGACAACAATTCTAAATAATATTCTTACATTTGCATCGGAATCAAAACACGTAAACTGATAAAATTCTATAAAAATGAAAAAGATTCTTTTGATCGCCGCAATGGCGTTGTTTACTCTGACGGCTTCGGCGCAGGCGAAGTTCGCTTATGTCGATTTCAATGAACTGGTGATGCTCGCCCCTGAGGCTGATGCTGCCAGATCACAGATGCAGACTGCTCAGAAAGAGGCTCAGGAAACCCTTCAGAGTATGATGGAAGAGGCTCAGACCAAGTATAACGAGTACCAGCAGAAGCAGTCCACATGGACTCCAGCCATCAAGTCCAGCAAGGAGAAGGAACTCGGTGAGATCCAGAACAGGATTCAGGAATTCCAGCAGTCTATCCAGGCGGAGCTTCAGCAGCAGCAACAGCAGCTTATGGATCCTATCTACAAGAAGGCTCAGGAGGCAGTTGAGAAACTCGCCAAGGCCGGCGGCTATCTGTTTGTGTTCGAGACTTCACAGTACCTTTACGTTGACAAGGCTCAGTGCAAGGATCTGACTCCTGAGGCAAGAAAGGCAATGAATATTCCTGAGGGCAGGACCATCGAGGATCTCCAGAAGGAACTTCAGGCACAGGCTCAGGGCCAGCAGCAGTAATCATTGACAGGAAGATCAGAAGAGGGTAGGCAAGAACTGATTTTTGCCGACCCTTTTTTGCGCTCTGACATGACGTGTTGTCGCTGAGTGCTTTCCAGGACGTTTTTTCGTTATGTTTTAGGGCTGTATGCAGGTAATGAATCTTTTTTCAGTGAAAAGGTTGGTTATTCTGCTTTTTATGCTTTAATTTGTAACGTATTTTTATAAAACACTAATATTCTTAAAATAGAAATGCAACATAAGGTTATTGATGCTAAGGATGTTGTGATAAGGTTCGCCGGGGATTCCGGTGACGGTATGCAGCTTACCGGAACTTTGTTCGCCAACCTGTCCGCAGTCTATGGTAACGGCCTTTCCACATTCCCGGACTATCCGGCAGAGATCAGAGCCCCGAAAGGGACTGTCGCCGGTGTGTCTGGATTCCAGGTTCACATCGGCAGCCATAAGGTAAACACCCCCGGGGACTTCTGTGACATGCTGGTGGCGATGAACCCAGCCGCCCTGAAGGCGAACGCCAAGTGGCTGAAAAGAAACGCTACCGTGCTTGTAAACGAGGATGCCTTCGATGATTTCGGCCTGACGAAAGCGGGCTTCACCGGCAATCCTTTTGAGGAACTTCACATCGAGGACAGGAACATCATCGTCGCCCCGATCACAAAACTGACGGAGGAGAGCTTGAAGGACAGCGGACTGGATGTCGTGTCTGTCCATAAGTGCAGGAATATGTTCACCCTCGGAATGGCCTGCTTCATCTACAGCCGTCCGTTGGACTATGTCTATACCTATCTTGAGGGACGTTTCGCCAAGAAGCACCCTGAGATGATCGAGCCGAACCGCAAGGTGGTGAATGACGGCTACAACTATGCCGCGAACATCCAGGCGGTCGCCGACACCTACACCGTCGTCCCGGACATTCAGGAAAAAGGAATATACAGGAATATAACCGGTAACCAGGCTTTGGCCTGGGGTCTCATCGCCGCTTCGGAGAAATCCGGACGGCCTCTTTTCTGCGGATCCTACCCGATCACGCCGGCGACAGCCATCCTTGAGGAACTCGCCATACACAAGAACCTTGGTGTCAAGACTATGCAGACTGAGGACGAGATCGCCGGAATATGTTCAGCCATCGGAGCGTCATTCGCCGGCAATCTGGCGGTGACGACAACCTCAGGCCCGGGACTTTCACTAAAGTCCGAGGCTCTTGGACTGGCTGTGATGACCGAACTCCCGATCGTGGTTGTGGACGTGCAGCGTGGCGGCCCTTGCACCGGTCTGCCTACCAAGACAGAGCAGGCTGATCTTAACGAGGCCCTTTACGGCCGCAACGGCGAGAGCCCTATGGTCGTGATGGCCGCGCACTCACCGGCGCATTGCTTCGATGCCGCTTTCACAGCAGCCAAGATCGCTATGGAGCATATGACTCCTGTCCTGCTCCTCTCCGAAGGCTTCCTTGGTAACGGCTCGGAGCCGTGGAAGATTCCTACAATGAGTGAATATCCTGAGATCAAGCCTCGCCTTGCCGAGGCCGACGGGAACAAGTTCCATCCTTTCGAGAGGGATCCCGAGACTCTTGCCAGAAAATGGGCTCCGGCCGGAACACCTGGCTTGGAGCACCGTGTGGGCGGTCTTGAGAAGACACATAACGGAGTCCTTTCCACAGATGCGGCCAACCACGAGATGATGGTAAAGGAGCGTGCGGAGAAAGTCGCCCGTGTGGCCGCTGACATTCCTGACCTTGTTGTTGACGGTCCGGAGAGCGGTGATGTCCTGCTGGTTGGCTGGGGTGGCACTTACGGACATATTCTTACAGCCACGGAGGAACTCCGCGCCGCCGGTAAGACTGTAAGCCGTGTGCATTTCGATTTCATCGATCCGCTGCCTAAGAACACGGAGAAGGTACTGTCTGGTTTCCGTAAGATAATCGTCTGCGAGCTTAATCTCGGACAGTTCGCCGGGTACCTCAAGACCATATTCCCGCAGTTCAACTATTTGAGCTGCAATAAGGTTCAGGGACAGACTTTCCTTGTTAAGGAGATTGTTGACGCCGCTTTAAGCGAATTATAGGAGGACAGCGCAATGCCAAAATATACATTGAAAGATTTCAAGAGCGACCAGGAGATCAGATGGTGTCCGGGATGCGGGGACTATTCCGTGCTCGCCGCTCTTCAGAGAACCCTTCCTTTGGTTTGTGAGGAGAAGGGAATAGACAAGGACAAGATTGTGGTCGTGTCCGGAATCGGTTGCTCGTCAAGGCTTCCGTACTATGTGGACACCTACGGGTTCCACAGCATCCACGGCCGCGCCACCGCGATCGCGACCGGAATGAAGGTCGCCAATCCTGATCTCTGCATCTGGCAGGTGAGCGGTGACGGTGACGCTTTGGCCATCGGCGGGAACCATTTCATCCACGCCATCAGAAGGAACATCGACATCAACCTGATGCTCTTCAACAACCAGATTTACGGTATGACGAAGGGGCAATATTCCCCGACCTCAAAACTGGGAGCCATCACCAAGACTTCTCCTTACGGAACGGTTGAGCATCCGTTCAATCCAGGCAGTCTCGTGCTTGGCGCGAAGGGAACGTTCTTCGCCCGCGGAATGGACACTGAACTTGCTTTGAACCAGGAGATCATGCTTGCGGCCTCAAGGCATAAGGGCACTTCCGTGATGGAGTTCCTGACCAACTGCGTGATCTTCAACAATGGCTCTCACGCCGAGATTTCCGACAGTGAGCACAAGGCGGACAGGACTCTGGTCCTGCGCGACGGCGAGAAGATGATATTCGGAAAGAACCGTGACAAGGGCATCGCCCTCGATGGCTGGAGACTGAAGGTCGTGACCATCGGAGAGAACGGTGTGACCGAGGATGACATCCTCACCCACGACAGCCATTCCGACAACCTTGGCCTTCAGATGATGCTGGCCGATATGAAGTGGCCGGACTTTCCGGTCGCCCTCGGAGTCATCCGTGAGGTTCCGGACATCACCTACGAGGATGAGGTCGCCAAGCAGGTCGAGGGCGTCAAAGCCAAGGCCAAGGTCCACAATGTGGATGAGCTGCTTCACGGCGGATCCACGTGGGAACTTAAATAGAACACACATTATTAACTAATTAATAACACATTACGTTATGAAAACAACTGAAATAATGGCCCGTCTCCAGGCCAAGTACCCTACAGAGAAGGAATATCTCCAGGCTGTACAGGAGGTCCTTGAGTCAATCGAGGAGGTTTACAACCAGCACCCTGAGTTCGAGAAGGCAAAGATCGTCGAGAGACTTGTCGAGCCTGACAGAATCTTCACGTTCCGTGTGACCTGGATCGATGACAACGGTGAGGTTCAGACAAACCTCGGCTACCGCGTCCAGTTCAACAGTGCGATCGGACCTTATAAGGGAGGTCTTCGTTTCCACAAGGCTGTCACCCCTTCAATGCTCAAGTTCCTCGGATTCGAGCAGACATTCAAGAACGCCCTCACAACGCTTCCTATGGGTGGCGCGAAAGGTGGTTCGGACTTCGACCCTGTCGGAAAGTCTAACGCTGAGATCATGCGTTTCTGCCAGGCCTTCATGCTTGAGCTCTGGCGCTGCATCGGCCCAGACCAGGACATCCCTGCGGGTGACGTAGGTGTAGGTGGACGTGAGATCGGCTTCCTGAACGGAATGTACCAGAAGCTCGCCCGCCAGTATCACACCGGAGTTCTCACCGGAAAGGGCGCTACCTGGGGAGGATCCATCCTTCGTCCTGAGGCCACCGGTTTCGGAGCCCTCTATTTCACCCAGCACCTTCTCCACAAGGCTGGCAAGGACATCGCCGGCCAGAAGGTCTGCATCTCCGGCTTCGGTAACGTGGCTTGGGGCGCTGTGAAGAAGGCTACCCAGCTCGGTGCCAAGGTTGTCGCCATCTCCGGCCCGGACGGAGTATGCCATATTCCTGAGGGAATGACTCCTGAGATGAATGAATATATGCTTGATATGCGTGCCTCCAACAGGAATATGGTCGAGGATCTCGCCACCAAGTTCCCTGGACAGGTTCAGTTCATCGCCGGCAAGAAGGCTTGGAGCATCCCTTGCGACATCGCTCTCCCTTGCGCGTTCCAGAACGAGCTCAGCGAGGACGATGCCAAGGAACTGAAGGCCAACGGTTGCTGGTGCTGCTGCGAGGTTTCCAACATGGGTTGCCAGCCGGGTGCCATCCACTTCTTCCAGAACAACGGAGTCCTCTTCGCTCCTGGCAAGGCTGTGAACGCCGGTGGAGTCGCCACCTCAGGCCTTGAGATGACCCAGAACGCGGCTCACCTCAGCTGGTCCGCACAGGAGGTTGACGACAAGCTTCACTGGATCATGCAGAGCATCCACGAGCAGTGCGTGAAGTACGGCACACGTCCGGACGGCAGCGTTGACTACGTGAAGGGCGCCAACATCGCCGGCTTCATGAAGGTAGCGCAGGCCATGCTTGAGCAGGGAATCATCTAAAAAGTAAGATTTCTTACAAATATGGGCACATCAACACCTCGTTGATGTGCTTTTTTCATTTATATTCATTAAATTTGCAAGATACAATGAATATGAACATTATTAAATAACACTTTTTCAAATGAAAAGAACCGCTCTGGCATTAATGCTGATCGCTCTTGCGGCTTCCTGCAACACGGAGCCGAAGACCGCTGTCCAGAAGAAGGTCGATTCGTATGCGCTCGTGAAGATCGAGTCACCAGACCTTTCCGGTATCACGGACAACGGCAAGGAAGTCCTCAACCTCTACAAATTCGCCGCCGACCAGGCTGACAGTATCTACTGGAAACAGTATTTTGGTGACAAGACCTTGATCGAGAACCTGAAGGATGCCGATCTTAGGGACTATGCCAAAATCAATTACGGACCTTGGGACCGCCTTGACGGATCCACATTCATAGAAGGTTTCGGAGAGCTTCCTCTTGGTGCCAACTTCTATCCGGCCGACATGACTGCCGCTGAGTTCGACTCGTTGGCTGATCCGGTGAAGACAAGTCCATATTCACTCATCAGGCGCGGCGCCGACGGCAAGCTCACTTCCGTTTGGTACCACGACGCGTTCGAGTACAACATCGACAAGATCTGCAACTACCTCAAGGCCGCCGCTGACATCACCATCAAGCCGAGCGTGCGCAACTATCTTCTCAAGAAGATCGACGCGTTGAGGACTGACTATTATTATGACAGCGACCTTGCCTGGCTGGAGATGACGGACAGCAAGATGGACCTCATCATCGGCCCTAACGAGGTCAATGATGACCAGCTCTATGGTCTCAAGACATCCTACGAGGCTTATGTGCTCCTCAAGGATCTCAAGCGTACCGAGGTCCTCGACCAGTTCAAGTCGATGCTTCCTGAGCTCCAGAAGCAGATCCCTTGCGAGGAGCAGTACAAGACTTTTGTTCCGGGCGACGAGTCTGACATCTACGCCTACGACGCCATCTACTGCGCAGGCCACGCCAACGCCGGCATCAAGCTTATCGCTTTGAATCTCCCTTACAATGAGGAAGTTCAGGCAAAGGCCGGTACCCGTACGGCCCTCCTTCGCAACATTATGATGGAGAAGTTCAACAGGGTTGTCAACCCGGTTGGCATCGTGGTTTTGACTCCTGACCAGCAGGATCACCTTGACGAGGAGGCTTTCTACTGGAACATCGCTTTCCGTGAGATCTCCCACGGACTCGGTGTAAAGGAGACCATCAACGGCAAGGGCTTCGTCTATGAGGCTCTTGGCAACAAGGCTCTCACTTGGGAGGACGCCAAGGCCAACGCCCTCGGCCTTTACTTTGTCTGCAAGCTTATCGATGAGCACAAGATCCCTGCGCTCATCACCAAGGAGGACGCCATCACCACATTCGTGGCCAACCTCATCCGCTCAGAGCGTTTCGGAGAGGCCTCACAGCTCGGAAGGGCTTATGTGATGCTCTTCAACTACCTGAACCAGAACGGCGCCTTCAAGCGTGGAGACAGCGGAAAATATTCAATCGACTACGAGAAGACCCTTTCACTCGTGGCTGAGTTTGCTGGCATCGCCCTCAAGACCCAGGCTACCGGTGACTACGAGTTCGCGGAACAGTTTGAGAACCAGTACTGTGTCCTTTCCGAGGACTTCAAGGCTGACCTTGTGAACATCCGTCTTGAGAACATTCCGATCGACCTCAGGTTCGAATTCCAGAAATAACAAAATTAATAATCAATACTACTGAAATGGCTGAAAAGAAATTCAATGTGAAGTACGGTGTACTTCTGCCAATTGTTCTTCTGGTCACACTCTTCTTGTGGTGTGTGCCTGTCTCATTCTTTGGCATCGACGCCCTGACCGTTGTGCAGCAGCGTGTGATCGCCCTCTTCGTGTTCGCCGCTTTGATGTGGATGTTTGAGATCATCCCTAACTGGGCGACATCCGTCCTGATCATCGTGGTCGCTTTGCTGACCGTCTCCGACAAGGGACTCGGGTTCTTCTGCAATCCTGAGTTCGGTCAGCTGGTAAGCTACAAAAAGATAATGTCATCTTTCGCCGATCCTGTCGTGATGCTGTTCCTTGGCGGATTCGTGCTCGCGATCATGGCTGAAAGATTCGGACTTGACGTAACTCTCGCAAAATCATTGCTCAGCATATTCGGAACAAAGCCTAAGATGGTGCTGCTGGGATTCCTCATCATCATCTCCGTGTTCTCGATGTTCATGAGCAACACCGCCACCGCCGCCATGATGCTTGCCTTCCTCGCTCCGGTGCTCCACAAGCTGCCGAGCGACGACAAGGGAAAGATCGGCCTTGCGCTCTCGATTCCGGTCGCCGCCAACCTTGGTGGTATCGGAACTCCTATCGGAACCCCTCCTAACGCGACAGCGAAAGGTTACCTTGAGCAGGCCGGCATCGATGTCTCTTTCGGAGAGTGGTGCGTCCACATGATTCCTTACGTGATCATCATGATCCTCCTCGCGTGGATTCTCCTTCTGGTGTTCTTCCCGTTCAAGACCAAGAAACTTGTGCTTGAGATCCCTGCCAACGACAAGAAGAAGGATTGGAAGAGCAAGCTCGTATGGGCTACCTTCATCATCACGATCCTTCTCTGGGCCACGGAGCAACTCCATCACATCAGCTCCAACGTCGTGGCTCTGATTCCTCTCGCCGTCTTCACGGCCACAGGACTCTTCGGCAAGGAGGAGATCAAGGAGATCAACTGGTCGGTACTCTGGCTCGTTGCCGGAGGCTTCGCGTTGGGCTACCTCCTTCAGGACACCGGTCTGGCGAAGGTTCTCATCACGGCGATACCGTTCGGCTCGATGTCTGTCATACTTGTGCTGGTAGTTGCCGGTCTTGTCTGCTACTTCCTCTCGAACTTCATCAGCAACTCCGCCACAGCGGCGCTTCTCATCCCTATCCTCATCGTTGTAGCCGAGGGTATGGCTGATCCTGCCGCCGCCAACAACGCCGCTTTCGTGGCTATGGGCGGTACCCAGGCAATGATCATATTCATCGCTGTGTGCGCGTCAATCGCCATGCTCTTCCCGATCTCCACTCCTCCGAACGCCATCGCCGCGTCCACCGGACTTGTCGAGACCAAGGACATGGCAAAGATCGGCATCATCATCGGTGTGGTCGGATTCATCTTCGGATTCTTCTGGCTCACCAAGATATTCCCGTTCGCACAGTAATTTTACAGTAATATCAGAGAAGCTGTTTTGGAAAAGGAACCAAAGCAGCTTCTCAATGCTTAAAAATCAGTTAGTAGTTATTAAAATGAACAAAATTTTCACTTCACTTGCCGCTTTGGCAATGTGTGCCTCTCTCGGGGCGCAGGAAACGGCTCCAAAGGTTAGCCTCTACGGATTCATCCGCAATTACTACGCTTTCGACACACGTGAGAGCGTAGCGGGAACAGAGGATTTCTTCTATTATCTTCCTAAGGATGAGAACAAGAAGGGCGATGTCGATCTGAATGAGCAGAGCTCTCTCCGCTACGCCGCCATCACTTCCAGAATCGGACTCAATGTGACAGGTTATGAATATAATGGTTTGAAGTTTGGAGCCAAGATCGAGACTGACTTCTACAACGGTCTCTCAGGTGTCACCGGAACGGCCGTCCTCCGTCTTCGTCAGGCATACGTCACTGTCGGAAAGAATGATTGGTTGGTTACCGCCGGTCAGGCTTGGCATCCGATGGCCGCTGATATGCCGGATGTGTTCTCCCTCAACACCGGAGCTCCTTTCGGACCGTTCAGCCGCACGCCTCAGGTCAAGTTCGACTATAAGTTGAGCGATGTGCTCTCGTTGACTGGATCTGCTATTTGGCAGATGCAGTATACTTCTGCCGGTCCTAACGGTGCCTCTGCCAACTACATCAAGTACAGCTGTACTCCAGAACTCTATCTCGGATTGAACTACAGTAGTGAGGGCTTCCTTTTCAAGGCGGGTGTGAATATGCTGTCAATCAAACCAAGAACTATAAATGCGGAAGGAACCAAAAAGGTAAGTGATCGTATCACGACTTTCACTCCGTTTGTCTATGGTCAGTATAAGCATGGGCTGTTCTCCGCAAAGTTCAAGACTACTTTCGCAGAAGCTGGAGAGCATTTCAACCTCAATGGTGGCTATGGTATATCCGGTGTGAAGGATGACGGTATAAGTTATGAATATACCCCTACCCGCAACTCTTCCACTTGGGTGAGCCTTATGCACGGAAAGAAGACACAGTGGATCCTTTTTGCTGGCTATGTGAAGAATTTCGGAACGAAAGACGATCTCTACGGCGCCAAGGACGGCTACGCTCCTGCCGCAAACCTCTATTTCAGCAAGAACAGCTTCTCGAATATGAACCAGATGTGGAGGCTCACACCTACCGTGATCCACAACATCGGCAAGTTCGCGATCGGTCTTGAATATGAGCTCACAAGTGTACAATATGGTGATTACAAGACTATTGACGGTGTGAAATGCATCGGCGCCAACGGCCTTGCCAAGGACAATCTCCACTGGATCACCAACCATCGTGTCCAGGCTCTGGTCAAGTTTACTTTCTAATATTATTGTTTGACAAGTCAAGGCTGTTGTCGGCCTTGCACGGAAAGATTGACGCTATGAATAAGATAATCCCAATGCTGGCATCGGCCATCGCCCTGTCACTTACCGCTTTACCATCTGAGGCACAAAGCCATCTGGTGAAGTTGACCAATCATCTTGAACCATACGGCTTTTTCCGCGCGAGCGCCATTTTCGACGCTCGCGACTCCAAGGCCGACACCGAGGACTTGTTTTATTATGTTCCTTACGACAAGAAGATAAATCTGGAAGGCAACGACATCTGGTACAACCCTTCCATAAAAATGTCCGCCATCACGACACGTCTTGGAGTGAACCTTACCGGATTCAGGTACGGATCGTTCAATGTAACCGGAAAACTGGAGACGGATTTCTATCTGTTGACGGGAGGCTCCGCGTCGCTGAGTCTCAGAGAGGCTTACCTCAAGTTTAACTGGGACAATCTCGGTGACTTTTTCAAGTCTGTGTCTGTCAAGGCTGGCCATGCATGGCATCCTATGTCCTTGGACATGCCATACAGTGTCGGCTATGAGGCCGGTGCCCCGTTCAATCCATACGCAAGAAGCCCTCAGTTGATGTTTGAGACTAATCTGATGGATCGCTTCACTTTCACGGCGGGGCTTCTTTATCCGATGGAGTTCATGCCTACGGGACCACAAGGACCATCAGCTGACTATGTCAAGTATGGCCTTGTCCCGGAATTGTACGCTGGCCTGACATATTCATCAAAGTACATCAAGGCCAGGGTCGGAGCGGATTTCATAAGTTTGGTTCCTCGTTGGCGCACGACCGATTTGACCTATTACCATGATGTCGGAACTAAAGTCAAGGACCGCATTTCCATGATCAGTCCGATGGCCTGTTTCGAGTTCAGCAAGGGTATGTTCAAAGTCAACGCCAAGGCCGTTCTTGCCTCGGGTGGGGATCATCTCCGACTTATGGGAGGTTATGCTGTCTATGACAAGTCGGACGATTATAAGTACAAGTACACCCCTCTAAGGTCGGTCACAGGATTCGCCTCGGCAAGTTATGGCCAGCAATGGCAATTCATCCTGTTCGCCGGAGGCATGACGGCGTTGGGTGCCGGTCATGACCTGATCACAGATGACGAGACAGGTTATGCGAAGACCGCCTACATCTATTACTTTGATGGAGGCTTCAAGAATATCCGCTACATGTTTCGTGTCGCTCCGGCGGTCGCGTTCAATCTCGAAAGACTTACATGCGCCATTGAATATAATAGCACAGGCGTGATTTATGGACAGATGAATGAGTTGAATGCCAGAGGGTTGGCTAATATGGGGGAACATCTGATCATCAATCATAGAATCCTTGGAGTGGTGAGATATTCATTTTAGTGTCATGGTTTAGTGAATATTTTGTCAAAAAATCTTGTCTTTTAGAATATTTTTCCGATATTTGCCGTGTTGAACTAATAGAATGAGAAGTTTCAATCATATCCACCTACATCTTCACCATCGCCAGAAGCGGAGGTGACTTTGTCGTGGGTATCTGTTTATGAGGGATATTAAGGTCAAGGCTCGCTTCCGTTTTGGTGGCGGGCCTTTTTTATCAAACGAACGACAAATGTTAAGAATCGCGATTCAGGCCAAAGGCCGTTTAAGTGAAGAAAGCCTCACACTGCTGCGTGAGGCCGGTATCGAGGTGGATGACACCAAGCGGAAATTCCTGTCCAGATCCAGTAATTTCCCGGCTGAGATACTCTATTTGAGAGACGATGACATTCCACAGGCAGTCGCTCAAGGCGTGACGGATTTGGGTATCGTAGGCTACAATGAAGTCTGCGAGAGGGGTGAGGCAGTGGAGGTTGTTGACCGTCTGGGCTTTGGACCGTGCCGCATTTCTTTGGCGATCCCCAAGTCTGAAGAATATACCGGACTGGAATATTTCAACGGTAAGCGGATAGCTACATCGTACCCGAACATCTTGAGCAAATTTCTGAAAGATAAAGGAATAGATGCATCGATCAACGTTATCGCAGGCTCTGTGGAGATCGCTCCTACCGTTGGTATGAGCGATGCTATCTTCGATATCGTATCTTCCGGCGGGACGCTTGTGAGCAACGGGCTCAAGGAGGTTGAGAAGGTGGTGTTCTCGGAGGCGGTGCTGATTTCGGGTGGCAATCTTTCGGATGAAAAGACTAAACTTCTGGAACAGATAAAGTTCCGTTTTAACGCTGTCCGGGACAGCCGTGGAAAGAAATACCTGTTGATGAATATCCCCGACGACCGGATCGAGGATGCCATCCAGATTGTTCCGGCGATGAGGAGCCCGACTGTGCTGCCGCTTGCGCAAAGCGGGTGGTCTTCACTGCATTCCGTTGTGGATGAGAGCGTTTTGTGGGAGAAGATCGAAAGTTTGAAGGAGATTGGCGCGGAAGGGATTCTTGTGCTCTCGGTTGAGAAGATGGTTTTGTAGGTATTGAATATTTATTCGTTATTTTATGCGGAATTTTGATTGTACGGTCACTTCGACAAGCTCAGTGACCCCAATATACAATAACCCTCCCCGGATCGAATGGCCGAAGCTGATCTCAAGGGCCGCTGAAAGCGATTCCGACATCGATGCAAGCGTAAGAGCCACCCTTGAATATGTCCGGACACAAGGCGACAAGGCTGTTCTGGATCTGGAGTCCCGCTATGACAACATAGTTTTCACTTCTGTTGAAGCCTTGAAAGTCAGCGACAAGGAAATCGCGGAAGCCACCGCTTCCGTTTCACCAGAGTTAAAGGCGGCCATCGCACAGGCATATTCAAACATCAGGAAATTTCATAGCGCGCAGATGCCGCAAACAGTTAAGGTTGAGACTTCACCCGGTGTCGTCTGCTACCAGAAGGCCGTTCCGCTCCGTAGGGTCGGACTGTATATTCCTGGCGGGCGCGCGCCTTTGTTCTCGACGGTTCTGATGCTGGCCGTCCCTGCCTCCGTGGCTGGCTGCCCTGAAATCGTTCTCTGCACACCTCCTGACAAGGATGGGAAAGCCAATCCTGTCATAGTCTATGCGGCTTCGGTCTGTGGAGTCAGGAATATATTCAAAATCGGTGGCGCTCAGGCCATTGCGGCTATGGCTTATGGAACGGAGACGCTCGCCAAATGCGACAAGATTTTCGGCCCTGGCAACCGTTATGTGATGAAGGCCAAGCAGATGGTCGGGCTGTCGGTCGCAGCGATCGATATGCCGGCCGGTCCGTCAGAGGTTATGGTGCTGGCTGACGGGACCGCTGATCCTGAGTTCGTCGCAGCTGACTTCCTCTCCCAGTCGGAGCACGGGCCGGACAGCCAGTCGATTCTGGTCTGCACATCGGAGGCTATCGCAAAATCCGTGGTGGATGCAGTCGCAAGACAGACCGCAAGGCTGAGTCGGGGAAGCATCATTGCCAAAGCGTTGGATCACAGTCGGATGGTCGTTCTTACGAGCCGTGAGGACATCATCGATTTCGCCAATGAATATGCTCCTGAACATCTCATCATATCTATGCGTGATCCTTGGAGCGTGGCGGATAAGGTGGTAGCCGCCGGGAGCATATTCATTGGAAATTATTCTCCTGAAAGCGCCGGTGATTATGCTTCAGGAACGAATCATACTTTGCCGACGAGTGGTTGGGCGCGTTCGTTCAGCGGGTTGAATCTGGATGCGTTTATGAGGAAGATGACGATTCAGGAGATTTCGCGCGAGGGTTTGTCCGGCCTTGGTGATACAATCCGTACAATGGCTTTGGCCGAAGGGCTTGACGCTCACGCCGCCGCGGTTGAAGTAAGACTTGAAAAATAATCAGTAATGAATATAGAAGACGTTCTTAAACTCGTAAGGCCAAACATCTTAGGTCTTGAGGCATATTCGACCGCCCGGGACGACTGTGGCTCGAACCAGCCGGAAATATTTCTGGATGCCAACGAGAATCCTTACAACAATGGCATCAATCGGTATCCGGACCCACATCAGAAAGCCTTGAAGGCCAAGGTCGCGGAAATCAAAGGAATTTCTGCGGATAGCCTGTTCATCGGCAACGGGAGCGACGAGGCGATTGACCTTGTTTACCGTGTGTTCTGCGTACCGGGAGCAAGCAATGCCGTGTCCATCGCTCCGAGTTACGGGATGTACGAGGTGGCAGCCGCGATGAACGACATTGAATTCCGGAAAGTCCAGCTGAGGCCGGATTTCTCAATGGACACAGAGGCGATGCTTTCCGCGGCGGACTCCAAGACAAGGCTGATGTTCATCTGCTCGCCGAACAACCCGACAGGAAACTCGTTCCCGGTGGAGCAGATCGAGGATATTCTTGAAAGGTTCGGCGGCGTGGTGGTGCTGGATGAGGCTTACATCGACTTTTCGGTCAGGCCTTCGCTGACATCTTTGGTCAAGAGATACCCCAATCTGATTGTGCTTCAGACGCTTTCAAAGGCTTGGGGTATGGCAGGTCTCAGAATTGGATTGGCGATCGCGGATCCTGCTGTCATCGCTTTGATGTCCAAAGTCAAATATCCGTACAACATCAATGTTCTGGCTCAGAAGATGGCATTGATGAAACTTGACGAGGCGGCCAAGGACAAGGCTGTGGCCGAGATTGTGGGGCAGCGGTTCCGCTTGGAAAAAGAATTGGCCAAATGCCCGGAGGTCAAGGGAATATATTCAAGTGACGCTAACTTTTTGTTGGTTAGGTTTGAGAATCCGGATGAGGTTTACGAGAGGCTGCTTGCGGGAGGAGTCATTGTGCGGAATCGTTCCAAGGTCTCAGGTTGCGAGGGGTGCCTTCGCATCACAGTCGGCACTCCGGTGGAGAATGACAGACTGCTTCGGCTGCTGTCCTCTTCGGTCGCTGAGCCTGTCGAAGCGACCACCCCCGGTATGGAAATATTAGGCGAAAGACATATCCGAATTGTCCGTAATACCAAAGAGACAAAGATTGCCCTTGAATTGGATCTGGATTCCATTGGAGGCTCCGGACACATTTCCACCGGTCTCCCGTTCTTCGACCACATGCTTGAGCAGATCCCGAACCACGGAGGCGTGTCGCTGGCCATAGAAGCCAAAGGAGACCTGCAGGTCGATGAACACCACACGATCGAGGATGTGGGAATTGTCCTCGGAGAGGCAATCAACGCCGCTCTCGGCTCGAAACTCGGCATGGCCCGCTACGGCTTCGTCCTCCCGATGGACGACTGTGACGCCGCTGTCCTGATGGACTTCGGAGGGCGTATTGATTTCAAATGGAACGCGGAGTTCAAACGTGAGAAGGTCGGCGATGTCCCGACCGAGATGTTCAGCCATTTCTTCCAGTCTGTCTGCGCCGGAGCGAAATGCAACCTGCACATCCGGGCGGAGGGCGTGAACGAGCATCACAAGGCCGAGGCAATCTTCAAAGCCTTCGCCAGAGCTTTAAGAATGGCGGTCGCCAAGACCCCGTTCCCTTACGAACTACCATCAAGCAAAGGCATCCTATGATAGCGATAATTGACTACAAAGCCGGCAACATACGCTCGGTCGAAAACGCTCTGAAAAGGTTTGGAGCGGAATATGTGCTGACCGCTGATCCGGAGATGATCCGCCGCGCCGACCACGTGATCCTGCCGGGAGTTGGGGAGGCTTCCTCCGCTATGAAAGCCTTGGAGTCCACAGGCTTGGCACCAGTCATAAAGTCATTGACCCAACCTGTTTTAGGAATATGCATCGGAATGCAGCTGATGTGCGCTTCAAGCGAGGAGGGCGACACGGAATGTCTTGGAATATTCACCCCGAAAGTCACCCGCTTCCCGGAAACTCCCGGTGTCAAGATCCCTCACACCGGGTGGGATACAATCTCCGGGCTGCGCGGCCCGCTTTTCAGGAATATTCCCGAAGATTCGTTCGTCTATTATGTGCATTCGTACAGCGCGGGAATATTCCCGGATCAGACTGTCGCCGCGACTGAATATGCCGGTGTCCGTTTCAGCGGGGCGCTCCAGCGGGACAATTTCTTCGGGACGCAGTTTCATCCGGAGACGAGCGGTTCGGTCGGGGCTGAGATATTAAAGAATTTTATTGAATATGAAGAATTTTAACATAATCCCGGCCATAGACATAATCGGCGGCCGGTGCGTGCGTCTCACTCAAGGGGACTACGCGAAAGAGAAAGTATATTCGGACAACCCTGTCGAGATGGCGAAAAGTTTTGAGCGGGCCGGCGCGACAAGGCTGCATCTTGTGGATCTGGAAGGTGCAAAGGCCGCCTGTCCGAAGAACCTGGATGTGCTAAGGAATATAACCGATGCGACCTGTCTGAAGGTGGAGTTTGGCGGCGGAGTGAAGTCGGAGGAGTCTTTGAACGCTGTTCTGGATGCCGGGGCTGAATATGTCATCTGCGGAAGCGTGGCCTTTACCGAACCGGACATATTCAAGAAATGGCTTGGCCGCTATGGGGAAAAAATCATCCTTGGGTTGGATTTGAAGAATGGTTTGGTTGCGACACACGGCTGGAAGGAGACTGTCCCGATGTCAGCCGTGCAGGCTTTGGAGTCTTTTGAAGGACTTGTGCGTCAGGCTATTGTGACCGAGGTTTCGAGGGACGGGATGTTGCAGGGCGTGAATCTGGAGTTTTACGCCGGCCTTCAGCAACAGTTTCCGGACGTGGAGATCATCGTGAGCGGGGGCGTGTCCAATTACGAGGATCTGGAGGAATTGAGAAGATCTGGACTTCGCTCGGCCATTGTCGGAAAAGCTATTTATGAAGGACGAGTGAAACTTGAGGATTTGTTCAGGTAATATGTTGGCGAAGAGAATTATACCTTGTCTGGACGTGAAGAACGGACAGGTAGTGAAAGGGATCAATTTCGAGGGCTTGCGTGAGGTGGGCGATCCTGTGGAGATGGGAGCTTTCTACTCTGAGCAGGGGGCTGACGAGTTGGTCTATCTGGACATCAGCGCGTCATCGGAAGGACGACGAACTTTCACGGATCTGGTCTCTCGGATTGCGGAACGGATTGACATTCCGTTCACTGTGGGTGGGGGAATATCTTCGTTTGAGGATGCGGCCAGGCTTCTGGATGCCGGGGCGGACAAGATCACGATCAACACGGCGGCGGTGTTTCATCCGGAGATCATTTCCAAGATCGCTTCCCGCTACGGCTCCCAGTTTGTTGTCGTGGCGATTGACGCGAGGATGGTCGCTTCGGGAACTGCCGCTGAGCCTGTCGAAGCGACATCCCTTAACAAAAATACTTACTGGCAGGTAATGACCCACGGCGGCAAGACACCGACCGACAAGGAGTTGTATTTCTGGGCCAAAGAAGTCCAGAACCTCGGCGCCGGCGAGATCCTCTTTACCTCAATGGATAATGACGGCACCAAGAACGGCTATGCCGTGCAGGCATATTCCCATCTTGCTGAGGAACTTACCATCCCTGTGATAGCCTCCGGTGGGGCGGGAAGCGTCGCTGACATCGAGGAAGTCCTGACCACCGGCCGGGCTGACGCCGCCCTCGCCGCGAGCATATTCCATTACGGCGAAATCTCCATTCCCGATTTGAAAAGAACCCTCCGCTCACACGGAGTGAATGTAAGAATATAACGAACTTAATGAATATGATTGATTTTAAAACTCTTAAAGCCGGTGCTGACGGACTTGTGCCGGCCATCGTTCAGGACCGGAACACCCTTCAGGTTCTGATGCTCGGCTATATGAACGCCGAGGCTCTCGAAAAGACACAGACAAGCGGTCTGGTGACATTCTTCAGCCGCTCCCGCCAGACTCTTTGGACGAAAGGGGAGACCAGCGGCAATTATCTGCATCTGGTCTCCATCTCCGCTGACTGCGATTCGGACACTCTTCTTGTCCGCGCGATTCCTGACGGGCCGGTCTGCCACAAAGGCACGAAGACCTGTTGGGGGGACGCCGTGCCTACCAGTCTCGGTTTTATCCGCGAGCTTGAAAGTGTGATCAAAGGCCGTCACGAGCAGATGCCGGAGAAGTCCTACACCACGTCACTGTTCAAGGCAGGGACTCCGAGAATGGCACAGAAAGTCGGCGAGGAGGCCGTCGAGACCGTCATCGAGGCCGTGAAAGGGGATGATGAAAGGATGATCTACGAGGCCTCCGACCTTGTCTACCACCTTCTTGTACTTTTGGTCAGCAAAGGCTACGGCATCGCCGACCTGGAAAAGGAACTTGAGAAGAGGCATAAATAGGCCATAATGTTGTTTTTCACAAAACAAAATACGAATTTAGCTATCAGTTAGTGTAATTACCGTTTTTCAGATGAGTTCAGACAGAATATTCATTTTTGACACCACTTTGCGTGATGGCGAGCAGGTGCCGGGGTGCCAACTCAACACTGTGGAGAAAATCCAGGTGGCAAAGGCCCTTGAAGAGTTGGGAGTAGATGTCATTGAGGCGGGTTTCCCTGTTTCCAGTCCTGGGGATTTCAATTCGGTCGTGGAGATTTCCAAGGCCGTCACCTGGCCGACGATCTGTGCGTTGACACGTGCCGTGGAGAAAGACATCGATGTTGCCGCGGAAGCGCTTAAATACGCCAAACACAAGAGGATACACACGGGAATCGGAACTTCCGACTCCCACATAAGGTACAAGTTCAATTCCACCAGGGAGGAGATTCTTGAGCGTGCCGTCAGGGCTGTGAAATATGCCAAGAAGTATGTCGAGGATGTGGAGTTCTACGCCGAGGATGCGGGACGCACTGACAATGAGTATCTTGCCAGAGTGGTTGAGGCGGCCATCAAGGCCGGGGCCACGGTCGTGAATATTCCTGACACGACAGGCTACTGTCTCCCTTCCGAGTACGCCGCTAAGATCAAGTATCTTGTTGACAATGTGGATGGGATTGACAAGGCTGTCATCTCGACCCATTGCCACAACGACCTCGGTATGGCCACCGCCAACACAATGTCCGGACTTCTTGCCGGGGCCCGCCAGTGCGAGGTGACAGTCAATGGCGTGGGCGAGCGTGCCGGCAACACGGCCTTGGAGGAGATCGCCATGATCATCAAGAGCCACAGCGACATCCCTCTCGTGACCAACATCAACACGACCAGAATCACACCGGTGAGCCGAATGGTCTCGAACCTTATGAATATGCCGGTTCAGGCGAACAAGGCCATCGTCGGGCGCAACGCCTTCGCGCACTCCTCAGGCATCCATCAGGACGGAGTCCTCAAGAACGTCAGTACCTACGAGATCATCGACCCTAAGGAAGTGGGAATAGACGACAACGACATCGTGCTTACGGCCAGAAGCGGCCACGCTGCCCTTAAATACCGTTTGGAAGTGCTTGGAATCAAGATGGAAGGCCAGAGACTTGACGCTTTCTACGATGAGTTCCTCAAACTGGCCGACAAGAAGAAGCAGGTCAGCGACGATGATCTCCTTGTGCTCGCCGGAGCCGACAGGGCTGAGGACCATCACGTCAAGCTTGAGTACCTCCAGGTGACCAGCGGCAAGGGTCTGAGACCTATCGCAAGTGTCGGTCTTGACATAGCCGGTGAGAAATTCGAGGCCGCTTCCAGAGGCAACGGTCCGGTTGACGCGGCGATCAACGCCCTCAAGATCATCATCAGGCGTCAGATGGTCATCAAGGAGTTCACCATACAGAACATCACCAAAGGCTCCGATGATGTGGGCAAGGTTCACATGCAGGTCGAGCATGACGGCCACGTGTATTATGGCTTCGGAGCCGACACCGACATCGTCACCGCGTCTGTGGAGGCGTTCATTGACTGCATAAACAAATTCAGGGGATGAACACACTTTTCGACAAGATTTGGGACAGTCACATCGTGTCCGTCATCGACGGTG
>FR893108.1 GCA_000433355.1 Alistipes sp. CAG:435 | reverse complement strand
GTGCCGCCATATTCACAAAATGCGGGTGACGCCAGCGCGTATGTAACCGCTTGGCGACCGCTTGCATACCACGTTAGTCAACTGCTATATAGTTACCTAAAATTATTAACTCTCTCGAAAAGCACTCAGAGGCTCATTAAGGGACAGTTTTACTGCTGGTTTCCCAAGGAGAGATAGTCCTTGAGCGAATCGACATATTCATTGAACGCCTCGCGGCCAGCGTCGGTCGCGCGGCAGGTGGTGCAAGGTTTCTTGCCTTTGAAGCCTTTCTCGATGGTGATGTAGCCGGCCTCGCTGAGTTTGTCTATCTGCACGCTGAGGTTGCCGGCCGTGGCGCCCGTCTGTTTTCTGATATAGACGAAGTCCGCCTCCTCGACCCCGATGAGGATCGACATCACGGCGAGCCTGAGCTCCGAATGCAGCAGAGGATTCAGTTTTCTGAACATATCCTACCTCTTTATTATTCTGGCGATGATGCCGCCGGCGATCATAATGATGCCGCTGAAAAGCCATATCAGGCAGATCTGCGCGCCGGCATAGTCAGTGTAAAGTGCGCCGAGCAGAACCACAAGCGCTCCAGAAGCGATGATCGGCCAGCTCTTGATGACTATGCCAGTGGACAGTATGGTGAAACCGAACAAAGACGTGATGAGATAGGTGTCAAGCACGAACGGGTTGACCGTGCAAGAGAGGATTGTCAGGCAAACGGCCGTGATTCCGAAAGCGCACCAAATCCAGCCTACAGTCCTGTGGAGATAGGTTTTCGGAGCGTCACTCCCCTTCTTTGAAATGAATATGGCCGCCGGAACTCCGATCACCGGAATGAGAAACCAGAGGTAATTCCAGACCGGATTCCCCGTGCCGTTCCATAAAAGATAGATGAGGGCGGAAACCACCGCCAGTATCACACCCCAAAGGATGTAGTAAGTTCCTTGATTCTTCTCGATCGCACGGCAATTCCTTGCCATCGTCTCGCTGATGATTTTCAGACTTTGCTCAGCCGAAAGATTGTTGTTTGTTTCCATAACATTTTGATTTACATCGTTTCCGTCATTAGCGGTCATGCACATTAGCCCTAACGGCATCACAAATATAAATAAGTTTACAATATAAACCAAATAAAATCGTCAAGCTATCACGAAAATCATATCATCAGCATTATCCGCCCCTCCGCCTTGACGAAAGTGTCCGGATAACGCATCACCACGGCATACACCTGCGCCGAGGTCACCGGCTTTCCGTCCTTACGAATATGCAATCTGCGGTTGTTGATGATCTCCGCGATTTGCTCCGTCCGCAGCCCGCCACCCCTCTCGGCAAGCACATAGAGTATAGCTTCTTCGATTTTCATTTCAATAAATCATATTCACCTGAGCTCTTCCGCCCCTCCGTAATAGTCATAAACATCTTGATAGTCAAGGTCAAGCTGCTCCAGAATCTCTTCCGAGGAAAGACCCGTGACGATCTTATTCCCGCCCGAGTTCAGCACCACACCATTCCCTCGCCCGTCATCCTCAATCAACGACCTTCCCCTCAGCCCGACCGGATGGTTCAGCACCGTGTCCACCGGCCGGATGGCATATTCATAGTAGCGGACCGGCCTATTCTTCATCGCCTCCACCTCACTCAGGCGCCTATTCTCTCCAATCATCGCCACCACCGCCAACGCCACCGGCAAAAGCAGCACCGCCGCCACCACAAACTTCTCATTCAATGAATATGTCTCCTCCGGGTTGTTGAACATCATTACTTCAACAAGAGTCTTTTTACTACAAGAATATCCCTCTGTCTATTCCGGATAATCTTCTTTTTAGAATCATAGTTAAAAGATGAATACGATATTTCTATCAGCTTAATTCCATATTGTGGAAGAATATCCCTACGACGTTGATCATAGATTCGTCTTTGCTCACCTCTTCCGACCCCTGATACTGTAGACCTCCTATCAAAGAACGCAACACTCTCTGTATGTTGCTTTTCCCTGTACTCAACTACAATATTCTTATTCGGATAATAAGCATCAACAGGTAGTTTTTTACCGGACGGACAAGACTCACTTGGATCTCCACGTAAGAAATCAAAGGTATGTTGCCTTAAGGCAAGTTCTCCCAACACTTCATCACACAAGTCAATCACATAGGACTCATCAGAATCGCTTCTCTTGTTTTTAATGCCAAGGGCAGCGTTCACCTCAGCAAAATGTTTTTCTAAATCAAATTGATCCATAACAATATAAAATTGACAAATTACTTATTCCGCCCCGGAGCCGCCGTCCAGATGTCGTACATCCGGTCTTTGAGGGACTGGGGAGCGGGGATCTCGACGGAGGAGCTTCGGGAGAGGAGGGCCATCACAAAATCGTTGGTGATTTTCAGACGGAGGGTCACTTCCACATATTCTTTTATGCCGCTGAGCTTGTTCACTATCGCACTTAATCGCCTGATCTGATTCAACATATTCGGAAGCGTTTCCTGCAAATATAGCGAACCAAGGCGACAAAAACTGTAGTTCCTGAAAGAAATGTAAGGATATTACAAAGCCTCCATCCATTCCTCCGCCTCTATGGTCTGGAGGCAAAGGAGAGCACCATCTCGTAAAGCGCTGATTATAAAGCGGTGCAGCACCACCTTCTTATTCTCAATCAATTGTAAAACGCTGGCCTCTTATTTTGACCGCCAGCATTTTGCAACACACACTAAATAAGGTAATTATGTATCAGCCAATCCAAGAAAACCATTACTCTCCTTCAGGCTCCATTGTGAATATAGCCCTGATTCTGGCCATGTCGAACTTCTCGGAGCGATCGTAGCAATAGACACCGTTCTGCTCCTGCTCGACATCGGTCAGCTGGGTATAGCAGAAACCGCAGATGCTCTTGGACATGGAGACGACAGCCTTGACCTGAGCCTCCAGCCTCTTGTAGAAGTCCTCCATCGAGACAACGCTCTTGCCGTAGCCCCAAGACTGGGTCGTTGAGTTAACGGTCGTGGCATCCTGCCCCTTGACCCATTTGATGCCGCCGAACTCATCAAGGATGTACGGAATCGAGCCGTCATATTCATAGAAAGTGTAAGGCTCGCCACTGTAGCGGGCAGGGTCGTTGAAACCGATGTTGTTGATCCGGCCCTTGTAGGTCTGAACAGGTCTGGTGAACAGTTTGCCGTCATTCCAGATTATCTCTTTCAGCTTCTCAGGATCCTGCTCATAGTGATGCTCAGTCCAGATGTCTGTCTTGACCTGGATGCCGCCGCTGCAGATGTTGATCGGACGGGTAGGATCCAACTGCTTTGTCAAGGCATAGATGTCCTCGCTGAAACGCGGGTACTGGACATTGTCTGGCCAGAACTCCTCATTCATCGGAGTCCAGGTGATTATGGAAGGATAGTTTCTGTCACGCACGACACATTCGGCCCACTCACTCAAGAAGTTACGGGCGGGCTCAACGCCATTGAGCTCGATGCCCCAGCTCGGGAACTCGGCCCATGTCAGATAGCCAAGCTTGTCGGCCCAATAGTGGAAACGCTCCTCGAACACCTTCTGGTGCAGTCTCGCACCGTTGAATCCGGCGCTCTTGGAAAGTTCGATGTCGTGCTTCAAAGCCTCGTCTGACGGAGCTGTCCACTGGCTCTGAGGATAATAGCCCTGATCAAGCACAAGTCTCTGATAGTAAGGAACATTATTCAGGAATATCTTGTTGCCCTCAATGTGAACCTTCCTCATCCCGACATAGGACTTGATGTCATCCAGAACGTTTCCGTCCTTGTCAATAACCTGATAGCTGAGGTCGTACAGGAACGGATCCTCGGGACTCCATGTCTTGACGGTCTTGAGAGGAAGCACGGCCACACTGCTGTTAGCGGCCGAGACGGTCTTCTGCGCCACCGGCTTCTTTGGAGAGGTCGGATCCGTAAGTGTGATCCTCAGTCCGGAAGCACCTTCGCGATAGAACAAAGGACGGACAACCAACTGCTTCTGGTCGATGTCAGTGTTGACCTGAACACTCTTCAGGCCGTTCTCGGAAACCGGCTCCATCCACACGGTCTGCCATATTCCCGTCGTGCGTGTATATTCACAATCGTGGGATCCCAGAACAAGGGACTGCTTTCCGGCTGGCTGCCTCATCCCGCGAAGGTCGCTTTGGGCATAGACCACCAGGTCATGGGTGGTGCCGGGAGCGGCGAAATCAGTGATGTCATAAGAGAATGAAGATGAGCCTCCGAAATGGCGTCCCACGAACTTTCCGTCCACGAAAACATCTGACTGATAATAGACCGCGCCGAAGTTCAGAAGGACTCTTTTCCCTTCCCATGAAGCCGGAACGTCTATCGTCCTGTGGTACCAGATGCCGGTCACGAAATCAGTGTGGCCTACTCCGGACAATTCACTTTCCGGAGAAAACGGCACCAGAATGGTCCCCTGGAAGCCTTTGCTCTCCGCATACCCTTTCTCAAGACCAACATGGTTCAAATCAAGTTCAAACGACCATTTGCCGTTCAGATTGACCCAATCGGTCCTCTCAAACTGCGGCCTTGGATATTCAGGTCTCGGAATATTCTCTCCGGCCGCAACGCTCATGGTCGCTCCCAAAACCAGAAGAGCGGCCGCGATGAATTGTTTTACCATCTTTTTCATTTTGAATATAATCTATTATCTTACATTAATTTTCAATGAATATTCCCGAGTGCTTCTCCTGTGCCGGGGAATCAATGACGTTCGGAGAATTCGCATCCGCAGAAGGTCTGGTTATACATGTCCCATTCCTTTATCAAAGCGTTTCGGCGTTCCTGAAGACCGCCACGACGCCAGTTCTGATTCCACCACAAGACTTTATTACGTCCGGACAAAAGGGACTCCGGACCTACCTCAGAATCCAAATCGATAACGGATTCATTATCACAAGCACCGTTGACAACATCGCAGGCCCAACGGCCGGCCGTATCGACCTGCTCCAGGTCCTTCCAACGGGAAGAGGCCAGGGTTGTGGTCAGGAGGGTGTAGCCGTTCGCCACGGCATAGCGTGCCGCCCTCAGAAGGCGGAACTTGAAGCATTCAAGGCAACGTGGACCACGTTCGGGCATGTCGGCGATGCGGATGACCGGTCCCTGAGCCTGCCGATGAGACGCTGCGCCACCGGAATTGGTCGCTTCGACAGACTCAGCGACCGGGATTGTCTCCAACCGACGGACAAAGGCCAGCCATGCGGCGTGATCATATTCATCATCAATCGTCTCCAAACCATGAGCGGCGGCGTAGCGGCACAATTCGTCACGACGTATGGAATATTCATGGAAAGGGACGATGTTGGAGTTGCTGAAGAATATTCCTGGACGCAGACCTTCACCCACCATCCACTCGATGATGGCGGTCGAGCAGGGAGCGCAGCAGCAATGCAGCAGGATGCGTTCTTTCGAGAGGTCACAACCTTCCGGCGGCTCTGGTGAGAATCCTTTTTTATGAATATTCTTGTTCGGCATTTCTGTAACAAACATAACGATTTTTCTTGAGAAACAGAAGTTTCAGACACTGCACCTAAAAGATTGTTAATCAAACATTTGACCCAAGCATCCTCTACAGAGAACAAAGGGAGAACATCACATTAAACAATTAATAATCAACTTATTACCCACCACGAAATTCAAATTCGCGATCCTAATCCGATTTTGTCGTAAGAACTTTTAATGCTAACTTTAACGGAAAGATAGACTGACTAGTTATCGGTCGGCCTCCAGGCGGAGCCAGACTTTACGTACCGGATTGCCACCGACAATCAGAAAGTTGATAGGAAAACCATTGACAAAACAGAAAGGCTAAGGAGCTATGATCGAAAGGGACGAGAGATTCACTTTGGCGGAGAGATATGTGGAAGAGACGGGGGTCTCCGTGTTCCTGACCGGCAAGGCCGGAACGGGAAAGACAACGTTCCTTAAGGAAATCGTGCGGCAGACATCCAAACGGTTCGCCGTCGTGGCCCCGACCGGAGTGGCGGCCATCAATGCCGGCGGAGTGACCATACATTCGTTCTTCCAGCTGCCGCTTTGTCCGTATCTACCTGACGTAAAAGAGCTTGTTACCGAATATCAGATGCCGGAGCGGATGCGTTCCCTGCGCAAGGAAAGGGTGAAGATCCTGCGGACTCTTGACCTTCTGATCATCGATGAGATCTCGATGGTGAGGGCCGACATTCTGGACGCGATCGATGACATCTTGAAGCGCTATCGGCGCAACGACCGGCCGTTCGGAGGGGTGCAACTGTTGATGATCGGGGATATTCAGCAGCTTCCGCCAGTCGTACGGGAGTCGGAGAGGCCGTTTATGGAGCAGGTATATTCATCGCCTTTCTTCTTCAATTCCAAGGTGTTGCAGCGGCTGCCGTACGTAACGATCCAGCTGGAGAAGGTCCACAGGCAGAGCGACAGGATATTCCTTGACATTTTGAATGAGGTGAGGTCGGGAAGGCCGAGTGAATGGGCTCTGAGCGAGCTGAACAAGAGGTTGGACCCTGGTTTCGTTCCGCCTGAGAATGAGCGATGGATCCGTCTCACGACCCATAACGCGCAGGCGGATTCGGTCAACGAGGCGAAAATGAACGCCTTGAAGACCGACGAGGCGACTTTCGAGGCACAAGTCGAAGGAATATTTCCGGAAAACGCCTATCCTGCTGAGACTCAGCTTCGTCTGAGGGTCGGGGCGCAGGTGATGTTCGTGCGCAACGACACTTCCGGCGAGGCGCGCTACTACAACGGAAAGATCGCGACTGTCGAGAAGGTCAAGCCGCAACTGATCGTAAAGGACGAAAGCGGTGACAGAATCGAAGTCACGACCGAGAAATGGGAGAACATCCGCTATGGACTGAATGAGGAAACCGGTGAGATTGAGGGGATTGTGGACGGCACTTTCGAGCAGGTTCCTCTGCGTCCGGCCTGGGCGGTGACGATCCATAAGAGCCAGGGACTGACGTTCGACCATGTCATCATCGACGCTGGAGCGGCGTTCTCGTTCGGCCAGGTCTATGTGGCCCTTTCCCGCTGTCGCACCCTCGAAGGTATCGTCCTGACCACCCCGATCACCCGGCGCTGCACGTTCACCAGCGAGGAGGTCACGGCGTTCGAAAGCAGCCGCGAGCCGGCGGATGAGGTGCGCCTGAAGCTGCCGGCGATGTCCAATGAATATTTCACCTCAACCCTTTGCGATGCCTTTGACCTTCAGCGGCTTTGCTACCTCTACAACAGGGTTAACCGAATATATCAGGTCAACCTGTCGAATCTCTATCCGGATCAGGCGCGCAGGTTCAACACGGTCGGTGCTGGAATATCGGAACCGGTTGGTGAGACAGCACCTCAACAGGACTCCGGCAAAGATAACCAAAAGACTTTCGCCGGAATCCGTTCGCTCAGCGACACGGCCCAGAAGTTCCAGAAGCAGATCCGCTACATCGCCGCGTCCATCCACAGCGGCGCGCCGGACGACTTCCCTCTCCTGCGGGAGCGCGTCACCAAGGCTTGTGAATATTTCCGGAAAGAGTTGAGGCCTTTGGCATCGTTCGCCGCTCCGCTGACGCTCATAGAGATAGACGACAAGGAGATCAAGAAGGCATTCAAGGCAGCGGCCGAGGAGTTCCTAAGCGAGTTACGGTTCAGGTTGACGCTCTACGAGACTATCCTGTCGGAAGGATTCAGCACGAAAGAGTACCATAAACTAAAGGCAGACAATGAGTTGTCGGAGGCCAGATCGCTAAAGGCGTTGGCGAGGTCGTTCTCGGAGGCAGCTGGCGGTTCGCTTCGACAGGCTCAGCGACCGGAAGGAACAGCTCGGCAGGTTCAGCGACCGTGTGCGGACAGTGAGACTGTCGAACCGTCAGCCACGACACAGACTCAAAAACCATCAGACAGACAGTCGCAGGAATCAGACACCTACACCGGCAGCCTCCATCCGGAACTGGTGCAGGCACTGATCGACTGGCGGCGTGAGAAGTACCAGAAAGACAACGTCCCCGCCTACATCATCCTCCACCAGAAAACCCTCCTGGCCATAGCCGACCTCGCCCCTACCACCCGTGAGGAACTTCTCACCGTCAAAGGCTTCGGCAAATCCAAGTGCGACAAGTACGGCGATGAGATCCTGGATGTCATCCGGCAAGGTCTCAAGAGCAAATGACAGCTAATTCAATAATAATCCTATGCCAAAGATGCGGTCACGGCGAAAGGCAGGAGAAAGACTCTGATGGCGAATAATCGTCACAAGCCAAGATGATGCGTTCAATATTAATCATTTTTTATTAATATTGCGGTCCGGAAGCCGTTGCTTAGTAAGTTTTTTCAGAATCGCTTGACCACAAGGCCGCTTCCGGGACATCAGACAAACGCTATGCAGAAGAGACACACAGACAGAGAACGGTATTTCAGGGAGTTGGCCCAGACTTCCCGGGAGTTTTACATTGACTATCTCCGGAAGTTCAAGAACGTCGGAGCCGGAACACGGGTGCTGGAGATCGGCTGCGGCGAGGGCGGGAACCTTTTGCCGTTCGCCGAAGCGGGATGCTGCGTGACAGGCATAGACCTGGCTGCCAACAAGATAGCCAACGCCAAGGAATATTTCGCAAAAAGGAATATGCCGGGCGAGTTCATCAGCGGAAACTTTCTGAATATGCCCCCTCGGGACGACCGTTTTGACATCATCCTGATCCACGATGTGATAGAGCACATCGAGCCGGATGACAAACCGGCCTTCTTCTCAGGTCTTAAAAAGTTCCTGAAGCCGGACGGAGTCGTGTTCTTCGGATTCCCGGCCTGGCAGATGCCGTTCGGAGGCCACCAACAGATCTGTCGGAGCGGTGTCTGCTCCAAAGTTCCGTTTATGCATCTCTTGCCGGCCAGCCTTTACAGAGGCTATCTAAGAATATTCAAGGAAGATCCAGCCAAGATTGATGAGCTTCTGAGCATCAAGCGCTCGAAGATGACTCCGGAGAAGTTCGAGCGCCTTTGCAGAGAAACCGGTTTCCAGATCATGGAGCGGAAACTATGGCTGATCAGCCCACACTACAAGGCCAAGTTCCATCTTCGCCCGACCCGTCTGCGTCTCGGCCTCGACCACATCCCGTTCCTCCGCAACTTCCTCTCCACCTCCTGTTTCTACATCGTCTCGGCAAGGTGATGCGTTGAAATCAGTCAATGTCCTTGACGACATATTCAGTGGAGCCAAGACCCATTTCCTCAGCACGGTACACGATGCGGATGCCGTGACGCTGGCTGATCCTGTCGAGGAGGGCCTGTGTGTCGTTGTCCTTGTCTTTCGGAAGGTTGAACACCTGATCGAGGCAGAACTTGTCAAGGGCGACCGGATCGAGGGAAGCTGCCATTCCGATGTCCTTTATTGTCGGCTTGTGAGGATCACCGTCGCAGTCACAGTCAATTGAGAGATTATTAAGGACATTGATGTACACAATTCCTTTCTTGGCGGCGAAATAATCATTGACGGCCTGGGCGGCGGCGGCCATCGACTCGATGAACGGAGTGTTGCCCTCCGGGCTTTCGTCCCACTTCTCAGGAAGGTTCTGCCACAGAAGCTGATAGTCCTCAGCCTTGCCAGCCGTGTGGATGTACGCCTTGCCGTTTCGGGAAGCCACACCGATGGAAGCGTTCTTCAAGGCTCCACCGAATCCACCCATCGCGTGTCCTTTGAAGTGCGACAAGTCGATCATAAAATCGTAATTGGCGATGTGAGAGCCGACTATGTCGTACTTGATCCATTTGTCATCCTTCACAGGAATCTTAATCTCGCCTTCCGAATCCATAATGTCCACCGGAGCGATCTTGTCATAGCCTCTTTCAGCGATCGCCTTGAGGTGATCCTCTGTGTTGCAGCGGTTTCCGCCATAGGCCGTGTTGCACTCAACTATGGTTCCGTTGACTTTATGCACGAGCGGTGCGATAAACTCTGGCCTCAGATGATTGGACTTCTCGGACTCTCCTGTGGAGATCTTTACGGCGACTTTCCTCTGCGCCTCAACACCCAACGCCTCGTACAGTTTCACAAGAGCCTCTGGAGAGATGTCCTTCGTAAAATACACGACCGGGGTTTCCTGCTTACCCTTGTTGTTCCCGTTGCATCCACATAACATCATCGGCAGCGACAGCAGTGTCGCCATCATCACACTCTTAAACGCTAATCCTTTCATATTCATTATTGTGCTAAAAAGTTTATCTCAGTCTTGGGCTTGCAAATCCAAACCACAAGATAAACATTTTCTATTAATTGGCGTGTATTTTGTTATAAATCTGGCGCTAAAACGTTATATTTAAGCGTTTGTGAATTTCCTTCAAAAAACTATTGCTTTATAGAAAAACATACCTATCTTTGCAGTGTATTAATAAACTAATACACAAAACAGGTGAGAAATATCCGGTCACAGAGCTTGTCGAAGTGACGGAAGACCAGTAAAGAAGACAAGACAATCTTCAAGAAGTATATGAAAAAGAAACAACAGCCCATAGGGCAAAAAAGATAACAACCAAATGCTGATTGAACTAAAAGATGTCAACAAGACCTATCAAGGCGCGCAGCCTCTGCACGTGCTCAAGGGCATTGACCTGACCATAGAGAAGGGCGAGTTCGTCTCGATTATGGGAGCGTCGGGATCAGGCAAATCCACGCTTCTGAATATTCTTGGAATATTGGACAACTACGATTCTGGTGAATATCGCATAAATGGCAACCTGATCTGGAATCTCTCCGAAACAAAAGCCGCCGAGTACAGGAACAAGATGATCGGATTCATATTCCAGTCCTACAATCTGATAGGGTTCAAGACGGCGGCGGAGAATGTCGAGCTGCCGCTTTTCTATCAAGGTGTCGGCAGGCAGAAGCGGCACAGGATGGCGATGGAATTTCTGGAAAGACTTGGGCTGAAAGAGTGGGCTGACCACTATCCTAACGAGATGTCCGGAGGCCAGAAGCAGAGGGTGGCGATCGCCCGCGCGTTGATCACAAAACCGGAGATCATCCTTGCCGATGAACCCACAGGAGCCTTGGACTCAAAGACTTCCGTGGAGATCATGAACCAGCTGCGGGAACTCAACGAGAAGGAGAACATGACCATCATCGTCGTGACCCACGAGAGCGGAGTAGCCAACTTCACCAACCGCATCATCCACATCAAGGACGGAATCATCGGCAAAATCGAGCAGAACATCAGACACGATGCGTCTCCGTTCGGCGAGGGCACTATAATGAAGTAAGCGATGAGAGACCTGTTTGAAGAAATCTGGAGCAACATCCGGAGGAACAAGCTCCGCACCGCCCTCACCGGCTTCGCTGTGGCCTGGGGAATATTCATGCTCATCTTCCTGCTTGGCGCCGGCAACGGCCTGATCCACGCCCTTGAGAGCAACAACAGCGACTACATGACCAACACGATGAACGTCTGGGGAGGCTACACTTCCAAGCCGTACAACGGAATGCGGGAAGGCCGAAGGATCGACTTGAACGACAAAGACATAGACATCACCCTCGGTCCGGACTTCGCTGATAATGTGGAAAAGGCCGGAACAATACTCACCCAAGCGAGCCTCACCACAAGCTACGGCAAGGAATACATCGTCAAGCAGGTCAGCGGAGTCAGCCCTGAATATTCAGAAATGAACAAGCTCAGCCTCCTCTACGGCAGGTTCGTCAACGAGATAGACATCAAGGAGAGGAGAAGGGTCATAGTGATGGACAGCAACGACGCGAGGGAGCTTTTGGGCGTGACCGGAGAGAAAGAGGAAGGGCTGACGGCTCTTCAAAAGGCAGCCGCGGCTGAGGCCCTGATCGGGAAATATGTCAAGATCAACTCTTCGATGTTTCAGGTCATCGGCATCCTCAGGCCGAACGAGAACGGTTGGTCCAGCCTCTACGCTCCGATCACCACCATCCGGACAATCTACAACAGGGGCAAAGATATTGATGAATATACTTTCTCGTTCCACGGGCTGGACACCGAGGAAGACAACAGGGCGTTCGAGGATCGGCTGCGCGCATCGCTGAACAAAAACCACAACGCCGCCCCGGACGACAAGAGGGCTGTGGGAATATGGAATCTCCTGACAATGAGCATGGAGATGAACAAAGGAATGTCAATGATCAGGACAGCGCTCTGGATCATCGGAATCCTCACCCTCCTGAGCGGGATCGTGGGTGTCTCGAACATCATGCTGATTTCTGTCAAGGAGCGCACGCACGAGTTCGGGATCCGCAAGGCGATCGGCGCGAGCCCGTGGGCCATACTGAAACTGATCATTTCCGAAAGTATCATCATCACCGCGTTCTTCGGCTACGTCGGAATGGTGCTCGGAGTTCTGGCCAACGAGTGGCTCGATCATATTTCCGGAAATATGGTGATGGACTTCGGGCTTTTCCAGCAGACGGTCTTTAAAGATCCTACGGTCGGCCTGAACGTCTGCTTCGGAGCCACAATCCTGCTGGTCATCGCCGGCACCATCGCCGGCCTCGCCCCCGCCCGAAAAGCCGCCAAGGTCCGCCCGATCGAAGCCCTCCGCAGCGAATGACGAATATTCAAAATGAAGTGACTAAAATAATGGAATATATTCATAAAAGATTGAAAGGAATATTCAAATGAAATTTTTCGATATAGACCGATTCAAGGAAATCCTTGACACGCTGACCCGCAACAAGGGACGGAGCCTGCTGACCGGGTTCGGGGTGTTCTGGGGAATATTCATGCTGCTGTTCCTGCTGGGCGGCGGCGACGGGTTCAAGGTGATGCTGAACCAGCAGATGGGAGGGTTTGCTTCCAACTCGGCGATGATCTGGTCCCAGAACACGTCCAAGCCATACAAAGGCTTCAACAAGGGACGTTACTGGGAGATGAACATCAAGGACGTGGAGATTCTCAAGGAAAAGGTTCCTGAAGTGGACATCGTGTCGCCTCAATGCTTCAGTTGGTCCAGAGGCGAGGCAACCTACGAGGACAAGTCATCAAGGTGCAACGTCAAGGGGTTGAAGGCCGACTTCGCTAAAATAGAGACACCGACGATAGTTTACGGACGCTACATCAACGAGATGGACGTGGCGCAGAAACGCAAGGTCTGCGTGATAGGAAAGCAGGTTTACGAAAACCTCTATCCCAAGGGGGTGGATCCGTGCGGAACCAGAATCAAGATCGGCCCGGCATATTACCAGGTCATAGGAGTTGATTACAACGAACACAGTGTCATCAGCTTCGGAGGCAGGCAGACCGAGGCCATTGTGATTCCGATTTCCGTAGTGCAGGCCGTTTACAATATGGGTGACAAAGTACAGGTGATGGCGGTCACGGCTAAAGAAGGGATCGTGATGAGCGACATCATCCCGAAGATCAGAAAAGCCATCGCAAGCAACCACTACATAGACCCGACAGATGAACAGGCAGTCACCGTCCTCAACACCGAAATGTTTTTCATGATGATAGACAGTCTGTTCAAAGGCGTGAACTTCCTGATCTGGCTAATTGGAATCGGGACGTTGCTGGCCGGTGTGATCGGCGTCTCGAACATTATGATGGTGACGGTCCGGGAACGTACCACGGAAATCGGAATCCGCCGAGCCATTGGAGCGACTCCGAAGATGATTCTATCGCAGATCATCTGGGAAAGCATCCTGCTGACAGCCGTGGCCGGAATGTTGGGCCTGCTGTTCTCGGTGCTGATCCTGCAAGGATTGGAGCTGGCCTTCACGACAGACGGTATCCTACAGGCTCCGTTCCAGATCAGTTTCTGGACAGCGGTCGGAACTCTTCTCGGGCTGACGGTTCTCGGAGTCGTGGCAGGACTCGCCCCGGCGGCCAGGGCGATGAGCATCAAACCGGTGGACGCTATGAGGGATGAATAAGCCGCTTCTGGAACAAGACATATTAAGGATGAGCAAACATATTCAAAGATAGATAGTCAAGAATCAATATTCGGAAATAAAAAGTCAAGCAATATGAAAAAGTATTTCAAGTACATTCTGTTCGCCGCCATCATCGTGGTGTTCGCTGGCACATTCTACTTCCTTTGGAAAAAGTCACGTCCGCAGGAGATCCGCTACGAGGAGCTTTCCGCCGAGATCGCCGACATCAAGAAGACCACCCTCATCACCGGCACCATTGAGCCGCGTGACGAGGTGAACATCAAGCCGCAGATCAGCGGCATCATATCCGAGATCTACAAGGAGGCTGGTGACCAGGTGAAGGAAGGCGAGGTGATCGCCAAGGTCAAGGTCATTCCTGAGATGGGTTCGCTGAGTTCGGCGCAGAGCCGTTTGCGCATCGCCGAATTGAACCTTGAGCAGGCACAGACCAACTTCGGACGTGAAAAGGCTCTCTACGACAAGCAGTTGGTGAGTGCTGAGGAATATGACCAAGTGCGTCAGGCCCTGGATCAGGCAAAGGAGGAAAAAGAAGCAGCTGAGGAGGCTCTGGAGGTTGTCAGGGACGGAGTGTCAAAGCGCAACGCCACGGCCAGCTCGACGCTGATCCGCTCGACAATCACAGGGTTGATCCTCGATGTTCCGGTCAAAGTCGGTAACTCGGTGATCCAGAGCAACACATTCAACGACGGAACAACCATAGCCACGGTGGCCGATATGAACGACCTCATATTCAAGGGCAATCTGGATGAGACAGAGGTCGGCAAGGTCGATGAAGGCACGATGATGAGAATCACCATCGGAGCGGTGCAGGGCGTGGAAATGGACGCTGTCCTTGAATATATTTCCCCGAAGGCCGTGCAGAACAACGGTGCTAACCAGTTCGAGATCAAGGCCAGGGTAAGCCAGTTGGACAGCGTGAAGATCCGTTCAGGCTACAGCGCGAACGCCGAGATCACTTTGGAGCACGCCGACTCAGTTTTGGCAGTGCCTGAGGCGGCAATCTCATTTGAGAAGGATTCCACGTTCGTCTATCTTGCCGAGGGTGACGGACAGTATAAACGCCAGCCTGTCACCACAGGGCTGAGCGACGGGGTCAAGATAGAGGTGAAGAGCGGACTGGGCAAGGATCAGAAAGTCCGTGGTAATCAGATATTCACAGACAAGAAATAGCGCTATGAAAAGAATATGTTCATTGATTATTTTTGGTCTGCTGACGGTGGGGCTTTCCGCGCAGGATGGCAGGCTGTGGACGCTTCAGGACTGCATAGCGCACGCTCTTGAGAACAACATTTCCCTCAAACAGCAGGAGATTCAGGTCAAGCAGCAGGAAATTCAATTGAACACATCCAGGAACAGCAGGTTGCCGGGTGTGAGCGCAAGCGCAAGCGAGAACTTCTCGTTCGGACGAGGATTGACTGCTGACAACACCTATTCAAACACCAACACTACCAGTACGGGAGTCAGCCTCGGAGCTTCAGTGCCCGTGTTCCAAGGACTCAGGATCAACAACTCGATTAAACATGACGAACTGAACCTCAAGGCCGTGACGGCTGATTTTCAGAAGGCTCGCGAAGATGTCAGTGTCGCCGTGGCGCAGGCTTATGTGCAGATTCTCTACAATATGGAGCTTCTGGATGTGGCCAGGAATCAGGTCAGCATCGATTCGCTTCAGGTCGAGAGACTCTCGGCGATGGAGCTGAGCGGCAAGGCCAGCAAGGTTCAGGTGGCTCAGCAGAAAGCAGCGCTGGGACAGAGCCGACTGTCTGAGACTCAGGCCGCCAACAGTTTACGATTGTCGCTGTTGGATCTGAGCCAGTTGTTGGAGTTACCGAATCCTGAAGGATTCTCTATCGTCCGCCCTTCTGTTTCGGTTGACGGGCTGCTTCTGAGCAATCCGGAGGACATCTATGCGCAGGCAGTGGCCTGCAAGCCGTCAATCCAGGCGGAGCAGTTCAGGCTGGATGCCACTGAATATTCCATCAGGAACGCCAAGGGTGCCCGTCTGCCATCTCTTATGGCCAGCGGTGGTCTGGGAACCAATTACTACACGATGAGCAGTCATTCCAGCGATCCGTTCGCAGACCAGATCAAGAACAATTTCAGCCAATATCTTGGTCTTAGCCTGAGCATTCCGATTTTCTCGGGATTCCAGACCAGAAACCAGATCCGTTCCGCCGAGCTTTCGAGGACGAACCAGATGTTGCAGTTGGAAAACAGCAAGAAAAGCCTCTACAAGGAGATCCAGCAGGCGTATTACAACGCTGTGGCGGCTCATGAGAAATTCCGGTCAAGTCTGGACGCTGACGCCAGCGCGAAGGAGTCGTACGAGCTTGTGCTTGCGAAGTACGAGAACGGCAAGGCCAACATCACTGAGTTCAACGAGGCTCGGGACAGTTTCCTGGAATCAGAATCCAATCTGGCCCGCGCCCGCTACGAGTTCCTGTTCTCGGCCAAGTTGCTGGACTTCTACAGGGGACAGAAACTGATTTTTTAAGCTTTCGTGCGTAAATCATGCTCATCTGCGCACTGGACTTGAACATACCCGGCACTCGTGCGTAAATCAGATTTATCCACGCACCACTTATCCGTAAACCACCTTCAGTGCGTAAGGCTGATTCTTTCACGCACAGAAGGTTCTTTAGACAGGACCGGTGCGTGAGCGGCAAGGTTATGCGCACAAAGACTATCAAACAAACGGATCCGGTTCCGGGGCATCCTTGTCGTAGGAAAGGATGGTGGCGTTGCCGGAGAGAATGTCGTACCCGTGTTCGGCAAGGCTTTGCAGCTCGAACTCTCCGGGATAGACCTCAACGGGGGCGATGAACTCCACCCTCTTGCGGATTCCGCTCACGATGTCCCGCCCATAGGCTCCCCCTCCGGTCAGCAGGATTACATCCACTTTCCCACAGACATCAGCGGCCTCCGAAGCGATATACTTGGCGATGTTGAGAACAAAGGCCTCCATCCAGACCTTTGCCCGGACATCACCATCCTCTCCCCTGCGGACAATCTCCTTGAGGTCATTCGTCCCGAAGAACGCCACGGCTCCGCCCTTGCCCATCAGTTTCTTCTTTATCTCCGCTTTGGAATATTCACCGCTGTAGCAGAGGTCAACCAATTGGAAACCAGGACAAGAGCCGACTCTCTCCGGGGTGAACGGTCCGTCTCCTCCGACTCCGTTGTTGGAATCAATCACCTTTCCGTTCCTGTGAAGAGTGACGGTGATCCCGCCGCCGATATGGGCGACAATGGCGGTGATGTCATTCTGGATATACCCGTGATCTTTCAGATAGCGCCTGACGACAGCCCTTGAGTTGAGCGCATGAAAGAACGGTCTGCGCTGGAATTCCGGCAAACCTCCCACACGGCACTCCGGCAGCATCTCATCAGCCATCGGCGGGTCGGCAATGTACGCCCGGCAGACTCCGAAAGGCATCTCAACTCCTCTGGCAACGTTCTTTTCTGTTATCTCTTTCGCCAGATCGTCAGCGATGATCGCGCTCAGGTTGCAGGCGTGCCTCCCGTACTTGCAGCTCCGCAGCACCTCCCGCATGTCCTCGTTCACTGAATATATTCCCGTGACCACCGGATAGAAGAGTCCGCCACGCGCCATCACGATGTCGATGTCCTGTGCGTGGATCCCCTTGCCGCGCATGAATATTCTTACATCATCCCGCCGCAGCGTGTCCTGCTCCATCACATCCTTGAACCCGGCCAAATCCTCCGCCTTGTGCCCAAGATTCTCCTCGAACGCAAGTTCCCCGTCCACAAAGTACCCGATCTTCGTCGATGTCGATCCCGTGTCGATCGCCAGCAACCGCCCTTTTTGATTTGTCATGTCAGTTTCGTTTTCTTGGCAGGCATCCCTCACATGTCCCACGAACCGCAAACACGCGACAGGAGAACCTTTCCCACTTCAAATTTATCCGACACTTTCAACATCACGAAAAATAAGTGGTTATTCCCAGTCAATTACCGCCAACCCCGGAAATTCGTTGTGAAATCATGAATATGTTGGTGAAACTCCACCAAACAACCGATTCTTTAGCGGTCACGAAACGCATCGGCCCCCCCTAAAAGACCTTCGATGTCATGAATTGGAAGATTATCTCAACTCTGCCTCAATGCCTCGATTCGCTCAAGAGACAATCCCGTGGCAATCCCGATCTGCTCAACCGGGATGCCTAACGACAGCAAAGACTTGGCGACTTTCTCTATGCCTTGCTCTTCCCCCTTCTCTATACCCTTCTCTATACCTTTCTCTATACCCTTCTCGACGCCTTCCGCCGTGCCCTGTTCGACACCGGCCTCAAAGCCCTTTCGATAGCCCTGCTGTCTGGCTCCCTCTATGTACGGGCGCATCTCTTTCTCTGTCATCATATCGCTGAAATAGTTGTCAATCTCCTTGTCGTCAAGACCGCTGACACGCATCGCCCGTTCCAACCTCACAAACTCAGCGTCTTTCTCCGACCTCGACTTCGCAAACATAGCGAAATTTCTGAATATCCGGCACCATGCCGCAACCGGACTGTCATATTCATCAGCCTTTCAATCAGCGACTTTCAGGAATATGGCCCCTTGGTTAATGGTAGTTTAGTCATCGGCATTCCGCCTGACGGCACTGTTTCTCTCTGTAGTTAGTCACCGGCATTCCGCCTGACGGCACTGTTTCTCTCTGTAGTCTCCATAGTTGAAGTGGTGATGATGAATGTTATTTGGTCACTGGATCCCTTACGGAACCCGCCCGCAATATCGGAATTGTAAACGTAAAAAACGAAAAGAAACACATGCAATTCATAAAAAACAGAAATTTCTTGATGATACCCCCGAAGATACCACTCCATGAGGCACACAATCTACGCTCAGAGCTCCCTGCAAGGCGCTCAACCCGACAACCCGCCTCGGTAATCCGAACAAGTTGATCCAGATTTCAGTGCGCATTGTATTAGAAAACCACAAGTCATCCCGCTTCTGATTCGTGGACATAACTGATAGTGACACCCCTCAAGTCCGGCCACCACTTGAAGGCATCGCCATTGGCCTTTATGAACTCAAGATCCCTCAGGCAACGCATTGGGTCATTTTCGTTCCCCAAGAGTGTTCCGCAACACTCTTGAGAGACATTTCAGCCCGAAAACGTTGCCCAAGCGCCCCCCCGAAAAATCACTGAGAAATTTAGACTCTTGACATCACCAAGGCACCGCCATCCCTCGTTTCGGAGAATCGGCGGTGCCTTGTCGAATTTACAGCACATTAAAATCATTCAGACATACGTGTCGACTCTTGTCAATCATCACAGTATGCCCCAAATTTTATCTGCTCTGGGTAAAATGATCGGAACCACGCAAAACGCTTGTCTGTCCTTACGACCTCCATCAAGGCTTCACTGACTTGATCGGCCGTCAAAGGATGATAATGCCATCCATAATCTGGATTCTTGTTTATCGCCTCGGCAATCTCCTCGGCTGTCATCCATCCCCCTTCACCATGAAGAATCATGCCCCCGCTACGCCGCAAAGCCGTCTTTCTATTTTCAACCAAGACGTCATAAGCCGCTTGCTGGATAAATGTGTGAAATAATTTCATATAGTAATATTTTCGCAGATGACAACACCTGTGATGGTGGCACCGGGGCAAAGTGGATACGTGAAATGCGTGGAGGATTAGGTAATGATATTCAATGCATTAAAGAAATGCCTTTGGGTTGATTCGACTAAAGGCGAGGCGACTTTTAACTGATATTCAAGAAGTTAGACATCACCCATTGAGAATGAGGGCGTGGCAGATAAATGACTGGTAATCAAGGACAAGAGCTCTTGCCTGATGGTTGGAACCGCACCAGGAACAACATCATAAGCCTAAATATCAATCAGTTAAATGCCACGAGCCAGCCCCACCACACACACATACCACCACCTTAACGTTCGCCACCACACACCGCTTTTCTTCACACACCCTTACCTTGCCAGGCTTCCGCACAACAGCGATAAGAATCCCCAACACAAACGGGAGAATCCCCCTGTTTTCTACCGCGTACAAATTTTATCATAAAATGATAAATGTCATATTGGTATCATAAGACATTGTGAATATGATAAATCCATTCATCACTACCGGTTATGACGGTGCCAAATACTTTTGCGACAGGGTCAAAGAAACAGGGGTCTATCAAGTTTATGACCTGTTTCTTGATATTTGGATCCGAGAGCGTTATTTAAGGTAATCGCTCCTCCAGGATAGACATCGAAGTTACGGCATAGCCGGGGCGAGGATCTCGGCGATGGCGGCGGTTTCGATGAGGAAGCCGTCGTGGCCGTAGGGGGTCTCGATCTGGCGGTAGCGGGAGCCGGGGATCAATTCCGAGAGGGGGCGCATATCCTCGGGCGGGAAAAGCTCGTCTGAGGACATACAGATGAAGGTGCAGTCCGTCTTGATTTGGGACAGAGCGGCGGCGACACCTCCACGGCCACGTCCTACATTGTTGCTGTCAACCTCGTCACAGACATATAGATAGGAATATGCATCCCAATCCTTGACGAACTTGGAGGTCTGGTGACGGTAATATGAGCCGACCTTGCCGGCGAAGATGGTGTCGTCACTGTCCTCGTTCTGCTTGAAGAGGCCCTCCTCACAGCGATATGTCAGCAGGGCGATCGCGCGGGCAGCCTTGAGACCCTCCATGCCGCCATTCAGGTCACGATGCTCCTTGAAGGTCGGATCAGCGAGAAGGGCGAGGCGGCTGGCTGCGTTGAATCCGGCGAGCCAAGGGGTCACGCGGGCACCGGTGGCGATGAAGAATATCTTTCCGAATATGCCGGGACGCATCACGGCCCACTCAAAGGACATAAATCCGCCCATCGATGTTCCGATCAGCATATCAATTTTCTCTATTCCAAGATGTTGGCGCAGAAGATCGAAGGCGCGGACGGTGTCACGCACGGTCACTCTGGGGAAATCGAAATAGTAGGGCTTGCCGGTTTTCGGATTGGTTGACGCCGGGCTTGACGAACCGCAGGCCGAACCAAGGACGTTGGCGCAGATGACGAAATATTTCCCGGTGTCGATCAGTCTGCCGGGACCTACCAGAGCTGGCCACCAACTACCCTCCGGATCAGAATCCGCGGTGAGGGCGTGGCATAGCCAGATCACTTTCTTGTCCGGTGAATATCCAAACGGCGATGTGTGGTAGGCAACCTCCAGATTGTCAATGCTTCCGCCGGACTCAAACTCGAACTTTCCTTCAATCTTATAGATGTGCTTGATCATTGTCTTTCAATGGTGTGAATGAATATCCTTTACGACGCAACTCCCTGATCAGCCCAGGCAGTTTGTCGTAGAACTTGTCAGTCCTGGCCGGATCCGTTCCGAAATGGATCAGCATGATGTGGCCGTTCAGACCATTGGGATCCGTCCTTTCATATTCCCAAATCCTGCCGAGAATCTCCTTGCTGCTGAAATAACGCTTCATTTCGGGGGTGGTGTAGTCGCCGTTGGTGAGGGTTCCGGGGGTGTAGTTGATGACCTGCAATCCAAGCTGTCTGGCCCATGAGGAGATTGTCGCGTTGTAGTGCTCGTACGGCGGGATGAAATACGGTGCATTCGTGATGCCGAACTCCCGCAACACTTTGTAGCTCTTGAATATATCCTTGTTGAACTCTTGCCTTGTCACCAGAAGTGAGTCACGGTTGCCCCAAGGGGCGTAGAGCAGGTGGCCGTAGGAGTGGCTTCCGACGTAGTGTCCTTCGGCGACAAGTCTTCTGACAACATCAGGGTACATCTCGAAGAACTCTCCGGTGAAGAAGAATCCGCCTTTGATGTTGTATTTTCTCAATGTGGAGATGATTCTTTCCGCTCCGTCGGCCTTGTCGGCGGCGGTGAACACAAAGTCTATGTGCTTGACTGACGGGTCGGTTCTGATTATTCCGCCGTCTTGGTAGATGTTATTGTCGGGTTGGGTATTATTGGTGGGGGCGTCGGTGGCAATAGACACCGCGGGCCTATCGCTTCGCGACCCTATCCGGGTGAATGGCCCGCGGCATCCATTGCCACCGACGCCTTCGCCCGAAGAGCCGAGATTTTCATTCACTATGCCTTTGGTGGAAATATTCTCCTTCATTTTGGAGTTATCACCAAAAGAACCAGTATTTACAACAGCATCTTCAGTTGCAGAGCCATCACTTGCATTTGCTACTTTGCCGGCAGAAGCGTCAGTTAATTCAGCGGCTCCGTCAGCGGAAAGCGCGGCAGCATTGGATTTTGCCGTCCATTCGCCCGGATAGGGTTGCGTAGCAACAGGACGGCAAGGTCCAATGCCGCCGCGCGCCTCCTCCGAACAAACCCTTCCCTCACGCTGATAGTAAGACAACGGAAATGTCAGCGAGGCCGTGCCATCCATTGTCGGCTCGTTGGTGGAATAGTCGTGAGTGCTGTCGTGGTAAACCAAATCGCCCGGCTGGAACTCCTCGTAGTTGACTCCACCATCGGTACGGATGCCCAGAAGACTTCCGAATATCGTCGCATAGACAGGACCGTCAACCAAACCACCGGTGGTGTTGCCCATCTTGTAGTTGATGATGAAAGAATGAGGCTGGGTCGGGAATATTCCACCTTTCGGAAGCTCAACGATCATGCTCACGCCCCATGGATTGCAACCCAGAAGCCAGTCACGCAGAGCACCTTCCATCTCCTGATAGGTCGTGTCACCGGTCAGTTCACGGTAAAGGATGCACTGGGTCAGCATCGCCGAGGTCAGATTGTTCGAGCACCATATTCCCGGAATGCCGAACATGAAAGGATGATCCTTGCCGCGCTCATAGACACGCTGGATGCCCGAACGGATGTTCCTTATGAACTCCGCCGAGACCTTGCCGCCGAAGTTCCTCGCGATGCGGTAATGCCCCATATTCATAAAAGGATACCACTGGTAGTGGCGGGCGCTGTCGGCTCCCATCCAAGGGGTCACCGGCTCGCGGCGGGCATATTCAATGGCCTCGGTTCTGTACTTCTTGTCGCCGGTGCGGCGGAACATCTCGTAGGCGGCCAACTCCATATCATCCACCCAGTTATCCTCCTCGTAGATGTAAGGGGAAACCACCGAGGCGGTCTGGCAGACACCTGGCTTGGCTACTCCGGCATCGTAGGCGGCCTGCGCCTTGGCACCTATCTTCTCCGCAAACTCAGGATAGAAAGGCTTCAGGATCTCTGCGCCAAAGGCGAAGTCCGAAGCGAACTTTCCTGCGGTGCTGGCCACTCCGGTCGTCTTGTTCTTGTCCCCACGCTTGCCTCTCTGCTGAGGCTCACCGGAGCAGAACCACACCGGCCTGTACTCGCCTTTTCCCCAACCATAGTCAGCTTGGTCGTCATTCGGGACACGCATTCCGACATGGTCACGGTCATCCGCGATCTGATTGTACATCTCACCCGGCTCAGGGTTCATCTTGTCAAGCCATTTGAGTCCCCAGTAAATCTCATCTATGATGTCAGGAATCCCGTTCCGACCCGGCGTTCCGTCAGCCAGATGATTGTCCGAGAATGCCTCCGGATTGCTCTGATAGGCGAACATCATCTGGTAAATCGCGTTGGCTGAGGTGGTTGTGTACTGGAGGCAGTCCGAAGCGTCGTGCCAACCTCCGGTCACGTCAAGGAAAGTGCTGTCTTTCTTAGGATCCGGATGCCCGACGATGATTCCGTCCTTGCGATGACAACTGTCTTTGAAGAAAGGGTTCCAACCGCAACGCTGCTGACGCATATAGTTCAGCACAAAATCGGCCGCTCCGTCATAAACCTTAGGATTTATCGGGAATATCTCCGAGCGGGTCTCGCCTCCTGATGACAATACCTTAATATAATAGGCACCGTCGGTCTTCAAGGCACTGAAATCCAGGCGGCAGGTTGTCTTCATCTGCCCAAGCGCCCCCATCGGCCTCACGGCGTCAGACCTCCAGACGGCCTCACCGGCAAAGGCATCAACCAACTCGAAACCATTGACCTGGACAGCCTCATTACTCATAAAGACCGCCACCTTGGTGGCCTCCGGCAGATAGCCTATCTGGTTGATTCTGACCCAAGATCCGGCGAAAGTCTGGACGGCGGCCAAAGCCAGGAGCGCGATGGAAACTAATCTTTTCATTATCCTGTGGTTTATGCGATTCTTTTCAAAAAATTAATGAATATAGTCTTAAAGACGCAAATTTAGTAAATGTTAAAAAATAACCTGCTTCATTTTGGGGGCTCTC
>FR893107.1 GCA_000433355.1 Alistipes sp. CAG:435 | reverse complement strand
CTCTTTCTCCCCGTACAGTGACAACTTTTTTCAGTTCAAGTCAATGTGCCCCAATCCTGTTTTTGCTATGGTGCAGGTTGCTGGTAAGATGAACCTAAGGATGTCATTCCGCGCGGATGGCGTCGGCGGGGTTGGAGTGGGCGGCGTGGAGGGTCTGGAAGAAGATCGAGACGACGGCGATGAGGAGCGAGACGGCTCCGGAGGCGATGAATATCCACGGGCTCAGTCCGATCCGGTACGAGAAGCTTTCCAGCCACTTGTCCATAATGAACCACGAGAGCGGCACGGCGAATATGAACGACACCAGAAGCGGGGCGCAGAACTTCGTCAGGAGCAGGGACAGAACCTCGTTCGTTGTGCTGCCCATAATGCGGCGCACACCGATCTCCTTTTTCCGCTGCCTGATGAAGAACAGCGACATCCCGATGAAGCCGAGAATGGAGATGAGGACGGCGACACCTGTGAATATGCTCACGATCCTCATCGTATTCTTTTCCTCATTCAACGAGGCCTTGATGTTGTCATCAACACTTTGCAGTTTCCAGTCAAGATCCTCGGTGGTTCCGTCAACCTCTTTGATCAGGTCACAGAGCTTCTTCCTGGCATCAGGGGAGCCGTCAGTCTTGACCATAAAATTAGGATCCTCGATCTCATCCGTGTCCTTGACCGTGATCATGAACGGCTGATAAGGGTCAAGGATGTTTGTCATGTGGAAATTGGAGAATATCCCGGCGACCTGCATCACTTTGCCATCGCCCCATGTCACCTCTGATTCTCCATCCCCCAGGCTCAGTTTTCCGGCGAGCTCTTCATTGATATATTTCACATCGCCTGAAAGATGGTTGTCCTTGACCAGATTGATGCCCATTATGTCGATGAACTCCTTGTCCCAAGTTGTGAGATAGACCAGAAGATTATTGTTGTCCTTGTCTTTACGGGTGCTCATCGAACGGTAGTTCCCGTCAAGGGATGTACCTGAGAACGAGCCTATTCCTTGGATGAACGGCTGGCTTTTCAGGGTATTTCTCAGGACTTCCGGATTGTCGGAGCTGACACGGTAGATGTTCTCCGTGTTGTAGCCCAGCGGAGCCTTTACCAGATGGTTCATCTGGAGCAGGATCGTCAGAGTGGCTGTCATCATCGTCATCGTGATCACGTTCTGGAGGATTATGAATATCCTGCAGAGCACCATTTTGGAATGGTAGCGGAACGATCCTTTCACGACATCTATCGGCTTGTACCTGGAGAGCGAGACGGTATGCATTATTCCCGAGATCACTCCTGTCAGGATGATGAAGACGAGGCTGACCGAGACTGTGGCGAGGTTGATGTCCTTGAGGATGTCAATCTTCCCTTTGAAGAGTACGGCCACCTTGTCCTCAAGCAACAGGGCCAACGCCCCGCCGATGATGAACGAGATGAACACCATCAATGTGGATTCCCCGATCAGCTCCAAGGATATTCCCAAACCATCACTCCCGAGAAGCCTTCGGGTGGCCATTTCCTTTGCCCTGAAGCCTGTGTTGGCGACCGTAAGGTTTATGTAGTTGGTGACGGCGAACATCAGTATTGCCAGAACAACGGCCAGCAATATTCCTAAAAGGCTCTTGTCGCCGGTCTGAAGGCCCGCGCCAGTATTTTGTGGCGCGAACATCAGGTCGTCAAGCGGGATGATGGCGGCCTTTCTGTTGCCGTAGAAATTGAACACCGGAATGCTCTCAATGCAGTAGGAGGTCAGGTCTTCAATCTTATCTTCGAGGCTCGCCCCTGGTCTCAGCATCAGGAATGACAATGTGGAGCCTAACGGCCCGCTGGCCATCAGGTCGTTGCGGAGTCTGTAGCCGAGGACCTGCGGTGCGCGTTCGAAATTGGCGATGACCGCCGTCTCGTTCAGGAACACTGTCTTGTCCAAATCCTTGATGACCCCTGAGACAGTGTAAACAAGCGAGCTGTCGTATGGGTCGCCGTTGTCGTCACTTACGAAGACATAACGTGTCCCTTCGATTTGAAGCGGCTGACCGAGAGCGTTGCCGTCCGGGAACAAGGCTTTGGCAAGAGACTCTGTGACAACGCATTTCTCAGGGCTGTCCAGAGCGGTCTCACGGTCTCCGTCAATCATCTTGAAATCAAAGAATCTGAAGAAATTGGAGTCCGCGAGCATTATGTTGCCGGCGTTGTCCCCCTGTGCTTCCTCATAGACTCTGTCCTCGTGCTTGATCTTTCCGTTGTGCATATAGACGCAGCAGACATCCTCAACCTCAGGATACCTGTCCTTGAGTGAATGGGCGCAATCCGGCCACGACAGAAGAGAGTTCCCGTTCTCTGTGCCCAGCACGTATATCCTCTCGTGGTTCCTGTGCCATTTGTCGATGCTGAACTGCCGGTAGGTGTAGTCCCCGATCAGTATCACAAACATCAGTGACAGCGCAAGCCCCACCACATTGATCACCGCATAGAGCGGATTGTTCTTCAGAAACCTAAAGAAATATTTCATTGCCTCAAATTTTTTACCAACCTATTTTTAAACGCTTACTAATAACGGTTTTCACTAACCTTCACCGAAAGTCGTTTCGACAGGCTCAGCGGCCCTTGTCCGGCATGTTCACCAACCGTGGTTCAACGATCTCACCAACAATCAACAAATTCAACGTGCAATGTGTTGGTCACGATAACTGTCACCAGCTTGTCTTCCAGGTGATCGTTGAGTTTGTCGAAACGACCCTCCGCAAAAACCGTCATTTGGCCAATCCATTACCATGCCAAAAGATTCAAGTGATTGTCATTCAGGGATATTCTTATTTTATGAATATGCAAAAGTGTAAAGAATCTTTACACTTACTGTAAAGATTCTTTACACATTCCTCTGGTCGCTTCAAGTCATATAAGGGACTGATCCTGTTGAAGTGACCAACGCTTCGACAAACTCAGCGACCGGAAAGTCAAGTTCAGCGACCAATTGATTGCCTTCCCTTAGAATGGTTTTCCGTGCGTGAAAGCGTCCTTCCGGCGCACCGGCCGTCATATTCATCGGTCTCGTGAGCAAAAGTGACTTTCTGGCGCACGGGAGAGCCTGTCGAGGTTGCCTCGGGAGCGAAGATCGGATTTCCGCGCACGAGGGTTTCGGATTCTGGAGCTTATAAATTAAAGTCTCACAGAGTGTCAGTGTTATGCGCTTTGACCGCAACTTGTTCATTTTCTGTTTTGCGGATATGGTAAAAAACTGTAACTTTACGGCCGGAAACAGTTTTGGTTTATGAAAAAATGTATCATAGCGGCGGTTGCCGACAACGGGGCGATAGGGAAAGACAACGACCTGCTCTGGCATATTGCCGAAGACATGAAATATTTCAGACGCACCACCACCGGGAATCCCGTGGTGATGGGTTTCAGGACGTTCCTTTCGATTGGCCGGCCGCTTCCTAAAAGGGTGAATATCGTTATCTCGACACGGTCTTGGGATGATGTTCCGGAAGGTGTGAAGGTGGCCGGAAGCCTTGAGGAGGCATATTCATTGGCGGAGAAGGCGGTTGGAGGTTGTGAGGCGAGTGTTGAGACTTCGGCGAAGAAGGTAAGTGTCGAGGAAGTGAATGCTGCGGACGTTGAAAGGAAAATATTCATAATGGGTGGCGGCGAGACTTACCGCAAGGCGCTTCCGACGGCAGACAAACTTTATATAACGCACGTTCACACCGCGATTGAGGATGCGGACACGTTCTTCCCGGTGATCGATCCGGTGATTTGGGAGGAGGAGTCGGCCACTCCGGTCGCCACGGATCCTGAAACTGGTTATACTTACGAATTTAAAGTTTATAAAAGACGATTTTAGGTCACTTCGACAGGCTCGGCGACCATTTGATCGGTCACTGAGCCTGTCGAAGCACCGAAGCGTCAATAGCACATAAATAAAACGACAACCCGGCATCCCCCGCAGGCCGGACGCAAATAAACAAACTTAACGAATATGTCAGACAGAGAAAACTTCGGCAGCCGAGCTGCCGTGATTATGGCCTTCGCCGGCTCCGCCATCGGACTCGGCAACATCTGGAGATTCCCCTATATGGTCGGTGAATATGGAGGCGCGGCCTTCATACTTATCTACATAGTGTGCTCCTTCGTCCTTTCCCTGCCGATCCTGTTCTCGGAATCGGTGATCGGCCGTAAGACCCATCTCAGCACATTCGGCGCGATGAACGCCCTCGCTCCGCATTCCAAATGGAAATGGCTCGGTCTTCTGACGGTCGTCACCCCGCTGATCATCCTTTCCTACTACAGCGTGGTGGGCGGATGGGCCATTGAATATCTCGTCAAATCCGCCACTTTCAGTTTCACGCTTGACAAGGCCGAGGCCGTCACCGGGATGTTCGGCGAGTTCGCCTCTTCGGTCTGGGGACCGATAATCTGTTTGTTTATATTCCTGTCACTGACCGCTTTGATTGTCTTTCTGGGAGTCAAAAAGGGAATTGAGAAGTTCAGCAACATCTCGATTCCGATCCTGTTCGTGCTGATTGTCGCCATCGCCATCTATTCAGTCACACTTCCTGGAGCCGGCGAGGGAGTCAAGTATCTTGTCAAGCCGGATTTCTCAAAACTGACCCCAGGGGCATTTTCGGCGGCGTTGGGACAGAGTTTCTTCTCGTTGTCTCTGGGCGTGGGGACTATGCTGACATATTCATCATACGTCAGTAAGAATGAGAATCTTATAGTTTCAGGTGCAGGCACTGCCGTGTCTGATTTGATTTTCGCTATGCTGGCCGGATTCGCAATTATGCCGGCTGTGTTCGCCGCCGGAATCGCTCCGTCAGCCGGACCGGGACTCGTGTTCGAGACCCTTCCTTACATATTCGCTAAGATGGGTGCCGGCGGGCAGATTGTGAGTTGTCTGGTGGCGATCCTGTTCTTTCTGACCATTCTGGTCGCCGCGCTCACATCGTCCATCTCCATCCTTGAGGTCGGGGTCGCCTATCTTGTTGAGGAGAAGGGAGTTTCGAGGCACAAAGCATCAGTCGTGCTCTTCTTCGCCACGTTCGCTGTCGGGGTGCTCTGCTCACTGTCGTTCGGACCGCTGTCGGATGTGAAGATTCTGGGAGACGGGATATTCAGTTTCTGTGACAAAATGTGCTCCAATTACCTGATGACGCTCGGAGCCTTCCTGTTCTCGGTCTTTGTCGGCTGGAAGATGGACAAGAAAGCCGTCCGTGACGAACTCACGAACGGCGGTTCCATCAAGTTTAACAACAAGTTGTTTCCGGTTGTCTATTTCCTCATCAAGTATGTCGCTCCGGTGACCATCGCGGTGATCTTCATTACCGGGCTTGTCGGGTAGTGTTCTATTTGATCCTGAACCTGTAGATCTGTCCGTCGCGTGGCTGTCTGCTGACGTGCAGGACCATGTAGAGCCATTTGCCCTTAACGTCCACGCCTTCCGGCTCATGATGCAGGTCGTTCAGGTTGACAGTTTTGACCAAAGTCTTTGTGTTCATGTCCACAACGTGCAGTAATCTGTCGTGAGGCGGGTAGCCGTCTCCAAGGTAGGCGTAATGCCCATTGAGAACACTGCCCTGGTATATTTTTATGCCAGGTACATAGAATTCATCCAGCGCATCGTCCTGCGTAAGGTGTACCTCACCGTTTTCATCAGAGTCCTTCAAGGTTGGAAGTCTGAATTTCTTTATCAGCTTCCGCATCTCGCCGCTTGACCCATAGGTGTAGATGATCTTGTTCTTTCTGTCTATGAACCAGTCGAACGACCCTGTGTAGCCCTCTCCGGTGTGGAAAAGCTTCTGCACAATCGTGCCCCCGTCCAAAGTGATGTCCGTGACATAGCAGCAGTGGTCTCCCTTGCATCCTGAGATGTAAAGCAACGGGAATTCCGATCCTTTTTCCACTCCGAAGGATGCGTTGTTGCAGTGCGACTTGTTTCCTTCCAACATGAAAGTGGAGACGAACTTGTTCTTTTTCATGTCAATGACGACACACTGCCCCTTGTCGTGAAACACAAACCCGTATTTTCCCCAGATAGCAAACCCTTGTGTAGCTCCCTTGACCTTGACGTTATCCGGAGTCAATTTCCCAAGGTCGCACACAAATTCCGGTGTCAGTTCCGGCCCCTTGTATTCCTGAGCCGAAGCCATCAAACCAAAGAACAGCGCGACCGTCAGCGCCGTGAAGATTTTTTTGAGCATTGTCTTTAATGTTTTTGAATATGGTAAAGTTACGTCTTTCATTTCAGACCGCAAAGAAACAAAAGGCGGAATTGATTATCTTTGCAGCAAAACCGTACAACTATGAATCCAGTCACCGCAAGACTTTTGAGCCAGCAGTTGATTTGTCCTCAGTTCACTAAACCGGAGGAGGTTGTGTCGTGGTTCGGGGCGATGCAGGGGCAGGAGTACCGGATGGTCCGCTGGGCGGTGGCGATGCGGACCAAGAGTCCGTCTCTCAAGGCGTTCGAGAAAGCGTTCAACGAGGGGCGGATTGTCAGGACACATCTGCTTCGCTGCACTTGGCAACTGGTTGCGGGTGAGGATCTTGGCTGGATTCTGTCCGTTTGCCGGACGAAAGCCTTGTCCGGCCTTCGAGGCTGGATGAGCGCCAACAAGATCTCCATCCCGGCGGAAGAGCAGGAGCTGATTTCAGGAATATTCGAGGAAACATTGCTCCGGCAGCGTAGTGCCCGGAAGGCTGATTTTGTCGCCGCGCTCGCCGAAAGGGGAATCACGATGGACGATCACCGCCTGTCCTACCACATCCGTCTGGCGGAGCTTTCCGGACTTCTTTGCAGCGGCGACCTGCACCCGATGAAAAACACCTATTCCCTTGTGCGTGAGAAGATTGGAAATTCTTTGAATATCTCGGGAGAGGATGCCCTGGGAATGCTTGCCCGGAAATATTTCCGAAGCCACTCTCCGGCCACGTTCGAGGACTTCCTCTGGTGGTCCGGCCTGAATGTCAGCGACTGTCAGAAAGCTGTCGAAATCATTGGTGACGAACTCGTTAAGGAAACGTGGAAAGGCCGTGAGTTCTATATTCACGAATCCACCCGCACCAGAGGATTCCGCTCCGGAACGGTTCATCTCATCGCTCCGTATGATGAATATCTCATCGGCTACAAGAGCCGTGATGTCGTCCTTCCGCCCGAGCATTCCCGCAAAGCCCACAGCAACAACGGAATATTCCAGCCCGTAATCGCCCTTGACGGCGAGATCGTCGGCAACTGGTCCCCGACCTCCAAGACCGGCTGCTTTGAAATATTCAAGGATGGACTTTCCATCCCGGAAGATGTCCTCACCGCCCGTTTTTCCGCTTACCGCCAATTCATCTGTGGAGACTAATCCTTTAATATTCCGGAAAATAATAGGTTCTCCTCCCCACTGCTGTCCACTAAAAAGTGGGCAGGTTTATAAATTAAAATAATTAAAAATCAAACAAAGTCGGTTCACTGTAATCATCAAGTTCATTGACAATATTGTAGTTAGGTTTTCCAAACAAGTCTCTTAGAGGCGTAGTGTCTGTCAGTGAGACGCTTACGATCTGCAGCATCTCGTAGACTGACCTCTTGACGCGCATCTTCTTCTGCACTATGGCCCTTATGCAATAGCTGATGACGGCGGAGTAGATCTGTATCCTGACGGCGTTTTCGGAGTTGCCCCAGAACTTTTTTATCCTGAGATGCTGTTTTACCCATTTGAAGAACAGCTCGATCTGCCTCTCTGATGATATAGTTCGGCCACCATCATCGGGCTGATATCCAGCGCGTTCGTGAAGAGGATGAACTCCCGTTTGCTCTCTTCGTCCCGGTACTTGACCCGTCTGATCCTGTCGGGGTACTTCTCCATAGTGAGCCGGCCATCCATATAGCCGACGGCATCGGACAGGATGCCGGATCCGGACTGGAAACGCCTCGCCCATCGAATCGGCCGGAAGTCGTTGTTCCTCTTGCCCCTGACCACAAAGTAGGCACGTATGCCCTCAATGTTGTGCAGCCGCTTGGAGTCATTGTAGCCACGGCCAAAGATGTAGAATGAGTCCTCCTCATACGGGATGGAGTCCATCGCGTTCATGTCGTTCATTCGGGCCTCGGTTATATGGAAGAAGGTCGGGATCGAGGTCTCGATGTCATACAGCGTATGGACCTTGATGCCTCCCTTGCCCTGGTTCTTCCTATACAACGCCCACTTGAATGTCTCAAGGCAAAGCTCGATGGTCGTTGAGTCAAAGGCGTATACGTTGCCTCCAAGCCTGAAGATGTCATCGGCCCTGCAGGCCCTCGCCTCGTCGACGACCTTATAGGCGAACTCCTCGAAGATGCGGTAATCGCGCCGGCTGTTGGCTTTGGACAGATTGCTTTTCGTAGCCTCCTTGCCAAACCCAAGATGGAACGCTTTCCCGGCGTGGGCCTGTGTCGCGAGAACAACATCCCGTAGACTCTCACGGTTGGACAGCTGCCCGAACATAAGGACCGCAAGCTGGTTGTAGCAGGTGAACTGTTTGACATACTTGTCTCCGCCATACTTTCTTGCAAGGTAGTTGAAGTCGTTGCGGTCAAGGAAGTCTAAAAGCTGAGCGAACACGTATTTTCCTCTATTCATGTGCCATTCTACATTAGTCCGGCAAAGATAAATTCAAATCGGTTGACTCGAAATATGCTTGTAATTATCTAACTTACAATATTTTCAAGGAACATTTATGATTTTTTAGTGGACACTAATGTCTCCTCCCACATAAAACAGGTGTAAGGACAGAGTGAAATAGCTTTGATTAGTTAGAACGTTATGCTCCACAAAGTTCGGTAGTTTCATAGACCGTTTATACATTATGCTGAAACATATGCGTGTGAATTACCGTATTTATATTAGAAACGTTTTAATAAACTCATTGCTTTCATTTAGCGTAGTCAATAACGAATTAGCCTAGAAACGATAGTTTCTCAGCAAATTGCAGTGTTATCTAACTGCATTACTCATTAGATAAAATTTGTTTATAACCATATAGAGATAGACAAATAGGTATCTTCAGTTATGATAAATAACTGAGTTGAGGTTTGTTTCATTACTAATAGATGAGCATTAATAGGAAAATATGAAAGTTAGTCAACTCCTATATGGCTTTTAATTTGTTTTACTTTATCAAATCGTGGATTTTTATTAAAAGAACACATTTAATCTGGATTTTTGTACTAATAGCAACGGCAATTATTGTGCTACTGTCTTGTTCCAAGCAGAATGATCCTGCCAAGATTGAGGGCACCGTTTCGCTTAAGGTCAACGATTTTATTGTATTCGGAGAGATGCATAATAGTTTTATGTCAAATGTCCTTGAAAAATACCAAGGTAGGGGAGAACTAACATCTAAAGAAGAAGTGATACACGATATCACAGACTTCAACCTCAAGTATGCGCAGCAGAATTATGATCAGTATCCTTCCTCAGGGTTGGCATACTTGAAAGAGTGCGAAATGTTTTTAGACAATAACTATTTTAAGAGCTATTGTACAAAGCAATGCACAAGAAGTAGCAAGGAAGAAATTGAGAACTACTTTAAAGAGGGCTATGAGGGTGAGATGCCATCCCTTGATTCTATGATAGACTATTTATATGAAGTGGGAGTACTGCAAGATAATGCCTACAAGGTATTAAAGGATATGGTTGATTTGATTGTGAAAAGTCTTGAAGGACAAATCTCTGATGCTAATTTTGAGCGAGCAATAGATGGACTAATCATAGATTTTGACGAACAAGAATATAAGGAGGGCAGTAGTGACGGTGAGATTGTAGGCCCCGTATTGGCAATATCAAAATCTTCATTAGAATGGTGGGCAGAAAACCCTGATGCTTGTTTGGCTGAGGATAAACTACCGGCTGTGGTTGCGGCTGATGCTGGCGGAGCAATAACGGGAGTGGTTATTGACAGTATACGTCAAGGACTATGCATAGGTTTTGGCGCTCAGAATGGATGGGATTGGAGTAGTACGGGATGGGCTGCATTGGGTGGAGCAGTAGATGGTTCCTTGGGTCTAAGCTCAAAAGTAATAAAAGCAATTAGTAATCTTTTCTAATGAAAAAAGTACTAAAAAACGTCTCCGTAATTGTCTTAATGTTAATTATCGGGGCAATCATAGCTTTGGCGATATATTGGATTGCAATTACAGTATTCCACGCAAATATTAGTCGAAATAGTTTTGTGATCAACATAATAACAGATGCAGTGATTTTCTGCTCGTTTCCATATATATATTTGTACATCAAGAGAACAAACAAAAAAAAATAATTACGGTTACAACTGAAAACATCTTTATTAAGGTAAAGGGTGCGATAGCATTTGCACTCTTTGCTTTATTGACATCGTGTACAGGCAATGCTTGTATTCAAGATGACATTAATAGTGACAAAACGATAATACTATATGTAGTAGCAAACAATAATTTGAATCCCTCGGCCAAGCGTTTGCTAGATAATCTCGAAAAATATATCAAAGAAAACTACGCATCTCTCAAATCTGTTAATCTTATAGTTTTATATAATTCTCCTAAGGGGTCAATATTACTAGTAAATAAAAACAAATACTTAGAAAGGGTAAAAAGTTATGGTACAATTAATTCACTGTCAAAAGAGAATATGACGGCAGTATTAAAAGATATTGGCAAAATGTTCCCAGCCAGAGAAAACGGTGTAATTTTTTGGTCTCATGGAACGGGATGGCTGACGGCAGGTAATACTCGCAGTTTTGGTGATGATGGAGGAGAAGCGATTGAAATCACTGATATGGCAGAGTCGTTGGCGGCAAAATATGATTACGTGATATTCGATGCTTGTTATATGGGAAGTATTGAAGTTGCAACAGCTTTTAGGAATAAATGTTCATATTTTTTAGCGTCACCTGATGCCATACCTATTGACGGTATAATAGATACAACTACCATATCAATTTTAGTACAAGACAATCCGCTTAAAGAAAGATTAATAAACACTTGTGAGGCATTCTCACACAAAATGGATCGTAAGTATCTCCCAGTTACAGTAATAGACGAAGGAAAGATAGATGGTTTTATTAATTATGTGAGAGATTTAAACATAGATTTATCAAATATTACTTTTGAACAACTTTATTCTTATAATTTCAGAGGGTATGACATCTACTTCGACATTAAAACACTATTTTCACAGTTGGAGGAGAAAACACTTTCTACATTAAGTAATGTAATACTGTATCCTTCTGACAAACAGGAATGTTGTGGTGTTTCCATTTTCATACCGCAAAAGGGTAACGTTAATTATTGGGACTATTACTCAATAATAGAGTGGAATCTATTGACAAATTGGTTGAGTAAATGGCCTGACTATGCAAAGAGTCAATGATTTGTGTTATTGCAAAATAATAAAGAATTTCTGTGTGTTCAGAGGTATTCCCCTTCCCGCAATTTTTGTAACGTGAAAAATTCGGGAAGGGGAAATACCTCTGAACTCCTCCACTAAATTACAGCGAGTGCAGGAAGCCGAAGGCGTGGCTCCAGTTCTGGAAACCGAGGTCAGAAGCGGAAATCAGGATGTTGAAGTTGCCGGAGTCGTAGAAACGCATCTCAAGATCGTCATCCTCATCGAGTTGGAGAAGGTTGACAGCGTCAGGGAACTCCTCGCGGATCTCCTCGAAGTACGGCCGGCCGAGAATCTTGAAGCCATCGGCATCGTCCTCGCACTCGGCGAAGTCAATGGCCATAGCCGGCTCGGCGAGCTCCTGATCATCATCGTCCACAAGGATGCACGAATTGAAGGTCTCCATATTTATCTGCTTGGCGTACTTGACCTTGACCGCCTTCTTCGGCCAGCGTCCGAGCGGGAAATGCTCCGGGGAATCGTAACCGATGAACTCATCGATCGCCGCAAAGAAATAGAGCATCCCCTCGTGCGGCAGCAGCCCCTCCTTGTCGAAAGGCGCGATGTCCTCGCAATCGATCTGACAGATGAAAGTGAGGGGATATTCTCCCTCCGTTCCATCCTCTTCCGTGATCTTCATCATCGGGTACTCCGCCTGAGGTGGCAGATCAGGGTTGCCCCACCATTTGCTGCAGCAGAAAAGGTTGGACTCCGTCTTTCTGGGTTTCAAACTTATTGCCATATTCTTCAATTGAGTAAAATAATTGTCCTCTTTTGGCATTCAAACATAAGATGGTTGCTATTAATAGGCGAGGACATTGTATTTCCTATTGGTGTTTGTGCTTGCCTATGAGACATCCGCCACGATGGCCGTGACGTTGTCCACGCCTCCGTTCCGTTTCGCGGCGTCGATCAGGGCCGCGCAGCTTTCCTCCGTGGAGCCGGATGCCAACAGCCGTTCGATCGCATCATCCTCCAGCATATCCGAAAGACCGTCAGAGCAGATAAGGATCCTGTCCGACTCCATCAGCCGGTCGGTGATGTCCAGAATGTAAGCCTCTGTGTCGCAGCCCGCTCCAATGCAGTTGTACAAGGCCTTGCCGGCCGGAAGCGGAACCATATCCCTTTCGTGAAGTGTCTGGTCTGAGGTCAGTTGCCTCAGCATTCCGTCCCTCAGACGGTACGTCCGGCTGTCACCGATGTTCACGAGCAGAGTCTTTCCCTGCATCCAGACAATTCCAGTCAACGTGCAGCCCATCGCCTTGCCTTGATGCCGCTCGCAGGCCTTGGCGTTGAGATTGGCGCTTATGCTCTCGATCTTCAGTTTCAATTCAAAGATAGGGTTGTGATGCTCCAGAGATTTGTCCAACAGGTAGGCCCGCAAGGTCTCCAGAGTGAACTGGCTGGCATATTCACCGCTCTCGTGGCCACCCATTCCGTCCGAGACAAGTAGGCAGAAGGTCTCATTTTCAGTGACTTCCTTTTCTATATTCAGAGAATTGTCCCTGATCAGGTACATCCCAGCGGATGCCATATCCTCGTTGTTGTCCCTTATGCGTCCGACATCCGAGACGCAGCTGATTCTTAGTTTCATGGGCTATTCAACTGTGAATTTTAATGTGGCTATCTTAAGTTTTTGACCCTTTCGGAGGGTGTACCATTTGTCTTTCTCCAACCTCACCCCGTCTATGGCCGTGCCGTTGGTCGAACCCAGATCGCAGATCTTCCACTCGCCATCCATAAAAGCGATCTTTCCGTGATGCCCGGAGACAAATTTACAACTTCCGAGTTCCGGGAATATTCCTCCGCTCCTGCCGAACTCGCCTTCCTTGACCTGGAGCGTCATATCTTCCCCCTTCAAGGTCAGCAGGGCATCGAATATCTGGTTGAAATCAATTTTTTCCAATGGCTTGGGGGAATCCTGTCGCGCGGCCGTATCCATCGGCTTTGGAGAGTCAGATGGTTTAGAGTTTACGGCTACTTTTGCGCCAAAGAATTCTTCGGCGCTGACCAGCAACTCGCCGCAGCGAGGGCAGGAAGTTCCTTTCTTGGGCTGCCGGCACTCCGGGCAGAACATCAGATGCTTCCCGCAGAGATCACAGTAACGGCTGTCGTCATCGATCACACCTTGGCAGAACGGACATTTCATAGCAGATCCTCCTTTGTTATTGTCTTTGGTTTGGAACCCTCGTAAGCGACCTGTCTGTCAGCGCCTTCAGCTACGAGTTCCTTCATTTTTGAATATGCTCGGCCGGCCACCGCTGACTTGACTTTTCCGAACATATTCCTTACATCCCGCCCGTTGCCGAAGTCGAACGCGCGGTTGTCATACATATCTATGAAGCGGTCTTTCAGAATAGTTTCGGCCTCAGGCTCAATGGAATATCCTTCCTTGCGGCAATAAAGACAGAATATGTCCATCAGCTCCTCGGGATTGTAGTCCTCGAATGTGATGGTCTTGGTGAAGCGGGACTTGAGGCCGGAATTGGAATCCAGGAACCGGCCCATCTCCCTCGTGTAGCCGGCGGCGATGCACACGAACCTGCCCTTGCGGTCCTCTAGCAGTTTCAGCAGCTCGGTCACGCTCTCGTTGCCGAACTCATCGTTGTCGCCTTGGATCAATGAATATGCCTCGTCGATGAACAGGATCCCTCCCATCGCCCTGTCGATCGTCTCCCGTGTCTTCGGAGCGGTCTGGCCTTGGTACGGAGCCACCATGTCCGCCCTCGACACCTCGATCACATCCGGTCTCGCGATCACTCCGAGAGAGTACAGGATCCTTCCCATCAGCCTTGCTACAGTGGTCTTGCCGGTTCCCGGATTGCCGAGGAACAGATAGTGGTCAGGAACGATAGCGGTGAAGTCCCTGCCGGAAAGCTCGCTGTCCATCTTCTTCTGCCTCATCTCGTTGAGCATTGAACGGATCTCGTTCTTGACGCTTTCCAATCCGATCAGTGAATCCAGTTCCGCGAGGCACTCCTCCTCGGAAGCCACTTTCGGCTCTTCGAACGGAATGTCCTCCGGAAGGATGGTGAAGAATGTTTCCTTGCCGACCTGGCTGTCAGGAAGCGCGTTGACCCTTGCGCCGATGTTACCCAGCACGCTGTCGAGCATATTCCTTGCCTCACGGGCATTGCCGAAATCCTTCCCCGACTTTTCCGCCGAGAGCTTCCGGAACGCCTTGAGGGTTTTGTCCAGTGTGCCTCCTGCAAAGGAGTAGCCCTGCCCTTCGGCCATCCGGCGGAAGATCTCCGTCAGTTCCTCCGGCGTGTAGTCGTCGATGTTTATCCTGTGCGTGAACCGGCTGGCGAACCCTTCGTTGGCCTTCATCAGGTTCCGCATCTTGTCCTTGTAGCCGGCGCAGACCACCACGAACTTGCCCCGGTCGTTCTCCATCCGGACCATAAGCCGTTCCAGAGCCTTGATCCCCTCGGAATCAGAGCAGTGGCCCGTGTCGTCGAACGGAGCGAGCGCATAGGCCTCGTCTATGAAAAGGACTCCGCCCATCGCCTCGTTCACAGCCTTGTCCATGTTCTTGTCCGACTCGTTGGCGTAGGTGCTGACGATGTCCTTGCGGCTCTTCTCGATGACCCGGTCTGTCGAGCATATTCCCATAGCCTTGAACAACTTGCCGAGCACTCTGGCCACGGAGGTCTTGCCCGTGCCTGGGTTTCCGGTCAGGATGATGTTCACGGGACGGATCGATGCCTTGCCTCCGAACTCCATCCGGCGCTGCTGGAAACGCATCTCCTCCGCAAGATCCCTCAGGGCTTTCTTTACGGACTCCATTCCGATGAAAGAGTCCAGCTCCTTCATCACGCTTTCCACCGAGATCTCCTTCGTGCCGTCCGGCCCGGCGATGTCCTCCCAGGTCAGGACTTTGCCCGAGCTGGCATATTCATCATCACTCAGACCCGCCGTTCTGGTGCAGAGCCGCTCGAAGCAGCGGTCGAAGGGGTTGCGCACCTCGCGGGCATTGCCGAAGGTGTCGGTGCGGCTCAGGTACATCCGCTCGAAATATTTTCCGACCTTGCCTGAGGCCTCGTCCGAAAGGGACAACCCCTTCTTTTTCACCATATTCAGGAATATCTCGGTGAGTTCCATGCCGTTGTAGTCCTTGAACTCGATCTTCTTCTTGAATCTGGAGTCGAGTCCGGAGTTGGAGCGCAGGAACATCGTCATCTCCTTGGTGTAGCCGGCGATGATGCAGATGAAATCCCCGGCCCTGTTCTCAAGGTACGGCAGCAGGGTGTCGATGGCTTCCTGGCCAACCTTGTCGTCATCCCCCTGCTTCAGGGCATAGGCCTCGTCGATGAACAGGATTCCGCCCATTGCCTTGTTGATGACCTGTTCGGTCTTGAGGGCAGTGTCTCCGACATACTGCGAGACAAGATCCTTGCGTGTCACCTCGACCAGATGGCCGCTCGGGAGTACCTGAAGACTGCCCAGGATGTCGGCGAACAGCCTTGCTATCGTGGTCTTTCCCGTGCCTGGGTTGCCGGTGAAGACGAAATGGCTTTTCAGCTGCACAGGCTTGCCGGGGTTGTCCCTTTTCTGCCTCTTGATGTTGTCGATGATGGAGCGGATCTCCTGCTTGACCTCCGTCAGACCTGTGAAGGCGTTGATCTTGTCCATAATCTGCTCCTCGGTGAGCTCCTCGAACGGTTCCCGCTGGATGTCAGCGGCCTCGATCTCGCTTCCTCCACGGCTGAACATATTGAACGCGCTTTCCTCGGCGATCTTTCCGGCCAGGATTCCGTTCTCCTTTGTACACCCGTCCCTGAACATCTTCTTGAAGACCAGTCCGAGTTTCCTCTCGGCATCGGAGCTGATAGGTGTGCGGAATTTCTCCTTGATCAGAGACACGCACAGAGTCTTGAGGTCGCTGTCCTTGAACGGGGCGATGCTGAAGCGGAACTCAAAGAGTGACAATGCGTTGCTATTCGCTCTAATGAACGTTCCGAAGCCGTCCTCAAGGCCGCACAGGATGACCACCGGCATATTCACATCGACCTTCATCCTTGCGAAGAGTTTGTCCAGCTGTGTGGATCCGCCTTGGGCGCTCACCAGATTCTGGCAATTCGTGACCACCAGCGCTCCGGTCTTGATTTTGGTGAGATTCTCGTCCAGTTTGGAATTGAACTCGTTCCAGTCAGCCGCGTCCACGGTCTTAGGCCGGAGGTTCTCCGTGATCTTGTTGTAGTAGAGGATCCCGGCAAGTTTTCCGGCCAGATAGGTCTTGCCGGTGCCGGTCTCTCCCGTGATGATGCAGTCAAGCCCTGGACGGGATTCGCTTCCTGTCCGCTTGCGGAACTCGGCGGTCTGCTCGCAGCGCTTGGTGAAACTCGCGAGAGGTTCCTTGACGCAATCCTTCGCGATCATTCCGTCCCCGGTCACAGAGCCTGCCGAAGTGACCGCTCCTGATGAGCCGGCCGCCCTTGACGCTTCGATTGCTTCGACAGGCTCAGCAACCGCAGCGACCGCTGCAACCAGCCTCTCCCCGCACCATTTGCAGTACGAAGCCTCATTTCTGTTCGTCTTTCCGCACTTCTGACACGTTTTCATGAACCTTTTCTGTTATCTTGTTGATTGTGTTACCGATTTTCGGATGATTCTCCGTGATTTTCTCCGTGTCGCTGATCCGAGGAATGACCGCGACAGGGAAGAGCAGCAGGAAGGTCGTCATCGCAGCCAGAACCAAATGCTTCAGCTTGTGCAGCAGGCTTTTAAGGTACTTTGACCGGAAGAACTTCTCGTTGGCGAACAACGAGGAGACAAATTTGTCCTCCGAGGGATTGAACGCATAGTGAAGGGGCTCCAGAATTGTCTGGTCCTCGTCAGGATTCCACATCTTCCTAAGTTCGGACGCTCCCTCGTCACGCGAGAACATCTGTTTGGCGAACCACACGATCGCCGCGACCACGGCCGCGATGGTCACATAAATGATGTACTTCCCGAGGAACCATTTGCAGAGGAAATACACCGCTACGGTCAGGATGATGAATCTGAATATGTAGGTGAACAGGTTCCTGTCGTAACTCCTGTTGTAGAAGAATATATTCAGCAGCAGCGGGAATGCTATTCCTCCTCCCCAGACCCAATAGACTGATTTGCCGACATTGTCCAGAACCGGATAGTCAATCGCTCCGATGACGAGCATGAACAGCATCGCAAGACACGGGAAGAGCCACAGAGCCACCGCCGCGATCTTCTCCAGCAGTCCAAGAAGCAAAACCGGTGGTGGTAATTGATGCCATCCGACAGCAGTCGTGGCCTCGTTGTAGCGCTTGAAATTCTCGTCATCCTTGTCGTATTTGCCTATGAGTTTCAGGTACTTGACCGTGAACCTCTCATAGGTGAGCCGCTTGCTCAGATCTCTCTTGGGATCTTCCTGAAGCTTGACGGCGAACCAGGCGTCCAGAGTGTAGAAGTCCAGAGCCTCCCGGATCTCATCGTCCTTGATTTTGTTCAGGTCGTCAAGATTGTAAACGGTCTCCCCTGAGGCCGGGAAATAGAAAAACGCCGGCTCGGAAAGACCCTCCGCTGCCTTCATCATAGCGATGTCCTCGTTGTAAGGGCCTGGTTTCCCGATGTTGTCAGCACTGTCGTAGTCCGTACAGTAGGCGACCCATTTGTCCTGCGCGGAGAACCTGTCCCCCTTGCTGATGAAGAACCTGTGCAGGTAGGAATCCTTGTAGTCGCCTTGGAACGACTTGACCAGCAAGTCTGCCAGCGAGGCCGGACACATCCCTGAATATGGATTGATGTCGGAGTACCAATCCTTGTACATCTTGTCCCTCTCGCTGTCGAAGACGCTGCGGTAGGCGCAGAAGGCGGCGTTGATGAGCAATCCGATCGACTCTCCGTCCATCGCGTAGTTCGGGTCTTTCGGGTCTGTGATCAGGCTGATGTCCGCCGCCGGGTTGATGGTCTGGATGACCAGTCTGTACAGCATCTCGTAGTCCTTGATGCCTTTGCGGACCTGAATCAACCTGTCAGCGTCCTTCTCGGAGAATACCCTGACCATCTCGGCGAACCCGAGCGAGCAGAGGAACTGCTTGTCCTCATCCGCCACAACCCTATATTCAGAGCAGAATCTCACCACGTCCGTGATGTTGTAGCAGTCCACCTCGGTGAATTTTTCCTCCTTGCCGGTCTTCTTGCCTTGCAGGGTGCGGAAATATTTCCGGTCGTATATTCCCCAGACTATCACGCTCTTGGCGTAGCCGAAGCTGTCTTTCAGGGCGGCGCAGGTTCTTGAATATATTCCGTCAGTCTCCTTTTTCCCAAGACGCACCTCGCTGTAGAGATAGACAGGGTTGCTTCTGTCGCCCAGGCTTGAACCGAAACCGCCGTCGCCGTTGAGGAGTTTGTTGACATTCACGCAGACATTTCCTTTTCGGTTGTAGAACGGCAGCTGCGGGTCAAGAGCGAGGGCGGCGGCATAGAGACCGGCCAACTGGTTCTTCGGGTAGATTCTCTCCACGATGTCGTTCAGCGTCACCTCCATCTCCGGCATCACCCTGCTTATCCAGCCGCTGATTTTGCCTTTGTACAGGTAGGCCGTTCCGAGAGCCTGATCCTCCATCATGAACTGAGCCAGCTCCTTGGCCGTGTGCGCGATCTTGTTCTTACCTGAATCGAAGACAATGCGCAGAATCTCGGCGTCTTCCACCACGGGAATATTCTCGCCCTCAAGTGTTCTGCGGATTTCCTCGTAACTCCAGCGGTTTTCCGGCTTGCCGATAAGAAGCCCTCGGGTTATTGTCCGCAGAGGCTCCGGCATATCGTCCGGCACAGGCAGCTTGCCTTGGATCTTGAGCTTCACCAGTTCGGGTTCTTTCTTGCGGAATTCGCTGTCTCCCATCCACATAGAGAGTACGGACATCCCGAGGGCGTAGTAGTCCGACGCGGCTGTCATTATCGCATAGGTGACATCTCCGATGCGGGTTGTGTTGGCGTAGAGTTCCGGCGCGGCATAGATCACGGTCCTGGACTGCGGAGTGTTGACGCTTCCGTCGTCCCCGAGAACGTCTGCGATCCCGAAATCTGAAAGCACGACCAGGCCCGATGCCTTGTCTGTGTAGAGTATGTTTTCTGGCTTGACATCCTTGTGCAGCAGCCCGACCTTGTGCAGCTCGCTGAGGTTTCTGGCTATCATAGCGGTGACCTGAAGTATCGCCGCAGCGTCTTTCCTGAGATCGTAGCCCGCCACGGAGCCATCCTTGCACAACGGCATCAGGACGTAGCCTCTGTCGGTGGCATCGATCCTGACCGTCCCGCTTTCAAGAATATCCACGATCGCCGCCTTCCCTTTCAGCCGCTCCAATCTTTTAAGAATATCCTTGCTCACGCCATTGCCCCGGCGGTACAGTTTCAGGGCGAAGTTTCCCTTCGCCGAACTGACCACATAGACCTCGGCCTCGCCTCCGTTGCCGATCAGTCTGTCAACACTGTAACGGTTGCCTCTGAGGGTGATCTCTTCTTTTGCCTGGATCTTGGCCGCATCGTCCGCCGTTCCATTTGCGGCCGCTGTGCCGGTTGTCCCGCAAGTGAAAGTTGCCTTTGCGGTCACGGTTCCTGAATATTCAGAATCAGATTCGGTTCTGCACGCGCTTGTCGCGGTGATGTCCGCTACGGCTGTGCCGCTGTCTGCTATGGTTCCTGCCATAATTCTTTTTATTGTAAGCTGTTATCCTATGCTGACCTTGTCGTTTCTATTTGAAATCCAGTATCTTTTCTTCCTTATATTCATAGACCCATTTCCCGCCGTGCCACGGTTCGCAGCACTCGCTCGGGCAGTTGTGCCAGCATCCGCAGAAGTTGCAGACCCAAGCTTCTCTGCCCTTTGTCAGGATGACCTTCTCCACGGGCAGCTTTCTGGCCGAGAAATAGTTCCGTTGCTCTTGCGGAGTGGAACCCACCGGCGGAAGCATTCCTTCCAGAGCCTTGTTCAGTTCCTCCTGGATTTTTGAATATTCCGCCCGCAGCTCGGCCTTGCTCTTCGGTCGTTGTGCCTGTTGTTGTTTTCCGTCCAGTGGCTGGGTTTGCTTTCCGTCCGGTCCCTGAGCTTGTCGAAGGGCCGGTGCTTCAACGGGATCAGCAACCGACCCGCTCTGTCGAAGCGTAGTCTTTCCCAACAGTTCCTTGAGCCTCAACACATCCTCCGGCAACTCAACCTCCTTGCTTTCCTGTCCAGTAACCTCCTGCTCCTCAGCCTCAATCCTCGCCAACAACTCCGCCGCTTGCACCGCCAGTTCCGCCGCCTTGACAAACTGTGGATCCTTCAATGCCCTTTCCTGTTCCTTCTTCGCCGCCAGCGTCAACGGCTCGTTGCATTTCCGGCAGAAACCGCCGGCATTTCTGGTTCCGCATTTCGGGCAGACAATTCCGCTTCTGCTCATCCCGCACTCCGGACACTCATCCTCTCCACGTGGAATGTCAGCTCCGCAGAATGTGCACCAATCCACAAGCGAATGCCCGCAGGACGGACACCATTCCCAACTTTTCTTCACCGGCTGCCCGCAGTACGGACAACCCACGCCATCGGAGGACGCGCGGATCTCATTCACTTGATTCAGAATGCTTTCCTTGTACAGTTCCTTTTGCTTGAGCTGGGATTCCATATTCGTAGATTCTTATGGTTCTATTGTTTCTTTCAGTCAAGAGGCATCGATAAGACTACTTCTTAGTTTTTGGGAAGTTCGATGACAAACCCCGAAATCACCGGATAGTGGTCGGAAATGTATTTGACACCGAATTTCTGTTCATCAATGACGTTGAAAGTCCGCGCCTCGGCGTTGCGGTAGAAGATGTGGTCTATCATTTGAAGTCTGGCTCCGTTTCGGCCGAAATCATTGAAAGAAGGGGTTTTGTCAGCCTTTTTCACGGTTTTCCCGGATTCTTTCAAGTAGGTGGCCAGCGGCTTGAGAGCCTTGTCCTCGCAGGTGGTGTTGAGGTCACCAGTCATAAACACGACCGCATTGTCCCCGGCGATCTCCTTGATTTTTTCCACCATCAGGGCAGCGCTCTCCTGCCGCGCCTTCACCCCCGTGTTGTCAAAATGCGTGTTGAAAAGGAATATTATCTGTCCGGATTTCCTGAAACGGAGCTTGACCCAGTTGGTCGTCCTTACATATTCAGCGTCCCAACCTTTTTTTTCGGGAGTCTGATCCTCGTTCAGCCAGAATGTGCCGTAGTCCAGCAGCTCGAACCTGTCGGCAAGGAAGAAGATCGGGTTGAAGCCGAACTCGGAATCCTGGTTGACGGTTCCGGGTTTTCCGTTGCCGTCGATCATAATGTACTTCTTCAACTCGTTCATCAAGAAGGACTTCTGTCCTGGTGCCGCCTCTTGGAGACCGATAATGTCTGGAAGATATTTCCTGATCGCCTTGACGCATCCGGCCTTCCTGCTTTCCCAATTGTACTTTCCGGTGTCCGCCGGGAACTGGATCCGGATGTTGAACGACATCACGCTGGCTTTCTCACTCTTGGCCTCCGCCTTGATTCCGGACAGCGCCAAAACAGTGATGACAGCGGTCACTAACAATAATATTCTTCTCATAAACCAAAAACTTCTTTTTCAAGCGTTAAAAAATATGCCGCCGCGATGGCGTGAATATTTTTGTTTCGCTTAGCGGGTGATTCTTGCCACCCAGCCTCCGCCAGGAGCAAGATGGATTTTCACAATCCCGTCCGCCGGGATCTTCGCGGAAGTTTTCTTATAGTCTCTGGCTGCCCTGTCGGCGTTGATTCCGTCCTGGAAGACGGTCATATTCCCGTCTCCGATGAAGTTCAGGTCAAGGGTAAGGTCGCGCGCATCCCAATTCGTCAGCGCTCCGATGTACCAGATGTCTCCGCTGCGGCGGGCCACGGCGACATATTCACCGATCTCTCCGCAAATCGGAACTGTCTCATCCCAGACGGTAGGGAAGCCTGCGATGAACTCCGTGCACTCCGGTTCGGCCATGTAGTTGGACGGCGAGTCGCAGAGCATCGTCAGCGGCGCCTCGAAGACGGCATATTCCGCGAGCTGACGGCAGCGGGTACCCTGGCTCATCGCCTCGGATCCGATCGGGTGGTAGTTCTTCCTTATTGCGTTGCGCATCGCCCCTTGGGTGTAATCCATCGGGCCGGCCACCATCCTGACGAAAGGAATCGTCACATCGTAGGTGACCTCGTCGTAGCCTTCCGGACTCCATTTCAACTGCTCCAGTCCGGCGACTCCCTCGAAATTAAGTACATTCGGGTAAGTCCTCTGGATTCCCGCCGGCTTGTAAACCCCGTGGAAATCAATCAGCAGATGGTTCTCGGCGGCGATCCTCGCCATCCTTTCGCAGAACTTCACGGCCTGCTGGTCGTCCCTGTTGATGAAATCGATCTTGAATCCCTTGAAGCCCATCTTGGCGTAGTGGCTCATCGCCTTCTCCGGGTTCTTCACGATGCTGTTGTAGCTGGCCCAGAGGATGATGCCGACATTCTTGCCGTTGGCGTAGGAGACGAGTTCCTCAAGATTGATGTCCGGGTTGATCAAGAACAGGTTCGCCTTCGCTCTCTGCGCCCAACCCTCGTCCATAATGATGTACTCGATGCCGTGCGCGGCAGCGAAGTCGATGTAGTACTTGTAGGTCTCCGTGTTGATTCCAGCCCGGAAATCGACTCCGTAAAGATTCCAGTCGTTCCACCAGTCCCAGGCCACCTTCCCAGGTTTTACCCAGCTCCAGTCAGTGTTCTCGTCCGCCGGAGTGGCAAGCTGCCAGACCAGATCCATCTCCATCAGCGACTTGGCATCCTGAGCGATCCCGATGACCTTCCACGGGAACTTCTGTCCGGCCTCGACCTTGGCGATGTAGTCGGCGTAGTCCATATCCTGATAGACGTACACTCCGTTAGGTTTCAGCCCGATCGGGTATGGCGCGCGGACGCTTTTCAATTCCTTGCTGCCCTGCCCGTTGAGGAACATTCCAGGATAGCCGGACAAATCTGACTCGGTGATGACGATCTTCACCCCGTCAGCCGCGTCCACCGTCATCGGCAGGAACGCCAGCTTCGCGGGATTCATCCGGGACAAATGAATATGCTCGTAGGTGTTCTCGAACGAGTTGACGAACTGCTGCTTGAATGTCTTTCCGTCATCACTCTTGACGTAAGGCACCCACGCCGTCCAGTCCTCGGCAAAGTTGAATTCCGTAAGCTCGTCAGTCACAGTGAACTCCCCGGACTTCACCGTCGAGATGAACCTGTATGCCACCCCGTTGTCGAACGCCCTGAACTCCACATTGTACCCCTTGAACTCCAGCGTCAGGAAATTGTAAACGTCATCCACGGTCGCCTTCTTGTAGTTCATCGCCGGAATACCCTTCACATCGTGGCTCCCTTTCCTGCTCCTGCGAACCTTGTCCGCTCCTCCGAAGACCGTCCCGTCCTCAAATGTCATCGAGATCTCAGATGGTGTCAGGAGCGCAATCCCATCGCGGCTTATTGAATATCTAAGGCCGTCCCCCGTTGAGATCTCCGTGACAATCCTCCCGTCCGGAGAAGAAAGCGACCAATTATTCCGCGCCCCGAAGGCCACCAAAGGCAAGCCGATGAGCATCGCCGCCGTCAAAAGAAGTTGTTTCAGTGTCATATTACCCATAGTAATGAAGCTGATTTCAATAAAAATCAAAAATAGTCATTTTGCCGAATTTTACCAAAACGGGACAGGTTATGTATTGCCCGGAACTGTCTATCGTAGGAATATTTTTACATTATACCTTTGCGATAACCGTCTGAAATCAGCACTTGTCGCAAGGCAATAAAATTTATTCTTGTGCGGTAACTCTATTTTTTTTACCTTTGTCGCAAAGCGATAATGAATATGGCAAATGAGATCATAGGAAGGGAAGAGGAGATCAAACTGCTCGAAGAATGCTATCAATCAGGTAAGGCTGAATTGGTTGCGGTGTATGGCAGAAGACGGGTCGGGAAAACCTATCTGGTAAAAAACCTGTTTCAGGATAGGTTTGACTTCTTTGTCACGGGGCAATACGAGGGGAAACTTCGGGACGAACTGTATTTGTGGAACAGGAAACTCGTGGAGTGCTCCGGAAACTTCTACCCTATGCCGCGCGATTGGAATGAGGCTTTTGAGCAGCTGAAGCACTATCTCGGCACGATCGCGAAAAAGAGAGTCGTGATATTCATGGATGAGATGCCGTGGCTGGACACTCCTAAGTCGAAGTTTGTCAGTGCTTTTGAATATTTCTGGAATGATTGGGCCTCTTCGCGGAGCGAACTTATGGTGATCATCTGCGGTTCGGCCACAACGTGGATGAATGACAATGTCATCTCTCAGAAAGGCGGGTTGCACAATCGGGTCACACGGAAGATAAAGTTGTCTCAGTTCAATCTTCACGAGACTTCTCTTTTCCTGGCCAGGAAAGGCATCAAATGGACAAACCACCAGATCGCGGAGTGCTATATGGTTCTTGGCGGCACCCCGTACTATCTCGATCTGCTCCGCAAAGGCTATAGTCTGCCTCAGAATGTCGATTTCCTGTTCTTTCGGAACAACGCCGAGCTTGACGGTGAATATGATGTTTTGCTGAAATCCTTGTTCAAGGACTCGCAGACCTACAGGCGTGTGATCGAGCTTCTTGCCAAGCGCTCCAAAGGCATGACCAGAAAGGAGATGTGCGAAGAACTGAAGTTTTCCGATGGCGGAGCGTTCACTACCATTCTTGAAAACTTGAGGAATTGCGATTTCATACGGTCATATTCAGCGTTCGGGAAGAAGGACAGGGACACGATGTATCAGCTTGGGGATATGTTCATTCTGTTCTATCTCAAGTTCGTCAAGAATGGTGGCGGAAAGGACGAGGCCTTCTGGTCGAACTCTATTGACGATCCGGCGAGACGGGCTTGGTCAGGATATGCTTTTGAACAGCTCAGCCTCAGTCATATTCCTCAAATCAAGGAAGCCTTGGGCATCCGTGGCATCCTTAGCAATGTCTGCTCCTGGTACAAGAAAGGGGACAGTGAAAAGGGAATAAAAGGGCATCAGATCGACATCCTTATAGAACGCCGGGACCAGGTGATAAATGTCTGCGAGGCAAAATTTTCCAACAGGCCCTACGTCGTGACCGGAAAATATCTTCAAGAGATGTTTGAACGGATGGAGGATTTCCGCGACACGGTGAAAACCAACGCCGCCTTGCATCTCACGATGATCGCGTCAGACGGACTTGCGACCAATGAATATTCAAGTGAAGTCCAGAGTGTTGTGACGCTTGATGATTTATTTAAGAATTGATGTTTCTTGTGTTTTGTGCACTTTGGAATGATGATAATTGAAGTTTTGTGCACTTTAGTAATGTTGAAAAAATAAGAAGCTGTTTTGAATTGTTTGAAATGTTCTTTGAGGTGAAAAATCTTCATTTTCTTCCCGCTTCTTCAGTCAGATAGCACCGCTATCTTCCTTGGAAGAAGCGGTCGAGACTGAAGTTTTTCACTCTCAAACCTTCAAACAAACAATTCAAAACAGCTTCTAAGTAAGCGTTAAAATTGCATCAATCGATAAAATTGAATACATAGAATCACCCTGAACATTATATAACGGCTCTGTTGTTTTGATTTTTTTGAGCCTTGTGCAAACCCTGTGCAAACCTATTTCGTGCAGGATATGCTGGCGGATCAGGACAGAGAACTTCATGTCTTTTTTCTTTTTTGAACAAAATCGTTTGCGCAACGCACAATGAATCAAATTGTTCTGTACGGAGGGGAATATATTTGCAGATTAGAATAATTATTGATATCATTGCGGAAGATATGACTTGCAGACTGAGGATTCTTTCGAAAAGGTGGCATCCTTTCAGAAGCGTCCCACTAACATACAACTGAAGTTTAACATACAAACCGATTGATGAATGAAAAAGTTCAACAGTTTTTGATGCTGGCTCCAGAAGCGGGTGCAAACAATGTCGTAATATTCCCTGACCATCACTGGTCCGGTGCGGCATTGGCAATTCTGCCGGCCTTCCCTTTCACCACGTCGACTTTTCCGGCCTCCAGGCTGCTCCTTGCTCTGATTGCGGGAGGAGTGGCTTACGCGGCTTCTGACCAAACAGACACCGAGTCCGGTGTCCCCAAAACGTGGGTCTCCTGAGGAGTCGCACAGAAGTTTCACAAACCATTTACAAACTGATTTCATTATGTTTAAAACAATGATTGTCAAGAGCATAGGGGGTGGTATTGCCCTCGCTATACTCTTGTTATCCTCGACAGGCCTCAAGGCGGCGGTGACGCACTCCGGTGGCTCGGCGATG
>FR893106.1 GCA_000433355.1 Alistipes sp. CAG:435 | reverse complement strand
TCAAACCGGTCAACTGATGCAACTAATTTTTTACACATTACTTAATATATTCAACTATCAAAATTCAAGCCCGCCGAAAACTTTCTCGGTCTCGGATCTCAATCGGGCGAATGTTCCGTTGTTGCGGATGATCGCGTCAACCTTTGAAAGATCAAAGCGCTGAGCCGCGATTCTTTGTATGATCTTTTCCGGCGGTGCCTGATCCCGTTCGCAAGCCCTTCTCAGCCTCTGCTCCAAAGCGGCGTCAACCATTACCACCTTGACGGTGAGAGCCAGGAAATCCGGTTTGTCCAAAATAATGGCGGACTCCATGACACAGAACGGCTCTTTGCCGAAAAAAGTCCCTGAACGTCCCATGTTCTCGAAGCGAGCGCTCTGCATCGCGTTCCACCTTTTGAAGTCTGTCAGGACCGCGGGATGCACGATGGACTCCAGCTGCCGGAGTTTATCCGGCGCCGAAAAAGCGATGGAAGCCAATCTGGCCCTGTCCAAAGACCCGTCAGCCTGTCTTATCCCGCAACCGAAGGCCTCCTCGATGGAATCAAGGAGAGTGTCGTCTTTCCTGTAAAGGTTCTTGGCGGCGGAATCCGAGTCATAGACTGGAATCCCGCGTTCCGCAAGAATGGAGCAGACAGCGGACTTGCCGCTTCCGATGCCTCCGGTGACAGCCACAGTCCTCATTGTCGTCCCTCCTCCACACAATCGAACACCTCCGGGGTCACCGTACACTCGATGACGCCTTCCGGAATCCTTGAGGCATGAGCTATACACTTACCTCCTCTGGAATTCCGGAAATCGGTATAGTCAATGTAGAACTGCACATCATCCGTCGGATCCTGGGACAGCGGGAACGCGCACTTGAACACCACCGTGGCCGTGGATGGATAGACAGAGAGTTTTTTTCCGGCGGGAACGTTCCTGACACCGATGTTGACCTCAGAACTGATCTCCACAAAACGGGTCACGTCAAGGGAATAGTTCACCTCTGTCTCCGACATCCTGACCCCGGAGACCTGTTCAAGCTTCACCACGCCATGCGCGCTGGACTTGAGGTTCAGAAGGTCTATCGTGCGTGTGAACACCCTGTCAATATGCTCAAGATGAAACGGTTCCCCGTAGATTGTGACAGAATCCGGCTGGAGGCGGATCTGCCCCATCGCCATGTACTGAGGCTTGAAACTCAGCACCTGGACAGCCTGGACAGGCACCCTCTTGTTGTTCTCGAACGGAAACCTGAACTGAACTGTCTCGGAAAGGAAAGACTCCAGACGAACCCCGTCACCGAATATCTCCGTGACATAATTGCTGAGCTCAGCGGCGGTGATGTAAAACAACTCGCCCTCCTTGTGGTGCAAATCCTTGCCGTCAAAACGGATTGTCAACGCCTTGCGCTTCGCCTGGTGACGGATCCTCAGCAGTGAGAAGCCCGATGTCCTGCAACGGGCCGCGATCATACTCGAATTGGAAGAAACGTCGGAATGTCCATCAATGTTGCACTGAGCCACCACCGGCACGCTAATCGTGTCGGAATAGTTCAGGGAAAGATTGTGGATCAGCCAGATGCTGAACGCAAGCAAGAGAGACATCAGAAAAACTGAAATGTCTCTCCCGTCAAGATGCAGTCTTCCCAGCAGTCTATGCAGGCGTTCCTTCCACATTCTCTAAAAGAATATCAGGGCCTGTTACTGCTGCGGAGCGTCCTGTGTGAAATCCCTTACGAGGGAGTTCTTGTCGACTCTGAGTTTGACTTCACCGTCAACCTTGATGAGGACGGTTCTGTCCTTGATCTCATCGACGGTTCCGTAGATTCCGCCGGCGGTGACAACCTTGTCTCCCCTCTTGAGGCTGTTGCGGAACTTCTCAAGTTCCTTCTGCTGCTTGCGCTGCGGACGGATCATAAACAGCCACATGATCACGAACATGGCGATGATCATGATCCAGAACGCGCCACCACCGGCACCCTGAGGCTGCCCGGCTCCAGCAGGAGCGGAGGCCTGCAGCAATGTGAAAGTAAGAATATTCATTTCTAAAAATTAAAGTTAATATTCACAAATTTAAGCAATTTTTTCGGTCTTCACTATATCCCCTTCCTCAATCTGCTTTTTGACGAGGCGGTCAAGGAGGCCGTTGACGAACGAACGGCTCTTAGGTGTGCTGTAATATTTGGATATTTCCACATATTCATTGATGGTCACGCGCACCGGCAGCGAAGGAAACGCCTTAGCCTCGGAGAGCCCCATCACGATGAGGACCATGTCGGTGGTGAAAAGCCTGTCTTTCTCCCATTGGGATGTGCTGTCCGCCACAAGCGGCGCGTATTTGCCGTAGCACGCGAACGCGGTGCGGAGAAGCTTGTACACGAACGCCTTGTCGCTCTCCACGGCCGCCCCTTTGTCCTGCATCATCTCGCTGCGGTAGAGCGGCGGCAGCGACCAGCGGTATCCCTTGGCGAAAGCCTTGAGCGTGTCGCAGCAGACTGTCAATGAATATGCAAGGTCATCACACCAAAGAATGGACATGTCCTCAAGAATCTTGTCCAGTTCCTCGTTGTCAACGAACTCTTCTTCGAATATCCTTGTGAACAGCCTCGTGTCCTCCTCCACCGAAGTCTCGGCCGAAGCCATATATTCCTTGAAATATTCCTTTGTCAGGATTGAGTCGTAAACACTTCTGACAAAGGCGTCGTACGGTTCCCATGAAAGCTTGCGGCGGGAGATTATCTTCTGGAAATCAGGATCCTGCTCCAGAAGCGGCGAAAGCGAGTTACGGACGAACTTCAGGTTCGGATTCCTCTCCTCCTCCGTCGGGTTGAACTTCTTCCTGGCGTTTTCTATCCTTGTCCGCGCCTCTGCCGTGAGGTACGGAATGATGTCAAGCATAAAGAGATACAGAGACCTCGTGGCTTCGCATGACGCTTCCAGCAGCGCCTCGGCCTCGGGGAGAGTCATCGTAGGATTCTCCGCATAGCTGAAAAGTACTTTGAAAGCCTTTATTCGCAAGATTCGTCTGTTTAGCATAATTCCATTCAAAATTTTATGCAAAGATAACACACAATTTCAGATTTTTCTTAAATTTGTGCGGATAACAAAACATTCAGCGCAAGATGTACAAAGATGATTACGAGCGGCCGAACTACGCTGACCGCAACTCAGAGGACGTTTACTCCAAGCCTGTAAGGGCCGGAAAGAGGACGTATTTCTTCGATGTGAAGACCACCAAGGGCAACAACGACTACTACCTGACCATCACCGAAAGCAAGCGCAGGCAGGAGCAGGACGGCAGTTTCTCGTTCGACAAGCACAAGATATTCCTTTACAAGGAAGACTTCGACAAGTTCCAGGAAGGCCTTTCCGAGGTTTTGGCATACATGAAGGAAAACCTTCTTCCTGACGTGCCGGAGCACACTTACGAGCCATCCGACCGTACCGGCGCTGCGGACGGTTCCGACAACTCGTTCAGCGACGTGAAGTTCGAAGAGCTTTAGCGCCTCCTGAAATATTCACTGACATATTTTTTAATGGATATTTGTCCTTCCTTTTCGCGGGGAGGGCATTTTCTTTTGTATTTTTCCTCATTAATGCCTAAATTAGAGACTTGAAAGACATTTAGCGCGAACTTAATGTTAAACACATAAAACTATACTGAAATGAGCAAAGAAATGTCAAGACGCTCTTTCCTGAAGACAGGAACCGCCGTGGCCGCTGGCATCGCGGTCGCCCCGAACATCATCATCGCAGGTGAGAAGACTCCTAAGAAGGAGAAGAAAAAGAAGGTCGCGCCAAGCGACAAGCTCAACATCCTCGGTGTCGGCATCGGAGGACGAGGAGCGGCTGACCTCGCCGAAATGGAGACAGAAAACATCATCGGACTCTGCGACGTTGACTGGAAGTACGCCGACCACGTGTTCAACAAGTACCCACAGGCAAAGAAGTACAACGACTACCGTGTGATGTACGACGAGCTGCTCGACAAGGCTGACGCGGTTATGATCGCAACCGCCGACCACACCCACGCCATCATCGCCGCCCAGGCAATGGCAGCCGGAAAGCACGTTTACGTCGAGAAGCCTCTCACGCTTACCGTCTATGAGGCAAGGCTTCTGACCAAGCTTGCCGCCAAATACCGTGTAGCCACACAGATGGGTAACCAGGGCGCTTCAAACGCCGGCACGAGGAAGGCCATCGAATGGCTCTGGAACGGTGAGATCGGCGAGGTCAAGAGAGTTGACTGCTTCACGGACCGTCCTATATGGCCACAGGGTCTTGAAAGGCCTACAAAGGTGGAGGAAATCCCTTCCACACTCAACTGGGAATCATTCATCGGACCTGCCCCTATGCGTCCTTACAACTCGATCTACACCCCTTGGAACTTCCGCGGATGGTGGGATTTCGGAACAGGCGCCATGGGTGATATGGCCTGCCATATCATGCACGTTCCGTTCAAGGGTCTGAAACTCGGATACCCTACCAAGGTGGAGGCAAGCTCTACAAATGTGCTCACCGACTCCTGCCCAAGCGCAGAGATGATCCACCTCACCTTCCCGGCAAGGGAGAATATGGCCAAACTCGCCATGCCTGAGGTTGACATCCGCTGGTACGACGGTGGCTTCAAGCCTGAGAGACCTGAGGGACTTCCTGCAGGATTCGACCTGAATGTCAGCGGCGGTTGCAGCATCTTCTACGGAACAAAGGACATCATGATCGCCGGCACATACGGAAAGGATCCTATCCTCGTCTCTGGAAGGAAGCCTGAGGTGCCTCACGTTCTGCGTGAGATCACTGTCTCACACCAGCAGGACTGGATCCGCGCCTGCAAGGAAGATCCGGATTCAAGGATTCCAAGCGCGTCAGACTTCAGCGAGGCCGGTCCGTTCGTGGAGATGGTTGACCTCGGTGTGGCGGCTGTAAGGCTCCAGGCCCTCAACCAGGTTCTTGAGTGGGACGGACAGAAGATGGAGTTCACGAACATTCCTGCGGACGCCACCATCAAGATTCTTGAGAAGGACGGATTCTCCATCAAGGACGGCCACCCTACATTCAAGAACAAGTACACCGATCCGATGAACGCGCGCGAGTTCGCTGCCAGCCTGATCAAGCGTCAGTACCACAACGGCTACGAGCTTCCTGAGATGCCGGAATAATACCAATATTCGTAAAACAAACAAAATCAAATCAATAGAATTATGAAAAAGACTTTGATGTTCGCCGCCTGCGCGGCAATGGTCTTCTCTATGGTTTCCTGCAAGAACGGAAACAAAAAGGCCGCTGAAACCGCTACCGAGGAGCCAGCCGCTCCTGAGTACACAGTAGTTGAGAAAGAGCAGGTTGACCTGTCACAGTTTCCACAGGACGCTGACGGTTACTACGTGATCTTTGACGGAACCTCCACGAACGGTTGGAGAGGCTACGGCAAGGACGCTCTTCCTGCAAGGTGGTCAATCGAGGACGGTTGCCTCAAGTTCACGGGAACCGGCAGCGGCGAAGGCCAGACCGGAGAAGGCGGAGATGTCATCTTCGCGCACAAGTTCCAGAACTTCCAGCTTGAGCTCGAATGGAAGGTGTCCAAGGGCGGAAACTCTGGTATCTTCTACCTTGCTCAGGAAGTCACGACAAAGAAGGAGGACGGGACAGAGCGCTACGAGCCTATCTACATCTCCTCTCCTGAATATCAGGTGCTTGACAACGCAAACCATCCTGACGCACAGCTTGGTGTTGACGGCAACCGTCAGTCCGCTTCCCTTTACGATATGATCCCGGCCAAGCCACAGAACCAGAATCCTTACGGCGAGTGGAACAAGGCAAAGATCATGGTTTACAAAGGAACAGTTGTCCACGGACAGAATGACGCCAACGTTGTTGAGTACCATCTCTGGACCCAGCAGTGGACCGATATGCTCCAGGCTTCCAAGTTCTCTCAGGAGAAGTGGCCTCTCGCGTTCGAGCTCCTGAACAACTGCGGCGGAGAGAAGCACGAAGGCTACATCGGTCTCCAGGATCACGGCGACGATGTTTGGTATCGTAACATCCGCGTAAAGGTTCTAGACTAATGAGAAAGTCGGCGATTTTAATGACGGCTTCGGTTCTTCTTCTCGGTGCGGTTTCCTGCTCCGAGAAGAAGGCTGAGGAGCCTGTGAAAAAGGAGATCAGCGTCCAGCTTTACAGCATCAGAAGCGTGATCGGCAATCCGGAATTGTACGCCCAGAACCACGAGGAGGCGTTCAAGGCCCTTGCGGAGATGGGTTACACCTCGGTCGAGGCGGCCTGCTACTCAGACGGGAAACTCTATGGAGTCGATCCGGAGCAGTACAAGGCCGACCTTGAGGCAGCCGGACTCAAATCCCTTTCCACACACATAGGTCACAACCTTAGCGATGAGGAACTTGCCTCCGGTGACTTCACCGAGTCTATGAAGTGGTGGGATCAGGCGATAGCGGCACACAAGGCAGCCGGTTGCAAGTACATTGTCTGCCCGAGCTTCAAAGTTCCAGAGACCCTCGCCGGCCTCAAGACCTACTGCGACTACTTCAACGCCATCGGAGCGAAATGCAGGGAGAACGGAATGCTCTTCGGTTATCACAACCACTCACACGAGTTCAAAAAGATCGAGGACACCGTCATCTATGAATATATGCTTGAGAACACCAATCCTGAGGACGTGTTCTTTGAGATGGATGTCTATTGGGCGGTGATGGGCAAGGCATATCCTGTCGAACTCTTCAGGAAATACCCGGGACGCTTCACCCTTCTCCACATCAAGGATCACCATGAGCTCGGCGAGAGCGGAATGGTTGGCTTCGACGCCATATTCAAGAATGCGGACATCGCGGGGATGAAGGATTTTGTGGTAGAAATTGAAGCGTTTACCAATGACGACTGGAAGGAAAGTATGAAGATGTGCGCTGACTATCTTCTTAATTCGGACTTCGTCAAAGCGACCTACGAGGAATAATATTCCTTTATGAGTCATAGCAGGAACGGCCGGAACATGATTCCGACCGTTCTTTTTTTGCGCTCACTTATTCTTACTTTACATTCTTATATTCACAAGTCTTCCGGCAAATCTGGAAATATTACCATATTTTTACTATATTTGACAAAATTAGGCTAATTATTAATTGTAATTAAAGATTTCTTAGACATATTCAATTATGGACAAGATTCTACTTAGAAATATCACTTCGGAGGGGCGGCAGACGGACATCACCATCGCAGACGGACTGATCAAAAGGATCACCCCGCACTCCGACGAGTACCAGGAACCCGCTTCCGGGGTTGAGACCATTGACTGCACAGGCAAGGTAGCGGTTCCGGGATTCATAAATATGCACACACACGCCGCCATGTCCCTGATGAGAGGTGTCGGCGAGGATATGGTCCTTCAGGACTGGCTGAAGCACATCTGGGCCATTGAGTCGAAACTGGACGCTCCGTTCATCTATTGGGGTACGAAGGCCGCCGCGCTTGAGATGATCAAGACTGGAACCACAACATTCAACGACCATTACTGGTTCTCACCTACAGCAAGGATCGCGGCCTCGGAAATGGATCTGCGAGCAGCCGTCTCCTACCTGTTCCTGAACCACAACGACCCGGAGGAGGCCGAGAGGGAAAAGGAGCAGTGCATCAAGATGCACGAGACGGTGCCACAATGGGGGACAAGGTCTATCTTCACGATAGGTATCCACTCCATCTACTCTGTCAATGAGGAGCTTATCCTGTGGGCCACTGAATATGCCCGAAAGCACAGTCTTAAGATCCACATCCATCTTGCCGAGTCGGAGCGCGAGGATCTGGACTGCAAGGCGGCGCACGGCGGTCTCTCACCTGTCGAGTACCTTGAGGCCCTCGGTGTGCTGGGGCCGGATGTCATCGCCGCCCACACGCTCTGGCTGTCCGAGCACGACATCGAACTTCTTGGCAAGTACCATGTGAACTGCGTGCATAACATCAATTCCAACACCAAGCTGGCGTCAGGCTACAAGTTCAAGTGGAAAGAGCTGACTGATGCCGGGGCGAATGTCTGCCTCGGAACCGACGGATGCGCGTCATCCAACAATCTTGACATGCTTGAGACGATGAAGACCACGGCCTTGTTCCAGAAAGCATGGAGAAAAGACCCTTCCGCCCTGCCTTTGCAGACGCTCATGGACATGGCAACCGTCAACGGAGCAAAGGCATTAGGCTTGAAAACCGGAAAGATAGAAGAGGGCTACGAAGCTGACATCCAGATTGTTGACACAGACAACACCTTTTTCCTCTCCCCCGGCCCGTTCCTCGCGAACTTCATCTACTCGGCGCACAGCGACTGCGTCACCTCTCTCATCTCAGGAGGAAAATTCGTGATGCGCGACCGCAATGTGTTCGGAGAAAAGATGATTCTCAAGGGAGCGCGCACGGTTCTTAATGAAATAAACTATAAACAATAACCGGCCGCAGACGCAATGCGGCAATTAATGAATATAATAAATATGGATCCAAGAGCAGAAAGAATCTACGGAGCCGCTGAATATGTCAGACAGCAGATTGGCGACCTCAAACCGGAAGTCGGCATCGTGCTTGGCAGCGGCCTTGGAAAACTTGCGGACAGCATAAGCGATCCGCTGACAATACCTTACAAGACAATCCCGGGATTCCCGGTCTCCACGGCGATAGGCCACAAGGGCAACTTCATCGTGGGCAAGCTGGGCGGCAAGACGGTCATCGCCATGCAGGGACGAATCCACTTCTACGAAGGCTACCCGATGGAACTTGTCACGCTTCCTATCCGCGTGATGAAGGTCATCGGAATCAAGTACCTGTTCGTGTCCAACGCCGCCGGCGGTGTCAACTACAACTTCAAGGTCGGAGACCTGATGATCATCACCGATCACATCAACCAGCTGCCTAATCCGCTGATAGGTCCGAATCTGGAGGATTTCGGGCCAAGATTCCCTGACATGACGAGACCTTACGACCTGAGGCTCATCGCAAAAGCCGAGGAGATCGCCGTACAGATGGGCATCAAGCTCCACAAGGGTGTCTACTACGGAGGAACCGGTCCTACCTACGAGACTCCAGCCGAGTACAAGTACATCCGCACCATCGGAGGTGACGCTACCGGCATGTCCACGGTTCCGGAAGTCATCGTGGCAAGGCATTCGGATATTCCGGTGTTCGGAGTCTCGGTGATAACCAACGAGGCGCATGATGACTATGCTCCTGACTATGTGAACGACGGGGACGATGTCGTGAAGGCGGCGGACGCGGCGGCGGACAGGATGTGCGCGCTGTTCACAAGGATGATAGAATCGCTGTAATATTCATTGGCAATGAAATACGCTTACATCCTGTATTTTGTGTTCGCCGTGTTCATCATCGGATTCGGCTCCGCGCTTTTGATAAACGGCATGCCGATTTCGTGGAAGATCGTCTGCATCCTGCTTATCGGGGTTTATTTCCTCTACCGCGGGATCGCGACCTGCGTCAACCAGAAACGCCGCCGCGAGCGTGAGGAGATCGACAACGGGAACGATCCGGCTAACGCATAATATTATATAGGTCACTGAGCTTGTCGAAGTGACTTAGTAACATGAAAAAAATAAGTTGCCTCAGATTAAGAGAATATTTTCGAGGATAGATCTATTTTTGAAGAAGGAGTGTGCCGGTGGCACATGACTGATGAGAAAAGAGATCTAGACCGAAAAGATTCCTTAAGATGATGCAGGTTATTTTTTGAAGGTTACTTAATTTCAAACAACATAATAATGGATTTAGGACTCTTCAGAGTGGCCGCCGCAGTGCCAAGGGTAAAGGTGGCGGATGTTGAATATAACGCCGAGTCAATCTGCAGACTGACAGGGAAGGCCGAAGAGGAAGGTGCCTCGCTGGTGGTCTTCCCCGAACTATCGATAACCGGTTACACCTGCCTTGACCTCTTCGGACAGAACCTTCTGCTGACCAAGTCGGAAGAGGCTGTCGGAAAGATAAAGGACTTCACCAGAGGCAAGCACATCACCGTCGTGATCGGAGCCCCGGTCCGTTTCAGAGGCCGTCTCTACAACTGTGCCATCGTTCTGCGTAACGGGGGCGTCAAAGGCATCGTGCCGAAGATCTACCTCCCGACCTACGCCGAGTTCGACGAGGGACGCTGGTTCGCCTCCGGATCGGATTTCCTTGGACCTGACAACTCGGCCACAGGACGTTTCGTGGACGACGGCAAGGACTACTACCGTGACGGTTTCGACTCGATCATCAAATACTGCGGCCACAGGTGCAACATCTCCCCTAACCTGCTGTTCACCATCGGTAACGCCACGTTCGGAATCGAGATCTGCGAGGATTTCTGGACCCCGATTCCTCCGTCATCATTCCTCGCCCCTTCAGGCGCGCAGGTTATAGTGAACATCTCTGCATCCAATGAGGTGATGACCAAACACCAACAGCGCAAAGAACTGATTTCCAACCAGTCAGGACGTACCGTCTCAGGTTACATCTACTGCTCGGCAGGCTATGGCGAGTCTTCAATGGACACCGTCTATGGCGGATCTTCCATCATCTGCGAGAACGGCAGGGTGCTTTCCGAGAACGAAAGGTTCCAGTTGCACGACACGATGATATTCGCTGATCTTGATATCGAGAGACTCAACGTGCTGCGCCAGAAGAAGAACTCGTTCCGAGGAATGACGCCTGACGGAACCTCCGCCTGTGAATATTCAGGATTATATTCCTGCTTCGACCTTGGTCCTGCGGCACCTACTGACTTTGACAGGAAGTTCTACCGCTATGTGGAGCCACATCCGTTCCTGCCTGAGGGTGATCCGGCGGAGATCGCCGAGCGTTCCAAGGAGATTCTTCAGATCCAGACGACCGGACTCATCGCCCGCCTTGAGCATATAAACTGCAAAAAGGCTGTTCTGGGAATATCCGGCGGCCTCGACAGCACGCTGGCGCTTCTGGTGACGGTCATGGCTTTCGACAAGCTTGGCATCCCAAGGGAGAACGTCATTGGAATCACAATGCCGGGACTTGGAACAACCCACCGCACGAAGTCCAACGCAGTGGATCTGATGGAGGTTCTTGGCGTGACGACACGTGAGATCTCAGTTGTAGCTGCCGTGGAACAGCATTTCAAGGACATCGGCCACGATCCGAAAGTGATGGATTCCACCTACGAGAATGCCCAGGCCCGCGAAAGAACCCAAATCCTGATGGATATCGCCAACCAGGAGAACGGCCTTGTGATCGGTACCGGAGACCTTTCGGAGCTGGCACTCGGCTGGTGCACCTACAACGGTGACCATATGTCGATGTACGCCGTCAACGCTTCCGTGCCGAAGACCTTGATAAAATACCTTGTCCGCTGGGCAGCCAAGAATGTGTTCACAGACGCGGCCACAAACGGAGGAAGATCCGCGGCCGAGATTCTCATAGACATCGCGGAAACCCCTATCAGTCCGGAACTTACTCCGGCTGACTCAAAGGGACAGATCAAGCAGAAGACCGAGGATCTGATCGGCCCGTACGAACTGCACGACTTCTTCATCTACAACTTCATCAGGTACGGTTACTCTCCTGTGAAGATTTTCCATCTGGCCTGCAAGGCGTTCGGAGAAGCCGAGAACGGGGAGGATCGTTCCGGAAAGAATGTGGTAAGGCATCCTGACGTGACCTTCGACAAGGCCACGATCCTGAAGTGGCTGAGAAAGTTCTACTGGAGGTTCTTCAGCCAGCAGTTCAAGAGGTCCTGTATGCCGGACGGCCCGAAGATCAGTCTCGTGAGCTTCTCGCCGCGCGGGGACTGGCGAATGCCTTCCGACGCCCAGGTTCAGCTCTGGATTTCGGAGCTGGATAAGATCGAACTATAATTTTGATCATCTTCATAAAACTCCGGCCCTTAGACCAGCTCAAGGGCCGAAGTTTTATTATTGGGCACCGTGGCACATAACCTATTATAAATCATCCTATTAAGCATTCACCTTAGGTAAGATTCAACTAAAGGAGAACGTTATTCTCTCCGTCTTTCAATCATTTATCCGCCACGCTGAAATGAGATATTCATTCGTAATTATTTCTATCGCCGAGACCATCTTCCAAAGATGCTCCAAAAGAAATCGAAAGGTATTGCCGTGGCAGATAGTGGCATTCGCATAAACAGTCAACAAACAGTCAAGGAACAGGATTTGCGAAAGTAACGTGGATTTACGATATTTGGGAAAAGAAAGATTATGAGCCAGTTTGACACTTGCTTTTTCGAGAGATACGCGAAGATCTCGCTGGAGACGCTTCTGGACCGGAGGTTCGCGGAGCTGCTGAACAAGGATCGGCCGGATTTGCAGAGTCCGGACGGAGTTTCGTTGGGCATTGAGGTGACGAGGGCGATGCCGGAGACCAAGGAGGCGGCGCAGTCTATGATCAAGGAGGTGGCCGGCGTGGCACCGATTCCGGAAGACCGGGAGGACTTCGACACGATCCTCTCATCGGGCTACGGTTACGGTCTTCAGGGAGGACGATACGTCGGAACCAAGGAATACGACTACTGGTCGATGGCGCTGCCGATGCGCCGGATTATCGAGAGCAAGGTCCGCAAGGCCGGGGATGGCTTCTACGGTTCATTCAAGACCCTTGACCTGTATGTATTCTGCAAGGACAGCCTGAGCGAGATCGAAGTGCTGGACATCATGCGTTACACAATGAGGCTTCAGGAGGGGCAGGAGGCTAAATACAACTGTCTCTACCTCTCCGAGATCAGCGGCCTTGATGTCTGCAACCTGACCGGTGACATCTCCGACACCTACCGTGTCGCCCGCCACCCGATCTCATCCGACCTCCGGAAGGAGTTCTTCCACAAGGCTTTGCAACAGTAAAATTTCGGAACATTATATGAATATTCGGAAAAACAGTGGTTGGTTGATACACATCGCGATCTGGGCGGTGATCCTTGCGATGCCGTTCTTCTCGCCCCAACCGGGAAGGGCGCTTCACGGAGGACTGGACTATTCCAGGTTCCTGCCTGTAACGATTTCATTTGTCATAGTGTTCTACACCAACTACTTATTTCTGATAAAGCACTTCCTCTCCAACAAGAGGTTCGGGGCGTTCCTGTTCTGGAACATGCTTTTGATCACCAAGGTCAGCATCGGGGTCCATCTCTTTTTCAGGTACCTCATCTCGCCGGACATCGCCCCTCCACATCACTCCACACTCGACACAATCAGTTTCACTTTCCGCAACACGGTGATCTATATGGCGATAGTGGGCATCGCGGTGGCGGTAAAGATGACAACCGAATGGTACAACAACGAGGCGCAGCGCAAGGAAATAGAGAAGAACCAGGCGGAGGCCGAGCTGGCTAACCTCAAGAACCAGGTCAACCCGCATTTCCTTTTCAACACCCTGAACAACATCTACTCGCTGATCCAGATAGACCCCGCACAGGCACAGGAGGCCGTCCACGACCTCAGCGGAATGTTGCGCTACGTCCTCTACGAAAGCCAGAAAGACACCGTGCCTCTCGCCAAGGAATGCGAATTCCTAAATGAATATGTCAAACTGATGGGCGCACGGCTAACTTCTGGAGTAAAGCTGGAAGTATCACTGCCAAGTTCTCTGTCAAACAGGCAAATAGCTCCGCTACTCTTCATACCGCTCGTTGAGAACGCCTTCAAGCACGGCATAAGTGACACGGATGAATCCTTCATCAGGATCGAGCTCAAGGAAGACGGGGAATATGTCACCTGCCTCGTCGAGAACAGCTGCTTCCCGAAGGACGACACAGACCGTAGCGGATCAGGAATAGGAATCACGAACCTCAAACGCAGACTTGACCTGCTCTACCCTGGAGCATATTCATTTGAATATGGCAGGGTGCAGAGCGTTTACCGTAGTCTGCTCAGGATCAGGACAGGAATATGAACACGATCAGTTGCATAGTCGTTGACGATGAGCCTTTGGCGGTAAGGCTGATGGAATCTTACGTCGCAAAGACTCCGTTCCTCTCGCTCAAAGGTAGTTTCACGAGCGGAACGGCTGCATATTCATTTCTTCAGGACAATCCGGTGGATCTGCTGTTCTGCGACATCCAGATGCCGAACCTGAGCGGGATGGATCTTTCACGGATGCTGCCGGAGAGGACCAGGATCATATTCACAACCGCTTTCAGTGAATATGCCGTCGAGGGATTTAAGGTCCGAGCCTTGGACTATCTTCTGAAACCGATTTCCTACGAGGATTTTCTTTCAGCGACAGTCAAGGCCAAGGAATATTTTGAGGTCACTGAGCCTGTCGAAGTGACCGAACAACGAAAAATCAAAAGCATCTTCGTAAAAACCGAGTACAGACTCCAGCAGATCGATCTGGACAGAATCACCTAC
>FR893105.1 GCA_000433355.1 Alistipes sp. CAG:435 | reverse complement strand
GGATGCGATGATGTTGTAGGCTATGATGAACGGGATGCCGATGAAGCATATTCTTAGATAGTCTATTGTGCCTTTGACAGCTTCTTGCGGAGTGTCTATTAGGTTGACAATGCCTTTGTTAGCTGCTAATAGTATGGCTGTTGTGATGATTGCGACGATGGTGAACAGCGTGAATGTGTTGCCGATGGTTCTTGCCGCGTTTTCCCTGTCGCCCGCGCCGATCGCCCTTGCTATCCGTACCGTCGTGCCCATCGCAAGGCCGATGATGACGACGGTGAACATATGCATTATCTGCGCGCCGTTGGACACCGCCGTCGTGCCGGCGACATCGCAGTATTGCCCTATGACGAACAAATCCGCCAATCCGTAGAGGATCTGCAGGAAATATGACATCATATATGGCAGCGAAAACTTCCGGATGTTGCCTAGAATGCTGCCTTGGGTGAGGTCATTCTGAGCCATAGAGTAGATTTTGCGGTGCAAAGATAGCGAGTTTGGTGTGAGTTTTCACGAGTTTGTCGGTTATTCCTTGAATATGTTGGGGAATGTTGATAAATTTGTCTTTTGTTGTCGCTTCGGTGGAGGGCTTTGGGGTCCATTGTTAAGTAAGTTGGGAGATTGGTCCCTGAGCCCGTCGAAGGGACGTAAAAGAACAGATATGCTCAACATAGAAGACACGATCTGCGCCCCCGCCACCGTCCCCGGAACCGGTGCAATAGCCATCATCAGGATGAGTGGAAGAGATTCCTTCTCCATAGCTGATAAAGTGATAAGATGCAAGGGTGGTAATATTTCAGACACTGAAGGTTACAGGCTTAAATATGGAGTCGCGCTTGAAGCCGATGGAACCGATCTGGACACCGTCTTGGTAAGCGTGTTCCGTGCCCCGCATTCCTACACCGGAGAGGACTCCGTTGAGATATCCAGCCACTCCTCAAAGTACATTGTGGAAAGGCTCCTGCAACGCTTGGTCGATTGTGGTGCCCGCGTCGCCGGTCCTGGAGAATTTACCCAAAGGGCTTTTGTAAATGGCAAGATGGATCTTGCTCAGGCCGAAGCCGTTGCCGATGTGATTTCCGCGCAGAGCGAAGCAGCGCACAAAGTAGCATTCAGTCAGTTGAAAGGCGGCTTCTCCAAAGAGTTGAAAACCCTCAGGGGGGAGCTTCTGAAAATGACTTCCCTGCTTGAATTAGAGTTGGATTTCAGCGAGGAGGATGTTGAGTTCGCCAGCAGATCCGAACTGTCCTCCCTGCTTGATGGAACACTTGCACATATTCATTCGCTGACCGATTCCTTCCGCTACGGCAACGCACTTCGCAATGGAGTCCCGGTCGCCATAGTCGGTGTCGTCAACGCCGGCAAGAGTACCCTCCTGAACGCTCTCCTTCGTGATGACCGTGCCATCGTCTCCGACATCGCCGGCACCACCCGTGACACCATCGAGGAGACAATGACCATCGATGGCACATTGTTCCGTTTTATCGACACCGCCGGTCTCCGCGAAACCTCAGATGAGGTCGAAAAGATCGGCATTTCCCGCTCGTATAAGAAGATGAACGAGGCCTCGATCGTCCTTGCCCTGCTTGATGTCACCGCCTCCGAAGAAGAAAACGAGTATTCGATTTCTGACATAGTCTCAAATCTGGATGTAAAGTCACAAAAGTTGATCGTTCTGCTGAATAAAGTGGATGTTTGGGGTAATAACATTAATGTTAGCCTAATCAACAATTCTGTTTCTAATCCTAATGAAAAAGTAGTTAAGTTATATATTTCCGCCAAGACTGGTTTCGGTCTTGATGAATTGCGCAAACTGTTGTCCGACTCCCAAAAGTCCGCAACTTTGGATTCTGACCAGACAATCGTCACCAACCTAAGGCACTACCAAGCCCTGATGAAAGCGTCCGAATCCCTCGAAAACGTCAAACGTTCCCTCGCCGCCGGCCAGACTCCCGACCTCCTCTCCGAAGACCTCCGCCAAGCCCTCCACCACCTCGGCACCATCCTCGGCGAAGTCACCACGGACGAGGTGCTGGGGAATATTTTCGAGCATTTTTGTATCGGGAAATAAATGCATATCAGCCTTTGTTTTTGAAAATAACACACGAGGAGTTA
>FR893104.1 GCA_000433355.1 Alistipes sp. CAG:435 | reverse complement strand
GGAATATATTCATTCTCAAGAGCTTCCTTAAGCATCAGCGGCTGTGAGGTGTTGTTGATGTCCTGGGAGGTCAGGCCGAAGTGGACGAACTCCTGCCAGCGGGATATTCCAAGAGCCTTGAATTTCTCTTTTATGAAATATTCAACGGCCTTGACATCGTGGTTGGTGATTTTCTCGATGTCCTTCACCTTCTGTGCGTCCTCCGGAGTCATCGATTGGTAGAGCTGGCGCAGGCGGGTGAACAATTCGTCGCGGCTCATCCCGGTGCCTTCTCCGAAGTCGGCGAGCTGCGGCAGAGGAATCTCACAAAGGGTGATGAAATATTCCACTTCCACGCGTACGCGGTTGCGGATCAGGGCGAACTCGCTGAAATACTGTCTCAATGACGCGGTTTTGGCAGCATAGCGACCGTCAATCGGAGACACTGCCAGAAGAGAATGAAAGTCCATATTCAAGTAAAATTATTTTTCTATGATGTAAACGTCATCGCCAGGCTCGGCGAATCCGAAGTTCTCGCGGGCGAACCGTTCCAAGGAATCCTTGCTGTGGGTCAGGCCGTGAATCTGACGGTCCATATCCTTGATCTCGGCGCTGTACCTCTCAATCAGCTTTTCCTGATTGTGGATCTCGAGGCCGGCCCTGATCCAGCGGACGATGTTGTTTTGTCTGACAAATCCCACCATGACGAGGAAAATGGCGGTGACGCAAATGGCATAACGAACAAAAGAGCGCCTTTCAGCGTTCTTCCCATCCAAATCACGATTCCAGATGTCCCTGAACTTTCCCACTGCTTTAGAACAATATTTGTACAAAAATAGTTATTTTTGTAGAATTAAGGAAAATGAAAAGAATGGATTTCTCGAATTTTTCCAACGATAGTTTGAAATCATTAATATTCAAAAAGATATGAAACCTACACTTCTTGTACTTGCAGCCGGGATGGGCAGCCGTTACGGCGGACTAAAACAGATGGACGGCCTCGGCCCTAACGGCGAGACAATCATCGACTATTCAATCTACGACGCGGTCAACGCCGGCTTCGGCAAGGTCGTGTACATCGTCAGGGAATATTTCCGCGAGCAGTTCGAGCAGACCGTGAAGGATAAGTACAGCGGCATCACCTGCCCGGACGGCACTCCTCTTGAGTTCGATTTCGTGATCCAGGAACTGGACAAGATCCCTTCTCGGTTCAAACTCAATCCGGAGAGGCAGAAGCCTTGGGGAACCGCCCACGCCGTGCTGATGGCAAAAGATGTAATCCACGAGCCGTTCGCCGTGATCAACGGTGACGACTACTACGGCAAGGAGTCCTTCAAGATCCTCGGCGACTGGCTCAGGGCACACGAAGGCACCACCGGAACGTGCAGCATCGTCGGCTTCGAGCTTGACAACACCCTTTCTGAATATGGCAAGGTCTCCAGAGGGATCTGCTACTACGACAAGGATCTCCACCTCACCGGCATCGCCGAGCACCTTAACATCGGCAAAGAGGCTGACGGCAAGGTCTATGGCGACAACTCCGTCAACGGCGAAACCCACGTCGAACTCGACGGCAAGGCGCTTTGCTCAATGAATATGTGGGGCTTCACACCGGATTACTTCCAGCTCAGCGAGGAAGTGTTCACCAGCTTCCTGGAGCAGAACATCAATGAATTGAAGAAGGAATATTACATCCCTTACGCCGTTGACATCCTGATGAAGGAGCGCGGCTACAAGTGCGAGGTCCTCTCGACCGACTCTCACTGGTTCGGTGTGACCTACAAGGAGGACCGTCCGGGCGTAGTGGCCAAGTTCCAGGAACTCGTTGACAAGGGCGTTTATCCTACACCTCTCTGGAAGAAGTAATGTCTTTTCTCAGACCACGCAAGGTCGAGAAGAACTACGACCTTTTCTCCGGCTGCGCCTGGTACACTCCAGGCGTGGCCGGTGTTTTCGCTGTTCTGGGCTGGTTCCTGGCCGGGATGATACTCGGCAGCCTGATCAACATCGGACTGATGATATTCCTGCCGGGATTTCCGCTGTACTACAGCATGCTGATCGTCTATCCGGTGCAGTTCATTCCAGTGCTGATGTACGTGAGGCTCAGGAGTATGCGGAACTCGACATTCGACAGAGGCTACGCGTTGGACAGCAATCATTCCGGTCCCTGGGGAGGAGCGCTCACGGCCATCCTTATGGCTTTCGGCACAATAGCCCTGGCCTTGATGCTTGAGCCTCTGATGGCGTTGATGCCGGATATGGACGAAACCTTGGTCAAGACCATGGAGCAGTTGCTCGACGGGCCGCTTTGGGTCAGCCTGCTGAGCATGTGCGTGTTCGCTCCTGTGCTCGAGGAATGGATGTGCAGGGGCATCGTGCTGAGGGGCCTTCTGAACTATTCCCGAAAGGGCGAACCGGGCGAGGACGGCAGCAGAAGGGGGATGAATCCCGCTCTTGCGATAGCCATCTCGGCGATCTTCTTCGCAACGATCCACGGCAACCTCTGGCAGGGAATCTCCGCGTTCATCCTCGGAAGCTTCTTCGGCTATGTCTATTACAAGACCGGCTCGCTGAAGCTCACGATGCTGATGCACTGCGTCAACAACACGGTCTCCGTGCTGTCCTCCAAGCTTCCGGCGTTCAAGGATTTGGGAGCCGACGCGAGTCTTATGGACATAATCCCGACTGGGATCTATGTGATCATATTCATTGTAAGCGCCGCTGTTTTGTTCCTGGCTGTCAGATATTTGTCAAAGATCAGCCTGAAATCCGTGCAGGGCAACTGTGACGTGATTCCAGGTGCTGATGACATCGATAATGGAGAAAATCTTTGACGATCCGGACACCGGTAGCGTTACAATCCGGAAAAATGTACGCTCCCGCAGGGTGACACTTCGCGTGAATCCCCGCAGGGGCGTTACCGTTTCCATTCCTTACTTCGTTCCGTACAAGGCCGGACTGGAGTTCTTTCTGGCTAAAAAAGACTGGGTCATGAAGGTTCAGGAGCGGCAGCGCGAGCGAATCGGATCCGAGCATATTCCCACTCCGGAAGAAATAGAGGCATTGCGGAAAACGGCGAAAGAGGTTCTTCCCGCACGTCTTCATGAACTCGCGGCAAGATATTCATTTGAATATAATTCCGTCCGCATCAAGCACAACTCCTCGAACTGGGGAAGCTGCTCACGCAAAGGCAACATCAACCTTAACCTCAACCTCGTGCGCCTCCCGGACGAGCTGAGGGACTATGTAATCCTCCACGAGCTCTGCCATTTGAAGCGCCCCAACCACGGACCCCAGTTCCACGCCCTCCTCGAATCCCTCTGCCCCGACCATCTCGCCAAACAACGGGCCCTGCGCGGCTACCGGCTGTACTGAATTATCCTCCCCCAAGAGGGCTCTTCCAATCAGAATCTTTTTATTGGCAATAAAAAGATTTGGCAATATTTTTATACTGTGAATATAAATATTATATTTGCAGTGCTGATTAGAATGAGTTATGGACAAGGAGATTCTGAAAACTATTATCAAAGAAGGTCAGGAAGATATTATTTCTGTTGAACTGTATGAGAGGCCGTTTGGGTTTGAGGAGAACGGACGCTATGTGATGGTGGGTGTGCGTCACGCCGGAAAGTCATATATGTTGTACCAAAGGGCAAGGCAGCTGCTGTCCGAAGGACATAATATAAATGAGATGCTTTATGTCAATTTTGATGACGAGAGGCTTTTCGGCACAGTAAAGGCGGAGAGTTTGGATGAGATTCTTCAGGCCTATTCAGCAATGTACACCACCAAGCCGATATTGTTTCTAGATGAGATTCAGAACATTGATGGATGGGAACATTTTGCCAGAAGACTTGCCAATCAGAAGTATCAGGTCTATGTTACAGGCAGCAATGCCAAAATGCTCAGCCGGGACATCGAAACAGTGCTGGGCAATCGTTATCTCGATGCTGACATATATCCATATTCATTCAAGGAGTATTTGGGAGCGAAAGGAGTCGCTTTGGAAGTGAATTGGATGTACGGGCGGCAGAAGAATGATGTTGTTTATGCTTTCAATGAATATTTCCGTTGGGGTGGCTTCCCTGAATTAGTGATGTATCAGAACAAGCGCCGGTGGCTCAATCGACTGTACGAGAAGATTCTTCTTGGTGACATCGTGCAAAGAAACCACATTCAAAACGAAACGGCAGTCCGACTTACAATCAAACGCCTGGCGGAATCAGTAATGCAACCGATTTCGTATAATAGGATCGCTCATCTGATACAATCTGTCGGTTTGCGTACGACACCGGCATCTGTTATGGATTATGCAAAGTTTGCAAAGGATGCCTGCCTGATTTTCAGTGTGGATAATTACGCATCTAAATTCGCGGAGAAAGAAACAGTGAAGAAGCATTACTTTGTTGATAATGGCTTGCTAAATATATTCATAAATGATCCGGAAACATCACTGCTGGAGAATCTTTGCGCCATTCACCTGTATAGGCGTTTTGAGGGTGGACTTTATTTTTGGAATAAAAATGTCGAGGTTGATTTTTATATTCCGGATATAAGTACCGGAGTGCAGGTTTGCTACTCCACAACCAAGGATCTGAATACCTTCGAGCGTGAGGTGTACGCATTGGAAAGCCTTGACAAAATTCATCCTTTGGAGAAAATGATTGTCATCACATTTGACGAGGAAAGGACAATAGAGCTGCGCTCAGGAAAGGCTGTGGAACTGATTCCGGCTTGGAAATGGCTTCTGACGGACGGTTCCGCAATCTTAGAATAGCTCAGGCTGTGGAATGACAAAGTGACTGGGCAAATGAATATTAAAACTTATCTCAAATAATTGTTATTATCAAGATTATTTCAGATATTAGTAATAACTATTTATTGACAAGAATATTCAACATTATAAAGTATGAGAATAAAATGAATTTCGGCCATAATGTTGGCCTGCATGATGCAAGTATGCTTTATCGCTGATGCCGCGGCCCTCAATCACTCAACCGACTCTGCAACACCAATCATGACAGTTTCCACTACTGACACGGAAGTTGATTTGATGACATCCATCAGGATTTTAGTCGCGGATAAACTAAACCTCAGTTTCAATGTAGTGCAGCCAGAATCTGTTTTCAGATATGATTTAGGTGCAGACTCTCTTGATATGTTCGAGATCTTCGATGAATGTGAAGAGGTTTATGATATTAAGTTAAATGAAACAGATCGCGACGCTGTAATTACTGTATCGGACTTACATGATTTGGTACGGAAAAAGATTCGTGAATAAAAACGCTGCTGTTTAATGAACAGAGTTGTCTTCTTTCTTGTTATTTTTGTTCTGGTCGCAGTTCCTGTCCATGCGGAGACGGTGGTCAGGGGACGCGTGTTAGATAACAAGGGGAAGAAGACTGTGGAGTTCGCGAATGTGGGGGTTTACAGGCCGGACAGTAAACTGGTCGGGGCCTGTGCGAGTGACGGTGACGGAAACTTTGAGATCAAGGTTAATAAAAATGGTGACTACCAAATAACGGTCTCGTTTCTCGGATGCGGAAGCTGGGTCAAGAAGATTCACTGTGCAGGAGGTGAGTTGGATCTTGGAAAGATACGTCTCAAGGAAGACAATGAGGAGTTGGATGCCGCAGGGATTTTCGCGAAGACACTGATAAAGAAGGAATCGGACAGGATCGTCTATGACGTGTCAGCGGATCCGGACGCGGCAAGGATGAATATGTCGGCGTTCATGTCGAAGGTCCCCGGACTGAAGATGTCCGTCAGGAACGGAGATCTGGAATACGGCCACATTCCATTGGAAAAGATCCTCATTGATGACAAAGAGAACGACATGATAAGCAAATCCCGACAGTACCCGATGAGTTTCATCAAGGCGGACTACATGTCAAAAATCGAATTGATCCTCCCGAATTCTCCCGAGTACAACAACGCCGCGCCAATGTTGGTGATCACGCTGGACAAACCGCTTCCATTCGGAGCCGCAGCCCAACTGACGGGATATTCTTCATCACATAACAGCCATGACTTCACTCCGGACGCGGTCGTGAACACCCCCTTGATCGGAATCGGACTGAGATATTCCTTCAACTATGAGAACAAGCCATCTCTGACAGATGAATATTCAAGGACTTCATACAGTGCCGACGGTTCCGCCCCAAGCTCGTTCGAAGGGAACAGCACATCGGATAGTGACTCCAAAGGACAGAACCTGAACATGAATCTGTTCAGGACTTTCATGAAAGATAAGCTGAGGTTTAACGCGAGCATCGGGACAAACAGGCAGGACAGTCATGAACGATTGGAAACCGAATCCTCCATCATGAGGACGGGACAGAACGAAGAGACTACCGTAACCGCCTCTACGAAGGCAACAACCTCGCCTTTCAGGCTGAACGCCGGATTCCGTGCCAATTACGATTGGAGACGGGGCTGCGGTGTCACCGTGAAATACACTATGAGAAATTCCGAAAGTTCCTCCTATGAGAACCTCTTTCGTGAATCTTCGGGCGATCCGCTTTACAACCACTCCGCCAACTCCGACTTGCAGCATAACATCTCCGCAAACCTTAAGTTCAGGGACAAAAACAGAAAATGGGGAGCGAAAATTGAGACAGGGTATATGTTCAGGGAGTATAATGACGTGACCGAATATTGGAGCGGGAGCATAGGTGGCATGGACTATAATCAAGGAGTGGCATACACCGACGCAATGGTTCTCGGGAATCTTTTCAAGAGGAAAATGGGCTTCAGCATAGGTGTGAAAACTGAATATGTTGACAACAAAGGAGTGGACTTGACTTCATCGAAGTCCCTTGACTACAACGAGTTCAATCTGGTCCCCATGGTCGGGATCTCTTGGATCTTCCTGAAGGACTACAAGCTCTCCTCATCTTACATATGCCGGAGCAAGCGACCGCGTCAGGAACAACTGAATCCATATTCAGACACCTCTGACCCTTATAACATCAAAACGGGTAATCCTGACCTCAAAGGTGAGGTCAGCCACTCGGTATCATGTGGATTACAGCGAAATTTCAAAGTCAAATGGCTCAACCAGCTAACTGTCAACGCCAGTTACGATGTTACTCCAAACGCCATTCAAAGGATATCCACCGTGAATGAGGACAATGTCAGGACAACCTCCTACGCAAACATAGGCAGGCATTCATCATCAAGCGTCTCACTGGCCGGCAAATTCCGGCCGACTGACAAGATCGATTTGAACGTGCAGGTAAGTCACAGACGTTCACGCTACGAGATTTACGGTGAGAAAACCAACACCTTCAACTCATTCAGCCTTTCGGAAAACGCATCCTTCGACCTTGGCTTCGCACAAGTCGGACAGAGCCTGCTGATGCTCCCGACTGGTGTCACAGCGCAATCAAAAGACCTGCGGGTTGAGCCGCTTATGGATCTTACCGTCTCCAAATACTGGGAAAAGGCTAATTTCGGGGGCACGATCGGAATTGAAGATGTGCTTCACGGACGTTCATATATGAAATCCACAATATTCTCATCCGGATTCGTTCAAGAAACATGGACGCGGCGGCGTGGACGCATGATTTATATTTCACTCTACTGGAGGATCGGCAAGTTCCGGCAGACCGAGAGAGTGACACATTCATCGTACGATTTGAATTAAATTTGAATATTCGGAAAATATTTTGATTATCTGAAAATTATGCCTATCTTTGCACGCTTTTCCGCAGGGTGCGGGGAAGAAGACGTTATTAATCATCAACAAAATTTTTTGCGAAAATGGCAGAGTATTTACAAGCCGACAAGAAGCAAGAGATTTTCGCTAAGTACGGAAAGTCTAATACAGACACCGGCTCACCAGAGAGTCAAGTTGCTCTATTTTCCTACCGTATCAATCACCTCACAGAGCATGTGAAGAAGAACAAGAAGGATGTTGTCACCCGTCGTTCCCTTCTCCGTCTCGTAGGCAAGAGGCGTCAGCTTCTGGACTACCTCCAGAAGATCGACATCGAGAGATACAGAAAGATCGTCAAGGAGCTCGGTCTCCGTCGATAAATTCACGATAGGAACAGAAAAGGGATTGGCCGCGCTTTATGACGCAGCCGTCCCTTTTTTATTAAATGGAATCGAAGATATTCCACGATTTAGAAAGACGCTGAAGTTTTCAGATATATTTTGTTGAGGACACGCGGTAAAAACAGTAAAATGAACATCATCACAAAGAAGATCGAATTATCCGACGGTCGGGTGATCGAGATCGAAACCGGCAAAGTTGCCAAGCAGGCAGACGGTTCGGCGGTGGTCAAGATGGGAGGCACGATGCTCCTGGCCACTGTTACCTGCGCTAAAGAAGCAGCAGAAGACACAGACTTCCTTCCACTTCAGGTGGACTACAAGGAAAAATTCTATTCCGCGGGACGTTTCCCGGGCGGATTTATGAAGAGAGAGGGCAAGGCCTCCGACTACGAGATTTTGATTTCACGCCTCGTTGACAGGGCTCTAAGGCCTCTGTTCCCTGAGGATTTCCACCTTGCCGTGTTCGTCAACATCTGGCTGATCTCAGCCGAGAAGGACATCCAGCCTGACGCACTCGCAGGTCTCGCCGCTTCAGCCGCTCTGGCTGCCAGCGACATTCCGTTCCTCGGGCCTATCTCTGAGGTACGTGTGGCAAGGATCGACGGAGAGTTCAAGATCAACCCTAACTTCAGCGAGATGGAAAAGGCCGACCTTGAGCTTATGGTCGCCGCCACCGAGGAGAACATCATGATGGTCGAGGGTGAGATGAAGGAGGTTTCCGAGGATGTTATGCTTGAGTCCATCAAGTTCGCCCACGAGGAGATCAAGAAGCACTGCCGCATCCAGAAAGAGCTCAACAAGGAGCTCGGCAAGGATGTCAAGAGAGACTATCCTCACGACGAGGAGGACGAGGATCTCAAGAAGAAGATCCACGATTTCGCCTACGACAAGTGCTACGCTCTCGCCAAGTCCGCGAGGCCTAAGCACGAGAGAGAGGACGGATTCGAGGCCATCAAGAAGGAGTGCGTCGAGTCTCTTGGTCTGACCGAAGAGGAGCAGGATGCCAAGAAGATGATGATCAACAGATATTTCGGTCACGAACAGAGAGAGGCTCTGAGGAATCTTGTCCTCGACGAGGGCCTTCGTGTGGACGGTCGTCAGACCACACAGGTACGTCCTATCTGGTGCGAGGTTGACTGTCTGCCTTGCGCTCACGGCTCGGCTATATTCACCCGTGGTGAGACACAGGCCCTTGCCTCCGTCACCCTCGGAACAAAGATGGACATGAAGGAGATGGACGAGGTTCTCGTACAGGAGACCCAGCAGTTTGTCCTCCACTATAACTTCCCTCCGTTCGCCACCGGAGAGGCCAAGGCCCAGAGAGGTGTTGGCCGTCGTGAGGTAGGTCACGGAAACCTGGCATTCAGAGCTCTCAAGGCCGTTATGCCTAAGGCTCCGGAGTTCCCTTACGCCGTACGCGTTGTCTCGGATATTCTTGAGTCAAACGGATCTTCATCACAGGCTTCGATCTGCGGTGGCTGTCTCGCTCTTATGGACGCCGGTGTTCAGATCAGCAAGCCGGTTGCCGGTGTGGCTATGGGACTTATCACCGACGAGAAGAACCCTAATGGCCGCTACGCCATCCTTACCGACATTCTCGGCGACGAGGATCACCTCGGTGATATGGACTTCAAGGTAGCCGGCACGAAGGACGGTATTACCGCCACCCAGATGGACATCAAGGTTGACGGTCTTTCCTATGAGGTTCTCGCAAAGGCTCTCCAGCAGGCCCACGAAGGCAGAATGCACATTATGGGCGAGATGATGAAGTGTCTCGACAAGCCTCGCGAGGACTACAAGCCGTTCGTTCCGAGAATCAAGTCCTTCGAGATCGACAAGGAATTCATCGGTGCTGTCATCGGCAAGGGTGGCGAGACCATCCAGAAGATCCAGGCAGAGACCGGAGCTGTCATCTCCATCGACGAGGTTGACGGAAAGGGCATTGTGGACATCGCGACCAACGACGCCGAGGCCATGCAGAAAGCTTACGACTGGATTCAGAGCATCTGCGCTGTTCCGGAGGTCGGCCAGACCTACCACGGAAAGGTTGTCTCAATCCTTGAGTTCGGCGCGTTCGTCGAGATCCTCCCTGGCAAGGAAGGCCTTCTCCACGTGTCAGAGATCGCTTGGAACAAGACAGAGAATGTAGAGGACGTACTCACGGTTGGTCAGGAAGTTGACGTGAAACTCCTTGAGATCGATGCCAAGACAGGCAAGATGAGACTCTCTATGCGCGCCCTCACTCCGAAGCCGGAAGGCTACGTAGAGCCGGAGCGTCGTCCACGCGGAGGCAACGACCGTGGCGGAGACCGCAGGAACGGCTTTGACCGCAGGAATGGCGGAGACGACCGTCGCAACGGTGACCGCAGGAACGGAGGCTTCGACCGCAGAAACGGCGATGACCGCCGCGGCTACGACCGTGGTGGAGACCGCAGGAACGGCGACGACCGCAGGAACGGCGGCCACAGGAACTTCGGTCCGAAGAACGACTTCAACGCCAACACCGAAGACCACTCCGACAACCTCGACAAGAACACTGAGGAATTCTTTTAATGAATATGCTCCCTCAAGTGATTGAGGTGGCAACCGAATATGAAAAGAGGGTGACTTTCTGGTCATCCTCTTCTTTTTTACAGCTGAAAACGTACAGCAGAAGGCCTCTGTGTGTACCAAATGAACCAAGACACGCCATCGGTACAGGAAACGCGCTTCTAGTGTACAAATTAATGATTCAACTTTCGCAAGTAGGCAATTACCTGCTGTAAAGTACATTATCTCACGTTCAAAGGTGATTGCCCACCCTCATCAATTCACGTTACCCCCTCCCTAAATCCCTCCCCTCGGGGGAGGGGA
>FR893103.1 GCA_000433355.1 Alistipes sp. CAG:435 | reverse complement strand
TTATTTTTAGTTTTATGCAACATTTAGATGTTACAATATACTAGGATGTACCGAAAAAGAGACTCAGGTAAAAGTCTCATCTGTGTCGCTGAACACGGCGACAATCGAAATGATTGAAGGCGAGACATTCAGCCTTGTGGCAACAGTCCTGCCGAAGGACGCTGAATATGACGGTGTGATGTGGGCTTCGTCCAATGCCTCTGTCGCCAGTGTGAATTCCGGCACAGTAACCGCAGTCAAGGAGGGCACGGCCACGATCACTGCCAGTGCAGGAGGCAAATCCTCTACTTGTACCGTCAAGGTCTCTGCTAAAGTGGTGACCGTAACGTCAATCACTCTTGACAAGACTTCTCTGTCAATGCAGGTCGGAGAAACGGAAACGATAACCGCAACGGTTAATCCTGACAATGCCTCCGATAAATCAGTGGTTTGGGGATCTTCCGATGTGTCTGTCGCTACTGTGTCTGATGGTACAATCACCGCCAAGAAGTCCGGAGAAGCTATAATTTCAGCAAAATCAGGCTCTTGCATAGCTAAATGTAAAGTGACCATTACCGTTAGTACCGAGTCAATTACTCTTGACAAGACCTCTCTCTCTTTGGTAGTTGGCGAGACAGCGCAGTTAACCGCCACAGTTAAGCCTGATGATGCCACGGACAAGAAAGTGGCCTGGGCTTCATCCGACGAGTCTGTGGCTAAAGTTTCCAACGGCAAGGTGACCGCCGTCAAGTCAGGCAAGGCAACCATAACTGCTAAATGTGGTGACAAGATCGCCGAGTGCGCAGTGACGGTGACAGTTCCGACAGGTTCTGTAACCCTTGACAAAACCACCCTCTCTTTGGCCGTTGGCGAGACAGAACAGTTGACGGCCACCGTGAAACCTGACGATGCCACGGACAAGAACGTGACTTGGACTTCATCCGATGAATCAGTAGCCAAGGTTGTCAACGGCAAGGTGACCGCTGTCAAATCCGGCAAGGCGACGATAACCGCCAAGTGCGGCGGCAAGACCGCCGAGTGTGCGGTCACGGTAACAGTTCCGGTAACCTCGTTAACTCTTGACAGGACAACTCTCTCTTTGGCTGTTGGCGAGACCGCACAGTTGACCGCCACGGTGAAGCCTGATGATGCAACCGATAAGAATGTAAGTTGGACCTCATCCGACGAGTTTGTCGCTAAGGTTGACAACGGCAAGGTGACCGCTGTCAAATCCGGCAAGGCGACGATAACCGCCAAGTGTTGTGACAAGACAGCTGGGTGTGCTGTTACTGTGACGGTTCCAGTTTCTTCAGTAATCCTTGACAAAACGACACTATCATTATCCGTAGGCGAGACCGCAACCTTGACCGCTACGGTGAAGCCTGACAACGCCACGGACAAGAACGTGATTTGGTCATCATCGAATGAGTCTGTTGTCAAAGTGGATAATGGCAAGGTCTCCTCTCTGATGATGGGTCAAGCAACGATAACAGCAGCAATCGGAAATATTGTTGCGTCTTGCGATGTCACTGTTTACCAATCAGATAATGTCATTATATATACGACGACCGATAAGAAAGTATTAAAGCCGTATAATGAGAATGCGTTTGGTTCTACTATGGTCTCTAATACCTATATTGGTGATGTTGGAATTATTACTTTTGAAAAACCTGTTACATCCATTGGAGATATGGCATTTTATAAGATTGGAAAGTTAAAGTCAATTATTATCCCAAATTCAGTATCAACAATTGGAAAGTCATCGTTTTACCTGTGTACTAATCTTTTGTCCGTAAAGATGTCCCAGAATTTGAGTTCAATAGGAGACAACGCATTTTATGGTTGTTATTCCATGAAAGCACTGACATTTCCAGATAATCTTCAGATAATAGGTTCTACAGCATTTTATTATTGCTCACATGCTTTTGAAAAGAATACTTTAATCTTGCCAAAGAAACTCCATACGATTAATAGTTATGCGTTTCAAGGCTGCGGTTTGTATAATGTTATTTGGCCGGAAGGTTTGATAAATATTGGAACCGCTGCCTTTATGTCTAATGATTTTAAGGAAATAACAATACCAGGAAGTGTTTACTTAGAAGGTGGTTCTTTTTATGGATGTGAGTCATTGACTAAAGTAATATTTCAAGAGGGTATTATTAGTGTGCCGTGGGCATGTTTCGTTAAATGTCAAGTATTATCAGAGATTATTCTGCCTAGTACAATTAAAAGAATTTGTAATAGTGCTTTTGAAGGCTGTTTGATTCTTAAAAATTTATATGTTAAAGCGATAGAGCCTCCATTTATTGAATATGGTGCTTTTGAGGGAAGGACATCAACTAATCTTTCGATATGGGTGCCAAGAGCATCCGTTGATGCCTATAAAGAAAAATGGAGTGCCTATAAGGATAACATCAAAGCTTATGATTTTTAGTTTTAGATTGGTGGTAGGTCAAATGGCCTATCACCAACATTTACTTGAAAAATTTAATGAAATATGCCATCGCAAGATTTAGAAAGAAGCGTTGACCAGTATAGTGGTTCAGTCGCAAATAAAGTCATAAGAAGTCGCCGTAGCCCCAAGATATGGGATTATCCTGCGGCTATCGTGTCATGTAAAAAGAATAATGGTGATAACCGGATCTACAGCGGGAGATCGTCAAAGCCGACATCGGGAATGTATGAACCGCTGTTGGAAATCGCCTTGACTCAATTGGGAGGAATGGGTCAACAGTCCAGAAATGGTTGCCCATACACAATCGGCAATTGCGCAGAGCCGCATGCGGCGAATAAGTTACTCAAAAACACTGTTACCGCTGTGGGATTAGATCAGATCCTGTTTAGTACGGCGTTACGTCCAAGAACAAGGCAAGTTATCCCTTACTGCGCTAATTGCAGGGCGGTATTCCCAAGTTTAACACATTAGAGGTAATAATATGGGAAAGATATATACTGAATCGGAAATCCATACAAGAGATATTGATTGGTTCTGTGCGATCAATGGAGTTTATCTTCACGTGGCATCCGCTGGTGGTGATATTCCTAGAATTATCAATGACCGTAATGTGTTGAGGCCATGCCAACGAGCGGTGGAAGCACTCGAGGATATTAATACTGATGAGGAGGTGCATATCAATGATGCCTTCTTGAGAAGAATGAATGTGAACCTTGAATCTTACTTGCCATCTTTTGTTCGTATGGCAAAGAAAGGGTTCTATTCATTTGACCGTACAAATATTAATGATCCGGATGATGATCATTATCATTTGGTTGCTTGGCCTACTCATCCTGTGGACAATGTCGAAAACATACCAGTGATAAACTCGGATAGGTTAGATTTTGATAATCCGGAGATGATGAGTGACATTCCTTTGAAGGAAATAATTGAACATCCGTTACTTAATAATTGATAAAGATGAGAAAGATAACGACGATATTCTTTGCGCTGCTTCTGCTTTCCTCCTGCGGCAAATACGACGATTCGGCAGTCCGTTCGGACATCGAGGGACTACAATCCAGAGTGACGGCATTGGAGCAGCAGTGCCGTTTGATGAACGGGAACATCTCGGCGCTGCAGGCGTTGGTCGCGGCGGTGCAGGGGCGTGACTGCGTGGTGAGCGTGTCGGACCTTAGCGACGGGACGGGATATTCAATCACGTTCGCTTCGGGGAGGACGGTCACCTTGCGCAACGGGAAGGACGGAAAAGACGGAGCTGACGGGAAGGACGGTAACGATGGCAGGGATGGTGCCGACGGCAAGGACGGACACACACCGACCGTGAGCGTCAGGCTGGACTCGGACGGGGTGTATTACTGGACCATCGACGGGGAATGGCTGCTTGACGGGAGCGGGAAGAAAATCCGCGCGCAAGGGGCCGACGGTAAGGACGGTACGGATGGCAAAGACGGAAGCGACGGCACAAATGGCACCAACGGAGTCACCCCTCAGCTGAAAATCGAGGACGGCTGGTGGTTCGTCTCTTATGACGAGGGGAAGAACTGGACGAAACTGTACAAGGCGACCGGTGAGGACGGGGACGCGTTCTTCTCCAGCGTGACGGACAACGGGGAGACGGTGACCGTCAAACTGAAGGACGGGACGACCTTTGATATTCCCAAAGCCAAGGGGGAATTGGGCATCCGTTTCTCCGAGTCGGAGGACATTGGTGTCAGAGCGGGCGAGACAAAGACTATTGAATATACGATCGTTAACGGCTCCTCCGGCACCTTGGTTAAGGTGTTCGGACAGAACGGCTGGAACGCCAAGGTCCGGAAGACCGACGCCTCCAAAGGCACGATCGTCGTGACCGCCCCATCGCCATTGGTTGAGGGCGAGGTTGTCGTGCTGGTCTATGAGGGTGATTCAAAGACGGTTGTGAGATTCCTGAACTTCGTCAAAGGTACCATCAGCGCGCCTAAGGAGGCATATTCATTCTCCGGCAAAGAAGGAACCTACGAGGTGAATCTGGACACGAATGTTGACTATGATGTGAATATCCCGGCTGAAGCCTCGTCGTGGCTGAGTTATGACGGACTTCAGACCAAGGCGATGCGTCAGGATAGGCTCGGCTTCCACGTCGCGCAGAATTTCGGGCCGGATCCCCGCACGGCCGTGGTCACGATTACCGACAAGGCGAAGGAGAACACGGTGAAGATCTCGATAACGCAGAAGGTGTGGGATGCCATCGACATCCCGGACGCCAATTTCAAGGCGGCGCTGGTGGCGAAATTTGACAAGGACGGAGACGGGGAGATCAGTCGGGAGGAGGCCAAGGAGGTCGAACAGATCTCAGTGTCAAACAAAAAGATCAAATCGGTTGAAGGAATACACAACTTTGAGAATCTCAAGACTCTGGACTGCTCGTATAATGAATTGTCTGTCATTGACTTGAGCCGTAATTCCAGATTGTTTATACTGAGTGTTGCACATAATTCGATTTCCAGATTAGACTTGAGTAAAGTCTCGCTGAACTCGCTGATTTGTTTTGACAACAATCTGACCTCCATTGATCTGAGCAATCAGACTGGTTTACAGCTGATCTCTTGTGGCAACAACCCTCTCAAGACGCTTGACATAAGTAAATGTGCGCAGACCTTTGAGTGTCTATTAGCGGAGAGATGCATTAACCTGACCGAAATCTATATCCGCAAAGGTCAGACAATCAAGAGTAAAGACATCCCTTCAAACACAATAATCAAATACCTTACCCCCGACGGCACCGTAACCCTCCTCCAGCAGCACACCGTGGGCCGCGGCATCAAGTTCGTCATCATGGGTGACGGCTACCTGAACAGCGGCTTGGCTTATGGCAACGGTTCCAAGTCAAAATTCGACACTTGGGCGGACCGTGCCATGGAGGCCATCTTCGCCGAAGAGCCGTATAAGACCTTCCGCAACCGCTTCGACGTCTATTCGGTGGCGGTGGAGTCCACGACGGAAACATTCAACGGTGGCACGGCGCTTGGCTGCACCTTCGGCAGCGGCACCCGGATCAACGGCAACAGCGAAAAGGTCTTTGAATATGCCCGCAAGGTGCAGGGCGTGGATCTCACCAAGTCGGTTGTCATCGTGATCCTGAACTCCACCCGCTACGCCGGAACCTGCTGGTACTGGGCCGACCATAAGGCGATCGCCTACATCCCGACCACCTACAACGACGTGAAGGAGTTCTCTCAGACGATGCGCCACGAGGCCGGCGGCCACGGATTCGCCAAACTGGCGGATGAATATTACTATTCAGGCACCATCCCTTCCAGCGAGATTTCCTCTTACCAATGGTGGTACAATGCCATTGGGCACGGGTCGAATGTGGATGTCACGAACGATCCTGCGAAGATTCATTGGTCCCACTTCCTGTCTGATTCCCGTTACTCCGGCCAGGTTGGTGTGTACCAAGGTGCTCTGACCTACCAGTACGGAGCCTACCGCCCGACAGACCAGAGCATAATGCGCCACAACATCGGCGGCTACAACGCCCCGTCCCGCGAGGCGATCTACAAACGCATCATGCAACTGTCGGAAGACAGCGGTTGGGAATATGACTACGAAACCTTCGTGGCCTACGATGCCGTCAACCGCTCGAACACCTCGCAGACATATTACCGTGAAGAACTCCGCGACTTCGACGAACGCACTTTCATCCCGCTCGCCCCACCGGTATTTGTTGATGGTCCGGCACCCGCTGCCCATCAATGAAGACCGTGGCCTTGACCGATAAAGCACCGTGTTCTGGTCTTGATTTTATGACCAGAATATGGTGCCTTTCCTTTGATATTCAGAAACTTCCCAGTCATTGGCCTGATTATCAGCGAGTGGTAAGTAAGGCGTTAATTATCAAAGGAATAGTATATTGCCTTTGGCGGTTATTGACTAAAGACAGAGTGCTAAAGTCTTGATTGTTAGTGCTTTATTTATCACGGTCGCTTCGACAGGCTCAGCGACCGGCTTGGGAAAGAAACAATAGTTGGCTTTGGGAAAATTACAACAGTTTCTTTATCTCTTCCTCGTCTGGCAGAAGTTCTTTCAAACGCTCCTGACTTGACTTGTAGGTGGCGACACCCATCGGTTTGGTGTAATCCTGAAGGACATACTCAACATAAGCACGGTCGGCATCCTTGCACAGAACGATTCCGACAGACGGATTTTCGCCTTCGATGCGTTCCTCATCGTCGAGGACTCGGAGATAGGCGGCTAGTTGACCGAGGTACGCCGGTTTGAAAGACCCTTTTTTGAGTTCAATTACGACCAGAGATCTCAGAACACGATTAAAGAATAGAAGATCCACCCAATGATCGTGTCCAAGCTTGTCGTAATGAACCTGATTGCCAAGATATGAGAAGCCACGTCCGAATGTCATGATAAAGTTCTTGATATTATGGACTATCTCGTTTTCTACCACATGTTCGTCTATGTCTTCGTCCCTTTCGCCCAGCTGCTCGACATTGATGTAGTCCAGCAGATATTCATCTTTGAACATTTGGATCGCCTGAAATGCCCGCTTATAGTCTGGAATGGTCATCCCAAAGTTATTCGGCATTTTGCCTTGATTATGGTAGGCATCCTCGGAAATCTTTCTCTCCAGGGCATCAACGGACAGGCTGAGATCGGCACAAAGCTGAATATAGAATTTTCGCTCCTCGACATCTTTCACCTTCGTGATAATTATGCAATGATGGGTAAAGCCTATACTCAAGAAGGCTGTCCACGGGAAGTTCGAGAAATTCGCCAGTTGTAACTGTCGAATTTTATTATTCTCAGAATCAGCAACCTGCAATTCGCCAGTCATGACTGGCGAAGTTGCTTCAAGCGACTTCCATTCTTCATAGAAAGCTCGCATTGACTTCAGGTTTGATGGAGAGAATCCTCTCAGCCCAGGTATCTCACGGCGCAACTGTTCGCTGATTGTCGCAATGGCTCCCTTTCCCCAGAAACCCTCGCGGCTATTGTATGAGATGAACCGTCCAATGCCATAGTACAAAGCCAGTTGCTCCTGATTCACACCCTTCAAAGCTTTCGCTTGGCTCTGCAGAATAGCGGTTTTTATCTGCTTGACAGCATCATTGTATTGTGTGGAAAGTTTCTCTTTCATACTCGTCAATTATAGTATTATTGGTGGGCGAATGCAAGAGCTTGACCGGAAGGGGAGTCGGGGAGGAGACGGCTGTCGGCGATGACTTGTTTGCCGTTGAGGAACACACGATCGATGACACCACGAAGTGTTGTACCTTCATACGGTGACCAACCGCACTTGTAGGCGACATTTTTTACTGAATATTCCTGCTCAGGAACATTGCGAACCAAATCAGCGTGACTTTTGACGGAATATTCCTGCTCGGGATCGAGGATGACCAAGTCGGCGTAGTTGCCGACCTTCAGGTGGCCTCTGTCTTTTATCCCAAGGATCTCCGCCGGCTTCTCCGAGAAAGAGGAGGCGATTCGTGAAAGACTGATCAGAGCCTCGTCATCGGCGTTTTTCCCTTCGTTGTACAAAGCCGCGGCTGTCAGCAGGACCGAAAGTGACTGCTGGACTGAAGGCATTCCGGAAGGACATTTCAGATAGTTGTCCACTTTCTCTGAAAGCAGGTGAGGAGCGTGGTCGGAGCCTATGGTGTCGATTATGCCTTCCGCAAGACCTTTCCTCAGAGCCTCACGGTCAGAGGCCGACTTGATGGCCGGGTTGCATTTCACCTTCCCCTTCAACTTCTCATAGTCCTCGTCGCAGAACCAAAGATAATTCGCTGAGGTCTCAGCGGTTATATTCGGGTTGTGAATTTTGGCGGCGCGGATCATCTCCACCTCCTCGGCTGTCGAGACATGCAGCACGTGAAGTCTGGTGCCATATTCAATGGCCATCGCAAGAGCCTTGGCCGTGGATCGGATGCAGGCCTTGCGGCTGCGGATCCTCGGATGCTCGCTGAAAGGAATATCCTCGCCGAACTTCGCCTTGGCAGCCTCCAGATTTGCCTTTATGATTCCCTCGTCCTCACTGTGGATCAGAATCGGCTTCCCTTGAATCCTGAACAAATCAGAAAGAGCCTCATTGTCGTCCACGAGCATATTCCCGGAGGAAGAGCCCATAAAGACTTTGATGCCACCGAACTCTGCGCCGTGGCCTTCGGCAAGATATTCCCGGATCATCGCCGCGTTGTCGTTTGTGGCCCCGATGTGGAATCCGTAGTTTGCCCACGAGCGTTCGCTGGCCCGGTTCAGCTTGTCTTGAAGAGTCTCCAAGTCGGTTGTCGGAGGCTTCGTGTTCGGCATATCGATGAAGGATGTGACCCCGCCGAGCAGGGCGGCCTTCGACTCGCTTCCGATGTCGGCCTTGCGCTCCATACCAGGTTCCCGGAAATGCACGTGAGCGTCTATTCCGCCGGCCATCAGCACCTTGCCGTCCAAGTCAATGATCTCCGAGTCCGGGAAAGCCTGAACGGCAGCAGAGTCGTCCAGGTCGGAACCGCCACGGTGCCATATTCCCGCGATTCTCTCGCCATCAATGGCAAGGGCTCCCTTTTTGGTGGAAGCCCCTGTCACTATTGTCGCATTGGTAAGTAAGATCCTTGCCATTGGTTATCCTTTACGATGAAACTTTCTGAATTTCAGGCGGATGACACCCCAGAACGCCTCTCCGAAGATTCCTCCGCTCATCTTGGACGTGCCAAGTTTGCGGTTCACGAATATGATCGGAACCTCCGCCAGCTCGAATCCCAGTTTCCAGGCCGTGTACTTCATCTCGATCTGGAATCCGTAGCCCTTCATCCTCACATCGTCCAGGTCGATTGTCTCCAAAGCCTTGCGGCTGTAGCACTTGAAGCCGGCCGTGCAGTCGTGGATCTTCATCCCAAGGACTGTCTTGACGTAGATTGACGCGAAGTAGGACATCAGAATCCTGCCGATCGGCCAGTTCACCACACTGATTCCGTCGCAGTAGCGGGAGCCGATGGCGACGCCTCCGCATTCCGCGCAGGCCTTGTAGAGTCTTGGCAGATCCTCCGGGTTGTGGGAGAAGTCAGCGTCCATCTCGAAGATGTAGTCGTAGCCGTTCTCCAAAGCCCATTTGAAGCCGGTGAGATACGCTGTGCCAAGCCCTAACTTGCCCGAGCGCTCGATCAGGAACAACCTCTCCGGGAATTCCGTCTGGACTTTCTTGACAATCGCGGCGGTCCCGTCAGGAGAGCCGTCATCAATAATCAACACATTGTACTCTCCTTCAAGCGAGAATACTTTTCTGACAATCGCTTCAATGTTCTCTTTCTCGTTGTAAGTCGGAATTATGACGACTTTCCTGTCCATAGTATAAAGTTATTATTTAGTTTTCATCATTTCCTTGACCGCAGCCTCAAGTTGCTTGTCTTCGCCCCTGAGGACGGATGCCGGGTCATTGTCAACCTTGATGTCTGGCTCAATCTGTTGGTTCTCAAGATATTTGCCTTCCTTGAGGCCGAATGAACCGACCTGAGGGATTCCAAATACCATACCATTAATCTGGGTCTCCCACCAAACGGCGGTCATAGTGCCCGGAACCGGCATTCCGATCAGTTTGCCTACTCCAAGAGTCCTGTACGTGTACGGGAATCCGCAGGCGTCAGAGTAGTTGTCCTCGCACATGAGCACGCAGGATGGTTTTCTCCATTTGTTGTACGGCTCGCTGCCGATGTACTGTCCCCTTGGCGTAAACCTTATATATTCCTTGCCGCTGAGGAAGGTCGCGAGGTCGTCGTGCAGCCATCCGCCGCCGTTGTGCCTTGTGTCAACCACAGCCGCGTCAGCCGCCCTGTACTTGCCGAGCAGTTTTGAATATACCGTCCTGAAGCTTGGCGAGTCCATTCCCTGGACGTGCGTGTAGCCCACTTTACCGCCTGACATCTTGTCCGTCATTTCCTCTCTCTGCTTCACCCACCTGCGGTACATAAGGGATGATTCTGAATATCCCGGCTCGATGAACATCTCGACATCCTTCTTTCCTTTCTTCACAACGATGGCAACCTTCTTGCCGGCCTTGTTCCTGAGAAGACCGAACCAGCTTTCGCCAGCCTTTATCGGCTGTCCGTCAATGGATTCGATGATGTCTCCGGCCTTGATTTCTGAATCAGCGAGATTCAACGCACCGCCCGGAAGCACCTCGGCTATCTTCAGTCCATCGCCTTCGTAATCATAGTCATAAATGGCTCCCAGCCAACCCATTGTGAACTTTGAGCGTTGACTGTAGCGTGCTCCGGTGTGGGAGCCGTTCAGCTCTCCAAGCATCTCGGAGAGAAGATCCTGGAAGTCAAAGTTGTTGGCGATGTATGGCATAAACCGCTCGTAGTTCTTCTTGTAACCAGCCCAGTCGATTCCGTGGATCTGTGGATCGTAGAACTTCTCGTTCACCTGCTTCCAGACGTGGCCGAAGATGTAGTCCCTCTCGGCCTTAGGCTTGAACTCATAGTCTCCCGAGAACGAGATTGTGCTCGTCGCTCCGCTGGCGATCGTGATCTTCGTGATAGAGCTTCCTGTGAAAACATAGAGATCCTTGTCGTCGGCTGACGGTACCAATGAACCGTACACTCCCTTCTTGATCACTTTCACGTCACCTTTCTTGATGTCCATCTGGCAGAGGTCATAGCTCTTCTCCAACCTTGTGGTGTAGAATAACTTGGTTCCGTCCTGGGTGAGATAGAAGTCGCCGAGTCTTCCGGAGAAGCGTGTCAGGCGGGCTGTGCGGAACTCCCTGTTCTCCAGGTCAAGAACGAGTTTCTCAGGCTTCTCCGCCTGCTTGACAGAATCTTTCTTTTCCTTCTTCTCCTCTTTCTCGATCTTCTTCTCGGACTTGTCTCCGTCCTCAAGTGCCTTGGCGATCTCAGCGTCCTCCTTGTCCTGGTAGAACTTGGTCATCTCCTTTCCGTCGAAGAACATAATGTAGATGTCGCTCTCGGCTCCCCAGCTTCCGTGGCTGCGGTAACCGTCCTTGTCTGATTCCCAGGCCATCGCCTTGCCTTTGAGCGTCCATTTGAAGTTCCCGTCGGAATAGCCGCTTTGGGTCAGGTTCGTGATCTCGCCGCTCTCTATGTCGATCAACGCGATGTCGGAATTGTTCCATCCGCCGTTGATCTGGTAGTTGCTAAGGAGATATTTGCTGTCCGGGCTCCACTCGAAGCCCTGGTCGCCGTCAGCGTAGGAGTAATTCACGCCTTTAAGCAAAGACTTTTCCTTTCCGTCCTTGGTCGATTTGATGACCAGTTCGGTCCTGTCGCGCAGGAACGCCACCCATTTCCCGTCCGGAGAGACAACGGGCTGGAAGCATGTCTCGCTTTCCGATGTCACAAGCTCTTCCTTGAACTTGGTGGCATAGGTGAACCTCTTTTCCTTCTTGTCGGTCAGCGAAGTCTTGTATATTCCCCAATGACCGTTCCTTTCCGATGAATAGTAAAGCTCGCGTCCGTCCTTTGAGAAGCTGACGTTGCGCTCCTGCTCCGGTGTGTTGGTGATTCTCTTCGTGGTCTTGTAGTCGGCGGACGTGACGAAGACATCGCCTCTGATCACGACAGCGATCTCTTTTCCGTCAGGGGACACCGCCATAGAGGACGCTCCGGTCGAGAAGGTGAGATATTCAACATCATTCTCGGTCTCGTCCTTCGCCACGGTGATGTCGAGCTTCTTGGGCTCGCCGCCGTCCGTCATTGTGTAGAGGTCTCCGTTCCAGGAGAAGCAGAGCGTGCCGTTGCCGGCCACGGAAAGGAATCTTACCGGGTTGTCCTTGAATTTCGTGAGTTGGGTTGATTTGCCCGGCTCGGTGATGGACGCTTTGTGGACGTTGAGTGTCCCGTCAGCCTCCGATATATAATAATATGTCTTTTCGTCAGCGGCGAAGACCGGATTCCTGTCCTCTCCGATGAATGATGTCAGTTTCGTGAATGTCCCGTCGCCGGTGACCCTGAACCTCTCACCCTGAGCCGAAGCTGGCTTATAGAGCCAGATGTCCCTTGTCACGGATGACTGGTGGTGCTTGCGGAGCGGATCCTCGTAGCCTTTGTAGTCTTCGTAGATGACCTCTCCTGAGTTGTTCACACTCATAGCCATGAGAGGCATTGAGGTTACAAGTTGAGGCCTGCCGGCTTTCTCGTCAACCTGCCAGACCTGCGGGCTGCCCGGGAATCCGCCATAGACGGCGTCCTGCTGGATGTTTGCCTGGAACAGAACCCTGCCGCCGTCAAGCACGCAGAGAGGAGTCTCGTTACCCGGGTAATCTGTCAGTCTTCTCGGAACACCACCCTCGGCGGAAGTGATGAATATGTCCTTGGAGCCAGCCCTGTAGGAAGAGAACACGATCCTCTTCCCGTCCGGAGTCCAGAGGGGATCCGAGTCATAGGCTTGGTTCGTGGTGATCTGGAGTGCCCTTCCGCCGTTGACATCAACCGTGAAGATGTCGCCTTTGTAGCAGAACGCCACTTTCGTTCCGTCTGGGGAGATCGCGCTTTTCCTGAGCCATTTCGGCGTTTCCTGCGCTGTCATTGCCGTGGCTGTCGCCATGACAGCCGCAGCCAGAATCAATGTTCTTCTTAAGGTCATATTCATTGATATTAATTAATATGTGAGCCGCCCGGGCGACTATTTGACAAAAGTATCAATTTTTACCGATATTTTACTATTTTTGTGACTGCGAAAATGCTAAAATTAATATTCTATAAATATTATGAACAGAATCGATTGTTTTGTCCCGTTCGTGAGCGATGAGCAGGTGGCTGTGACCGCCGCGAACCTCCGCGCCGAGTCCGAGGTCGCCAAGGTTGAGTTTCTTGACGCGGCCATATTCAAAAGCACAACCGGCATCAGGAAGATTGCCGAGTCCGCGGCCGCTCCTTTCACAATGATTTACACCAAGACGACTGAACTCAGCTTCGGCCAGTTCGCCCTTGAGCGCTTCCTTTCAATCGCCGAGGATTCCTCCGCCGCCATGGTCTATGCCGACCATTTCAACGAGGTGGACGGCAACCGCGCCTTCGCTCCGGTGATCGACTGCCAGGAGGGCGCGCTCCGCGATGACTTCGATTTCGGCTCTGTGCTGATCTACAGAACCTCCGCGTTGAAGGAAGCCGTCGCCAGAATGGACGTTGACTATGAATATGCCGGCCTCTATGACCTGCGCCTCAAAGTCTCCCAGAGGGGAAGCCTTGTCCACATCAATGAATATCTCTACTACGAGATCGAGACGGACACCCGCAAGTCCGGCGAGAAACTCTTCGACTATGTGGATCCGAAGAACCGTGCTGTCCAGATTGAGATGGAAAAGGCTTGCACACAGCATCTTAAGGATGTCGGAGGTTACCTTGAACCGAAATTCAAGCATATTGAGTTCTCTGACGATACCTTTGAATATGAAGCATCTGTCGTCATCCCTTGCAAGAACAGGGTGCGCACGATAGGCGACGCTCTGACTTCCGCGCTGAATCAGAAGACCACTTTCAAATATAACGTGATCGTGGTTGACGACAACTCCACTGACGGAACCGTGGATGTCATCAAGAAGTTCATTGATGACCCTAAGCTCGTCTATATCGCGCAGGACAAGAGCTATCACGCCATCGGAGGCAACTGGAACGCCGCCCTGCACCATCCTAAGTGTGGTAAGTTCGCCATCCAGCTGGATTCTGACGATGTTTATTATGATGAGAACACAGTGCAGAAGTTCGTGGACGCTTTCTATGCCCAGAACTGCGCTATGGTTGTCGGTACCTATAGAATGACGAATTTCCAGATGGAGACTCTGCCTCCTGGAATCATCGATCATCGTGAGTGGACTCCGGAGAATGGCCGTAACAACGCTCTGCGCATAAATGGTCTTGGCGCTCCGCGCGGATTCTACGTTCCGATGCTTCGTACGATCAACTTCCCTACGACGAAGTATGGGGAGGACTATGCGGTGGGTCTTCGCGTCTCCAGAGAGTACCAGATAGGCCGAATCTACGATGTTGTCTATAATTGTCGCCGTTGGGACGATAATTCCGACGCTTCGCTCGATATCGACAAAGTAAACGCTAACAACCTGTATAAGGACAGGATACGTACTTGGGAGCTGCAGGCGAGAATAAAAATGAATAAAAAAAGTTAAAAATTTTTCAGAAAAAGTTTGCAGGTTCAAAAATAATGTCTACCTTTGCATTCCCGTTCGGAACGAAACACAAACGATCTGAACAGGAATGCAAACAAGTTCATTGAAAAGACTGAAGGAAGTACAACAAGTACCGAGAACGAAAAATGAAGAGCGTTGATTCTTTTTTTTT
>FR893102.1 GCA_000433355.1 Alistipes sp. CAG:435 | reverse complement strand
AACAACTATTATTCCGGGTGAAAAAATGGTGGTTATACACCCGGAGAGACATCCCTGATTAGAGTCGGGTGCGGAAAGCCACCTTTTTCACCCGATGCATAAGCCAGGGATCTTCCGCCACACCTTGTCATATTATATGACTACGATGGAGATTAGGTCCTTTACATACAGATTCTTATGCAGGAATATCAATAACTCACAATTGTTTAAATATCAGTGTTATAAGAGAAATGTTGGCCAACTCCTATATGTTTCCAAAACAAATGTTAGTCAACTCCTATTATAGTACCCTAAATTAATGCGCAACTAGTAGAAATCACGGATTTTTTATGTAAGTTTGGCTTTATAAAAAGACATTCGCTTATGCTTGATACTGTTATCACTCTCATCATCCCGTTCTTCTGTGCCTCCTTGGCGTTGTGGGGAAGCGTTTTTTATGAAAAGGAAGGTTGGCGCGAGGCTGGCCGCATCCGCCGGACTGGCGCTGTCCGTGGATAAGGTGATGCCGACGGTGAGGGAGATGTGCTCACGGGAGATGCTGGACGAAAGTATTCTCAAATATTCATTAGCCTTGGCCTACACAGGAATATTGTCCCTTATGGTCGCCGCGTCATTCTATATGGTGCTGATCGACGGCCTTATGGGTAATACGGGCGGTTGGTTGCCGGCGGCCGGGTGCGTCCTGACTGGCTTGTTGCTTGCCGCCCCGACACTGAGCCTTGGCATTTTCGTCATAAAGAATTTCTGGTGGCTCGCCCTTGCGGTTCTTGCAGTCCTTGCCGTGATTGGCGCCATTGTCGGCGGAGTCTCTTCAGGCGGCGTCAGCGCATCCTCGCAAGGCGATGTCTTTGTGGACCGATATGGCAATGAATATATCAGCACCTCCGCCCAGTTCCGCATCTATGGCGGCGACGAGACCTGGAACACCAGCAAGAAATACCACATAAAAGGCCAGAGCGGCACCTTCTACCGCAAAATCAAATGAGTTTCACCGTGCAATTTGCAAACCGAATTATGACTTAGTTGTTTTTAAACTGTTTTGTTTTTGATTGTGGTCGGAAGTTTAGACCAGAATATAGCCTTCTTGTTCATAACAACGGTGGTATCTCATTATCATATCGAACAACGGCTTGATACGAGAATCAGATATATTCAAAGATTTGAACTTATTATACTGCTTGTTGAATAACGATTCATTGCCGTGCTTTATTCTGTCTTCGATGTCGTCCGGAATAAGCATAGAAGCTCTGTCTCCTAATCTGGAATAAAACTCTGTCTGGTAGATGTTAATGCCAGCAAGATCAAAATCTCCGAAATGAATATATCTGTTGGGTATTCGTTCCAACCATTCATAGAGTGCGGAGTTCTGTGGATATCTGCATACGAAGATGTACTTTCCTCTTGAGAATAAGTTCGTTAGCTCCGAAAGACTATTGAAATTCTCTAAGTTCTCGATTCCTACGACAATTACATCTTCTGGAATGCTTAAGGTTTCAGGATGATAGATGAAAAATGACATCCCGCTATGTGGGGTAAGCGAGATTGTCTGCCTATCAATGATTACCTCCACCGGTTCGATACAATTGACCAAGAAACCACGCAGAGTGTTAACCTTTAATGTTTTTGAGTCACCTGTTTTATTTACCAACGCCTGTCTGGTAAGATTATCGGAACGCAATTCCATCCATTCGTCGATGGGGACACCGCAAGTGAACAGATCCCTGATGAGTTGATCACATAGCTCCGGATTCTGAACACGGATCTTCTTACGGATTCCGTTTGTGCTGATGGAGATGACATTCTCGTCCAGAAGCGGTCTTGTAATCCATTCAGGAAGCGCTGTCCAAGATAAAGTCTCCCCGGATAGAATTCTTTTGAGCCTCTGCGCTTGTGAGGTTGTAAGTCTGTTCTCTGACATAACAATCAGTCTAAATGGCTTATGAGAGGGATTACACGCGTCCTGCTATCATTGTCTTTTTCAAGTAGGTAGGTGTACTTGTAGTCCTCCGCGTTGAAAGTTGTCGGAGAACTGTTTACCAGTAGGATATTCCTTTTGTTGGCGAACATTAGTATTCCTTTGACATTGTTAGGATGCAGTTTGCCGATCTCATCCATCATACAATGGATCCTGAAATCTCCAAACTTGCGGGAAGCCCTTTCCTTGAATACATTGATAAGCATAATGTTGATCATAGCTTTGACAAGAATGTCCGTTCCGTCAGAGCCGACATTGGATATTTTCTCCACCCACCCTGTGTCATTGTCGTTTTCTACAATTCTGAATTCAAGTTTGAACGAATCCGAGAGGTCAAGAGTCTTGGTCGATGGCTCGTTCTGTAGCGCTTTCATAAAGCGCATCAGATAATCCACCGCTTTTGTGTTGACTTCGGAACGGTCTCCTTGGGAAAACAAGTCTATCTCGCCCATATTGTATTGGTTCTCCTCGTTGAACTCCTTAATTGTCAACAAAAGTTGGACAAGGCGGTTTTCGCTTGCCAATTGCCTCAATGAGATATTCTTGATGGCTCCGACAAAATTGTCTTTGCAGAAATCATCGTTTATCTCATTGATAACCTTGTTTATCTCGCTTCTGTTTTGCGTCAGGTCGGAGGTCTCTTTTGCAATGCGTCGAATAATGTCAGTATAACGTTCGCTGATGCGTTTTTGGAACTCTTGAAGCATATCATTGGATATGAATGAGTCCAAATCTGACGCAAAGTCCATATATTCTTGATCGGTAACCATCCCTGTCTTGAAGTTGAAAAGGTTTCGGGGTGAGAATCCATCTTTAAACACAGTTACAGCGCTTTTGAACGCTTTCATATCGTTTTCTCTTGAAATGATTCTCGACCTCAAATCATTTGTGATCTCACGGCAAGACTTGCCGGAGATTTGCTTTTCTCTGTCCGTCTGTTCCGAATGAGGATTTAGCATAGGATCATCGAGAAAGTTGTTCGCCTCAAGAACGTTATCACTGATTGTTTTCAGTCGTTCTTTTTCATCACTGATTTCTTTCAGGAGCCTTTCCCTTTCCGTTTCCAATCTATCCTTGCGCAATCGGAATCTCTCGTCAAGATTCTTTACTTTAGCTTCGACTTCCTTCCTCTCATTGCAGAAACCTTCCTCGTTGTCAAAAAGTTCGCGTTTGTCTTTTTCGTAATCAGAGACATCGGACCGGTGACTCTTGATAAAAGAAAGCTCATTGTCAATCTCACGGATCATAGTTTCATACCGTTTCATAGAATCCACATCCGCGCCGGCGTTCTTCAATTCGAGTAGTCTTTCTTTGTTGTTCTGATCCAATGCAATGTCAAGGTCACTGTCTAACTGCTTCAGCCTCATCTTAATGTCATTCTCTTTTTCTTTGAAATCTAATTCTATGACGGACAGTTTTGCATCAGTCGCCTTTTTTGCTGTGGCGATCTTCTTGTTCAGCACCTCTTTACTTTGTGCAAGAGCCGCTTTCGCAAGTTCAAGCCTATTATTAAAGTCTCCGATTCTATTCTCTACGGCATTTAACTCTTTGTCTTTCTTATCTTTTCCAGCCTTCTTCAGATCATTGATCTCGACATTCAACTTCTTGAAGGCTTCATTACTTTCATAGCAACGCAAGCCGACTTCCTGAATCCTGACATCAAGGGCCTTTGCTTTCCGGTTGACTTTGTTGACAATTGCGTTTTTCTCTGCCTCACGTTCATTTATCGCATTATCAAGAGCTTTGTCTATTTCCTGTTTCCTCTGTTTAGCCTCGTTCAGTCTGCCTTTCAGAATCTCAGGAGTTAGAATTTCCCTCTCAACATTGGCAAGATCCAAAGTTATTCCGAATATATTCTCTGAATATTCCACTCTTTCAGGGGACAAAGATTTGCTGTAAAGGATATTCCGCTCGTCTATCACCTTTCCGATATTCTCCTCCCAGCCAGAAACATTTTCGGACAGCCATTCGCATAGGGAGCCTTTGTAACCATCAAGAACACTGTTGATTTCGTCAATGTTTTTCTTTGTCACTGCGGATTTGCCGGTAAGTTCTGAGATGAGTGCATTGTATTTCATTTCGCACTCTTTCATCAACATTTCTCCCTCCCGTATGATGGATTCTTTTTCTCTATGCAAAGATTTTTTCTCAGCATCAGATTCTATGATGACCTTGTCAAGTGTCTTTATCTCAGTTTCTTTATCGCTGATTTCCCTTTCGTAATACTTGGTTCTGGCAATACGCTCCCTACGAACTCTTTCCGCTGTCAGTTGTTCCATTATCCCGGAGACAGACTCTTCCGAGACTTTGATCTCTTCCGCCGACAGTGACCTTATGTTGTCCTCTGTTTTCCTGCCATCGGCGATGATTCGCTCTTTTTCTTCGGCTTTGTATGCTCTGGCATCGGATAGTTCTGCGTTCAGAATATTCTTTTTTTCGATCGTGGCAGAACGAAGAGAATCTTCGATATGCTTGTATTTCAGTGAAATGTCCTTGCTGCCGGATGTGAGTTCCCTGAGGATGGCTTCAGTGTTGACTTTCTCAGAGATCAATGAATCTTCCTGCTTGACACGGCTGATGATCTCGGATATCCGCATATCTTCGTATTTGCGCTTCCGCTTTCTGCTTTCGTTGATCTTGTCGCCAAGAATATTGATGGACTTTTTCAAAGAGTCCAACTCTTTGTTGTATTTTCCGGTCTCTTCGGAAATGAGCCGCTCCGCACGTTGAAGTTCCGATGAGGTCTCTTCGATGCGTCTTTCTATCTCCGGCTTGCTTTCAAGGCATTGCCTTAGCGCATAATTCAATTCCTCACGAAGCTCACGGATATGCTTCCGTGAGTATAGGATAGCGTTGTATTTCCTCAAGACATCTCCAGCCTGAATTGTTTTTCTGTTCGTGCCGTTAGCCTCTTTCTTGAGCCAGAGGTAGATGTCATTGTACTCATTCTCAAAATCACGAATCTGATTTCTGAAATAATCAAGGTCAATGCTTATGTTATCGTCTGTCATTGACTTGATGATTGTGTCCTTTATGAAATCGGCGTCCAGCTTGGTGTTAAGAAACACGTTTTGGATGGTTCGTGGAATATTTTGATATTTGGAACTTTCGACAATGGCATATTTCCGGAAATCAACCAATTCCGGTCGCCTGTTGTTGCCATAGATGATATCGCGGAACAGTTCGAATGTGGTCACTTTCCTTGACGGTTGGGTTCCGCTTGACTCACTGATTCGATGTCTGATTTCAGCCCAATCTTCATAGACTTTGTTGCCAAGACCGATGAACCAATTTCTGTCGTATGGGGCATCAACGAATCTGTAGCAGATACGTCCCATTGATTTAGAGACGATTATGCAATAGACCCCGTTTTCTCGTTCCACTTCGTAGATTATGTGTGAGTTGGAAAACGGAAAATAGAAAGCATCGAAATTCTTTTTCTCTTTGGGAATTCCTAGATGGATAGGGGAGGCGTTGTAAAAGAATAGGATAGCGCGTAGGATCGTGCTTTTCCCTACGCCTTGGGTCCCTATGAAATGCACATTGCCGTCAAGTCTTGTCTCGGAATACGGAATATTCGCGCTGTTTATGAATATGATTTTACTTAGATTCCTCATTGTCAGCCTCCTCCGTTATGTCAATCTTTTGAACTATTTCCTCAATATAGCCGAATGAATTCAGCACTTTGTAGCGCCCCTCGATCTCATTCTCGATTTCAATGAATCCTTCGCGCATAAGGTCGTTGATGAGAGCGTCTATCTTGTCCTCATTGCTGCTCTTCCCTGAAAACATTTTGGAAATCAGATTCTTCAGTTCCACATTACACGAAAATTGGACGAGGATGTCGGCTTTCGTGAATGTGAACCCAGAACCAAACAGGGAATTGAATGACTTTAGAAACGAGAGGTTGTCAATCCATTTCATCAATGACTTTATCTTGGATTCAAGATCCACCTTGGACATAGGTCTGGTGAAAAACCAGTATCCGTTTCCTCCTTCAAGCGAATATCCAATCTGGATGAAGAAGTCGTAGTATTCCTGAAAGTTGTCTTCAATATCATCGAACCAATGCTGCTGGGTCTTGTCCAGACTGTTGGCTGAGATGAATTTCCCTTTTGAGAGAGTCTCGAATATTTCTGTGGTGTATCTCATCTTTTCTGTTACCTAACATTAACGATTGGATATTCAATGCCTCCGGATCTTTCATATTCATCGGTGAAGTTGAGGCTGTCTGAGAATATTGAAGCGATCTGACAGAATAGTATTATTCTTGTGTCGTCAGAAACCGGTGTATGATATTCATAATTCCAAACGAACTTGAACAAGTTGTGTCCCGTAGCGGCGAAGGCATTGAATATTCCTTTAAGATTAAAGGAATCATTGATTCTTGGCTCGTCCATCAAGTATGATTCAGGGATGTCGCCAGCCATTCTCCCACGAGTGGAATGCCTGTTCCCAATCTCTTTTACAACCTTCAGTATGACTTCTTGAACATCGTCGTCATTTTGCATCCTCTCCAGAGAGAGCCTGCGGTTCAAGGTCCTTATTTCTGGCTCGAATATCACAGGATTCATTTCGGATGCTATCTGCCGGATGTTTGTCACGTCCTCAAGAATGAGTTGGTCCTTAAGGTACCTGAGGCGACGGGCTTTCTCCAGAAGCTTATTCTGGTATTCGATCAAATTCAGGTAAGTGATGATCTGCCTCTCAATCTCAATCAGATTATGGTAAGAGTCTTTCATCTGGAGACGCGCATCATTGACAACGCTTCTCATCTGGTTGTCCAGAGCGACTGTAAAGAAAGCGTTTTCCTCATCTATGACCCGCTCGGCACTGTCAATCAGCGAGGATATTCCTTTACGTTTGTCATCCAGATTCTCAAGCTTCTTCTTTTTGATTTTGTAGTCAGGTTCATTCTTGTACGTTCTGTCAATATTCCTTTTTACATCGATGACGTTCTTCTCTGTCGCCAGAGCGATTCTTTTCAACGCTCTTCTGACCTCATTGGAATATTTATACTTATCCTTTTCGCTTCCAGAACTCATCCAATATCCGATGTTTTCCTTGAGGTGGGTGATGTAGTCCTGAACGCTTGAGACATTAATCTCTTCATTGATTTGAAGAACCTCTTCGAAGAATTGTACATAGATGTCCTCCATCTCCAGAAAGTCTCCGCTTTCACGGATAACCTCATTCTCGATCAGATATTTAATACGCTCTTCCTTGTAGTCGGTTAACTCCAAGGCGTAATCATATCTGAAAGAAAGTGCGTTACGCTTGGCGAATAATTCATTCAGCAGTTTTTTCTCCCTGTCAAGACAACGTGTCAGTTCATCTATGTTATGAAAAGTACTCATTACCAGTAATCATCGTTCTTCAAATATAATGAAAAAACCAGGCAATTATATACGAGTTGATGACAAAATGTTGTAATTTATTAATTTTTAACATATTGCCTAGTTGGCGGCGAGTCTCTTATAATTGCCTTAAAATTTACCCCACATTCTCTAAAAGCGGGAATATGACTGAAAGACGCTCGTGAAGAGATCATTATCCCCCTAAAAGCGTGGTTTACACAAATAGATGCCTGTGAAGGTGCATTATTAGTTCATTTAACTGACAATACACTTCATCTCTCATAGGAACATATAATAGAAATTATATACCTGTTGACTATCGTTCTTCATATCGTACCAACGTCTGGACGGTTGCGAGCAGCAGATAACTGTGTTTATTAATGACATATAATAGCCAGACCTAATATAGTGCGGTTCTGAGGTTCCACTGACTATTCCACAATATGCCCATAACCCTCAGGTGCGCTTGGTTTATCGCACCAGGAAGAGCTGGATCTCGTGGGACAAAAACGTACGGCGAAAGGCTTATACACGTGTATAAAATGGCCTAATATTTTTGATTCACGTTCACCAACCTTCGCGTGTGGCAAAGTTGGTTTAGACGCGAAGGGTTATTATTCCGGGTGAAAAAAGGCGCGTTTGACCCCCGAAAAGTCATTACGGATTATCATTGGGTGAAAAAAGTGGCTTTTTTCACCCAATGCATACCCCCCGAGCTCCTCCGCCACCTTTTGTCTTAGTAGTGTATGACCACAATGGAGATTAAGTCCTTTACATACAAATTATAGCACAGGAATGTCAATGGTTTGTAATTGTTTGAATATCAGTACTATAAGGCAAAAGCTAGTCTGCCTCTATATAGATTCATTTTATTTTCAGGCGATAAATGACCTCCTGCAACCTATTTAAGAATATGGCCGCGTGCGCTCCGTCCATTTGGGTGTGGTGGAACTGGAACGAGACGGTCAGAGTCTTTCTGAACCAGTGGCTTCTGTACTTTCCCCAGATGAGGAACGGGTTGTTGAATATGCCGCTGTACATTCCGACGGCTCCATCGATCTCATACTTTGCCAACGCTGACGTTCCGATGACCATACTGTCCGTCAGGTCGTGATTTTCGCAGCTTTCGGCCACTTGCCTGGTGAGTTTCAGATAATTGTCGTTGAAGGTGCGCATGTCGTCACTGAAAGGCACATCGCACGAGCTGACCTCTCCGTTTTTGTTCGCGACAATGGTGTTCACCGCCAGACTGTCATATTCAATCAGCTTTTCTCCGACCGGCAGCATGTAAAATTCCTTCACTCCGCTTGCCGCCCTGCCGATGCAGTAGCACATCAACATATTGAATTTCAGTCCTGTCCTTCTGCTGATTCTTGTCAGTCGTGAGACATCGATTGTCTTGAAAAACGTCACCATCGGCATCGGAGCCCTCATCCAGAACTCAAATGCGTAGGCTCTGGTAGTCTCTTTGGATTCACTTCTTTCATACTTCTTTATTTTTTTATGCTATGTGCATCGAAACCGGAATCTCGCACACTGGGCGGCAGTGCCGCTTTGAGGAATGTGACTCTTGAAATAGCGTGGGTATGCTGATTCCGAAATTTACCGTAAAGGTAGTGAATATTCCGTTATCGGATATTGCCAATCTGAAATGTAATCCTTAAATTGAACCCGCAAATTAAAGTTTCGAGATGAAAAGAATAATCGGGCTGTCGCTTTTGCTGGTGAGTATTGCAGCAGGATGTAAGCGTGAAACTAATGTCGTTGAATATCCGGCGGTGGATTTCTATACCACGGAGACGCTGGACGTCAATAGGATAGAGCTTACTGACTCGACCACCGTGCTGCATTTCAGCGCCGTGTATATTCCTAAGTTCTGGATTCGTCTGGACAAAGGGACGCACATCGTTGCTGATGGTCGGAAACTTCCGTGCATCGGCATCGACGAGACCTCACTCTAGGACGACCTGTTCACGTTCCTGACGAGCAAGGACGGCCATTGCCGTCAGGGCTCGCTGATAGCAGCCGTGCGAGGCACAAAGGCGGAGGATGTGCTGACAATCCTGCTCCAAATACCCGAGAAAGAGCGATTGAGGGTTAAGGAGGTGACAGCCGATCTTTCCGACACTATGGCGGTCATTGTGCATACGGCCTTCCCCAATGCGATTCTGACATTGGACTGCTTCCACATCATGAAGCGCTGCATTGACGGCGTGGAAGAGATACGTCTCCGTTACAGACGCGAGGCGCAGGCGGAACAACGCCGGCTTGAACTCGAACACCGCAGACGTCTCAAGCGATATGCCGCACGACGCAGATGTTACCGCAAGAAGCACCCGAAGAACTACAAGGGCAAGACTCGTGGCCGCAAGCCATTGCGGAAGAACGAGAGGTTCAGACCGCCCGTACTGAGCAATGGCGACACGCGCAACTAACTTCTCAAAAGAGGCAGATATGCCCTCACCCAAACACCAGACAAATGGAGCGAACGGCAGAACGCACGAATGAACACCCTGTTTCAACTCTATCCTAAACTCAAAGAGGCTTACGACATCACGAACCGACTCAGAGCCGTCTTCCGGAGTCCCACTTTGGATAGGGAAACGGCAAAAGTCAAGTTCAGGGAATGGTATAAGGATGTGAGCAAATGCTCCCTCCGTGAAATGAAGGCGGCAAGGGATGCGGTGAGATCACGGGAGGATGAAATCCTGAACTACTTCATCGACCACTCCACCAATGCGGGAGCGGAATCCTTCAACTCAAAAATAAAAGGCTTCCGGGCTCAGCTCAGAGGAGTGTCTGACCTGCCATTCTTCATGTTCAGGCTATGCACAATCTTCGGATAGGACTCACACGGAAGTTTGCAGGTGAGCCGTTTAATTGGCTTAATTAATTGTAATCAATTAATATTGTGGAGATGGGCGAACTCGAACATTTCCTCCAAACCCCTCCAGACATATTTGTAATGCATTGTTACTCAGTATACATTTCCATACAAAAGTATTTGAAATTACATAAAAATGGGGTATTTTTGGGGTACGATTTTACCGTACCCCATTTTTTATGGAGATAAAACACACCATTTCTTTCAAGATTCGAACCTATGGTTTGAAGGGTGGAAAATACCAGATCAGACTCCGGATTTCGTTCAACGGATTCCGGCACGATGTCGTGACCGGATGCGTGCTTCTTGACCGCAATGCCTGGGATGAGAAGGCCGAACTTGTCAAGGACGGCTATGTCGGATTGCGCGGCGAAACCGCAGCCTCGATGAACAGCAGGCTGAGGATGCTGCGCGACCAGATGAAGGACACCATCAAATACTTCGAGGCGAACGACATCAACCCCGACGAGCAGATGCTGCAGGATAAGTTCGAGGAAAAGATCAGCCGATTCATCACGCCCAAGCCCCGTCCCACAACAGCACCGACAGCCCGCCCTATGAGTCTTCTGTCTGTCTTTGATGAGTTCATGGAAGACTGCGGGACTATGAACGCCTGGTCGGAAGGCACCTACGGCAAGATGCGCTCCCTCAAGGTGGATCTGCGGGAATTCCGCAAGAACCTCAAGTTTTCGGATCTGAACGAGAAGACCCTGACTGCATTCGTGACCTACCTGCGTGAAGAGAAGGCTCTGAACACCCCGAGGAAGAAGAAGGGAGACAGGGATGAATATGACAAGGAGGATGTGACCGGCCTGAGGAATTCGACCATATTCAAGAAGCTGGGCTACCTGCGATGGTTCCTGAACTGGGCAACAGAGAAGGGATACAACACCCAGATGGCCTTCCGCAGCTTCCACCCGACTCTCAAGACAACGCAGACCAAGGTCATATACCTGACAACGGAAGAACTGAAACGGCTTATCGCCCTTGACCTGTCGTCGGTCAGGAAGTGGGAACCCATCCGGGACATCTTCATCTTCTGCTGCTTTTCCGGCCTCAGGTTCTCGGATGCCCAGGCCCTGTGCTGGTCCGATGTCAAAGCCGACCATCTGGAAGTAACCACCATCAAGACCGCCGACAGCGTGCAGATCGAAATCAATGACGTAACCCGCAGCCTCCTGGAGAAATACAGGACTATCCCGATGAAGAACAACCGTGTCCTTCCCCAGTACACCAACCAGGCGATGAACCGCGAGCTCAAGCAACTATGCAGGATGGCCGGAATGGACGAGCCGATACGCATCACAACCTACAAAGGCAGTGTCCGTCTTGATGAGGTTCATCCGAAATGGGCGCTGGTCGGTTCCCACACCGGCCGCAAGACATTCATCGTCCAGGCTCTTTCCCGAGGCATCCCGCCCAACATCGTGATGAAATGGACCGGCCACTCCGACTACAAGGCGATGAAGCCCTACATCGACATCGTCGACAGCATCAAGGCCAGCGAGATGTCCAAGATGAATTTCCTGGACTGAGTGGGAACAGCTTTGGAGTTTAGGTTGTAACTTTGAGAGGAACAAATAACAGTCGCAATTATGGACGTCAATTCATATATACATACTCTCTGTAAGAAAGGAGAAGGAACAGAGATCGAATTCAAAAGTGCCAAAGGTGGTTTCCCCGGAAGTTTTTGGGAGACGTATTCCGCATTCGCCAATACGGATGGAGGAATAATAGTGCTTGGCATATCCGAAAAGAATGGCAAGTTTTATCCTGACGGGCTGTCGGAAGAACAGATTGCCAAACTGAAGAAGCTTTTATGGGACGGGCTCAATAATAAAAACACAGTCAGCACCTGCATAATATCAGAAAGTGATGTGCTTCAAGCCAATGTGGAGAATGGATTTGCTCTGGTAGTCAAAGTCCCACGTGCTGAATACACACAAAGGCCTGTGTACCTCACTCTCAACCCATTCGGAGGACATATGTTCAGACGCAGGCACGAAGGAGATTACAAAGTGGGTGATGATGTTGTACGCAGGATTATGGGAGAATCTCAGATTGCCGACCATCCTTTAGACAATTATGTGTTTCCGAGTTTCATTCTTGGTGAGGAGATTGACCAGGATACGGTTTCGCAATACAGGCGATTGTTCGATGCTAAGAATCAGGAGCATCCGTGGTCTGAATTGGACGACCTTTCTTTTCTCAAGAAAATCGGAGCATACGGCAAGGACTCTGACAGTGGCAAAGAAGGCTTTACCCTTGCAGGAGTCCTGATGTTCGGTACCCAAAAGGGATTGGATGATGCCATCCCTTATTATTACGTCGACTACCGCGAGAAGATGAGTGATGACCCTGAGATAAGATGGACGGACCGTGTGTACATAGACGGATATTGGGAACCAAACCTCTTCCAGTTCTACAACCGTGTCTATCTGAAGATCCGCCAGGCATTGCCTGTTCCGTTCAAGTTAGATGGAATCGTTAGAGTGGATTATACTCCTGCCCATAAAGCGCTCAGGGAAGCTATTATCAACTGTCTGGTTCACGCCAGATACGGAATGATGAACAATATTGTCATAGAACGTTATCCGGACAAGTTGGTGTTTGTCAATCCGGGAACTATGCTGATTTCCGTTGAACAGTTCTTTGCCGGAGGTACCAGCATCTGCCGCAATTTCGGTCTTCAGAAGATGTTTTCATTCATAGGATATGTTGAAAGAGCCGGCAGTGGGGCTGACACCATCACCAAGGGATGGAAAGAGAACAACTGGCCGAAGCCGCAGATTCGTGAGATTTATGACCCTGACCGGGTGGAGATGGTGCTGAGTTTACACGGACTTGAAGGTGATTTGAGAAAAGATGATACTACCCAGAAAACTACCCAGAAAACTACCCAGAAAACTAGGGAAGTTATCCTTGCTGCCCTTGAGAAGTCTCCGGATTTGACTAATAAAGAGCTGGCAGATATATGTGGTATTTCTATTGACGGAATAAAATATCAAATAAAACAGATGCGGTCTTTAGGATTGATTCGCCGCGTCGGGCCGGATAAAGGCGGCCACTGGGAAGTAATAAAATAGACCGCAGAGAGCTGTTTTCAAGACTGATGAGGATAGACTCGCATTTCTGGTGACAATTCCCGTACACGAAGGGTGTGAAAATCGGCTGAGTTCCGAAACAAGTTCCGAAACAAGTTCCGAAACACCGAAAAGGACTATCGATAAAATATTGAGAATCATCAAAGGACGTCCGGGAATTACTAATGCGGAACTGGCGAACATTCTAGGCATTTCCCCAAGAGCAGTTGGAAAGCATCTTAAAAAGTTGCGTAATGATAATCGAATTGTCAGGGTCGGTTCTCCGACCTATGGTGGGGGTTGGGAGATCCTTGAAGAATAGTTGAGAATTGCTGCTTTTCCTCCACTTAACTCCATACAAATTCACTTAAGTTCGAGTCCGAAATCTCCCCAAAAAAATGGGGTACAAAATGGGGTACGATTTGAAAAAATGCCTCTCAGATACTCTGAGAGGCATTTTCAGTGGAGATGGGCGGAGTCGAACCGCCGTCCAAACAACGCGCCAAGAGGCTTTCTACACGTTTAGTCGTCCTTTGGTTGTCGGCCGCGGCCTGCCGGAAGACGGGCTAACCGAAGCTTATCCTTTGAGGCTTGGCCGGATTTAAAGGAGTCCTCCGGTGCGTCCTTCTTGAATGATACCCCGAACTCGGAACAGAGAAGGCGTAAAGTCCGCGGGATACTCGTCGGAACCGCATCCTAGGCGGCTCGGATTAAGCTAATGCGACTTGGTCGATTAGGCAGCGAGTGCGTAGTTGTTATCAGCAACTAAATTTTTGGAGATCCAGTTTGGCGGGCCGGCCCTCCAGGAGCCCGACGTGCTTACCGCCCGGAATCATTGCTGTCAAAACCAGAACATCCCCAAGCGATTTGTGACAAAGATACGATGAATATTCCAGATTTGTTTCAAATCATAAAGAAAATTTGATGTGGGAGGTAACTTTTTGATAATCTGAAAAATAAGCTGTTGCCTTTGGGAGAATTGGACTGAAGGTTGTTAACTATATCTTTGCTAATCAGGGCGTTGTGCGCCATTGGCTGATTCTGAGTTGGTGCCGCATAATGTAGTCATAATCAAATAATATCATTGTTACCTATAGTGGAAAACGACTGATGGATAATGGCTTATGTGCTGAGCTGTAAAAGATTATCCTCCACGGCTCCCGATAGCGATGACAGGCGGCATCCCAAATAGCCTTTCCAACATTTGAAAGTGGGCTCATTGTTAAAAAATGATAGGCAAAGCTTTAAGAATATTCCTTAAGGATTGTTAACTTTGCAGGCTATGGCAAAGAACACGATTGAGAAAGCGATATACAACCGTACAGAACTGCTTCTGGGCGATGATGTTATGGAGGCTCTGGCGGCTGTCAGGGTGATCATATTCGGAGTCGGGGGAGTCGGGAGCTGGTGTGCGGAGGGACTGGTGCGCAGCGGGATCACGAAACTGACGATCGTGGACTCGGACAGGATCTGCATCACGAATGTGAACCGGCAGCTTATGGCGACGACTAAAACAGTTGGCCAGGTGAAGGTGGACGCGCTCAAAGCTCATCTTCTGGAGATCAACCCTAAGGCTGAGGTCACGGCGGTCCAGCAGATCTACTGCGAGGAGACGGCGGGACAGTTCAATCTTGATGAATATGACTACGTTATCGATGCTGTTGATTCTCTGAAAGATAAAGTGCATCTTATCTTAAACGCCACGTCAAGCAAGGCGAAGTTCTTCTGCTCGCTGGGGGCGGCGCTGAAGGTTGATCCGCTGAAGATCAAGGTGGCGGAGTTCTGGAACGTGCGGGGATGCCCGTTGGGGGCGGCGCTGAGGAAGAAGATGAAAAGGGCCAAGACGATGCCGGCCAAGAAGTTCCTCTGCGTGTATGACGATGAGGTGCTGCCGAACAGAGGGCATTGCCATAGCTGCGGCACGGAGAAGTGTATGTGCCCGAAGGCTCAGGACGGGCCAGGCAATCCGGACTTGCTGAACCACGAGTGGTGTTCCTCGAAGGCGCAGATCAATGGTACGACGGTTCACGTCACGGCCATATTCGGAATGACTATTTCCGGGCTTGTGATTGATGATATCTACCATCGTGTGCTGAAGGCTGCGGTGGAAGCTGTGAAAAAGCCGGAGTTCTGACGATAATATTCATAAACTTCGGTCGGCATATTCACGAATAAAGGTTGGCATATTCATAGATTCAGAAGGAGATGGAGCAGCAGAAGGTTTGGGACCCGTTGAGGAAGAAGGCGGTGGCGCTGACGCCGGAGGAGAAGGTGCGGCAGTGGTTCATCGGAGTGCTGAAGGAGCGGATGAAGGTGCCTGAATATATGATGATGAGCGAGGTGGCGATGAAGTTCGGAGGGAAGGATTTCAGGGCGGATATCCTCGTTTATGGCAGGGACACGGCTCCGCTGATGGTGGTGGAATGCAAGCGGGAGGATGTGCCGATGAGCAGGGAAGTGCTGGAGCAGGCGCTGCGGTACAATCTGGTGCTGAATGTGAAATATGTGGTGATAACCAACGGGTTGAAGACTTTTGGCTTCGTCCGGGACGGTGAGACTTATTCTCAGATGAAACAATTCCCGGATTGGGAGACAATGCAGAAATAGGAATATGGGTGCGACAATAACACAGGGATATCTTGACAAACCGATTTTCGGAATCGTGTCAGCGGCGGCGGAGGAACTTGGCGTGAGGGCTTTCGTGATCGGAGGCTATGTGCGTGACTGCTTCCTTGGCAGACCGAACGATGACATCGACATCGTGGTGGAGGGGAGCGGGATCCAATTGGCCGAGGCAGTGGCCGCGAAGATCGAGGAAAAGGAACGCCGGCATTGCAACGTGTCCATATTCAAGACTTTCGGCACCGCGATGCTGAAGTGGCACGGGGCGGAGATTGAGTTCGTCGGGGCCAGGAAGGAGTCCTACCGCCACGATTCACGCAAGCCGATTGTCGAGGACGGTACGCTTGAGGAGGATCAGGAACGCAGGGATTTCACTATCAACGCGATGGCGTTCAGCTTGCAAAAGGAGGACTACGGCGCGCTTGTCGATCCTTTCGGAGGCATCCGCGACCTTGCGGCGGGCATAATCCGCACCCCGCTGGAGCCGGAGCAGACCTACAGCGACGACCCTCTCAGGATGCTCCGCGCGATCCGTTTCGCCACGAAGCTCAGCACGCCGGAGCAAAAATTCACCATTGTCCTGGAATCCTTGCGTGCTATGAGGAATATGCGCGACCGGATGACAATCCTCTCAAAGGAGCGCATTGTCGAGGAACTGAACAAAATCCTCATCACGCCTCACCCTTCGATGGGTTTCAAACTGATGGACGAGACTGGGCTTCTTGAATATATCCTCCCGGATCTCTTGAAACTCAAAGGGGTGGAAACCGTTGACGGAAAGGGACATAAGGAAATATTCTCACACACTCTCCAGGTCGTTGACAATGTGGCGGCCTCTGAGATCGAGGGCATTGCGGCCGGTACTTTGAAGGATTTCACACCCGATGAGGGCGGAGACAGTTTTGTGGAGTCGGTGAGGACCCAGCCGAATGTGTGGCTTCGTTGGGCGGCCTTGCTGCACGACATCGGCAAGCCGGTCGCCAAGCGTTTCGACCCGTTGGTGGGCTGGACCTTCCACGGTCACGAGGTAGTCGGTTCCAAGATGGTTCCGAGAATATTCAAGGCTCTCAAGATGCCTCTGAACGAGAAGATGAAGTATGTCCAGAAACTAGTCAGTCTCCATCATCGTCCTATAGCCCTTGTGGATGAGGAGGTTACGGACTCCGCCGTGCGCCGTCTCCTGTTCGACGCCGGCAACGAGATCGATGACCTGATGCTCCTTTGCAACGCCGACATCACCTCCAAGAACCCGGTCAAGGTTGCCAAGATCCGGCAGAATTTCGAGCTTGTCAAGCGTAAGCTCGTCGAAGTCGAGGCCAAGGACGCCATCCGCAACTTCAAGAACCCGATTACCGGCGAATATGTAATGGAAGTCTATGGCCTGAGCCCGTGCCGCGAGATCGGTATTCTGAAGGAATATGTCAAAGAGGCCATACTGGACGGCCAGATCGGCAACAATTTCGAGGAGGCCGATGCCTTTATGCGGGTGAAGGCCGCCGAGATGGGGCTCGTGGCGGTCAAAGGTTGATTCATCACCGGTTTAGAACTCTACGGGCGTAATAGTTGGCTTTTTTCGCTTATAGAGGTTCCGCGGACTCTCTACAGGCGGGATTTTCAGCGAATCACGCTCTTGGAAAGACACGGCTCTTTAATGATAGGTTCCACCGTTGGTGCCGGAAGCGTTGTCACACGTGACATCCCCGCCCGCTGCGTCGCTGTAGGCAACCCTTGCCGGGTGATCAGGAATATATCCCAGGACAACATTTGAAGAAAGTACCAACAAATTAGGATTTCTGAAGAATTGTCTAAAGACCATCTTTACGGACTAATCCAAATGAAATAATTGGAATTGAAGAGAAGAATAATTACCTTAGCGCATGGAAGGAGTGCTCTATATGCAGAGCTCTACTTTCGGAAGGCTATGCATTACACAAAGAATTGACTTAAGAGGAACTTACACCTGCCCAAAGAAAGAGGTACATTATACGGATATCGACTTGATCGCCTTGGATAAAGGTGAGATATCAGTCAAGAAAGTTGTTGATCAGCTTATGGATAAGATGGAACAATATGCCAATTTCGGTTTTTCCTATATGCAGGAAAAAATGGAGGTTGATCCGAATTATTTCTTCAAAGAGGCGGCATTCCTTCATACTTTCCTGTCATTTCTGAATCAGGATGGTAATAACGATGAAGAACAGTTGGAAGAGTTGTAATTTATTATGTTTAAAATTAATATTTGATTATGAAAAAAGGGTTAGTGTTTCTTCTCGGTGCCATTACAGGTATTGTGCTGACATTCGTTTTCTTTTTCATCTTAGGTTTGGCAACGAGTGGCTCTCGTGTGGATGGCGTTGACTATTTTGAGGAAGTCGGGCAAGTGATGTCTGTGCAGGAATATAAGGTTATGCAAGTTCTTCCTAACGGCAATGCATTGGCGACCGAGCTGTCCAATGAGGAATATGATTGGTATCATGGGGCGGTTGTTCTTCTTGTGGCAGGAGATGATGTCCATTATTATGATGAGCAAGTCGTCAAGAAACCAGAAGGCAGCCGATTCAGGCAAGTTGGCACATATCGGTACAAAACCGAGCAAGGATTTGTCAAGACCGTTCCTGCAGTCGCCCTTATACGTTAGTATGGCGACATACACCGCTAGATGTCACTTGTGGCTCAAAAAAACATAATGGCATACAGCTCTGTACTACACAGGTGCAAAGGTATGATTGTTGATTTTCTCTTGGCTGAACATTTGGTGTATGGCGCGAAAAAATGTATTTTTGTAAAGGTATGGATCAGGTTCATGCCTTTATGAAAATACACTTTGACTATGGCTATCGACAACGCTTTGCCTTGGTTTCCGCTGACGCCGGACTATATTGACAAATATTACAATGATGTCTTGAAGTACCTTCGGGACTCTTTCCTCAAGGACAAGACCGAACTTGATGAAGATAAATCATTCTGTACCACATCGTCTTTGTTGGTGCGGAGGGGCGAGGAAATACGTGCCATGTATGTTTCGCGTCCACTGCTTGACACCCTGTCCTCTGCTAAAAAAGATCTTGAAAGGGACGCGAAGATCATCGCGGCCACGACGCTGTACCTTAGCATGTTCGATAAGAAGGAAGAGGCGGTCCGTTATATGTCGATGCTTTGCTACCTCCTCTCGCTTGTCTTGCCGGAATTGTCAGGGTCACTCTCCTCGATTGTGTTGAGGTGTGTCAAGGCTTCAAAGATAACTGACGCCGGATATTGCATGGACGATGTCATAGAGTTCAATGTCCCGGATCTGGTGAAGAGGATGGAGAACGCCTCGATGGATGAGGCCGAGGATATTCGGTGGTTCCAGAATCATGGCGCGGTCAGAATCGACCCTGAAGGTGTTTCAATATATTCGATGAGCCGTCTTTTTGTGAATATGAAAGCGCCAGCTCTTCGCCCTGCCGTGGTCATAGAGGATGGTCAGGTGCGTGTCATGCAGGCTAAGAAGCAGGGAAAGTCCGGGGACTTTGACATGGATAGGTTTCTGGCCGAGTGTGCCGAAGTCGAGGATGACGAAGATAAGGCTACCCTGAAGACTTATGAGGATGGGGAGATGATTACCGTCAAGGTGAAGAGCGTGACGTATGACACCATATTCGCGGAGAGTATCGATCCGGCATACACGGTGGTCACGGGGCCTATCCGTATAATCGGAGCGTCGAATGTCCGAGGTTTGTACATGACGGACTTCGCAAGGAACATGAGGGTGGGCGATGTCATCAATGTGGAGTACCTCAAAGAGCAGGAGTGTTTCAGTATTGATGACACGGTAATTGATTTTATCTACGATCGTTATTGGGCCACACAGGATGACGGCTCGACATTCGAGAGCACAGTGGGAACCCTTTTGTTCCAACGATGTGGCGAGGTTCCAAACACTTGGCTGACAAGGGAAGGCTTTCTTGTGCGTACAAAGGGAGACGAATCTTATCCGCGCTTCACGCAGAAATGTCTGGACATCGTGGAATATGACAAGAAGTACGACTTCATCATCGCGGAAGTGTCTGATGATGAAATTGAGGACAAACCGTTTGATGAGAGCGAGGCGAGAGACAACTTCATACATTCCCTTCTTTATCTGAACAAGAAGATCCTGTCTCCGGCACCTAAAAAGCCTGAGATTAAGAGAATATCCTCAGAGTTCCTGACTGAGTTCCACCGGATTGAGGAACTGAGGTCGGAAAGTGTGGTCATCGGCACCGAAAACCGCCGTGATGTCATGAGAACATGCACCTCACTGGCTTTCATATTGGGTGATGATTCTGATTTCGGATACTATGTGACAAGCTTTGACTATCTTGACACCCTTGTTTCCTTCGCCAGGATGGAGTTCGACTCGATTAAACCATTTGACAAGAAGAATCTTTCCGGAGAAAGGATTTTGACTATGGGAGTGATCACCAACATCCTTGCCTTATACGGAAAGCCGGAAGAGTCGGAGGTGTTTGACCGCACCATCAGGCAGCTGCCTGGTACATCCATGTCAGCTGTCGCCAAGTTGATCCAGGCCGCCAACCGGTTTATGGGCACCCCGTCTCTGGAACGTCTCCGCATAGACCTTCATAGGGAAATATGCACGATTCTCGGTGTGTCGGACTCAATTGTGGCGAAGGTTGAGGATGATGGCAGATTCCCGTTTATGCCGGAAGGAGAGAACATCGAGCATAAGATGTCATGGGTCTTCGACAATGAGACCGGACTGTTCAACGAGACGTCGCAGAGCTTCAAATGCATGAAGACAATCTGCGCTTTTATGAACAGGTACGCGGAGCAAGGCGAGAGCCATTTGTATATCGGAACCGATGAGAAAAGGCGTTTCGTTTCCGGTTTTCAGGCGGACATTGACGAACTCATTAAAAAAGGGGAGATAAAAGCGGCAGGGGATGTCGAGGATGAATACATGAGGGTGATCGTGATGGGAAAGATCCGGGACCGTTTCCCTGACACATATCAGAACGTCACTCCGAGAATCTGTTATGACGGCAAAGTGCTGGATCTGTGCGTCCAGCCGGCGAAGGAGGGAGTGGTGTACCTCAATGGTGTCGCATACTATAGGTCTGGTTCCGAGAGCAAGGTCATGAGCGCTACCATCGAGGAGGAACTGCGGAACAGAAAGTATCTTCTCCGAAGCGGAATGGCTGACAAGATCGATGCCGCGAGACGTGCCATAAACTCGGGACATACGATATGTCTGGTCGGCTATGACTCTTCGAACAGCAACACATCAGACAAGGACAGAAAGGTGGAGGCGTTCGCTTTCACAGATAACAAGCGTTGTGACTCTCTTTGGGCGTTTGATCCTAAGGACCGGAAAAACAAGGTGTTCCATCTTCGGCGTGCGGATGTGGTCAAGGTCTTGGATGAGAGATGGAAATATGCCAAACTTCACAAGACATACGAGCTTGACATTTTCGGTTTTTCCGGAAACGAGAACATCCCGTTTGACATCGTGCTGAAGACGACCAGGGGGAAGAACCAGTTCCTTGATCAAAATCCGTCGGCTGTGGGATATATTCAGAAAATGGAAAGCGGTGGCTGGAGGGTCAAGACTGTTCTGTTCAATTCCCTTTCTTTGGATGCCGCCTGCAGTTTCTATCTGGGCGTTTCGGATGAGATGGACATCAGCTCGTCTCAAGAACTTAAGAAAAAGGTCACAGAGAGATTGGATAGAATTGTGGCCGGAATGTAAAGTGAAAATTCACTAAGGTTCGACAGATATGAATATGAGAAAAGAGTGACCCGGAAACCTCTTTCGGGGTCACTCTCTTATGTAATACAGGAAAACTGTTCCTTAGTCCAGATACTCAATCTTGAAATCGTAGTCCCACTGCGTGAAGTAGAGGTTGCCTTTGTCCCATTCGACCTCGCCGCGCTGGAAATCAACGGTATCGCTGCGAGGATATTTCTTCTCGGGATCGAGATTGCCGCCGAAATCGGAGTTGATCACCATTCTGTATGGCTCGATGCCGCCGAGGAAGAAATCGCCGCCGTAGGAGGTTATTCCGAAACTCTGGTCAACCGGAACCCAGCCAAAGCCTTCGAAATAGACCTCACCCCAGTCGTGGAGGTTGCCGGCGCCTGGGTGCATCATCAGACCGCTCTGCCATCTGGCTGGAATCCCTTTGTAGCGGCACATCGTGATGAACAGCAGTGTCACCTGGCCGCAGTCGCCGTGGTGGTTCGTCAGGACATATTCGGGAATATTCTCAATTGTGGAATAGTCTCTGGCCGATGCCCACGGGAATGTCTTGTCGATCCAGGTGTAGATCGCCTTGGCCTGAAGGTAAGGGTTCTCGATGCCGGCAGTGACTGAATCTGCGGCGGCCTTGAGCCTGTCCGTGAAGATCACGTGCTGCTCACGTTCTGCGGTATATTCCTTATATTCAGGATCATTGACATTGTAGGCCAGGACTTTGGACGGATCGATAGGGTGCCATTCGCCGCTGGAGGTATATTCAAAGATCTCGTGGAAGACGGTCGGTTTGTTCTTTACGGTCTTGGCCTCCATATAGACGCTGCTGTGCGGGTGCGAAGGTTCCGAGAATGTGAGCTGCTCCACAGGGTACGCAGCGCCGTTGGCTCCGGCCTCTATGAATTTGAAGTCGGTCTGGCGGGCCACATCCTGGCGAGGAAGCGGCAGCCAGCAGCGGAGTGTCTGGCCTGGGCGCAAGGTGTTGGCGTGGACGGTCAGGGTGAACGTCACTTTCATTCTCTTCGGCAGGGCGAAGTAAGGATTTTCCTTGCCATCGGCGAGGTTCTCCAGAACCTGCCTCTTGATCTCAGGAATCGTCACCGCGTCAATGGCTTCGTGGCCGCTCAGCGAGGTCCCGCTCTTGGACAAGTCCTCGTCCTTTGAATCTGCCGCAGCCTTTATCGCGGCTAATTCGGGATTGATCCTGAACAGGTTGCGTGCGGCCGCCGTGAAGTACATCGTGCGCTTCCCGATCTGCATCGCCTCCAGCTCTCCGGAAGCTGTCCACTTGTCGATCTGCTCGTCAGTGACATCAGGAACATATTTCTGAATATATTCCTTGACATCCTCCCGCGTGGCGCAGAACTCCGTCGCAAGCCTTTGCGCCAAGTCCTTATCCCACGAATATTTGTACCTCATCTGCCTCGGCAGCCAGATGTTCGCGGCCAGCGCGACCGCCACCAGCGTCCACAGTACGATCTCTTTTCTTTTCATCGCCATAACTTACAACAGTTTGAGTCCGAGTCCAGGGCGGTCAGGGAGGGTGATCTTGCCGTCAACGACGGTCATTCCCTCGAAGCGGTCGTTGGCAATCAGGAGGTTACCGTCGAGGTCGGCGAAATCCACGGCAGGGGAGATCTGGGCGGCGGCGGTCACGGCGCAGGAAGTCTCGGTCATACAACCGACCATCACCTTCATCCCCTCGGCGCGGGCGTAGTTCAGCATCTTCCAGGCCTCGCGCATTCCGGTGCACTTCATCAGCTTGATGTTGATGCCGGTGTAGGCTCCCTTAACCCTCTGGACATCAGCGAGGCGCTGGATGGCCTCGTCGGCGAATGTCGGGAGCGGGCTGCGCTCGGTCAGCCAGGCGTTCTCGTCCAGCATCTCCTTCGGCATCGGCTGCTCAACCATCACAACCCCTTGATCCTTAAGCCAATGGATCATCTCAAGGGCCTTCTCCTTGTCTTTCCATCCTTGGTTGGCGTCTACGGCGAGAGGCAGGTCGGTGATCTCACGGATGGTCTCGATCATCTCCTTGTCATTGTCGAGCCCGACCTTGACTTTAAGAATATTGAACTGCTCGGCGCATTCCTTAGTCTTCTCGCGCACCACGTCGGCGGTGTCGATTCCGATCGTGAAGGTTGTGTTAGGAGCCTTGGCGGCGTTGAGCCCCCAGATCCTGTACCACGGCTGGCCCATCAACTGTCCCACAAGGTCGTGCAGCGCGATGTCCACGGCAGCCTTCGCGGCGGTGTCGCCCTCGTTGATCCCATCCACATAAGTCAGGATGTCATCGATCTGGAACGGGTCGCTGAACTGCTCCAGATTGACCTTGCCCAGGAAGTTGCAGACACTCTCCACGGTCTGTCCGAGGTACGGCGGCATCGAAGCCTCGCCATAGCCGGTGAACCCGTCATATTCAATCTTCACCTGCACATCCGGCGTGGTGGTTCTTGAATATGACGCCACGGTGAACGTGTGCCGCAGCTTAAGCTCATACGGCTCGAAACTCAGCTTCATTCTGGCCGAGCCGCCAACTTTGTATGGTTTAGGAATATTACCGCCGCTCTCCTTGCCGGCGCATCCTGTGACGAGTCCCCCCGTCCCGATGAGCAGTCCGCTCCCGGCGGTCACCATCCCCGCCGTCCTAAGAAAATCCCTGCGTTTCATTGTGCGTGAATTTTATATGTGTATAATATTTATCATGATTTTAAATTGTTCCTCCATATTCTCCTTTACAAGAGAAAGTTCGACTTAACATTGTTAAGTTTGACTAAATTATGGTTTGAGTGCTAACGCTTTATAATCAAAGATTTGCCCTGCCGTTTTGATGAATGTGCTAATTGTATTTCGACTAAAGTTCGACTAAAGTTCGACTAAAATCCACCTCTTTCTTTGCTTGGTCAATCTGATAATCCGGCATAGGAAAGAATCGCTTCTGTTGTTCCGTGAATACTTTACGTATTCCTCTTCCTATGGTGTCTATCATATTGAAATTGACCATACCTTGGCATAATACATAGTTACGGTAGAACTTCTGCGGGCCGTTTTGTTCAATCGCGTTTTTGACTGATCCAGGCAAAAAGAAACCTCCATTGGCGAATGTTATTGAATCGGGTTCCTCTACCATGGTTATTCGCTCCTGCATTGTGTAGTCCTGATGCGCGATACAATTGTGGAGAACTTCGCGTATGCTATAGTCATCGTATTGCTTGACGATGTCAGGAAACAAAGTCCCTCCAGGCAGAATACGCTGGTTAAGATTCCTGATCTTTGACAGAGCTTCATTGACAGTCAGGATGAAAGGTGTCGAGAAATGTTCGTAGTCAATTTTCTCGTTATGCTCATCAACAAGCACCCAGGTGATGGTAGCCACGGCAGGGCTGATCAAGTGGGTGGATGTCTCTTTGCCTAAGAGTAAGATTGCCGCCCGTGTCAGTTTCCTTTTTATGGCCACACCAGCGTGGCATAGCAATTCCATATCATCCCAAGTCTCAACTTCTTTGGCCAAACGAGGATGAACAGACTTATATTCATTACGTGCCTTTTCCAATGCTTTGGTGTCAAGGTCGTTCAACGTGGCGTTTGGCACAATCTCCGCTGACCAGTCATAAACCGGACTGTTCTCTTCAAGAATGGCATTCAGCCTTTCTTGAGTCAGCTCAACCAAGGAATCCTCTATTCGTTGCCATGCTTTATTGTGGGCATAGACAGGAAGTTTGGGGCGGTGCTTAGGAATATGTATTACCCATACTTTCTTGCCAGTGTCATCGGTGACAAATTCTTCCACGTCAAGTCCTTCTGTCGAGAGATTGGCACAGCGTTCTGTCAATCTCAGTGTCGCTTTCTGACGATTATAATTATAAGTGTCGGTTCCGATGATCCTCAAAGAGTTGTCTTGTACACCTATCACAAGATGTCCACCCTCCATATTCGCGATGGCAGAGACATACGAGATGACATCGTCTTTCTCATCTCCACAAAAAGAGTTCTTCAAGTTCTTGAACTCTTTCCATTCGCACCGCGCATTCTCCTGAGGATATTCGCGAAGAAGATATTGTTGCAGTTCCTGTTCGAGCATATATCTTATTAATCGGAGGGTTGGATTCTCTTTAGTAGCTAAGTCAATGACAATCTGTGATGAATTCCATCATCTGAGGAACCTTGCCGAGGGCGGAGTGGAAGAGTTTCATCTGGTTGCGGGTGCGGACGAGGTTGTGCTCCGGGTACTTGATCTTGTAGTAGGTGTCGCCGCCTATGTAGTCGGCGAAGAACCTTACTGCCTGCATGAATGGGAACAGACAGGCGGCGTATGGCAGATTCTCCCTCTCGATCGGGGAGAGGAACGGCTTTGTCCCTTTCAGATAGCCTCTTGTGAAGGCTTTGAAGATCTCCATGTCGAAATCGACCTTGTCCAGTTCCGGCGAATCCTCGGCCACAGGGTTGGCGGCGGTGCGCAGGAAGTCCCCGAAGTCGGAGAACACATAGCTTGGCATCACGGTGTCCAGATCGATGACGCAGAGGATCTTGCCGTCCTTGTCGAACATCATGTTGTTGACCTTCGTGTCGCAGTGGCATATTCTTTTAGGAAGCTTTCCCTCACGGTGCAGCTGCTCGGCCTTGCACATCTGGATCCCGTATTTGTCGATGTCTTCCAGTATCCTGTGAAGTTCCTGATCTCCTGTCTTGTCATCTGCATGCAGACGTCCGGCCCTGTCCTCTCTGACAGCCTCGACCAACTGCCTGAGCCTCAGCTCCATGTTGTGGAAGTCCGGAATCGTCTCTCCGAGCGTGTCCGGGATGTCGGCAAGCATCGCCTCGAAAGCCCCGAAAGCCTCGCCGGCGTACTCTGAATACTCCGGATTGACGGTCTCGTAGGTGTAGGCGTCATTGATGAACACCGAAACCCTCCAGAACTTGCCGTCTTCCAGGCAATATGTCTTCGGCTTCTCGCTCATCAGCACTTCAACCTTCTCACCTTCAGGCCTCAACGGAATGAACCTCAATACCTTGCGGTCGATGTCCTCCGCTCCTTCGGCCTCTAATTTTTTACGAATATGTCTGGTCACGGCCTCGATGTTGCTCTGGAGCAGATCCACGTCCGTAAAGATCGCGTTGTTGATCCTCTGCAGCACGTAATCCGGCGCGCCGCCCTCCGTGACAACCTTGTAAGTGTCGTTGATCAGCCCGTTGCCTAAAGGCTTTATCTCCTTGACCTCGCCCTCGATGGCGAAAAGTTCAACTATTTTTTTCAGATCTGTCATTGTTAGTGTCATTTTTAAATATCAATCTCTCAAAGATAACCATTTCAATCAGGAATTTCAAGTCTTGGCCAATCATTTGATTACGAAAATTGTTATTTTTGCGGTTAACTCTTCACCGCTTGCGGAAAGTGACTTTGCAATGACATTCGTGCGTGAGAGGTTTTTTATTAGTCATTATGGAACTTTATGAATATGCCCGTCCGGGGCTGATGGCCGGGAAAAAGATACTTTATGTGCACGGGTTCGCTTCCAGCGGGCAGAACGGGAGTGTCAGGACGCTGAGGCTGCTGATGCCGCGGGCTCAGGTGCTGGCGCCGGATCTGCCGGTGGAGCCGTTCGACGCGATGGAGTTGTTGAGGAATATGGTCGTGTCCGAAAAGCCTGATCTGATTGTCGGCTCCTCAATGGGGGCGATGTACGCGGAAATGCTGTACGGCGTGGACAGGATTCTTGTGAACCCGGCGTTTCAGCTGGCGGACACGCTGCTGAAAAACAATGGGCTGGGACGGCAGGAGTTCCATAACCCTCGTCAGGATGGCGAGACATCGTTTCTGGTCACAAAAACCCTTCTGGAACATTTCCGGGAGGTCAGCTCGCATTGCTTCGAAAGGGCTTCGGAGGACCAGGACAAGGTTTTCGGGCTTTACGGAAAGCGCGACACCCTGGTACACACATTCGATCTGTTCTCCGGACATTATCCGCAGGCGGTCAGGTTCGACGGCGAGCACTATCTTAACGACGAGGCGATCCTCCATTCGCTGCTGCCGGTGATCCAATGGATAGATGACAGGCAGAATGGCGTTCAGAGGCCGGTGCTGTTCATCTCGCTGAGCGACAGGATCATCAACCACTCCAGCGGGTTCCACAAGGCTGTGGCCACGCTGGCCGCGGACTATGACATCCACATTGTCGCCGGGGTGCCGTACAACAATCCCGAATTGTGTCAGAAGGTCTTTGGATGGTGCGAGGAGAACCTCGGTGTCCCTGTCTGGAACCGTGTCACGATAACGAACCATAAGAATCTTCTACTGGCTGACTATCTGATCGACGCGGAGCCGGAAATCAATGGCGGCGAGGACTTTATGGGCACGATGGTCCATTTCGGCTCCGACGCCTTCAAGACCTGGGAGGATGTCCTGACCTTTTTCGCGCGTCTCGGCGGACAATAAGTTCCTTTTACTGCCACTGGGTTTGTTGAAGACTGATGCGTTCAGTCATTTAGACAAGCTCAGAGACTGGATGAAGCTGGCTTTGTGATTGGATGGAGGTGGCTTAGAAGCTGTTTTGAATTGTTTGTTTGAAGGTTTGAGAGTGAAAAACTTCAGTTTCGACCGCTTCTTCCAAGGAAGATAGCGGTGCTATCTGACTGAAGAAGCGGGAAGAAAATGAAGAATTTTTCACCTCAAAGAACATTTCAAACAATTCAAAACAACTTCTTAGTCGGCGGGGAAGACCACTCCTGCCTGGCGGCGGATCTCGTCAAGGATTTCAGCCGTGACGAGTGATGTCTCCAGGCTGTTGACAGACGATTCAAGGCGGCCTGAATCCAGCACGTCGATGAATTCCTTGAACTCGCAGAGGTACTCGTCAGCGTCAACCGGCACGGAGATGTTCTCAGCCTGAGGGCCTGAGGACCGTCCGGAGGTCGGTGCGCCGCGTCTGGTCAGCGATGCCTCACGGGTGATGTGGATCTGGTCCAGCGACAATATTCCTCCGTCGCAGGAAATCTCGGTGCGAAGGTTCGAGTCCGCTATCTTTGAATATATTACCGTGGCGTCCATCCCTTCATATTCAAAGATCACACTGCCTTGCAGGTCAACACGTTTACTTATGGCCCCCACCGGCACCTCGCAGGTCGTGACGCTGGCCTTGATTCCTTTCGGCCGGCCGAAAAGTGAGACCATCGGATAGACCGTGTATATTCCTATGTCCATCAACGCCCCGCCCGAGCGCTCCGGATTGAGCGAGCTTGGCACCGCTGAACTGTCCTCTCCGGCGATGATCCTCTTGACCAGATCGTATTTCGATGAATATTGGCAGAACGCCGCGAAGAAATGACGGACATTCCCCAGTTCGTTGAGCCTTAGTCTGGCGTTCCTGAAATTCGGAGTCAGCGTGGAGATCATCGCTTCCATCAGCATCACACCGTTCTCCCTTGCTGCTTTGACCATCTCGCTCACTTCGCAGGCGTTGGAGGCCATCGGCTTCTCGCACAGCACGTGCTTGTGGTGCCTCAGGCACTTGATCGCGATGTCGTGGTGCGTGTCGTTGGGAGTCCCGATATAGATCGCGTCGATTTCAGGATCGGATGCCATCTCGTCAACGTCCGTGTACACTTTCCCGATGCAATGCGCCTCGGCGAACCTCTTCCCGCTTTCCCGCGAGCGAGAGCACACCGCCGCGGCCTCGAACCGTGGCTCCATCACGGCCCCTTTGAGAACCCAGTCACTGATGCGACCGGTGCCTACTATTCCGAATCTTGTCTTTTTCATTTCAACGCCCCTCTAAGTTCAAGATAATCAATCGCCGCGGTCTTTGCGGAAGCTTTCCCCGCCGTGTCTATGGTCATTACATCGTAGCCGAGTCTCGGTACAAGCCCGGCGGTCTTGTCGCTGAGCTCAGGTTCGATGAGAATCAGTCCGCTGACCGCCTTTTTCATCTTGTAGGCCGCCTTGACCACGGCTTCGGAGGCGAAAGTGTCACAGACAAGGTATATCCTGTCCTTGTCCGTGAACTTCTCTTTCGCGATCTTCTTCACAATAAACTCCACGTCCTTCCCTTTTTCGTGGAAGGCGGTCGCATAGCCGATCAGCCCCTCTGGAACCAACGCCTTCACAAACCCTTCAGGGTAAGCGGTTTTCAGCGGTTCGTGGAAGAATATGACAACCGGCCTTGGCCCCAGCGAGTCTGGGAAGAAGCCTTTCTCGTCAGCGGGCTTGAATACCTTACCGAATATCTTGTCACTGTTGTGGTAGAAACTCAACTCCTCCACGATTATCCTGCTTCCGTTCTCAGCCTTCACCCTTTCGCGAGGGCTGGATTCCTTGAATATGTTCAGTCCGATGATGCCCAATAGGGAGACCAGCAAGGACGCGACTACCGAAATGATCACTTTTTTCATTACCGCATCAATATTTAATGTTTTACACTATCACAAAAATAATTAAATTTGTACGAATATGCCAAAGTTTAACCCCATATCGCGTTGGTCCGAAAGGAACCAGCTCCTTGTGCTCAGCCTCGTCGTCGGAATCGTGGTCGGGCTTGCCGCCGTGCTGCTCAAGACCTTGATCTCGGTGCTCCAGGAGGGCTTGCGTGACGCTTTCGGAGGAGTCCTGGGCGGATCATTGTACTATCTTGCACTGCCTGGAATCGGAATGCTCCTTGCGATGCTGTTCTGCAAGTATGTGATCAAGGACAGTATCGGCCACGGTGTCACCAAGGCCCTTCAGGCGGTCTCAAGGCACGAGTCCAGGATCAAGCCGCACAATATGTGGTCTTCCGTCGCCGCGAGTTCCGTCACCATCGGATTCGGCGGATCCGTCGGAGCGGAGGCCCCGATCGTCTATACCGGAGCCGCCATCGGATCCAACTTCGCCCGCTATATGGGATTGTCCTACAGGAGTATGACTGTGCTGCTGGGCTGTGGTGCCGCGGCCGCCGTGGCTGGAATATTCAAGGCTCCTCTCGCCGGAGTCCTTTTCGTGCTGGAGATTCTGCTTTTCAACATTTCGATGACCTCAATGATGCCGCTGCTGCTGTCAACCGTCTCAGCCACAGTGGTTTCCTATACTCTTCTTGGCTCATCCACCCCGTTTGAATGCACCCTTACCCCGTTCGTGCTCAAGAATATTCCTTATTACATCATTCTTGGACTTTTCTGCGGGGCGTGCTCCATCTATTTCATCCGTACGACCTTGAAGCTGGAGGACCGGATCGGCAAGATGGAGAATGTCTATCTGAAATGGATAATGTGCGCGGTCGGGCTCGGAATCCTGATATTCCTTTTCCCTCCGCTCTATGGCGAAGGCTATGAGTCTCTTGGTGTGCTGCTTAACGGGAAGGAACTTTCGCTTGACGGACAGACTCCGCTTGCGTTTCTGGCACACAGCCCGTGGTCCGTGCCGATCTTTTTCATGCTGATCCTTTTGTTGAAGGTGTTCTCAATGACTTTGACAAACGCCGGCGGTGGAGTGGGAGGAACTTTCGGTCCGACCTTGTTCGTCGGCGCGATCGCGGGATTCGTTGTGGCGAGAACACTCAATATGCTTTTTGACGGGACGTCTGTCATTGTCCCTGAACAGAATTTCGTTTTGGTAGGGATGGCCGGGCTGATGGCCGGCGTGATGCAGGCCCCGATGACGGCGATCTTCCTTATCGCCGAGATCTCAGGAGGTTATGACCTGTTCCTGCCTTTGATCCTTACCTCGACCATCGCTTTCGGAACGACCAGAATTGTCGAGAAATATTCCATCTACACCAAACGTATAGCCCAGAGAGGAGAACTCCTGACCCACGACAGCGACCAGGCCGTGCTGACCCTTCTGAAGGTGTCCGATGTGATAGAGACCGATTTCTCGACGGTGAAGATAGACGACACCCTCGGCCGCCTTGTCGAGGTCGTCTCCGAATCCACCAGAAACATATTCCCTGTTCTGGACTCGGTGGACCGTTTTCAAGGGTTCGTCTCTTTGGAGGACATCCGCAAGGACATGTTCCGGACCGATGAATATGAGACCCTGCACGTCTTCAACTTCATGCGGAGCGCCGAGGAATATGTCTATGAGGACGAGAAGATGGATTCTGTGATGAAAAAGTTCGAGGTCACATCGGCTTGGAACCTTCCTGTGGTGAGGCGTGACAGAACCTACGTCGGGTTCGTCTCCAAGTCCAAGATCTTCTCGGCTTACCGGGACGAGCTGAAGGTCGTTTCCCAGGATTAATTGATAACACTCTGAATATGAAGAATATCTATATTGATTATATTGCCCGTGCCATCGGAGTCAAGGATTGGCAGGTCGAGAACTGCGTCCACCTTTTCGAGGAAGGAAACACCATTCCGTTCATCAGCCGTTACAGGAAGGAGAAGACCGGAGGGTTGGACGATGTAGCCGTCGCCGAGATCAAGCACTGGAACGATGTGTTCACGGAGATGGAGAAGAGGAAGGAGGGCATACTGTCCACGATCTCCGAGCAGGGAAAGCTTACGGACGAGTTGCGCTCCAAGATTGAGAATTGTGTGGTGGCCAGTGAGTTGGAGGATCTGTATCTGCCGTACAGACCTAAGAGGAGAACCCGTGCCACGATGGCGAAGGAGAAAGGTCTGGAGCCGTTGGCTGACAAGATGTGGAAGGTTGAGGTGGCTGACCCGGAGACTGAGGCCCGAAAATATGTCGGGGATAAGGTCGGTTCGGTTGAGGAGGCCCTTGCCGGAGCCCGTGACATCATCGCCGAGCGGCTTTCCGAATCGCAGACCGTCCGTGAGAACCTCAGGCACATATTCAGAACCCGCAGGATAGAGTCCAAGGCCACAAAAGCGGCCTCAAGCAATGCCGAGGCTTCGAAGTACAGGACTTATTTCAATTTCTCGATGCCGCTCCAGAGGATTCCTTCGCATAACCTTTTGGCGATACTTCGTGCTGAGAATGAGGGCTTTTTGTCTGTAGGGCTCGATGCGGATCCGGAGAAATGCGGCAACAAGATTTATTATGATTTTTGTCAGGAACATCGTTATCCTGGTTCCAAGCTTGCCGACCAGATCCGTCAGGCCGTTGATGACGCTTATAAGCGTTTGCTTGAGCCATCGTTGACCAACGAGATTGTCAAAGAGGCCAAGGAAAAGGCTGACATCGAGTCGATTAACGTTTTCGGAGAGAATCTCACGCAGCTTCTGCTTTCCGCTCCGGTAGGCCAGAAGAGGACAATGGCGATTGACCCTGGTTTCCGCAACGGTTGCAAGATCGTCTGCCTGGACGAGCAGGGAAACCTCCTGCACCACGAGATCATATTCCCTCACCCGCCTCAGAGCGAGAAGATCAAGTCGATAATGGCTGTTTCCTCAATGATTGATGAATATGCCATCGAGGTCATCGCCATCGGCAACGGCACGGCATCCCGTGAGACGGAGGACTTCATCAAACGTGTCGGGATTCCGGAGAACGTCAAGGTGTTCACTGTCAGCGAGGACGGAGCGTCGATATATTCGGCCTCCGAGGTCGCGAGGCAGGAGTTTCCGGATGAGGATGTGACAGTCAGAGGAGCGGTGTCGATCGGCCGACGTCTGATGGATCCGCTTTCGGAGCTCGTCAAGATCGACCCTAAGTCATTGGGTGTGGGGCAGTACCAGCACGATGTGGATCAGAATCTGCTTCGGGAGAAACTGGACAACACCGTGGTTATCTGCGTGAACAGCGTCGGAGTGAATCTCAACACCGCCAGTCCTTACCTCTTGAGTTATGTCTCGGGCATCGGTCCGGCTTTGGCATCGAACATTGTGGAGTACCGCTCTTCGATCAAGGGCTTCTCCTCCAGAACCCAACTCCGTAAGGTCCCGAAACTCGGCCCGAAGGCTTTCGAGCAGTGCGCCGGCTTCCTTCGCATCCAGAACGCCGAGAATCCTCTCGACAACTCAGCCGTGCACCCAGAGTGCTATCACATCGTTGACAGGATGGCTTCCGATCTGGGTGTCAGCACCAAGGAACTGGTCGGAAATGAGGAGTTGATCAAGAAGATCGATCCGTCGGCCTACGTGGAGGGTGAGTTCGGCCTTCCAACGATCAATGATATTCTGAAGGAATTGGCCAAGCCCGGCCGTGACCCTCGCCAGAGCGCCCTGGAATTCAGTTTCGCCGAGGATATCCACGAGATTGATGACCTCAAGCCGGGTATGGAACTGCCGGGAATCGTCACGAACGTGACCGCTTTCGGAGCCTTTGTTGACATTGGCATCCACGAGAACGGCCTAATCCACGTCTCCCAGATGCGTGGCCAGAAAGTGAAACTCCACCAAAAAGTCACCGTCAGCGTCCTCGATGTCGATCTCGACCGCAAACGCATCTCGCTCCGTCTTTTGACCGGAAAGTAAACCGTTCGGTCGCTGAGCTTGTGGTTCGATGAAGCTCACCAACCATCGAATCACCCAAGTGAGAAGCTGTTTTGAATTGTTTGAAATGTTCTTTGAGATGAAAAATCTTCATTTTCTTCCCGTTTCTTCAGTCAGATAGCACCGCTATCTTCCTTGGAAGAAGCGGTCGAAACTGAAGTTTTTCACTCTCAAACCTTCAAACAAACAATTCAAAACAGCTTCTGAATAACTTAGTTAGCTGATTCTGCGGTCGCTGAGCTTGTCGAAGCATCGAAGCACCCCATAGTTCAGTGATGTGCCGTCACGAACCTTAGCCACCCGCGGCTATAAGCGGGAGGGGCCCAGCCTCCGGCTGGGAGGGACGGAGCGCGAAGCGCGGAGGGTTCGTGACGGCATTTCACTGAAAAGGGATAAAAACGGTAGGCAGGTGTCGAAATGTTAGTGGATATTTGAATATTATTTCTTTTCAAAAGAGAAATTTGATTATCTTTGTGGAAATGTAAGTATAACTAACAGATTACTCATATTCCGTATTATATTATGAGCGCGACAAGAAGTATATGTGACAACAAGGCGGTAGTTTATCTGCTGTCCGTATTGGCCATTGTGCTTTGGGGAATGTCCTACATCTGGAGCGACCGACTGATCGCCCTTGGAGTCCCGATTTCATATTTCGTCCCGTTAAGGATTTTTGTCGCCGGAATCATACTTCTTCTCTTCAACATCCTCACAAAGAACTTCCGCCTGATAGCCCGCAAAGATATCTGGAAATTTTTGCTGCTCGCTCTCTTTGAGCCACTTATCTACTTCTTCTGCGAGACCTACGGCATAAAAGAGACCGGCTCGCCGACCATCAGCGCGATGATCATCGCCTCAGTACCGATCTTCTCAGTAGGAGCCGGTGCCCTGTTCTTCAAAGAGCGTATCTCGATCCTGAACGGCTTCGGAATCGCCGTGACCCTGGCCGGCATCTGTCTGGTCCTTCTCAAGCAAGGAGGAGATGAAGGTGTGCCGCAGAATTTCATCCTCGGAGTCGTGCTCCTGATGATAGCCGTCTTCTCAGAGGTCGGCCACGCCTCCTTGACAAAACTTCTCGCCGACGGCTACAAGCCTCAGGTCATCGTGATGTACCAGTTCCTGATCGGAACCGTGTACTTCCTGCCGTTCTTCCTGACGAGAGGCATCGAGAATTTCGACGCGAGACTCGTCTCATGGGAAGTCCTGGAACCTATCCTCTGTCTCGCTGTCCTCTGCTCCAGCCTTGCCTTCTCTCTGTGGGCCATGGCAATCAAGAAGTTAGGCGTGGGCAAGTCCAGCGTCTTCCTCGCCATGATGTGCGTAGCCACCGCCCTCGTCGCCGAAGTCATCGGCCGCGAGCACCTCTCCCTCTTCCAATGGCTCGGCGTCCTCATCGCCGTCCTCGGCATCGTCCTCTCCCAGTACTGCTGCACAAAGAATTGTAAGGTGGCATAGTCCTTTCCGCTATCTTCTTTTAATAGGTGAAAGCTGGCAAGACGCTATCGCCTTATTGCCTATTCATTGCGCCTAAAAACTTATGTCAAGTTTTTTACGTAAATAATATGACATTTGCTATATTTGTAAAACAAAATACTATGTGTGAATATGGTTGTATCAAGGCAGATTAAAGATAAACTGTCATCAACGCCGGCAGGAGTTATTTTGACAATAAGAGACTTTGGCTTAGAGATGCGATACCAGCAGGCTCTTGTCAAAGCTTTAAGCCGTCTTGTACAGCAAGGAGGATTACAGAGGATTGCAAAAGGAAAGTATTATGTCCCTAAGAAAACCATATTCGGAATGTTGAAACCAACAGAATCAGAACTTATAAAGGACTATTTAGGACAAAACGGAAAAATCATTGGATATGTGACTGGAAATATGGCATTTGCATCTATGGGACTGACAACCCAGATAAGTTCGTCCATTATAATCGGGACGAACAAATATCGTAGGCCAGTGACGCGGAACGGGTTGAAAATCTCATTCTTGCAACAAGGTAATCAGATTACATCGGAAAATATTCCTATGCTCAGAATATTGGATGCCTTAAGATTCTTAAAAAAGATACCGGCGTCCTCTCCTGATGAATGTGTAGTAAATGTATCTAATATAATTAGGAAACTATCCGATGCAAGACAAAAAGAACTGGCGGAACTTTCATTGGCGTATCCGCCTTGTGTCAGAGCTTTGTTGGGAGCCATATATGAATTGATAGGCATCGACACATACCTTATCAGGCAGACTTTGAATGGAATGACATCCTACAAATTGCCAATTTCGGAAACTGCATTGCCGAACAAAAAGAATTGGAATATAACTCACGTCCTCTAAAAGCTGGAATATGACGAAAAGACGCTTGTGAAGAGATCTTTGAGCCTCTAAAAGCGTGATTTGCACAAATTAACGCCTTTGAAGGAGCATCCTTACTTCGTTTAACTGACAATGCACTTCCACTCTCATAAGAAAATATATACCTGAAAATCGTCCTCCGTATAGTACCAACGTCCGGACGATTGCGAGCAATGGTATGTCGTGTCTTTAGAATTAGCCAGACATAATAATGTCGTGCGGCTGGGGGGCTGCAGACTATTTCCATAATATGCCCATAACACTCAGGTGTGCGAATGTTCTTTCATACACGGAAGAGCGTCCTCCTATTTTTATAGGACTGAGAATGTACAAAAGTAAGCATCCGACGAAATGCATATTGTAGCGGGGAGAGAT
>FR893101.1 GCA_000433355.1 Alistipes sp. CAG:435 | reverse complement strand
ATCTGGGCGTCCTTCTCCTTGATCTGGGCGTCCTTCTCCTTGATGCGCTCGTCGAGGAGCTCGATCTGGGCGCGGAGGACATCGGGGCTGTCGGAATAATATTGGCGGTTGTCGATTGTATTGCCAATATTATTGTTGCTATTGATAAATCCCTGATTATTGTCGGCAAAATGGTGGAAGCCTGCTCTAAGCATATCCCCCTCCCCTGTCATCAGCCAACCACGATCAATTCAGGAAATACAGATAAAATTTTATTCGCCATAGCAGGCGAAATAGACTTGGTTTTACCTTTAAGTATGTCATAGATAGCCTGCGGACGGTCAAGGCCAATCCGTTCTGCGAGTTGTTTTGCGTTCAACTTGGTGTATGCCAACACCTTTGCGATCACTTCTGTCATAGACCAAAATAATTTTTTAAGATATTTCTGTAAAACTTCTTGCTAATACATATTTTATTTGTATATTTGCCGTGTAAACACAAACGCAATACAAATGCAATACAGCATCAAATGAGCGAAGATAACAATAAAATATTCAGAAAACAAATGAGTTATGAGCGTAGAAGATCGAATGGAAAGGACAACGGTGGGCATCTGGAGGGTGCTTGCGGTGGTGATCGCGGTGGCGTTGATGGTGAACGCGGTGCAGGCGGTTGCGGGGAAGGCGGAGTTCGCGTGGTGGCACCTGGGGACGCTGGGGATAGCGTACATCTTGGGGGAATGCCGAGATTGGATCCGAAGATTAGCGGCCGGCGCAAGGCTTTTGAGGCTGCGATGGCGTGGCTGTTCAATCCGGAAAGCAATCCGGACGCGTGGATGCTGAAAGATATGGTGGTGACGCATAGCGCAAAGCGTGGTATCAATTGAGATATTCATTGGGTATGGAAAAATATGATGTCAACAGGGACAAGTTCCTTGATTTGATGGCAAAGCACCATCTGGACGAAGGTGTGAATGTGGTGGGGCTTTGGGAAAAGGCGCAGCAGGGTGAGGACATAAGGCCGCTTGCGAGGGAGTTCATCGCTGACAGGTTGGAGCAATGTGTGGCGGCTTGGGAGTGTGCGGCTGGCGTGTGGATGCTCGATGGGCCAAGAATGGCGAGGCGGGATCCAGGCAAATGGGACTGGGATGAGCTTGTGAAATTCATTATGGTGACGCTTGAGGAGGATGTGGTCTGATATGTTGGTTCATTACATTGTGGAAGGTGTGTTGCTGGTCGGCGTGGTTGCGCTGTACTGG
>FR893100.1 GCA_000433355.1 Alistipes sp. CAG:435 | reverse complement strand
AGCACCGTCGGCCAGCTTGTCGAGAGCGGCGGCGTGGATGGCAGGGAAGTCGCCACCGACGCGGCGCTCGGAGCGGTCACAGGAGGCGTAATGCAAAAAGCTTCTTCAAAACTCTGGAATGCTCGTGAAAAGACCATAAATAATTTGAGTCCTTCTAAATATGTTGAGACAGTCGAAAAGGAGGTCAAGAAAGAGAGGATATTATCCGGAAGGGGCACGAGCGGGACGGCAGCAAGGGCCGAGATACATAAGGAGACAGTGGCCAGGACCAACAATTTGTATCAGACAGATGTGTTTGTTGCTGATTTTAGTTATAATGCAGCCAATAATGCCGTCAATAATACCGTTCAAATGGGAACCACAAGCCTTATGCAGAAATTGACAGGTAGTAAAGAATAAAGTGCTATGAAATCAAAATGCAAGCCAATAGATTTGTCGAAAAGGGACAAGATAAAAGCTACGGTATCTTATCTTATCTTTTGCTACTTATTTGTTTTTTCTTGCATATATATACTGATTCGAGATTATAGTAAAAATCATTTATCTGATGACATCGTCTGGATTATTCTGCTATTTATAGCAGTAGTCATTATCACTATAATTTTCATACGAGATTTACAAAGAATATTGGCACTTCCAGATTGGAGTATGAGAATTGATCAGTCCGGTATTTACTGCAATGATGAGACGGGAGAATTTTGTGTTGATTGGATGGACATAAAAAAGATAGTTCTTGTTCATACGCGTGATAGTATACTTAGCATGGAAGTCACAACCAACATCGGTAAACGTAAAGTGATAGATCTAAGTCTATGTAGTTTATATCCTTATCGCGTCCATAGATTGGCACGTATGTATTCATGTGGTAAATGTCAGGTCGTTGATAAAAACTCTCTAAAAGGATAACCATGATTCTCTTTCTAATTAGTCAAAAAATATCAGATAAGTAGTCAGGAGGCCGACCTTGTTTAGAAGGGCCGGCCTCTTTTAGTATGCTCGGCATGAGCATTGTCTAACGGGTGCAAGTCCCGAATAACCCGATTTATAGAGGGAACTCTATATCTCAAAGTCAACAAGGAAAAGACCGTAGTGTCGTATGTGCGAGGAGTGAGATACCTCGGCTACTCCTTTTATGTGCTGAAAGGCAAAGGCCAACTCGCGGTGCATCCCAAGTCCAAAGCCAAGATGAAGTCAAAGCTAAAAGAACAAGTCGCAGCAACGGATGGGGATATGCCAAGAGAAAACAGAAGCTGAAAGAATACATACGAGGGTGGGTCGGCTATTATCACTTTGCCAATATGAAGCGTCTTCTGCTTGAAACAGACGAATGGTTAAGACGTAGAATACGCATGTGTATATGGAAAGCCTGGAAGAAAGTCAAGATAAAAGTGGCAAACCTCATTAGATGCGGTATTAATAAATCCAAGGCATATGAATGGGGTAATACTCGCAAAGGCTATTGGCGCATAGCTGACAGCTACATACGGCATAGAACCATAACAAACGAACATCTATGTAGGGCGGGGTATGCTACTTTAATGGGGTCGTATCTCGAATGGCACCCAAAATAGGAACCGCCGTATGCGGAACAGCATGTACAGTGGTGTGAGAGGTCGGAAAACGAAAGTAGGAAGAAAACTACTTCGTTTTCCTCCTACTCGATTGGAAATTGCGATCTACTGCCAGAAATGCCTACGGCCAGTTAGCCAGAGACCTGTACATCCATATTCGCGGCTGCCGACAGAAAGTTATGTAGGATTAGCAGACTCTTAAGTATGCAAAAACATTCATGCTCAGAACGCCAAATTATTGCCTGTCTGCAAGAACGGTTTATAGGTGCGGACCTATGTCCCGGAGATGGTGAGTGTTGTTCCAATTCAGGCTCTTGAAAGCATGAGTGGTTTGCCTATATTTTTTGCAGTTGGCGGGAACGGTCACGGCTGCCTAATGGCCATACGGTCAGGATGGTTGTTCCCAAGAATGGTTTTCCACATTGTGCGGGGAACAGCAAAGTGTGCTGCAAGTGCATATATGCCAGATTGCCGTTTCCGTCAATTACAGTGCCGTGCATGAGCATCCGCCACGACAGAGACTTTAAGACCAGGCTGGGGAACGACCGCAAGAACACTTATCGTAGAAACATTGAGGTCAAGTTATGGAAGGGAGACGTTGGCCATTGGCTGACATTGTTCTCCTCCACTTACCTTAGCCTCGATTGGCACATCAGAAGTGTGTTTCCTGTACCAATGACGTGTTATAGTCCATTTGGTACACAGGAAGCCCCTATGTGTACTTTCCTGATTTAGGTTGACTCGGGTTTATAGATTATTACAGGTATAAGTTGACTTATGGCGTACGTTTTCCGTCCCACACAAAATGCGATGTCACCGATCCATTTTCTACTCATGCGCATTTAGGCCGAAGTAGGTCATATCAATTATTGACTCCATTAAACAAACGGTAGAGTTTGATGGTGCGGACAGCCTCGGCGACATCATGGACGCGGAGGATGTCCGCACCGTTTTGTAGGGCGATGAAGTCGGCGACCTGTGTGGCAGGCAATGCGTCAGCCGGAGTGATGCCCAGAGGCCTGAACAGAAAGCTCTTGCGGGAAAGGCCCACGAGAATCTCTTTGCCGAACTCCTGAAGCACAGCCATCTCACGCAGCAGTTGCCAGTTCTGCTCCACGGTCTTGGCGAAACCGAAACCGGGATCCAGAATCCAATCCTCCACACCGTGCCTGTCCGCCTCTGCGGCGATCCCGACGAAGAACTCACGGACAGCCTCGGTGACATTATCATAGTCCGTGAGGTTCTGCATATTCTTAGGCGTCCCCCGAGTGTGCATCGCTATGTACGGCAGATGAAGCCGGCCAAGCAGCGACCACATCTCCTCACTTCCGCCGCTGACATCGTTCACGATGAACGGGCCGATGATGTCAAACGCACGACTGACAACCGCAGGTCTGAAAGTGTCGATTGAAATCTTTACCCCGGCATGCTCCGAAGCAAGGATATTCAAGGCCGGCTCAAGCCGCTTCCACTCCTCTTCCTCACTGATGGAGTCTGAGCCTGGGCGTGTCGAGCACGCTCCCAAATCAAGGATGTCCGCTCCCGACTCAAGCATATTCACAATCCTGCCCCGGAAAAGTTCCTCATCGAAGGTCCCGTCCGCCCGGAGGTTGCGGCTGCCTGCGAAAAAAGAGTCGTCGGTGAGGTTCACTATGCCCATCACCTGAATATTTCTGTCTGCCTTGTTTCCCATAATGACATTAATTTTGAACAAAAATAGACAAAAATTGAATATCTTTGTGATTCGGAATAAGTTTTGAGCATTGCTCAAGACCTCCATCAGAAAAATCAATCGTTATGCTGGTCGTTCTGGAAGGTTTGGACGGATCTGGGAAATCCACGCAAGTCAAGAAGTTGAAGGCGTATCTCGAAAAGATATGCCCGGAATTGGAATACATTCACTTTCCAAGATACGACGCGCCGGTCTATGGCGATCTGATCAGCCGGTTTCTGCGCGGGGATTTCGGAAGCAACGAGTCGGTTCACCCTCAACTGGTGGCCCTGCTGTTCGCCGAGGACAGGCACGGGGCGGCCCCCCAGATGAAGAAGACGCTGGCGGAAGGCGGATCGGTGCTGCTGGACAGGTACGTCTATTCCAACATCGCATACCAATGCGCCAAACTGAGCGCCCCTGAGGAAAGAGAGAACCTGCGCGAATGGATCTTCAACACTGAATATGGCGACTTCGGCCTCCCGAAGCCAGACTTGAATATATTCTTGGATGTTCCCATCACATTCGTCGAGAGCAGGTTGGACTCGGCGCGGACGGGAAAGGACAGGGAATATCTCCACGGCTCCCAGGATATTCACGAATCAGACATAGAGTTCCAGAAGCAGGTGCGGGCGATCTACAGGCAGCAGGTAGCGCTGGATCCGGATTTCATCAGAATAGACTGCTCGGACGAGTTCGGGGAGATGCTGCCGCCGGACGGGATATTCGCAAAGGTGAAGAAAGTTATTGACGAACATATCGAAGCAAAATGAACAACGTTTTCCTCTTCAGGCTGAGAAGGCTGTGCGCTTTTTTGATTGGTGTGGTGTTCCTGCTCGCGGGGATATTCAAACTGCTTGATCCGGTAGGAGCGGGTCTTGTGATGGAAGGGTATTTCAGATTCTTCCATGTAACGTTCCTGCTGCCAACCGCAAAGGCGACCGCCGTGGTTCTCGCGCTCGCGGAAGCCATCCTCGGTGCGGCGATGATCAGTGGCGTGTGGAGGAAACAGGTCGCAATCATAGCCACCGCTATGATTGTCTTCTTCACGGTGCTCACGTTGTTTTTGGCCATATTCAATCCGGTAAGCCTGACTGACTGCGGCTGCTTCGGAGAGGTGATCCACCTGACCAACTTCCAGACATTCCTTAAGAATCTGGTTCTGTTGGCTTTGGCGATGACAGCGTTCCTGCCGTTCAAGAATTTCGGCAAGAACAGGAAACGGAAATATGTCTCGTTCGGCATCGTGTCAGCCTCAATAATTCTCTTCACGGTCTATTCATTGACATCAATCCCACTGGTGGACTACACCGAGTTCACTCCTGGAAGCGAGTTGCTGGCTTCCATCGGAGATGACGATGAAGAGGACGTCTCCGGAAACTACAAATCCACTATCATCTACGAAAAGAACGGACAGGAGGGAGCCTTTGACCTCGACCGCCTTCCGGATTCGACCTGGACATACGTCCGCACGGAGACCATCCTGATCAACGGGGCGGACATCGAAGACAACAAGCCGGCGCTTTCGTTCACCGACTCATCGGGCAATTATCAAGACGAAAGAGCCACCTACGGCAACGTGCTCGCGGTTTCGGTCTATGACCCGGCCAAGGCCAACGGAACTTTCTGGACAAGGATAGCAGACGCTCTTGACGGGGCGAAGGCAGCCGGATTCACTCCCCTGCTGCTGGTTTCCTCGACAAAGGAGCAGTTCGACAAGTTGCCTGAGATTGTGCCGGATGCACACTCACGACTGGTTGGCTCGACATATTTCGCCGACAAGAAAACGCTTGTCACCCTCAACCGCTCCAACGGCGGCGCGACCTGGTTTAACGACGGCCAGCTGATCCGGAAATATTCACACGGCCGCATCCCGTCTGATGAGACTCTGCTTGAGATGACCGGTGACGATCCGACCGAAGAGATGCTGCGCTCCAGCACCAAAAGCCGCCTCCGTTTCCAGGGCTTTGCGCTCTACGTCTTCGCGCTTCTGCTGATACTCTAAAAGCATTGTTACCGGTCACTTCGACAGGCTCGGTGACCGATTGATTTATCAGAAGCCGGTGTAGTTCCACGGGGTGATGGCGCGAAGCTCTTCCTTTACGGAGTCGGCAACGTCGAGGGTGCTGATGAAGTCCTCGATGGTCTTCTCGTCGATGGCAGCGCCGGTGCGGGTGAGATTCTTGAGGGTCTCGTACGGATTCGGGTAGTTCTCCCTGCGAAGGATGGTCTGGATGGCCTCGGCGACCACCGCCCAGTTATGATGCAGTTCAGCGTCGATGGCCGGACGGTTCAGGATAAGCTTGCCGAGTCCTTTCTTCAATGACGCGAGGGCGATCATGCCGTGGGCCACAGGGACTCCGATGTTACGCTGAACGGTGGAGTCGGTCAGATCCCTTTGCAGTCTGGAGATCGGGAGCTTCATCGAAAGGAAAGTCAGCACGGCGTTGGCCATTCCAAGGTTACCTTCGGCGTTCTCGAAATCTATCGGATTGACCTTGTGAGGCATAGCCGAAGACCCAACCTCGTTCTTGGCGACCTGCTGGTGGAAATATTCCATCGAGATGTAGGTCCAGATGTCCCTGCACAGATCGATGAGAATAGTGTTGATGCGACGCAGGCAGTCGAAGATCGCTGCGAGATTGTCGTAG
>FR893099.1 GCA_000433355.1 Alistipes sp. CAG:435 | reverse complement strand
AGGTAACTACAATCGTGCAGAGTAACCACTGCAAGGCAATGCCGTCTATGGACCAAATGCCCGTAGATCTAAAATTTCAGCTCCACACGGATCGGGTAGTGGTCGGAAGGTTTGCAGAAGCCCTTGATCTTGCGCGGATCACGGACAGACTTTGCGAAACCGCTACGGATGATCTCCGCGGAACGGACCTTCTTGAAAAGAGGCTCGGTCATGTAAACGAGGTCAATTCTTTTCCCGGAAAGTGTAGTTGGCTGAAAATCATTAGGGTACAACTTCTCAATGATGTCGATGTACGGAGTGTTGTTCCTGATGTAGTCGTGCACGAGGAAATCTTTGTCATCCTCGGCCATCTTGTAAACGTGGTTGTCCACACGTGATCTGGCGTTGAAATCCCCGAGCATCATCCAGAACTGCGAAGCCGCCTCGGGAACGCTCTCGATGGTCTGCTGGCAGATATATTCCATTTCCTTGGCTCTGAACATGGCTCCTTCCTTGCGTTCGGTACTTGCCTTCTTGTCATCAGCCATATATGTGTACTTGTACGGCCATGAGTGGATGGTGACGATGTTGAGGGTCTTGTTGCCGACCTCCACCTGAGCTACTCCGGCTCCATGGACAACAATGACATCATCACCGTTGCCGTTGACCCTCTTGACTATACGGATAGGGTATTTTGAGGTGATCACCTGCGGGAAAGTGTCTCTCTTGCCGCTGACAAGCACATAGTTGTGTCCGTAGCGTTTCGCAAGAATATCCCAGTTCCAAGGGAGATAGGCATCCTCACAGTTCTCGATCCTGTCACCGGAATCCGTGAAGTAACGGGACTCGGCCTCGCACCAGACACAGATGTCCGGATCCTCGGACTTGACGAAATCCACGAAATTGTCATAATTGTTTCCCTGGTCGGACCACATTCCGTTCTGGATGTTCCAGTAAAGGATCTTCAGATCGCGCCCCGCCGCCGGGAAAGCCAGCGCCGAGACGATAACCGCGATGACCGCGACAAATAATTTCTTACGCATAAATATTCTTGTTTTAATATTCTCTGATATGCAAAATTAATAAAATGCTAATGAATATACCCGCTTAGGTTCCATCCTTTTTTGATGTGGCGGATAACTTGTTGATAAACAGATAATAAAACAATCACCTTCAGGGAAAATAATCTGAAGGTGATCGCTTTAATGCTTGATGGATAGACAGTTATCCGCCACGGTCATTATTTCATTGACGTGACCTGATAAGGTGTCTGCAGGGCGTAACGGGCGGCCTGAAGGGCCACAGGGGCGTTGGCATCGGTGACAGGGGTCGAGTAACTGCCGGATGTCGTGCTGGAATTGCCGTACCTGTAGGTGTTCTTGTCAAGCTTCACGTTGTCGAAGGACGGGGAGATGAGTTTCTCGAAGACCATACAGGCGGCAGCGTAACGGCTGATCCCGTAGTCCATATGGTAGCCGTCACGGGTGAGGCACATCCCGTTGTTCAGATCCGATGTCCTGAGGTTCTGGAGGCAGGTGCCTGTGGCGATCACATCCTTGAACGGGATGTCGGCCATTAACTTCTTGGTCATCCCGACGATGACATTGTACATCTCCTCCGTGGTCGTGAAGTTGATCTGTCCCCGGTCGGCCGTGGCGATCTTGTTCATATCGTGGTAGGCCTGTGACATTATGAAATAGAAGTCCGGAGTCTTGTCCGGGCAGTCCGCCTTTATCTTGTCCACAAGGCCCTGGAACGCCGATTTCTGGCTTGCGGTCCAGTCCCACGCCACCGCGCGTCCGGTGTGCTCCTGAATGGTCACGATGTCCCATTTGTCGCTGGAGACGATCTCGTGCAGGCTGTGGCCGGTGACATCAGTCCAGGATGTCGCCCCGTTCTCGCATCTGTAGCAATGATAGTCAACAGAGGATGTGTAGCCGTCGTTATATTCATAGACACGCCGTCCGCCATAGTACATGTGGTAGAGTTTGATGTCCTTGATTCCGGCCGCCGCGAGGAGACCTGGAATATGCTCGACAGCGTCCTTGGTGAAGCTGTTGCCGATGAAGAGGATCTTCAGCTTGGCGTTCGACTCTACAGGCGGCTCAGGATCCTTGACTCCGATGAGGTATGTGATGTCGTTCAGGGTTGTCTTGCTGGCTCCCTGGACACCGAGGTAGTTCACCTTGGCCGCGTCGGTATATTCATCGGCCACGCCCTTGCCGTCGTTGTAGGTTCCGACGGTGCCTCCGGCGACGCAGCTGCTCCACGATGCCAGGCCGTTGTTGTAGGCCCAGAACAGACCACGGTACTTGTTGTCTGACTGTACGTTACCGTAGTTGGCGCAGTTGGTGAACTCGCAGTTGTTGGAGAGGTTGGCGATGCCGGCAGTTCTGGCGCTGGTGGTGGAGATGATGTCGCCGTAGTTGACGCACCCGGTCATCGAGGACACGTTGGCCACGTTGCAGGCGATGTTGGCGATTCGTCCCTTGTCAGGACCAGGACAGCTGTTCAGCTGGTTGCCCTTGTTGATGCAGTTCACCATCTTGGTCCTGCGGTTGGCGGCCGCGCAGATGCCGGAGGTGCGGCAGGTGGCGGAGGTCATATTCCCCTCGTTGGAGCAGTCGGAGATGGTGACGAAATGCTGGGTGTCCACCGTGGCGGTGGAGAAGCCCACGATTCCGGCTATATGGAAGGCGTTCGCGCCTCCCTGATCGTTTCCGTCAGCGTTCTCGGCGATGATCTCTCCGAAGTTGTCAACGCTGTCGATGGTGACCTCTGCGTTCTGGGTGAACACGTAGCCGATCAGAGCCATAAACTGGGCGGCGTTCTTGACGCCGGTCTTGCTCTGGAACGTCATCGGAGCATAGCTGTGAACATCCCGCACGGTTCCGTCGTAGAGAAGTCCCGCGATCAGGCCGTGGGAAGTGCTCTTGGCCGGAGACTGTACAGTGAGCGAGCAGCTGGACTCGAAGATGAAGTTCTCGACAACGGATCCCGGACCGATCACTCCGAACAGTCCGAATGTGCCTCCGGTCTCGGCCACCTTGCTGACAGCCTTGAAGTTACGGATCTTGTAGCCTTGACCGTTGAACCTGCCTGTGAACATAGGACCAGTCACGGTCAGCTTGTTGCTGACAACGGCGAAAGTGGCGTTACCGATCGGAGTCCAATCCTTTACGGAAGACATATCAATATCATTCAGCAGGTTGATTCCTCCCGCCGCATCCTGCCATTTCTCAAGGGACGCGTCGGCGTTGACAGCGGCGGCGAACTCCACGAAATCATCAGCGGACGCTATGCCCTTTGTCAGAACCTCACCTGCGAACTCGTTGCCTGAGACAATCGACGGCTGGGTCTTAGGAGTAAAGAATATCCAGTCGGCGAAGTTCTCGGCGGTGATTGCAACAACCTTGCTTTCATCTGAATATGGTCCCACCTTGCCACCGACCTTGTTGTTCCTGATGGTGATGGTCTTGTTGTTAGTGTTGGCGATGATGGAGGCGATGAACCTCTTCGTCGCGTCAGTCGCATTGAATATGTCAGAGCGGATCTCACCATAGTTCTCGCAGCCTTCAACCACGTTGGAGTTGTCGTTGGTCTGACCGACGATTCCGGCGGCGTAGCCTTTCGTGGTGTTTCCTGCGACAGCGAATGTGATCTTGCCCTTGTTGACGCAGTTGATAGCCGAGGTCTGGGCATTCAACGCAGAGACGATACCGGCCACACGTGTGTTGGAGGCCTTGATGTCCGTGTTGGTGATGTCAGCGAAGTTCTTGCAGCTTTCGACCGTGGCATTCTTGTTAAGCGTTGCCACGACTCCGGCGTTGCGGGAGGCCTGCACGTTCATCGCACCGTAGTTGTCGCAACCCTTGATCATCACACGAAGGGCTGATGACGCTGACTCGGCGTAACCTACCACGCCACCGATGGAGAAGGCCGTGCCGCCGTTCTTGCTGTTGGTGGTGTTGACAGATTTGAATATTCCGAAGTTGGAACTGTTGGTGACCTGCGCGATGACCTCTCCGGCGGAATATACAGAACCCGCTATTCCTCCGAACCTCTGGCTGATGTTGTCCGTTCCTCCGGAAATGTCGAACGAAGCCGATGAGGTGCAATGATCGACAGTTGAGTTCACTACGGATCCGGCTATGGCACCACCGCAAGTCAGAAGCTTGGCGGATGAAGTGATCGATGATCCTTCGCCTATGTCAAGATCCTTGACAGTCGCTCCGTCAAGCACTCCGAAAAGGCCGTAGGAGGCACCTTTCGCGGCGTCTGCCGGCACGGTGATATTCATACCCTTGATCGTGTGGTTCTGGCCGTGGAAAGTGCCTTTGAAGGCCGCTCCGCTGACGGCTGTTCCGGAGAATGTTCCGTTGCCGATAGGTGTCCAGTCCTTGATTGAGGAGATGTCGATGTCCTTCTCAAGATAGATATCCATGTTCTCTGTTCCGTCCTGGGCGTTGACATTCTGGGCGAACGCCACAAGCTCGTCAGCCGTGCTGATGAGGATCTTTGTCTCCTTGGCCTTGTTGAAGAACACCGGCCTGAGCACCGTTGCCTGGTCCAGATCCGTGGCCATCATAATGAGATGGCCGGAAGAGAAGTCGCTGTCGAAAGAGACGCTGACCTCCTTGGCGGTCTTGTCAAGCTTGGCCTTCACGGACTTGGCCTCGGCGATCGCCACGATGGCTTCGTCAGCCTTGCTTCCGGTGACATCATAACCGATCTTCAGTTCCTGTCCGAGATTGGTTATGGTGAGATTCAGGGATGTGGAAAGACTGAGGTTCAGAGAGTTCTGTACTGGTATGGTGATCTGTGAACCGTCTCCGAGGGTGATCGAGAGATTCCCCTCGGCATCCTTTGTGACAGACTTGAGGATGGACGCACTTCCGTCGGCGGCCTCTATCGGGTTGCCGGCCGAATCCAGAATGCGTTCTCCGTCAACAGTCCAGTAGCCTTGCTCATCGGTGGAGATGACCGGAGTCCTGCCGGCGGCCGGGACGCTTTGCCCGTCAACCGTGATGTCCTTTGTCTCGCCACCGGCGGTGACGGTCCAGTAATAGAGACCGTTCTCGTCCTTGCGCACTCCGACCACAGGAACGTTGAGCAGTTGGTCCATAGCCGCCACAACAACGGTCTTTTCCTCGTTCTTGCTGTCCAGATAGGTCAGCACATAGCTTCCGTCGCTGTTCTTGTCGATGGAAGTGACGACATTGCCTGAGGTCAGCAGCCCGAGGGTCTCGACCTGTTTGTTGGCCTCATCGATCCTGGACTGAAGAGCCGCGATCCTGTTCTTGATGTCATTGAGCCTGTTCTGGAACGGATCCTCGTCGAAACCGCACCCGGTGAAGGCGGAAACCATCATCAGAACCGACAGCAATATATTCGTTAATCTTTTCATTGTCTTCATTTTATTGGTTGTCAGAAGCGTTGAAATACTTGGAGTTCTGGTAGCCGTAGGCATTGTAGATCGTCGCGTCCGGAGCGCCTTCCGGATTGCTCTTGAAGTCAGCCCACTCGCCGACCTTTCCGCCACGGGTGCAGCCGGAGATCTTGATGTTGCAGTAGCCTGCCGCCCAACCCGGGCCGTCTCCGCCGCTGTGATCCTCCGCCTGCGGAGTGATGTGGCTGAGGATGATTCCGGTGTTGGAGCATCCGGTGATGATTCCGCCCTTGAAGTGGCCTACGAATCCGCCTGCTCGGCATCCTGTGTGCGAGAATATGTTCCCGCTGTTGACGCAGGACTCCACAGTGACGTCAGCGGCCTCTGAGCCACCGATGATTCCGCCTATTCTCTTGGCGTTGGTGTAGCCGTCATAATCAAGGTAATTGTCCTCGATGAGACCGGCGTTCACGCACTTGCTGATGGTGACCTTGTTGCCGGCCTTTTCGGTTCCCTGGATGGAAGCGAGGACTCCTCCGCTTCGTCCGTTAGGGCCAGTCAGATGACCGTTGTTCGTGCAGTTTATGAACTGGCTTTCCTTGCCGTTCTTCACGTAGGACATTATTCCGGCCACCTGCAGGCCGGTTCCTCCGGCCTGGGCGTTGGCGACCTTGGACTTCACGAGGATGTCTCCGTTGTTCTTCACGGCCTCCTCCTTGGTCTTTCCGCCGACTGTGACATCCGAGCCGCTTCCGATGATTCCGGCGAGACTGGCAGGCATAGCCTGAGGGCATTCTCCCTCAAGGATGATGCTGACATTGTTGGTCACATTGCTGATCGTCACATTCTCGGCGTAACCCACGATTCCGGCCACGGACGGGGTCACATCAGGGCTTCCGGTCAATGTGATGGCGTCTCCGGCCGCTCCGACAACGAGGTTGCTGATGGTCGCTCCGTCAGCCGCTCCGAAGAGTCCGTAAACGTTGTTCTTGCTCATATCGCAGGTCCAGTTGATTCCGGTGATGCTGTGGCCCTTACCGTTGAACTTGCCCTTGAACGCGTTCGCGAACGAGTACGCAGGTATTCCGGAACCCTCTCCGGCAGCGTTTCCGATAGGTGTCCAGTCTATTCCCGTAAGGTCGATGTCGGCGAGCAGGCAGACTTCACCGTCGGCGTTCTCCCAACGTGTCGTCGAGGCCCCGGCATTGACGCTGCGCACAAACTCCATAAATGTGCCCACATCGGAGATTCCCTTGTCCTCGGACGGATCATCTCCGCCTCCTCCGCCACCTTTCACGATAGGGCTCTGCTTAACTATGATGGATGTGGAAACCTCGTAGAGGCTGTTCTTCAGGATGATGCGGCCTTCACGAGGGGTGTTGGTCTTGCTTTCGAAATATTCAGCCACGAAATTGAACTCGGATGTCTGCAAGGCCTTGGTGTTCACAGCCTTGAGCCAGGATGCGTTTTCCTGGGCCACGGATGCTTCCACGTCGATGTTGTGCGAGATCCTGACAGTGAACGGGGTCATATCCCCTCCAAGGTTGATCACAGGCTCTCCCAGCGGGGTGATGAGCTCGTTGTCTTTGATGTAGTTCTCGAAATCGATGACAGTCTTGCCGTAGGAGAAGAACAGAGGCTTGTAAACGATGTCGTCCCCTGAGGTGGCCATAATCACGACATTGCCTTCCTCGGCGCCTTCCTCCATCGTCACGGAGATTGTCTTGAGGCTCTCGTTGACCTTCACCTTCACATTATAAGCCGTCAGGTAGTCCACAACCGCGTCCTTGGCCATAGTGCCGCTGACCTTGTAGCCTACTTCCACAGGCGCGCTGTAGCTTTCCACAGCAAGGAATGACGGAGTCGTGAACGCTATGGCCAGCGACTCGTTGTACCTTACCGAGAAGCTGCTGCCGTCAGTCAGGCTGAACACCACAAGGCCGCTCTCGCTGTCAGCCGCGATGTTCTTGAATATGTTGCCGGTCATATCCTTTGCGAGAACGCCGGTGCTCTCTCCGTTGACTGTCCAGTAACCGTCCTTGTCTATTCCTACGACCGGAGCGGGACCGGAGACTGGCATCTTGTCGCCGTCTTTGTCGGTGATCCACTCCCAGGTGGCTCCGTTGTCCTTGGTCTGCCTCCAGTAAAGGACTCCTTCATATTCAGCGGTGCCGATCATCGGCGACTTGTCAAGGTCGGATGCCTTGGCCAGGGTGACCGTCTTTTTCTCCCCGTTCCTGTCCTGGTAGGTTATGACGAAGTTTCCTTTCTCGTCAGTTCCCACACGGGAGATGAAGTTGCCGGACACGAATTCCGAAACCGCCTTCAACTGCGACTCCAGATAGTCCGCTTTCTGTTCGAGAGCGGCGACACGGTTCTCCAGATCGGTGATTCCGTTCTCTATCTCAGAGGAATCATACGAACAGGAAAAAAGCGTGGCGGCCGCCAGAGATATTGATATTATAGCAGGTATCTTTCTCATAATATGCTATTTCTTACGTACATACATATAATTCATACAACTGCGCTCTCCCTTTCCGTCGCTTGGGCTGCTGACGAGTCCTGAGACCCCGTCTTTCTTAGCCCACATAGCGGATGAGCCGCCACCGTCGAAACGGGTCGAGTTCCAAGCTCCAAGGCGCAGGGCGATCTCTGTGACTTCCTCGGCGTTGACTCCGATGGAGAATCCGACCTGACGGCCGTCAATCTCGGCGATCATAATCCTTGATCCGCTCTTGTCAACGCAGACGAATGTCATCGGGTCGATCAACGTGCGGAAATCGTGGTTCGCAGGGACGGTGTTGAGGGTGTTCTCTCCGTCTGTGACATAGTGCCACATCGTGGAGTTCTGAGTCTGGATAGGCTTCACGACACCTTCAACGTCCATTTGGGCCATCAGCCTGATGTTGTCTCCGACCTTCACAGAGGCGGCGATAGCATCAGCCGTGCTTCCGGTCACCTGGATGCCGACTTCCTTGCGGTCGGTAAGGTAAGGAGCCTCTCCGAGAGCAGTGGTTCTGCCATCGGCGATCGCCGTCACGGTCGCGTCAAACCAACCATCGTTCACGGTCATATTCTTTGATGAATATTTTGCCGTGAGGTATAATGCTTTTGCGCTGAGTGTGTTGGTGATGTTCTGGCGCTCCGGGTGAGGGTATCTGACGTACCTTGAGGTGTAGAGGTTCACAGGGTATGATTTCATTCTGGAGGCGCTTCCGCCGCGCACGATGGTGTCGTTCACCGAGAAGAAAGCATATTCCTTGCCCGCCACTTCGATTTTGCCTGAGAAGGCTTTCTTTCCGCACGAAGCGGTGTTGTCCTTGAAGATCGTGAACGCCCAGGAGTGGTTCACGAGGCTGGAGACAACGGCAGGGTTGTTCATATAGACAAGCTCGCCTTCCTCGATGTGCGCTCCTCTGCTGATTCCGTCATTCGAGTCGAAATAGCCGGTGTTGACTCCGGCGATGACATCCTCTCCGGCAGCGGTCTTGCGCGCGCAAAGCTGGGAAAGGGTCTCGCGGAGGTTGAATCCGTTGTTCTTGTTGGCATTGCCGTTAGGGTTCGGAACGATGTCATCGGCGTAGGATGTCGTGACCTCGATCGCCGGGTTGGTCAGGTCGATCTCCAGTACGTGCATCCTTCTGGTGATGTTCTTGAACTCCATACTGTAGTAGTTGCAGCCTGGCGCGAGGAGTTTCTCCTCCACGGTCTTCCAAAGCTCGTTCTCAGTCTCCACGGAGAATGTTCCGCGCATACGGACCTTGCGCACGGCCAGATGACCGCTCTCATCGGCCGCCATCAGGGTGAACTGTCCTTTGCGTAGAGGATCAGGAACAGTGACCTTGATCTTGCCGCCAGCCTCGTCCACCGAAGCCTCGACACTCTCGACCCTTGTCACTTTCAAAACAGCGTTCTCCACCGCTTTCCCTGTCAATGAATATGTGAACTCAAGCGAGGTTGTCCCGTCTTCGACCTTCAGTTCGTCCTTGACTTCCTTACCGCCGAAGAACACTTTCAGAGAGAAGCTTTCGGCTGTGTCAACCGTGAATTTGGAGCCGTCGGCCAATGTGAGCGTCACGGAACCGTCCTCGTTCTTCTCCGCTCCGGCTATCAATGAAGCCTTATGCCCGGATGACTTGATCTTGTCACCCTTGCTGTCAAGAATATACGATCCGTTGGCCATCCAGTAACCGTCTTTGTCCGTGGTGAATGACGGAGTGCGTCCCGCCACTGGGATCTTGGCTCCGTCGTTGTCGGTGAGGATTGTCGTCTTACCTCCTACGGTGATGGTCCAGTAAAGGACACCGTTCTCTTCCTTGGTGCCGATGATGTCCACGCTCTTGATGTCATCCTTGCCGGCTATGATGGCCGTGGCCTCTTTGCCATCAGAGGTAGTGTATTTGATTGTGAAGCCACCGTCTGTGTTCTCCTGAATGGAGGTGATCAGACCTCCATTCTTTGCAGCCGAAAGAAGACCTATCTGGCTTTCCAGTTCTGTCAGTGATGCCGTCAGTTCGGCAATCTGTTTCTGGGCCTCGTCCACCTGCTTCCAGAGCGATGAGTCATCGTACTCCGAGCAGGACACCACCAGCATCGCGGCGGCAAGGGCCTGAAACAATATCTTATGTCTTTTCATTTTGTGTTGATTTTGCGGTCTGTTAATAACCTGGGTTTTGTGTCAGGACACTCTTTCCGGTTGTCTCGTCAATCGGATAGATCTGCATCTGCTTGTTAGGGATAGGGTAGAGGTAATCCTTCTCCTCCCACTTGTAGGTCTGGTCCTTGAACTGCACGAGGTAACCGCTTGTGCCTTCCGAAAGGGTGTTTTCCTTGCCCGGAGCCACGTTCAAGGTGTTGTCGCAGTCTGTCTGCGGAGTGCTTCCGCTGTAGATACAGAGGTCAGGTTTACCATCGTTGTTCATATCATATTCCCCGAGTCCAGGGAACCAGCAGCCGATGAATCCAGGTCCGAGAGTGTTGGAGGCAGGGCAGATCTGCTGTCCTTCGTGCCAGCGGAGCATATCCCAAAGCCTGAAGCCTTCGTTGACCAGTTCGACGGTCCTTTCCCTTCTGATCTCAAGGATAAGTCCCTTGTCGGCGCCTTCCAGATGCTTGTCAGTGTAGTAAGAGCTCAGGAACGAGTCCGGAGCGGCGTTGGCCTTGGCCACATCCAGTCCCGGCATGCCTACCCTCGCGCGGATCACATTGACGGTCTCGTCGATCACGCTCTGGTCAGCTTGTCCGAGCTCAGCCTTGGCCTCGACGTAGTTCAGAAGCACTTCACCATACCTGAATATCGCATAGTCGGTGGTCGATGTGGTGGCTCCGTCGTGCGTGTCGTCAGAGAAGTATTTGATCGGACGGTAGCCACTTCTCTCGTAATCCTTGCAGCTCGGATAGTACTTGGACGAAGCGTCAGCGCCTACGGCGACATAGTCCGGAGCGGCGATGGTCTGCGCCATACGAGGGTCACGGCCGTTGAACTCCTGGTTGTACTGCATCGTCTGCCATCCCTCCTGGCTCTGGAACGGAGTTCCGTCAGCCATAAGATAATGATAGGCAAGGGCTCTGGTCAATGAATATCTCTGGTTCTTGTACGTGAACTGGACTCCGTGACGAATTTGCATCTCGGCAGTGTAGAGGAATCTTCTGGACAGGATCGTCTCGCTGGTCTCAGCGTCCTCAAGCACAAAGTAGTCACGGTAAGGCTGGCCTTTTACGATGGTCGCTCCGTTGTACATCCTGTACTTTCCGCTCTCCATCACGGCCTTTGCCGCGTCGGCGGCCAACTGGAGGAAATAAGCCGATGAAAGTGTGATGGTTGTGCCGTCCTCTTTCGTGTAGGACTCGTCGGCGATGTCATGGTACTTTCTCCAGGTTCCCTCAAACAAGGCTATACGGGATTTCAGCGCGTAAGCCGCGTATTTGTTGATCCTGTAAACCCCTTCCGACCAGGAAACCGGCAGGCCGTCTATGGCACGGTCAAGGTCTTCCATGATCTTCTGCATCACGAAACCTCTGCTGTCGCGCGGACGGTAGAGAGACTCTTTGTCGGAGTCGGAGATGACGTGGTCATAGAAAGGAATATCCCCGTACTTGCGGACCTTCTCGTAGTAGAAGACCGCTCTGAAGAAATAGGCTATTCCGTCATATTTCTTGCGCACGTCCTCGTTTGTGCACTTCACGGAATGTTCCAGATAGTAGTTGATGGATCTGAGGTCCGACCAGGTGCTTGCGCTCCAGGTCTCAGTCTCTGCCTGACGTGTACCCCTCTGGATCGAGCTCAGGGACAGATGGAACTGAAGGTCGTTGTCCTGAAGGGCTCCGTCAAAGGAATCGTCCGGTTTAGGCAGCATTGCGTAGAATCCGTTCGTCGCAAGCGTGAGCTCTTTCTCGTTGGTGTAGAACGTCTCAGGAGAAAGGGCTGTCTCAGGGAACTTGTCAAGGAACCCTTCACAGGATGTGAAAGCCAGCGCCGACAGCAGTCCCGCCATAAGAATATTGTATGTAGTCTTCATGATCATATTCATTTAGAATGTTATGTCAATTCCGAATGACACTGTCCTTGAGAATGGGTAGATGCAGTCATCGCTCTGCTTTGAGGATGCTGTGGCCACTTCCGGATCGACATATTTGGTGTACTTCTTCATCGGCGACCAGTACCAGAGGTTTTCTCCGGTAAGGTAGAGGCGCACTTTCTCGACCGCCTTGTTCTTCTTCAGAGGAAGTGTGTAGCCGAGGGTGACGTTCTTGAGCCGGAGGTAGGCCGCGTTCTGGAGGTAGCGGTCCGTGTTGACTCCAAGCGCGCAGTTAGCGTAGGTCTCGTAACCCCTTCTTCTTGGGAAGTAGGTGTTTCTGTTATCCTCCGTCCAAGCCTTTGACTCAAAGTCGGTCGGAACGAATGAGGATGCAGGAAATCCGTAGAGGCTCCAGAAGTAGGAACAGTTCTTAGGAGGCATCCAATCACAGTGTCCGACCCCTTGGAAGAACACGGAGAGATTGAAGCCGTACCAGTCCACATCGCCTCTCAATGAATATGTGTACCTTGGCCTGTTGTTTCCGATGATGTAGCGGTCGCCCGGTTCGTCAAGCGTGTTGGCTCCGGTGTTGATGACACCGTCTCCGTTCCTGTCCACGAATTTGACGTCTCCGGCCATCAGTTTCGCCATTGATGCCACGCCGCACTCATAGACCACCTTGTTGACAGCGGTGTCGTTGATTCTGGACTGGTATTCAGCGGCTTCCTCGTCAGTCTTGAAGAGCCCTTCCACCTCGTAGCCCCAGATGTCTCCGAGTCTTTGTCCCACGTAGTGCTGGCTGAGCGACTTGTTCGGGTTGTCGAACTTTGTGATTGTCGTCACATAATCTCCAAGAGATCCCGTGATGGAGTAGTAGAGTGGCTTGCCAGCCGCTGTGATCTGGTCTTTCCATGAGAGGGTGATCTCGTAGCCTTTGGTCCTCAGGTCGGCTCCGTTGATCTTAGGAGAGCTTGTTCCGAACACCGCCGGAAGTTCCTGTGACGAGGTCAGCATATCCTTTGTGTCCCTGATGTAGAAGTCTGCGCTCGCGCTGAGCCTGTTGTTGAAGAATCCGAGATCGAATCCGAGGTTGTAGGTGATGACCGTCTCCCAAGTCAGTCCTTGAGTGATGGCTCCCGGAGTGCTGACCATTCCGGCCTTGTTCGTGCTGTCGAACGTGTAGTTCATCATCGATGTGGAAATGGTGCTGATGTAGGAATAGTTGCTGACCTGCTGGTTTCCGAGCGAACCGTATGACACACGCACCTTGGCGAGATCCCACCAGTTCTTCAGACCGCCCCAGAACTTTTCCTCGGAGATTCGCCAACCGGCTGACGCAGAAGGGTAGAACGCCCATCTGTCACCTTTCGCGAAACGTGACGAACCATCCTCACGCCCTGAGATCTCGAACAGGTACTTGCCGGCGTAGTCGTAGTTCACGCGGGCGAAGAATCCGAGTGTCCTGTAGGCCGTGTTGCTCTCATCGGCCCTCTCGATGGTTCCCTGCGCCATATTGATGAACGCGAGTTTGTCTGAGATCGAGCCTTTCTGACGGATTGTCGAGGTTGATGATCTGTAGTCCTGGAACTGTGAGCCGGCCACGGCCGTAAAGTTATGATTGCCCCATGATTTGTTCACATTGAGGTAAGCGTTGGCCACATGGCCGTTCAGGTAGGCGCGTGCCTCATGGTAGAAATCGTAGATGGAGCCGTTGGTCATCTCCACGATGTTCTTCATATTCTTGTCCCACGTGTTGGCGGTAGGATAGGAACGGTAGCTGTTGAGGTTGTCACGCCTTCTGTAGGTGTAGTCAGCCGTGATGTTCATCCACTTGGTGAGGTCGAACACGAGCCTGTTGGTGATCACCCAGTAGTTCACCTTTCTGGAGTTCTTGTTCCTTCCGTCCGTGAACACACCGCCACGTCCCGAAGCGATAGGGGAGTCGGCGAACTGGATGCCGTTGGTGTACATCGTGGTTGTTCCGTCCGGGTTGACCGGCACGATGGTCGGGCTGATGTTCTGGGTGATGTTCCAGAGGATGCCTGACGAGGTAAGATCCTCAGAACCGTCCTGCTCCCAGAATCCGCCGTAGTTGTAGGCCGAGCCCTCATAGCTGAGGTTTCCTGTGTAGCGGAGCCACGGTTTCACCTTGGCGTTCACCTTGGCGCGGAATGAATATCCGTTCATAATGTCCTCGCTGGCGTTGTTGAAGACACCTTCGCGGTAAAGATAGCGTCCGCTTACATAGTAGTCGATCTTGTCGTTGCCACCGTTGATGGTCACATTATGCTCTGTCTCCGGACGGGATCTTTTGAATATGTAGCCGTACCAATCAAAATTACCAAGGTAGCGGTACTTACCTTTGTCGTTGGTATAGACCCAAGGCCTGTCAGGATTCTCGGTCTTGTCGTTCCTGCGGTCGTAGAGCATCTGCATCTCCTCGTCCGTGTAGTTCCAGGCGTTGTAGCCCTTGCCGGAATGGAGTGTGAACTCATTGGAGAGGTTCACATAGTCATAACCGGTCGTGATGAAGTCCGTGCGTGTGGTGTTGAAAGCCACACCTCCACGGCCGTTGTAGGTTACTTTCAGGTCTCCGGCCTTTCCGCTCTTGGTGGTGATGAGAACCACACCGGCCGATGCCGTGGCACCGTAGATCGAACAAGCCGAGGCATCCTTCAGCACGGAGACTGACTCGATGTCGTTAGGATTCACCTGCGAGAGCGAGGACTCGATTCCGTCAACGAGGATCAGCGGGCTTCCAGAGTTAAGAGACACCTGCCCGCGGATCTTTACGCTGTATTCCTTTCCTTCAATCGAACCGTTGCTCATGCTCATGACAAGGGATGGATCCGCTCCTTGGAGAGCCTGCGCCGTGTTGGTCACAGGCCTGTTGTTCAGATCCTTGCCGCTGATGACTCCGACCGCTCCGGTCAGGTTCACCTTCTTCTGGACGCCGTAACCCACGACTACTGACTCTTCCAGAAGGTCGATGTCCTCCACAAGGTTGACCACGATTCCCGCTGTCTGGCTTCCGAACGTGGCGGTGTAGTCCTTGTAGCCCATCATCGACACCGTGAACGACCGTCCCGGAGCCGCCTTGATGGAGAAGTTTCCGTCCAGGTCGGTCATCGCCACGTTGTCCTTCTTCCCGTCGATCAAAATCATAGCTCCAGGCACAGGACCCGACGCGTCAACGACTTTTCCGGAATATTCAGCCGGCGCCTCCGCCTGCTGTCCGTTTTTGACCACGAGGATCATCTTCCCGTCCAGACTTGCCTGCATCCCGGTTCCGTCCAGGATGGCCGCCATCGCCTCCATCACGGTTTTCCCTGACGGAGGAGTGACCTTTCTGTTAACGTCGAGAAGGCTCTCGTTGTAAGCCACAGTCATCCCTAATTGATGCTCAATGGCCTCGAACGCTTGTCTGACGGTCATCGTCCCGGACCGGAAGTTCACGACCTGGTTCTGGGCGTGAAGTCCGATGGCTGGAATGATGACCAGCATAAGCGCGATCAGATAATGTTTAATCTGCTTCATAGACTGTTTTGTTGGTATTTGGTTTTTAACGATTTATATGATATTCGTCAATATATTCATTCATGATTTCCCCGCCTGTTTTCCGCAGGTGTCGATCAGTGGTGGGGGTCGGCTTTATCTTATGTAAACGCAGTTGTTCTCGATGTGGTACCTCATTCCCGGCACAAGCTTGCAGATCGCGCTGAGCATCTGGTCCAGCGTCTCTCCATGCACGAATTTGGCCGTCAGGATCATATCATCGTATTTCCCGGAGGTGATGTAGGTGTTGAGTCCGTACTTCCTTTCTATCGCCTTGGCTATTCCGTGAATATTCTCGGACCGGAAACACATATCCCCACGTTTCCAGGCCGTGTCCTCCGCTGCGTTCACGTGTGTGACGGTGGCCTCTCCGGTGGCTCTGTCGTAGGATAGCCTCTCGTTGGGAACCATCAGGAAACTTTCTCCGCTGCTGTTCAGTGTCGCCGAGACGCTACCCTCGCACAAAGTGGCGGCGGTGCTTCCCGACTCCGGATAGGCGTTCACGTTGAAGGAGGTTCCGTGCACCCGAATCGCCAGGTCGGAAGTATTTACCGTGAAAGGAATATTTTGATTATGAGTCACTTTGAATATGGCCTCTCCGGACAGGAACACAGTTCGCTCCGCGGCGGAGAATCTTTCCGGGAATATTATCACAGAGCCTGCGTTGAGCAGAACCTTTGAACTGTCCGGCAGGATGACCTCACGTGTTTCACCGTTGTGGGTGGAGATCTCGCACAGTCTTGCCGGTCCGGCCGTGAGCACCGCTTCCTGACCGTTCAGCTTCTCGTTGACCTTGAGGGTCGCCCAAGGCACAAAGAACAGCACGACCGCGGCCGCGGCGCAGGTCATCGCCGCTCTGAATATCCTGTGCCTTAAACCAGTGCGTATTATCTTGGTCTGCGTCTTCTCAAGATTGTCGGCGGAATTCATCACCTTGGTGAACGCCTTGTCCACTTCTTCTTTCGGAAGTATGTCACCATAGTGTTTTTCCCACTCGTTCCGGATGTCTTTGTCTGTCATAATTATGGGTCTTGTAATCCTATTGGAGTTTCAATGCTTACTGACGGGCATAAGACAACAAAACCGTTTCTTACACCCAAAGAAAATCTGAATTTTTTATAACTTTGTCTCATATAAAATAATATGTTGACAGAAAGCCAGGAAAGACTCTTGATGGAACGCACCGCCGAAGGCGACCGAAGTGCGTTCCGCCAGCTTTTTGACAACTATTATCCGGTGGTCTTCGGCTTTATGAAAAGCCTCCTTCAAGTCAAGGAAGACGCCTCGGATGTAGCCCAGGAAGTCTTCATCAAGCTCTGGTTGATGCGCTCCGCCCTACCCGACATCACATCCCTGCGTTTCTACCTGTACCGGATGAGTCTGAACCAGACCATAAACTTCATCAAGAAGAACAAGTCTAACGTCCGCTCCATCCTGACTGACATCCCGTACGACCAGATGGTCGAGGATGCCATTGATATGAAGGACAAGGAAGCCTTCATCGCCGCCGTTGTGAGCCGTATGCCCGAACAGCGACGCAAGATATTCATAATGAGCCGCCTTGAGCATCGTACCAACGACGAGATCGCCACTCTCCTCCACATCAAGAAGAAAACCGTCGAGAATCACCTCAACCTCGCCCTCAAGGAACTCCGCACCGCCCTCCCGGCCTCGCTCTTCATATTCATCACCTTTTTTCAGTAGTCACCCCCGCCCATCGGCATCCGGAGTGATTTTTATGAATATTTTTGTAGCAAACAGCACTGTCTTTCAGTCTTTATAGCAAACGGTTTTTTTATGAACGCTGACGAACAAGAATTTAGCGGATTGGTCAAAAGGCATAAGGGGACGATCTACTCGGTCTGCCTTATGTTCGCTGACAATCAGGACGAAGCCAACGACCTGATGCAGGAGGTGTTGGTCAGGCTCTGGAAAGGATTTGGCACTTTTCAGGGCAAAGGCGATGAGAAAGGTTGGGTCTGGAGAGTAGCCATGAACACCTGTATCACGCAGGATGCGAAGAAGAAACATTTCACGAAGGTACCTGTGGAAGAGAATCTTCTGACATCCGACACCGAGGATTCCAAGCAGATGAGGATGCTTCACGATCGCATCCACAGGTTGGAACCATTTGACCGCGCGATCGTCCTTCTCTGGCTGGAGGATTTATCCTACGAGGAGATCGGTCAGATTGTGGGAATATCCGCAAAGAACGTCTCTGTCCGTCTGGTCCGCATAAAGGAACAGTTGAAAAAGTTTAACGGATAGGAAGCCGCGTCTCGGGGGATTAACCCCGGCACGTTTTCCTTAAAAAGATTGAATGAATATGTTGACGAATAATCAAAAGAACGAATTTGACGAGATGAAGTCTCAGATGCAGGTGCTGAAAAACCACCTTTCAGACAGTGAGATCGTCTCCAGGGAGATGCTTGACGCCACAATAAAGTCAAGCGCCAAAAATCTGATCAGCAAACGTTTATGGAATATCGTGGCGATAGTCGCCGTCTTGCTTATGGCTGGCTTCATCGCCTATGTCTGCCTGTCCTTGCACAAATGCAGTGTCTTGTTTATGGCCGCCACCATTGTCTGGTGCGTTTTTCTTGCTCTTGTCAACTTCCGGCAGTACAAGGACAACTTCAGGGAGCGTCTGCTTGACGGATCTGTCACTGACACTGTGGGCACGGTGTCGAGATGGAAACTTCAGAACCTCCGTCAAGGCATCAGCATCGCCGTCGCGACGGTCATCTGGAGCGCCTTCTGTCTCAACGAAATCTGGCCCGACATCACGACCGACATATCTCATCTTGTGTTCGTTGCGGTCCTCTACATCTTTGTCCTGAGCACCGTCGGCGGCCGTTATCACCGAATCCACAAAGTCACCACCGACCTCTTGAAGCAAATCGACACCCTCCGGTAATATCCCCGCGCCCCCAACAGAACGCCCTGTACTGGGGGCACCCTGTACTGCGGCCGGCGACTCTTAGGTGTGCGAATATATTCACACCTGGAACGCCAACTCGTTAGTTATCAGGCTAATGGTGTTTCAGGTGCGTATGGTTTAT
>FR893098.1 GCA_000433355.1 Alistipes sp. CAG:435 | reverse complement strand
CGCCGACTGAACGCCCTGTTCAGACTCGCTCTCGCTCCGGCTCCGCCCCTGAAGGGCTTAGCCTCGCCGGACTGACGCAACTCGTAGGCTCATTATGCAAAAGGCACGCCGTCACACCGTCACCGGTGCTCCGACCGCTTGCAAGCGCACGGTTTCAGGTTCTATTTCACTCCCCTTCCCGGGGTGCTTCCCACCTTTCCCTCACGGTACTGGTCCGCTATCGGTCTTCGGCAGTCTTTAGCCTTGCGGGATGGTCCCCGCGGGTTCGGACAGGATTCCACGTGCCCCGCCCTACTCAGGTGCCGGATAGGACTGCCCCGCCTTGCCCGTACGGGGGTGTCACCCTCTGCGCCTTCACTTTCCAGAAAATTCCGGTTCGTGAGGCAGTCCATATCTCCGGTCCTACAACCCCGGACTGTCCGTGAACACTCCGGTTTAGGCTCTTCCCTCTTCGATCGCCACTACTGGGGGAATCGACTCTTTCTTTCTCCTCCTCCGGGTACTAAGATGTTTCAGTTCCCCGGGTTCGCCCCAGACACAGTCTGGTGCACGGCCTTCAGCCGTGCGGGTTGCCCCATTCGGACACGTCCGGATCAAATCCTGTTTGCAAATCCCCGGACCTTTTCGCAGCTTACCGCGTCCTTCTTCGCCTGCCGAAGCCAAGGCATCCTCCGTGCGCTCTGACTTCTCTTCCTCTGTGAATCTTTCGTTGTTGTGAAATTGTATCAACCTATTCTATCTCTATTTCGGCTAATCATTTCTTCTTTTCACTTACCTCGTTGTAATCTCTCAGTATTGTCAATGAGCTTATTTTTGTACCGCTTCTTCCGAAACGGGCTGCAAAGATACGCACTTTTTCTTTACCTCCAAATTTTTTTTGACATTTTTTTATAAAAATTTTCGATGAGTGGGGATTTTCACCTTAATATAGTATATTTGTTTTTTGTCGGTGCGCTTCGACAGGCTCAGCGACCGACACCGGACCCTGAGCCTATCGAGGGGGCCGGACGGAATGACAAGAAAGAAATGAAAACAAAATAACGATCAATGGAAGAAAAAAGAAATGCTTTACCGGAGAACGCTCAAAGGGAACTGGCACCGGGCGAGGAGTACAAGCCGCTCTTGGGGGCGGAGAGGAAATGGGCGGAAGTCACGCCATATTCAGTGACCCTTGGATTGCTGATGGTGGTCATCTTCTCCGCGGCGGCGGCCTATCTGGGGCTGCGCGTGGGACAGGTGTTCGAGGCGGCGATCCCGATCGCGATCATCGCGGTGGGTCTGACAAGCGCACTCGGCAAGAAGGAAGGTCTGGGACAGAACGTCATCATCCAGTCGATCGGAGGCTGCTCCGGAGCTGTGGTGGCGGGCGCTATATTCACACTTCCTGCCATCTACATTCTTGGAGTTGATGTCAACTTTATGCAGATGTTCCTCTCGTCGCTGCTCGGCGGTGTTTTAGGAATATTGTTCCTCATCCCTTTCCGGAAATATTTCGTGAAAGAGATGCACGGGAAATATCCTTTCCCTGAGGCCACGGCCACGACACAGATCCTCGTTAGCGGCGAAGGCGGCGGCAAGGGAGCTGGAACGCTTCTGGTGAGCGGTCTCATCGGAGGTCTTTATGACTTCATTGTCAGCACTTTCGGTGCGTGGGCGGATACGGTCAGCACCACCGTGATGGGATTCGGACAGACAATCGCTGACAAGGCGAAGGTCGTTCTGAAACTGAACACCGGAGCGGCTGTGCTGGGCCTCGGCTACATCGTGGGCCTGAAATATGCCTTCATCATCTGCTGCGGCAGTTTCCTGGTGTGGCTGGTGATCATCCCGCTGATGAACCTCATCTGGGGCGGACAGGTGATTGATCTGATGAACACCGGAGTGACAATGACAATCGGAGAGATGAGCCCTGACCAGATATTCAAGGATTATGCAAGGCACATCGGCATCGGTGGCATCGCGACCGCCGGAATCATCGGCATCATCAAGTCGTTCGGTGTGATCAAGTCGGCTGTGGGACTGGCTGTCGGCGAGTTCGGCAAGAAGGGAGGAAAGGTTGAGAACACCGAGAGGACACAGGAGGATATTCCTATGAAAACCATTGTGTTCGGCATTGTGCTGACGCTGTTGGCTGTGTTCGCTTTCTTCGCGTTCGGAGGAGTTGTGAACAACATCTGGCAGGCAGTTGTCGGGCTGCTGATCGTGGCGATCATCTCGTTCCTGTTCACTACCGTGGCGGCCAACGCCATCGCCATCGTGGGAACAAACCCAGTGAGCGGAATGACACTTATGACGCTTATCATCGCCGCGCTTATCCTTGTGGCTGTGGGACTTAAGGGCAACGCCGGTATGGCCGCGGCCTTGATCATCGGTGGAGTTGTCTGCACGGCGCTTTCGGTTGCAGGTTCATTCATCACCGACCTCAAAATCGGTTACTGGATCGGAAGCACGCCAAAGAAGCAGGAAGGCTGGAAGTTCATGGGTGTGGCTGTCGCGGCGGCGACAGTCTGCGGCGTGATGCTTGTGCTGAACAAGACCTACGGATTCGTCGGCGACCAGGCTCTCGTGGCTCCTCAGGCCAACGCCATGGCGGCGGTGATCCAGCCGATGATGAACGGCGGAGGCGCTCCGTGGCTGCTTTACGGAATCGGTGCGGTGCTGGCCATCGTGCTGACTTTCTTCAAGATACCGGCATTGGCGTTTGCGCTTGGAATGTTCATTCCTATCGACCTTAACCTGCCGTTGCTGGTCGGCGGCGCGATCTCCTGGTACGTGAGCACACGCTCGAAGGGCAAGGCTCTGAACGAGGCGCGTCTGAACAAGGGTACGCTGATCGCTTCGGGATTCATCGCCGGCGGCGCGTTGATGGGTGTCGTGAGCGCGCTGCTGAAGTTCTTCAACGTGGATTGGTTCATGGCGGATTGGAACGCGCAGTATGGCGAGGCCATAGCGATCATTCCGTTCATCGGAATCATCGCCTACACGGTGATCGCTTCTTTGAGGGCTAAGAAATAAACAAACGGCCACTGAGCCTGCCGAAGTGCCGTTATGGAAGTCGCTTCGACAGGCTCGGCGACCAGAAAATAACAAGAACGATGGAAAAAGTTTTGGACAGGTTCCTGAGGTACGTCAGCGTTGACACTCAGTCGAACGAGGAATCAGAGAGCCAGCCTTCGGCGGAAAAAGAGCTCAATCTGCTGCGGATGCTGCGCGACGAGCTTCAGGCTCTCGGAGTGGAAGCCACTCTGGATGAATATGGTTACGTGATGGGGTCGATCCCTTCGAACATCGAGGCGAAAGTGCCGGCGATCGGCTTCATCGCCCACGTGGACACCGCTCCGGACGCATCAGGCGCGGACATCAAACCTCAGATAATCAATGAATATGACGGCGGGGATATTCCTTTAAAAGGTGTGCCGGGCCTGGCGCTGAAGCCTTCGGAGTTCCCGGAGATGCTTCACTACGTGGGTCAGACGCTGATCACCACGGACGGAACCACGCTGCTTGGCGCGGACGACAAGGCCGGTGTGGCGGAGATTATGGACGCGGTGCAGTACATCGTGGAGCATCCTGAGTTCAAGCACGGTGAGATCAAGATCGGGTTCACGCCAGACGAGGAGATCGGACGCGGAGTCGTTAAGTTCGATGTCAAGAAGTTCGGGGCTGAATATGCCTACACGATGGATGGCGGCGAGATCGGAGAGCTGGAGTTCGAGAATTTCAACGCGGCTTCGGCGAAGATACATATTCAAGGAAGGAATGTGCATCCTGGCTACGCCAAGGGCAAGATGAAGAACGCCATTCTGATCGCGACTGAACTGAACGGACTGCTGCCGGTCCAGCAGAGACCTGAATATACCGAAGGGTACGAAGGGTTCTTCCATATCGTCGGGTTCAACGGAACGGTCGAGGAGGCTGACATCACCTACATCATCCGTGACCACGACCGCAAGGAGTTCGAGAGCAAGAAGGCTATTATGCAGAAGTGCGTGGACTTCATCAATGTAAAGTACGGTGAGGGCACGGCGACGGCTGTGATCAAAGATCAGTACTACAATATGCGCGAGCAGGTCGAGCCGCACTATCACGTTGTCGAGAAAGCCGTGAAGGCTATGGAGATGGCCGGAATCAAGCCTAAGATCCAGCCGATCCGTGGCGGTACCGACGGGGCTAACCTCAGTTTCAAGGGCTTGCCTTGCCCGAACATCTTCGCCGGCGGCCTGAACTTCCACGGCAAGATGGAGTTCGTTCCTCTCCAGAGCATCGAGAAGGCCTCTCAGGTCATCCTAAACATCATCTCGCTCTACGCGGAGTAATATTTCGTTATATCAAAGCCCCGGGCGCTTCGACTGGCTCAGCGTCCGGGGCTTCAGGCTGAAATCTGGGACAAATCACGGCCAATGGCACGGATTTGTTCCAGAATTTGGTTTAAGCGGGCTTCTGAAGGCTTCTTGGCGCCACTGATATACTGGGCAAAGAGGCTTTGGGATATTCCCAGACGGCGGGCTATGGCAGAAGCGTTAAGCTCGGGGTGTTCAATAAATATCCTATAAAGGATTGTCTGGTCTTTCTTGTCGAAAAAACTTTCAAAGCAAAGATCCTCGTCCAATTCCGGCCAATGGATCCCGTCCGCGTCAGACACGAAATTACACCGCTGTTCCTCTGTGGCATATTTCAACCTCGGATAGTCAGAGAAACGCTCTTTCGCCTCCCTTCCATCCTCTGTACGAATCCACACAGCGGAATCAGTCAACCATATTTCTGTCACATTAATCATTTATCACTCAATTTATTGAAGAAGCGGTTCCTATGTTCCGCGATCACTTCCACATTCTCCTCTATCACGGCTTCGACCATTTTCAGCTCCGTTGGCTTCAGGCCATTGTTTTCTATCAGACTAACAGGGAATATAGTAAACTTGGCACTGATGTTACCTTTCACAACGTGTACGTGAATAGGCCAGTGATCATTGGCATAGAACATAAATCTGAAGCCAAAGAAGTAGAATATTGTCGGCATCCTCTAATCGTTTTCTCACCGACAAATATAGGTAATAATTTTATAACCTACAAATATATTTCACAAAACAAGGCGGACCTTCGACAAGCTCAGGGACCGCCTTGATTTTGGTCGCTGAGCCTGTCGAAGCGACGAGGGAGGCTCAGGGAGACCGTCGGGATATTCAAAGAAAGGTTATTTGATGACACCGAGTTCCTTGCCGACTTTGATGAAGGCGGCGATGGCTTTGTCGAGGTGCTCGCGCTTGTGGGCGGCTGAGAGCTGGACGCGGATGCGGGCCTGGCCCTTAGGGACAACCGGATAGTAGAAGCCGGTCACGAATATTCCTTCCTCGGCCATCTTGGCGGCAAACTTCTGGGACAGAGGAGCATCGTAGAGCATCACGGCGCAGATGGCGCTCTGGGTCGGCTTGATGTCGAAGCCGGCGGCAAGCATCTTGTCACGGAAGTAAGCCACGTTCTCCTGCTGGCGGTCGTGAAGCTCGTTGCTTTCCTTGAGCATCTTGAACATCTCGATGCCGGCGGCCACGATCATAGGCGGCAGAGAGTTGGAGAAGAGATACGGACGGGAGCGCTGGCGGAGCATGTCGATGATCTCCTTGCGGCCTGTGGTGAATCCGCCGACGGTGCCACCGAACGCCTTGCCGAGGGTGCCTGTGAATATGTCAATGCGGCCATAGCAGTCATATTGCTCTGCGACTCCGTGGCCGGTCTTGCCGACAACGCCGGCGGAATGGCTCTCATCAACCATCACGAGGGCGTCATACTTCTCGGCCAGCTCGCAAATCTTGTCCATCGGAGCGACGTTGCCATCCATTGAGAAGACTCCATCGGTGCAGATGATGCGGAACCTCTGGGCCTGAGCCTCCTGGAGACAACGCTCAAGGTCGGCCATATCAGCGTTGGCGTAACGGTAACGGACAGCCTTGCAAAGACGCACTCCGTCGATGATGGAGGCGTGGTTCAGGGAATCTGAGATGATGGCGTCGTCAGCCGTGAGCAGAGGCTCGAACACCCCACCGTTGGCATCGAAGCATGATGCGTAGAGGATGGTGTCCTCTGTGTGGAAGAAGTCGGAGATGGCAGCCTCAAGCTCCTTGTGAAGATCCTGGGTTCCGCAGATGAAACGGACAGAGGACATTCCGAATCCCCTCTCGTCCATAGCCTTCTTGGCTGCCTCGATGAGCCTCGGGGAATCAGCCAAACCTAAATAGTTGTTGGCGCAGAAGTTAAGAGCCTTGCTGCCGTCCTGGAGAGTGATCTCGGCGGATTGTGCGGAGGCGATGTTTCTCTCGTTCTTGTAGAGTCCGGCTTCCTTGATGGAGGCAAGCTCTGCCTGTAGATGTTCCTGGAATTTTCCGTACATATTGATAAAATTTTAAAACGTTTCGATTTCGCACTGACAAATATATTAATTTTTGACAAAATCGATAATATTTTATTATAAATAAGGGCTCTTGTCAGAAAATAATGTAAATTTGCACTTGCTAATTTAGCAATAAACAAGCGATCCGCAATGAAAAATGTACTAGTGATAGGTTCGACCGGACAGATCGGTTCGGAGCTGACAATGAAAATCAGGAATATGTACCCGGAGGGCAACGTTGTCGCCGGCTACATCAAAGGTGCTGAGCCAAAGGGTGTTCTGCTTGAGAGCGGTCCCGCCGAGGAGGCTGATGTCTGCAACGGTGAGCAACTTCTGGGCATCGTGAAGAAGTACAACATCGACACAATCTACAATCTCGCCGCCCTGCTCTCGGCTGTCGCGGAAAGGAAGCCGCAGCTGGCATGGCACATCCAGATAGACGGACTCATGAATATTCTTGAGATCGCGAGGGAGAACAATGTCGCTGTGTTCACACCATCCTCGATCGGTTCGTTCGGCCCTGAGACTCCGCATCAGAACACTCCTCAGGACACGCTGCAGAGGCCTCGTTCGATGTACGGCGTGACCAAGGTGGCCACCGAGTTGCTTAGTGACTATTATCACACCAAATACGGTGTGGACACCCGTTCGGTAAGGTTCCCTGGACTTATCTCCAATGTGACACTTCCTGGAGGCGGCACGACAGACTATGCCGTTGAGATCTACTATGCGGCAGTAAAAGGCGAAGAGTTTGTCTGCCCTATCGCGGCCGGGACATTCATGGACATGATGTACATGCCTGACGCGCTGAAGGCCGCCGTGGACATCATGAACGCGGATCCTTCCAAGCTGAAACACCGCAACTCGTTCAACATCGCCTCCATGAGCTTTGATCCGGAGATTATCTACCACAAGATTCAGGAACATATTCCAGGATTCAAGATGCGCTATGAGGTGGATCCGGTACGTCAGGCGATCGCTGACTCTTGGCCGGACAAGATGGATGATTCCTGCGCCCGCGAGGAGTGGGGATGGACACCGTCCTATGATCTGGAGACCATGACCGTGGACATGATCGACGCCCTCAAGAAGAAACTTCTCTAAAAAAGGATTCTATTATAAAGGATCAAGGACTGGCCTTCAGGTCAGCCCTTATTTTTTACCGGCTTTCCGTGCGGCTTTTCTGGCTTTCTGTTTTTCGTAACGAGCCTTGTAGCGTTCAAGCATCCTCTCTTCCTTAGCACGACGTTTCTCCATCGCCTTCAATGTCTTGAGGGTCTTCTGACGCTTCTTCTTCAACGCTTTCTCCTCCTTGGCCTTAGCCTTGGCGGCATCACGGGCGTCAAGTTCAGCCCATCTGGCCTCCTTGGCCGCCTGACGATCTTTTCGCGCCTTCTCTCTCTCAGCCTTTTTGCGTTCTTGCTCAGCCTTCTTTATGGCCGAAGGATCATTGGCCAATGAATCGGCCTTGCTGACCGACAACGAATCTGAAACCACAAGGCTGTCCTTCACGGCAAGACTGTCCTGTCGCGCCAAAGAATCACGGCTGGCAAGGCTGTCTCTCAGAGCCAGACTGTCGGCACGGGCAAGGCTGTCCGCCAAAGCAAGGCTGTCGGCGGCGGCAACGACCCTAAGGCTGTCGGCAATCCTGGCAGCCTCAGCCTTGCGCTCGGCCTCAAGCCTTCTGCGCTCAGCTTTACGGACCCGTTTCAAGGAATCCTGTCTGGCCAGCATCTTATAGACGCTGTTCATGTGGCCCGGGAAGTAGATGTCCGTCTGCGCGAATTCGGCTCTCGGCACATTCTCATAGACTTTCCTCTGGGACTCTCGCGGCTTATATGGCGTGATGTCCTCCGGTCCCTTGGGACGTTTGTCCGGCTGCCAGTCGAATCCCTTCAGAATCTTCTCGTCCTTTTTCATCTGGACGACCGGGTAGGCATCTGTCTTCACGGCATCGAAGTAGTTCAAGTCCTGAATATTACCGTCCTTCAATGTCGCGGTCAACATCTTTGACTCGAACTTGTTGACGGTGGCCAGACTTCCGTTCTCCTCGATGTAGAAGACTCCGGACGCGCCACCCATCGAGTCGAACCGCCTCAACGCACCGGTACTGTCAAAGTATGCCATCATCTCTGTTCCACGGATCTGGTCATAGGACAAGGTGTCCTCCTGCACTATTATAAAGGCATTGGACATCAAGCTGGCGCGGTCAATGGACCGGTTCTTGACAATGACGGTTATACTGTCGGCACTGTACTGCCGCTTGATCTCATTCCAGACAATCGGGTTTTCATACAACCTTATCAAAGAGTCAAGATCCGTGTAGGCAAGAGAGTCGCATGCGACCTGCATGTCGTTACGGAACACCTTGACGTTACGTATGCCATAGATGAAACTGATCTTCGTGGAATCCTTGGGGGCCAAAGACAAAGAGTCAGTGGGAACATGCAGGGAATCACCCGGCACGGTCAGGGAATCCGTAGGGACGGTCAGGGAATCCGGTGATTGCGGATTGGTCACTTCGGCAGGCTCAGTGACCGAAACAGGTTCAGTGACCGCAGAAAGGGTCTTCGCCGCCAGACTGTCGCTTGGAACACGTACAGTGTCGGGCGACGTTTTCAGGGTGTCCGGCAATTGGAACCGTGGAGGAGCATATTCAATGACATCATCCCATGGAGCGGGAAGGCCTTGACGGCCTTTCGTCACAGGATCGCCGATCATCGCGTCACCTGACAGTTTTCCGGATTTCGAGATCGCCTTTCCTCCTGAATTATCACCTGTCTTTCCAGCCGTTGTTCCCGCCGTCTTTCCTATAGCCGTTCCAGTTGCCTTGCCAGCCGGTTTCCCGGTCGGTTTTCCACCTGGCTTGACAGCGGAGGCGCCTCTGTCGGAGGCTCCGGCGGCGTTAGGGTCTTCCTCTTCCCGCTTCTTGCGGGCCTCTTCGGCCGCGGCCTTGGCTGCCTCGTAGGCCTTGCGACGGTACTCCGTGACAGGATCCACGTTTATCTCTTTCAGACGGCTTGCCGAATTGGAAATCTCCGATGAATCCACATCACATTTCGGTATGGAGCGCAGAATCAATGTGTCCGCGCCGATGTAAGCTGTATCTCTCTTTTCCCCTTGCTCGCTGATCGCTATCACAGCCGGCTCACGGGTCAACTTTATGAATGACAAGGAATCTATATACTGCACATAACCGGCCACCGCGGCCACATTGCGAGTCGTGTCAAGCAGTTCCACATGGCCAAACATCTCCACATTGTTCGGAACCCGGTAATATACCAAGGTGTCAGCCCATGCCTCCTGGTTCTCGGTAAGAATATGCACGTTCCTGAAGAACGTGAACTTTTCCAAAGTCCGCTCGTAAAAACCGGCCTGAGAAGAAAGCATGTTGTTGTCCCTCCATGCGTTGGTGCCGGTTCCGAAAGTGGCTACGTTCGTGCCTGTGTTGTAGTCCAGATCATCAGTCTTCACGAATATCGAGTCAGTGTACATGTTGACGTTGTTCGTGAAACTGAACGTCTTGAGCTTGGAATAGTAATGGCCGTCATCGCTCTCGATGATCTGGCCGTCCTTGTCGCGCAAGGCACCGCCGTTCCTGAACACGGCCACACTGTCCTTGGTGTTATAGTCCAGGTCAGTGGTACGCAGGGTGTTCCCGTCCTTGTCCCTAAGCTGGACCAGCGCGCCTCTGAACTGAGCGAGGTTCTGGTCGATGAGATAGTCGAGGCTCTCGCTGCTGAGCACTGTGTTGTTCTGAATGATCTGGACGTTGCCGAAAGCGTTTATAACATTCTGGTTGACATTCCACAAGGCGGTGTCGCAGATCAGAAGAGTTGAATTGTGCTCGAATCTGGCATGTCCCAAAGCCTTCCTGTAGCTCTGGCCATATTCCTCGACCTGCTGAAGCTCATCACATCCCAGCAGGCGCACAAGACTGTCCTTCTGCTCGGTGTTCTGGGCGAAAAGGCCGAACGAAACCAGCAGAAGGATTAATGAATATGCCAGACGTCTCGCAAGCATCAGTCTTCAGAGAACTTTGAAGCCCAACCCGGACGACGGAACTCGCAGTCCTTGAACATCGGGTCGATGACAATGTGGGTCTCCTTGATCTTGCCGGCGAGGAAGTCATCGATGGCCTTCATCTGCTTGTCTTGACGGACTTGCTCCTGAAGCTGGCTGAAATCCTCCTCAAACGACGCAGTGTGGGCCGGAATGATCTTGTCAACACGGATGATCTTGTAGATGGTCTTTCCAACGACATAGTCTTTGACCTGATCCTGACGGCCATCATTGTCAGTGGACTCCACAGGCTCGGAGATCTCGCCCTCCTTCAAGTCCTTGATGGCCAGATAGTCCTCCGGCTTGAGCTGGTCAATCTCGAAATATGCCGAGCCGGTGTTCGGATCGGACATCTGACCGCCGTTGGTCCTGGTGGCCGGATCCTGTGAGTAGAAGTTCGCCGCCATCTGGAACGTCACGGCGTTATTGTTGATCTCGGTACGGAGGCTGTCCAGAGTCTTGAACGCCTTATCCCTGTCGTCATCAGTGTATTTAGGCTTCATCAGAATGTGGCGGGCGTTGAACATGTCGCCTTTCTTCTCGATGACCTCGATGATGTGGAATCCGTCAGGAGTTTCGACAATCTGCGAGATAACACCCGGCTTCAAAGCCATAGCGGCGTCTGAAAACACAGGCCAGAAGATTGACTTCGAGGCCATTCCAAGCTCGCCACCCTTACGGGCGCTACCAGGATCCTCCGAATATATTCGAGCAAGAGTGGAGAACTTCTCTCCGTTGATGATCCTCTCGCGGAGTTCCAGCAACTTCTCGCGCACGGCCATGTTCGCGGCCTCGCGGTCCGGATAACGGCAGATCTGACTGAGCTGGTACTTGATAGGAACTATCGGAAGATTCTTGGTGTCAACCGTGTCAAGATATTCCTTTACATCATAAGGTGTCATCTCCGGGATCTTCTTCATGATCTCCTGCTGGGCCTGCTGTGTGAGGCTCATGTCCTCGTACTGCTTGCGCCATTCCTGACGGAGGCGGTAGAGAGGCTTGCCGAAATATTCCTCAACCTTGTCCTCGCCGCCGAGGTAGGTCAGCATCCTGTCCGCCTGCTGGGAAAGGCTTCCCTCAACCATGTCCTGATTGACCGTGAGAGAGTCGATCCTGGCCTGCATCAGGAATATCTTCGATTCGAGAATCGATTCCAGCACCTCGCAGCGGACATTCCTGTCTGATGAAAAGCCCTGGGCGCTGCGGTCCTTGACCGCCCCTTCGATGTCGGAGATCATGATCGCCTCGTTGCCGACAACGGCGACGGTCTTGTCAACGTACTTGTATTTCTGGGCAGAAGCCATCGCGCAGGTCGCTGCGAGGGCGAAGATGGTGATTGCTGTTTTCTTTATCATTTCGAATATATTTCAAAATTCTCCTTAACCTTGGCGTCTTCTATCAAGTCCCGTTCCAAACCGACCAGGAGCTCGTGCTTTCTTCCGCTGATGATGATGTCCTTTATCCTGTCCTCACAGTATTCCACCGGAGCGATCTCCCCGGCCCTCCGGTAATCCACTATGAACGCGACAGAGATGTTGGCATCCCCGTCCGGCATCTCTATGAAGTTGCCGCTACGCTGTGAGAGCATCTGAACATAGTCCACACCGAACTCGGCGGCCAGTTTCACCGCGTCTATCCAGCCATTGGAATAGTCATGGTAACGCCGGGTCGAATTGAAGGCGATGCTGTCAGCGGCCACCACGTCCTCAACATTGTCCGAAGACATCAGCTTCTTGATCTTCTGAAGATTCGGAGAATCTTTCGGAATATTCATAAAACGGGCTTTGAGGATCGGCCGCTCCAGCTTGAAGGACTCTTTGTGGGAGCCATAATATTCATCAATCTGCTTTTTTGAGACGGTGGTGTCGAGGCGCTCGTTGATGTAGCGCTGCTCGTAGCGGTACCGCAGAAGCGACTGGCGGTAGGCCTCAAGCTCCTTCGAGACATCCTTTTCCTCCTTGGAGAGACGCTGCTGGGCTATGTCGAGGAAAGCCTTGTCCTTCACCCACGAGTTGATGTAGAGGTTCGCAAGGTTCACGCTGTCCGCCGGAGACGTGCCCTTGGGGATCACATCGTCCAGTTCCGAGCGATAGAGTTTATGGTCTCCCAGCCTGGCGACAACCTCCCCGTCGTGAATCAGCGAGGATATTGCCTTGCAGGACGGAAGGGCGGCAACGGCGACGGCCATCATGAATATGCGGAACCTCCTGAGCATCATTGATTAACGGGAATAGTTAGGGGCTTCCTTGGTGATGGTCACATCGTGTGGGTGGCTCTCAAGGAAGCCGGCGTTGGTGATGCGCACGAACTGGGCGTTCCTGAGTTCCTCGACAGTATGCGCTCCGCAGTAGCCCATTCCGGCCCTGAGTCCGCCGACAAGCTGATAGACAACCTCTGAGACGGTTCCCTTGTAAGGCACCTGGGCCACGATTCCTTCTGGTACGAGCTTCTTGATGTCGGACTCCATGTCCTGGAAATACCTGTCCTTCGAGCCTTGCTCCATCGCTTCGAGGGATCCCATTCCGCGGTAGGACTTGAAGCGGCGGCCGTTCATGATGATTGTCTCGCCTGGGGATTCCTCCGTTCCGGCGAGCAGGGAGCCTGCCATGATGGTGCTGGCTCCGGCGGCAAGCGCCTTGACGATGTCTCCTGAATATCTTATACCGCCGTCAGCGATCACAGGCACGCCCGTTCCCTTGAGGGCATATGCGGCCTCCATTACGGCCGTCAGCTGCGGCACGCCGATTCCGGCGATGATTCTCGTGGTGCAGATCGAGCCCGGGCCGATTCCGACCTTCACGGCCTTGACTCCGGCATCGGCGAGAGCCTTGGCACCGGCGGCGGTGGCGACGTTTCCGGCTATGATCTGGAAATCCTTATAGGCGTCGCAGGCCTTCTTGATCATCCTGAGCACACCTTCGGAGTGTCCGTGGGCGGTGTCGAGGACAACAGCGTCGGCTCCGGCGTCGATCAGAAGACCGATCCTGTCGAGCGTGTCGGACTTGATTCCGGCGGCGGCGGCGACGAGGAGGCGGCCCTTGCTGTCCTTGGAGGCGATAGGGTTGTCCTTGATCTTCATAAGATCCTTGTAGGTGATCAGGCCGACGAGCTTGCCGTCATTATCAACAACAGGAAGCTTCTCGACCTTGCTGTGCTGGAGGATCTTCGTGGCGTCGGCCAGGGTGATGCCCTTAGGCGCGGTCACGAGGTTCTCCTTTGTCATAACCTCGGAAATCGGCAGCTGCATATCCTCCTGGAACCTCAAGTCACGGTTAGTGACGATTCCGATGAGGAAGCCGTTGGCGTCCACGACAGGAATGCCGCCGATGTGATGCTTCTTCATCATCGCGAGGGCGTTGCCGACATTCGCGTCCGGGCTGATCGTCACAGGATCGTAGATCATTCCGTTCTCAGCCCTCTTCACGTGACGCACCTGCTCGCACTGCTGCTCGATGGTCATATTCTTGTGAATCACACCGATACCACCGGCCCTCGCCATCGCTATGGCAAGATCGGCTTCTGTGACTGTGTCCATCGCGGCCGACACGATCGGGGTGTGGAGCTTGATGTCAGTCGTGAAATTTGTTGTGACATCCACGTCACGAGGAAGTACATCGGAATGTGCCGGAACCAGCAAAACGTCATCGAAGGTGAGGCCTTCAGGAATCTCTCGGTTTACAAACTTCGCCATTGTAATCAAATAAATTTGACAAATATAAGAATTTTCACGCAATAGTTGGCTTGGCCGGAGGGTTGTTCTGCCTCTATGGCCTCAAAAAATTCGGCTTCCGGCCCGACAGCCGGCCTTCCGGCAAGCGAAAGTTGTGCCAGCCGATTAATCAAGGCTTTGAATATAACGGCCTTGCCACGTGTCCCGCTCCTCAAGACGTTTGTCCAGAAGGCGGAGGATCTCGAAGTTTCGGACGAGTCCCCAAGGGGTGTCGTTCACGAAGCGGGGCGGGACCTCGCCGGCGACCCGTTCGATGTAAAGGTCGGGGCGCAGGCGTTCGAGGATGTCGATGACAAAGTCAAGATATTCATCAAGACCGGGACGGTAGAAGGCTGAGGGGTCGGCGGCATATTCCTTTTCCATCACTGTGCCTCTGACGATCTGGAGCTGGTGGAATTTGACGGAGCGCAGCGGTAGGGAGGAGATAAGGCCGCATTGGTCGAGGAGCATCTCTCTGGTCTCGCCGGGGAGGCCGAGAATGAAGTGGGCTCCGGTGTCGATGCCTCTTTCAGCGGTCATTTCCACGGCTTTACGGGCGCACTCGAAGCTGTGGCCGCGGTTGATGTGGCGCAGGGTGCTGTCGTGGCAGGACTCGATGCCGTACTCCACCACCACTATGGGGGCGGTGAGGGTATCCGGAACCGGGGCCTGGACAGTCGGTCCCGGAGCCCGCCGAAGGGATCTTTGCCACCCTGAAAGGACACGCCCCGACGCCAAGCCAGCCAGATAGTCCAGCTTCTTCTCATCGACACAATCCGGACGCGTGCCGATCACGATCCCCACCACCTCCGGATGGCTCAGGACCTCCTCATAAAGAGCCTTCAACCGATCCAACGGACCGTATGTGTTTGAATATGCCTGGAAATATGCCAGGTAGTGCCTCGCCCTCGGATATCGCACCTTTTGGAACTCTATTCCTTCGTCAATCTGTGTCAGAAGCGGCTTCCCCGGAGTACTGTAACCAGGATGGAAAGCGGCGTTGTCGCAGTAGGTACACCCTCCCCGCCCCACGGTTCCGTCCCGGTTAGGGCACGAGAACCCTGCGTCCAGAACAAGTTTCTGGAGCCGCTCACCGTACCTGCGGCGGTAATAACCCACGAACGAATTGTATCTTTTCCCTTCTGAAAAACCAAACATAATGCAGCCGTTACTCCTTCTTCCGATTCACCTTTCCTTCGCGTCCTCTTCAGTTCCACGTTCAATTGTGATTGTCCTATTCCGGGCATTCGGTTTTCAAAGAAATCCATTAAGGAGAACTCCTGTTCCACGTCCGGATGTGATTGCCCTATCCCCTTTTCCCGACAAGTGCCACCGAAAAGTACGACATATTCCTTGCAAAACTAATGAATTGTGAATATTTTTACAAGTTGGATCCGTCATTGGTTCCGGAAAGAGAAGGTTTTTGATTGGTTTGAACCACGAAAGGGCATTTCAAGCAGAACAGTTTATTGATTATAAACAGATGTCGATATGAACATATTCCTGAAAATTTTGTCTTCGGCGGCCGCGGTCGCTCTGTCATTCAATTGTGCCGCCTCAGCGCAGGAAGCCCCTAAGAAATGGGCTGTGGTTGAGTTTTCCGCCAACTTTATGCGCGAGGCACCGGACTACGCCGCCGAGCTTGGAGACCAGGCGTTGATGGGGACGGTGGTCGAGGTCCTGGATAAGTCAAGCTACTGGGTCAAGATAAAGAGTCCGGAGCCTTACACGGCCTGGGTCAACGAGATGGGGCTCGTGCCGATGAGCGAGGAAGAGCTTCAGGACTACCTTGAGGCTCCGAAATACATCTGCACAGCGGCTTTCTCACACATTTACGAGGAGCCTTCGATGGATTCCAGGATTGTCTCCGATTTCGTGCTCGGAGACATCGTGAGAATCATGTACAGTGTCAGGACGCATGCCGGAGGACGTTACAAAGGCTATGAGGAGGGGCAGGCGGTTCTGAAGAAGAAGTTTGTCGGAGTCGTGCTGCCGTCAGGCAAGACCGGTTATGTTCCCGCTAAAGATGTCGCGGTGTTCTACAAATGGGCCAAAGACCGCAAGGACAGAACCACGGCCGGGAATGATTTCAGGCAGGATCTTCTGACCACGGGTTACAGGTTCCTCGGCGTACCGTACATGTGGGGCGGCACGTCCATCAAGAACGTGGACTGCAGCGGATTCACCCGCAGCGTATATTTCGCCAACGGAGTGCTCCTTCCGCGCAACGCCTCCCAACAGGCAAGGATCGGAGAGGATGTGGGAATATTCAAGGACAACGGGGATGTTGACTGGAGCGGTCTGCTTCCTGGCGACCTTCTGTTCTGGGGCAAGGCCGCGACCGACACCACCAGGGAGCGGATCACGCACGTGGGGATGTACATCGGTGACGGCAAGTTCATCCACTCCGCCCAGGTCGTGCGTGTCAACTCATTGGATTCCAGCGCTGCCGATTTCTACAACCGCAAGCCTGTCCGCGCCCGCCGCATCGTCGGCCACATAGACGCTGATGGCTCCGGAATCATCTCCACCTTACGCAGCCCGTTCTACTTTCCGCGGAATTAGTGCGGTCACAGCCCGTAAGCGACACCCGCATTGTCGGTCACATAGGCTCCAACGACTCCGGAATCATCTCCACCTTACGCAGCCCGTTCTACTTTCCGTGGAATTAGTGCGGTCACAGCCCGTAAGCGACACCCGCATTGTCGGTCACATAGGCTCCAACGACTCCGGAATCATCTCCACCTTACGCAGCCCGTTGATTCAGCAAGTTCATCACCTGTTAATCAACTCGTCTCTAGGCTCGTTGAATTAACAAGCGACATTCAACGGCAATTTCATTTTCCGCAAATCGTGGCAATCTATGCTCAACAGGTCTCATATCTCATCCCAGAATATGTATGGTGGGCGAACTCTTTTTACGATACATATTAATAAATTACGGATTTCTGGTCTCCCCAAATGGATGGCAGGGCTTCATAACGCGCTGACCTTCAAGCCATGGGGCACCACACTCCAAGTTCCAACCAATTATGGATTCCTGGCCTCTTAAAATGACCAGCAGGACTTCAGATCTTTCTAAACGCCAGACAATTAAGTGCACGGTTATCATTTTCTACCGTAGCGCCATCTTGAGTGGAGTCCCAAACCAAGCGCTACATAGCGACCTTAGCCGTTTCCAACCAAAAGACCGTAGCGCCGTCTTGAGTGGAGTCCCAAACCAAGTGCTACATAGCGACCTTAGCCGTTTCCAACCAAAAGACCGTAGCGCCGTCTTGAGTGGAGTCCCAAACCAAGTGCTACATAGCGACCTTAGCCGTTTCCAACCAAAAGACCGTAGCGCCGTCTTGAGTGGAGTCCCAAACCAAGTGCTACATAGCGACCTTAGCCGTTTCCAACCAAAAGACCGTAGCGCCGTCTTGAGTGGAGTCCCAAACCAAGTGCTACATAGCGACCTTAGCCGTTTCCAACCAAAAGACCGTAGCGCCGTCTTGAGTGGAGTCCCAAACCAAGTGCTACATAGCGACCTTAGCCGTTTCCAACCAAAAGACCGTAGCGCCGTCTTGAGTGGAGTCCCAAACCAAGTGCTACATAGCGACCTTAGCCGTTTCCAACCAAAAGACCGTAGCGCCGTCTTGAGTGGAGTCCCAAACCAAGTGCTACATAGCGACCTTAGCCGTTTCCAACCAAAAGACCGTAGCGCCATCTTGAGTGGAGTCCCAAACCAAGCCCCAACCGTTGCACTACCTTGAAGGGAGATCCATTCCGAGGAACTTCAGGGCCTGCCACTCATCGGCCATCGTGTCACGGACCAGAATCCGCATAAGGACGTTTTTCTCCTTGATGGGCAGTAGGATGACATCCTTGGCCCTGGTGACGTAGTCATACCTGACAACATAATTCATCATCTGACCGTAGGAGGTGTCCGGATTATGATGCCGTTCCTCCCTGATGTCATATTCACTGCCGGTGTTGGAGTTGATGGCAAGCAACATCTTTTCCGGACTTCCATAATAGGAAGAGAGCCTGTCATATTCAATAACATTATAGGTAATGACAATGAAATCGATAAGTTGGTTTTTCTCTTCAGGTGATAGGCCATCAAACATCCTGTGAAGTTGAGGGTACCTCAGGTAGCTGCCCCGTGAACAACATCCTTCAATCTCCTTGAGGTTTTTACGCATCTTGGTCGAGGCCACTCTACGCGACAGCTTTTCCGAAAACGGATGATCGGAAAACGCGTAGGCCAGAAAGTTCCATCGCCACTTGATCGCCTCCTGATGGATATTCCTCTCAACCGGATTGTTATAAAGGTAGGCAATGCTGGTCCTTATCTTTTTGTTTCCGATTTTCGGAGCGCTTCCGAATGGAGACTGGAACAGATGGCCAATGTTCGGGATCGTGACGCTTACAGAACCGGAAGTGATGTTCCTATCCGACACAAAGCCCTCAGCCCCCCGCTTCAAGTCACCGTAATATTCATAGGAGAACGTCATATTCACCATTCTTTCGAACCCGCTGAGCGTAGGTAAATCCGGAGCCTCAACCAATTGATGAATATGATCGTACATCTCGCACAGACCCAGAACTGTCACTCCGTACCGTTTGGCGCAGGTGCAGAACACAGTGAAATAAACCAGACAATCCTCCAGACTGTAAAATATCACAGAACCGTTCTGTGACCGTTGATAAATGTGGTTCGGTGAACCGGACAGAAACTTTCGACGCCTCATAGCCTTCCCCTCTTTTTAAAAGTTTTACATAGTTAACCCACATCATTCTTTCAGGTGGACTGGTTGATTCCAGACCAGAGAACGATGTTTCACAAATATGGGAAATTAATCTATGATTAGCAAGAGTGTGGACCGTAAAACATCATGGGTTCGTTACTTATAAATTACTGGTAGTCAATTCCAGGGAGCAGAACTTCATAATGCACTGACCTTCAACCTGTGGAACGTCACACACTCTGTTCCAATCAATTGTGGATCTCTGGTCTCCTAAAATAGAGGGCAGGATCTCATAAAGTACTGAGACTCAAGCCGTGGAGCTTCACGTTCTCTGTTCCAACCAATTATGGATTCCTGGTCTCCTAAAATAGAGGGCAGGATCTCATAACGTACTGAGACACAAGCCGTGGAGCTTCACGTTCTCTGTTCCAATAAATTATGGATTCCTGGCCCTCCAAAATGACTGGCAGGATTCCATAAAGTACTGAGACCCAAGCCGTGGAGCTTCACGTTCTCTGTTCCAATTAATTATGGATTTCTGGCCTCTTGAAATGACCGGCAGGATTTCAGATCTCACTAAACACCAGACAGTTAAGGTACGTTCACTGTCAGGTCACTGAGATCGGGCTATGAAGGCGGATCAGTTGTCGGCGGCGAGGAGGGTGATTATGCGGTCGATCAGGGGGTCGATGCGGGAGGCGGGGGCGAGGGAGTTGTTGGTCATTATGGAGAAGATGATGGTGTCGGACTTGGAGCCGGCGGAGGGTTCGATGTAGCCGCTGAAGCAACGGACACCGTTCATCGAGCCGCTCTTCAGGTGGACACGGGACTTGACGGTGGCCGGGGCATCCTTCAGGCGGGATTCATAATGACGGTTTCCTGGCTGGCCTATGGTCTGGATGTAGTCAGCGAAGGACGGACTGTCCATCATAGCGGAAAGGAAACGCACAAAGAAGGACGGGGAGATGTAGTTGTGGCGGGCGAGGCCGCTACCGTCAACTATACGGACATCATCGGCGCTGACACCGATGTTCTTCATCACCTCATTCACAGCTACATAAGAGGAATCGTAGGAGGCGGAATGATGATACCTCCGGCCAAGGGTCCGGAAAAGGGTCTCGGCGTAGAAGTTGTCGCTTTTCAGGTTCGTCTCACGGGCTATGCGCTTAAGGGACGGGGAATATGTCTGACCGAGCATATTCAGGTCATCCACTCTGGAGGCGTAGGGGGCATATTCATTGGAAGAGAGGTTGGAGCGGACGCGGCCGAGACGGATGTCGGCGGGGCCTTCGGAGACGGGTACTCCATTGGATTTCAGATATTCACAGAAATAATGGGCGCAGGTGTAGGCTCCGAACTTGTTGCTGAACTCCTCGGTTTTGGGCTTGCGGTCGATGGCGAACGAGCCGCGGATCTCGGCGTAAGGAAGGAATTCGGAGTTGAAAAGGTAGAGCTGGTCGCCGGTGCCGGCGGGAGCGGTTCTGCAGGGATATTCATACCTCATCCACGGGGTGTTCGGGAAGGAGACCGTGACATTGACGGGTGAGCCGACGGACGGGCCGGCGCTCACGCGGAAGTCTTGGGCGTTCTCGTAGAAGCAGAGGCCGTTGCCGCCGGCTCCGTAGGCTGTGCCGATGTCCTGGTAGCTCCATGTGTCGTGCTCGATCGGGCCGTCGAAATAGCGGCCGTCGCCGATCACCTTGCCGTTGATTTTCTTAATTCCGGCCTTGTCCAGGAACGATTTCCACTGGGCGAAAAGTTTGGCGCGGGGGATGGCGATCGAGTCTTTCGAGGCTATGGTCGGGTCACCGCCGCCCACTATATATAGGTCGCCGTCAAGGATTCCGTCCTTGATGGATCCGCTGTAACCGATGCGAGTGACGTACTTGAAGTCGGGACCGAGGCGATGGATGGCCAGGCCGGTGGTTATCAACTTCATCGTCGAGGCGGGGACCATCCTCTGGCCGCTGTTCCAGGAGGCGAGGGTGTCGCCGCCTTCGGTCAGGGCAAGGACCCCGAGGACGGAGGATTTCAGGGATTCGCTTCGGGAGATTGACTCGACATATCTCTGGGCTTTGGTCTTGGATCGCGCCTTGTTTGTGGAATGCAGTTGCGGGAAGGAGGCCACTTCGACAGGCTCAGTGACCGTGGTGGATAGGGATGCGGACTCTTCGACAGGCTCAGTGGCCGTGACGGGTAGGGACGCAGGTCCTTTAACAGGCTCAGTGACCGTGGTGGATAGGGACGCAGGTCCTTCGACAGGCTCAGTGACCGTGGTGGATAGGGATGCGGACTCTTCGACAGGCTCAGTGACCAAGGAGGCGGAATCGATGCTCAAAGGGGTGACCAAGGAACCGGATGGTCCCTGAGCTTGCCGAAGGGCCACGGCGGAAGGGGCGATGGCGACCGACATCACCAAAGCGCAAACACAAGAATTTATGAATATTCCGAATCTCATAACAGTTGTCTTTTTGAATTTCAAGCCGTTCCAAGGCCCACGGATGAAAACAAGGAACGGCAAGAGTACAAAAATAGTGTTTTATTGCTAAATTTGCAGCGTGTAAAACCGCTTATGCGGAACTAACTTGAATCAAATTGTCATTGAATATGAAAAAATGCGTCCTTGTGTCCGGCGGTGCCGGATTTATCGGAAGCCACGTCACCGTGGAACTTATCGAGGCCGGCTACGATGTGATCGTGGCCGATAATATGTCCAACTGCGATGAGACCTGCTACGAGGGAGTCAAGAAGATCACCGGAATGGAGGATATTCCTTTCGTGAAGATGGATTTCTGCGATCCTGTGGCGACAGAGTTGCTGTTCACGGCCAACCGGATTGACGCCGTGATTCATTTCGCCGGCTTCAAGGCCGTTGGAGAGTCCGTCAGCGAGCCGCTGAAATATTACCGGAACAACCTGGAATCATTTATGAATGTCATCGAGACCGCAAGGAAGCACGGATGCGAGAATATTCTGTTCTCATCCTCCGCGACAGTTTACGGCGAGCCTGAGAGGCTTCCGGTGACGGAGGAGTCGCCAAGGCAGCCGGCCACCTCCCCTTACGGGAACACAAAGCAGATGTGCGAGGATATTCTTCGGGACTCCGTAAAGGCATATTCAAATGTCAAGGGAATCGCGCTGAGGTACTTCAACCCGGTCGGAGCGCATCCGTCGGCGCTGATCGGCGAACTGCCGCGCGGCGTGCCGAACAACCTGGTGCCGTTCATCACCCAGACCGCCATCGGCAAGCGTGAGTGCCTCTCCGTCTTCGGCAATGACTACCCTACTCCGGACGGAACGTGCCAGAGAGACTTCATCGACATCGTGGACCTGGCGAAGGCGCACGTCTTCGCGGTGCGCAGAATGCTCGACGGCAAGATGAAGAAGGAATATGAGATCTTCAACATCGGTACGGGCAAGCCGCTGTCGGTGATGGAGCTCATCAATGCGTTCGAGAAAGCCAACAACTTGAAGCTGAACTACAAGTTCGCTCCTCGCAGGGCCGGAGACGTTACCGCGATCTGGGCGGATCCTACGCTTGCCAACAACGAGCTTGGCTGGAAAGCGGAGAGGTCAATCGAGGACACGCTGGCCGCGGCCTGGGCTTGGGAGAAGCATCTGGCAGGGAAATAAGTCCGTGGAGGGCAACATTCAGAATCCGCTTTTGATTCGTTTGAAATGTTCTTTGAAGTGAAAAATCTTCAAACAAACAAATCAAAACAGAGTATTAGGCTTCACGAAAACGAAAAAATGGGGAAGGCCATCCGGTCTTCCCCAAATATTTTTCTGCAAAGAGAACGGTTACTTTGCGGTCGCCTTGATGAGTTCGCTGAGCTTCTGATACATAGCGTCAGTCTTCTCAAGGAGTTCCTGGCGGATTCCGGCATAGTAGGCGGACTTCTTGCCTTCCACCTTTGCGTTCACTTTGTCCCTGAGGTCATTGTAGAGTTTGACAGCCTCGTCGAAGAGCCCGCCCAAAGCCTCATCGTCAGCTTTCTGGTTAAGTGCGCTGAAGAGGGAGCAATCATCGATGAAAGCTCCGATGACATATTCAATGTCCTTCTTGATGTCTCTAAGATTCATATCTCGTTTTGTTTAGACTTAAAACTTGGCGAATATACGCATTTTTTTTCGATTTACGAATATGGAGGCGCAATGCTGAGGGCGTCGAGTCACTTCGACAGGCTCAGTGACCGATGAAGCCGGCTCAGTGACCGATAGGGCTCAGTGACCGAAGGTTATTTGAAGAGACTTCGGACGAGGGCGGGAACGTCAGCCACCTTGACAACCTCGATGCCTTGCGGTTTGAGGTCCAAGGAGGCGAACGAAGAAATGAATATCTTCTTGAAGCCCAGACGGGCGGCTTCACTTACACGGCGGTCGATCTGGGCGACCGGGCGAATCTCGCCGCTGAGTCCGATCTCTCCGGAGAAACAGTTGTCGGAGGGGATGGCGAAATCAAAGTTGGAGGACAGAACAGCCGAGATGACAGCCAGGTCACAGGCCGGATCACTGACCTTGAGCCCGCCCGCCATATTCAGGAAAACATCCTTTTGGGCGAGTTTGAAGCCTGCCCTGCGCTCCAGGACCGCCAGAAGCATATTCAGTCGCCGCACGTCGAATCCGGTGGCGGAGCGCTGCGCCGTGCCATAGACAGCAGAGCTGACAAGCGCCTGAACCTCAAAGAGAAACGGTCTCGTGCCGTCCAGCATCGCGCTGATGGCGGTGCCGCTAAGTCCGGCCTCGTGCATCGGGATGAGCAGTTCGGAAGGGTTGGAGACTTCGCGGAGTCCTTTGCCGGTCATCTCGAAGACAGCCAGCTCGGAAGTCGAGCCGAATCTGTTCTTTATGCTGCGCAGGATTCTGTACGAACCTCGATTGTCGCCCTCGAACTGAAGAACCACATCCACAATGTGCTCCAGAATCTTCGGACCGGCGATGTAGCCTTCCTTGGTAATATGTCCGATCAGGATGACCGGGATGCCTGTCTCCTTGGCGAAACGCAGAAGGATCGCGGCAACCTCCTTGATCTGGGTCACGGATCCCGGAGTGGAATCAACGGTCTGCGAGAACATTGTCTGGACGGAATCCACAATCATCAGGTCCGGATTGATCTCACGAGCCTGGGCAACGACATTCTCTATCAACGTCTCACTGTAGATCTGGCAGTTGGAGGCATCACCGCCCAGACGGTCGGCACGCATCTTGACCTGACGCAGGCTTTCCTCTCCAGTGACGTACAACGTCCTGAGTGACGGGCAACCGAGCGGAATCTGAAGGGAAAGGGTGGACTTGCCGATTCCCGGCTCACCACCGATCAGTACAAGAGAGCCTTCCACGATGCCGCCGCCGAGGATTCTGTCGATTTCCTCATTGTTCAGGGAAAGCCTCGCCTCTGAACGGGAATCAATCTCGTTCAGTTTCTGAGGTTTGCGGCTGGCGCCCGGGACGGTGTCCGCCACGGTTGACTTCCTGGAGCCACCCGTGACGACTTTCTGCTCCACCATCGTGTTCCACTCCCCGCAGGCGGGACAGCGTCCCATCCATTTGGGATATTCATTACCGCAATTGGAACAAAACCAGACTGTTTTCTCTTTCATATTCATCAATATTACATATCGTTCGGTTGGCACTTCGACAGGCTCTGTGGCCAAAGGAAGGTAAATTCAGTTACCGGCAAAGGTAGTGCCTATGCCAAACGTCGGTTGGTGAGTCTGCGAACCACAGGTTCAGTGCCCAGGCGACAAAGCGAGTGTCCGCGACCGAACAATATTCAAAGATAGACATTAGGACGGGGGAAGACAAAAAAAATTGCAGCATCTGGGTTTGGACCCGGACACCGCACAAAATCCCTTTCGGGAATCAACGGCTGAAATTACTCAGCTGTAGCAGTTGAATCGCAGCAAGCGGCGGTTGAGTCGCAGCAAGCGGTTGTTGTGTCAGTTGCAGCCTCAACTGCAGTCTCTGTAGCCTCACCTTCAGCAGCCTCGGCCTTCTTCGCGTTGTTACCGCAAGCAGAAGCAGCTACCATAAGAGCTACAACTGCGAAAGACATAAATACCTTCTTCATAATAATTATAAATAAAAAACTATTGTTACTCTACTCACGTTTTTCTGACCGCAAAAGTACATAGTTTTCTGAAATTTACAATATTTTTTTATAAAAATTTTATCTAAATCGATCTTCTTGGCAACTCACACTTCTCCAAACCGGAGATTTCTCCGCTTACAATATGAAAGCGAAGCGCCAGACGAGGCACGTCTCCAGAGCCTTGGAAGCCGCACGCGCCCGGATTCATAAAGAGAAAACCATTTCTTTTGTCACTGAATACCTGAGGAATATGCGTGTGCCCACAGACGAATATGTCCGGATGATATGAGTCAAGAAGAGCCTTTGCCCGCAGATCGTACATAGGTTGGTGCGGATTGAAGGCCCAATAGCTGCCGCGCCGTAAACCGATGTGGGTCATCAGGATTCTCATGCCCTCACACTCAAAGTTCTGGAAGGCGGGATATTCCTGTCTCACATCAAGTCCGTCGCAATTGCCGTGGACTCCGATCAAAGGCTTGAACGCGGCGATGTCCCGTGCGCACTGAAGCGTGCCGAAGTCTCCGGCGTGCCAGATCTGGTCCACCGGCTCAAGGAACGCCCTCACATCATCAGCGAACACTCCATGAGTGTCGGAAATCAATCCGATGTACATTTTAGTTACAGTTTAATCACAATCTTCTTCTTGTAGAGAATCCACAGAAGGGTGAATATGATGGTGACGAATATGAAGGCCCACAACAGGGAGGTATATTCATTGGCGCCGAAGTAGTGGCCCGGGGCGAAACCGAAGAATCCGTAGCTTTTGGCGATGACTCCGGAGAACACGAACGCCATCAACGCGTTCATGCCCATGGCCTTGAATGGAACGAAAGGTTTCTCATACCCCTTCACGTCAAGCAAGTACGCAAGGAAAGCCAGGGCGAGCATCGCCCAGCCTCCGGCGTAGAAGACATAGGAGACTGACCAAAGAGGCTTGTTGATCGGAACCCAGATGCTGAGGATCACACCGAGGATCAAGGACAGGCATCCATAGACAAAAGTCCTGTTGACAACCCTGTCAGGGGAACAGTTGGTAGCGGACATATTCTTTTGGGAGGCGTGGATCATCGAGCCGATCAGGTAGCCGAGAAGGCAGGAGCAGGCCGCGGTCATGGAGCCGAGGACACCCTCCGGGTCGAAATCGGTCCCGTTGTAGCCGTGGTAGCAATGGTTGCCGCCGACCAGCCAGGTGTCGATTCTCATCGAGACATTGCCTTCGAGGGAGAACGCGCCGGGCTCACGGCCGAAGATCAGTAATATTCCCGTGTAAGTCACGCAAAGCGTCGCGATCGCGGCCAGAATCTTCTTTGGCTTTTTAAGCCACAGGGCAAGGCAGCCGGCGATGGCATACGCCATACCTATTCGTTGGAGAACCCCGAATATTCGTTTATGCTGAAGCCAGTAGAGGTAGTTCTGGCCGAAGGACCAGGTCTCGTCGTGGAGCGAGGTCGGGAAGAACGGGTACAGGTTCAGCGCGAAGCCGACCAGAAAGATCAGCGCGCCCCTTTTCAACACCTTCAGATAAGCCTTGGCGGTCGTTTTCTCGTACTTTGAGAAAGAGAACGCCATCGCGCATCCCATACAAAAGATGAAGAACGGATACACAAGATCCGTCGGGGTGCAACCGTCCCAACCGGCGTGCTTGAGCGGCGGGAATATGTGCGCCCACGTGCCCGGATTGTTGACGATGCACATAAAAGCGACTGTCAGTCCTCTAAGGACATCCAATGATTCGTAACGTTTTTTCATAGGTGCAAAGTTACTCTTTATTATTCAATGTTGTATCTTTGCAGTATGGAGATTTTCTATGCTAACGAAATAAATGGCGGACTCGCTCTTCTGGACGCGGACGAGAGCGCGCATTGCGTGAGGGTGCTCCGGCATCGTGTCGGGGACGAGGTCACCGTTGTGGACGGCATCGGGAATATGTACCGTTGCCGCCTGAGCGACGATTCGCCCAAAGGAGCCGCGGCGGAGATCCTGGAAACCGTTCCCGGATGGGGTGGGCATTCATATTCATTGAATATGGCGGTGTGCCCGACGAAGAACAACGATCGCTTCGAGTGGTTCGTGGAGAAGGCCACGGAGCTTGGCGTGGACGTGGTCTCGCCGGTCATCGGGGAGCGTTCCGAGCGGAAGGTGTTCAAGGCGGAAAGGTCCCGCAAGATCGCGCTTTCGGCGATGAAGCAGAGCCTGAAGGCGAAACTGCCGCTGGTGGAGGAACCGGTCTCCGTACGGGATTTCATCCTGGGACATTCCGGGGATTCCGGTGTCAAGATGATCTGTTACTGTTTTGAGGATGAGACTTTAAGGCGATCAATCAAGGATGTGCTGGAAGGGCTCCCATCTGATTCGGCGGTCACGGTGCTGATCGGCCCCGAGGGGGATTTCTCTCCGGATGAGGCACGTCTGGCCGTCGGGCACGGTTTCGTGCCGGTCCACCTCGGGCCAAGCCGGCTGCGCACAGAGACGGCGGCAGTGACGGCGGTGACGGCCTGCTACCTGCACTTTATGGAATAATTTTATGAATATGCAAAAGAAGACTATAGATGAGATCCTTAACGAGACGTTGAAGGTTCTTAGAGACGGAGGAGTCATCCTCTACCCTACCGACACGGTCTGGGGATTAGGTTGCGATGCGACCAATCCTGAGGCTGTCGCAAAGATTTACGAGATCAAGCATCGTTCGGACAGCAAGTCGCTCGTACTGCTGGCCAGCAGTCTGGATCAGATAGCGTTATACGTAAATGAGATTCCACCGATGGCCATAGATCTGGTCGAGGTGAACGATCGGCCGATGACGTTGATCTACCCGGGGGCGAAAACCTACCCGGCACCGGCAGATGGAGAGCCTTGGAAGGCTGACCGCTACCACTTGGCGCACAACACCGTGGCTGCGGACGGCACTGTCGGGATCCGCATCCCGATGATGGAGTTCTGCCAGCAGCTCACCTACAAGCTCGGCAGGCCTATCGTCTCCACCTCCGCCAACATCTCCGGTGAGCCTACACCGAAGAAATTCGCCGACATCTCCGACGAGATCAAAAACGCGGTTGACTACACCGTTGATCCCCGTCTCGAAGCCGGGGCCACCGGTCTCGCCTCCCAGATCATCAAGATCGGCCTCGACGGCGAGGTTGAGATCATCCGGGCGTGATCAGTAATTCATTACAAATTAGATATTTTGCGAATCCTGCCATTCTGCACAGACTGGCAGGATTTCATAAAACGCTACTAATCAATGCGTAACGCTCCCCAATGCCCCACAGGGGCTGTCGCAAAGCGACTGGGGTTGGATTATCTCCACAAAAAAAGTCGGAGCAGCGAATGCTGTTCCGACTTTTTCGTGTGGAGATATAGAGATTCGAACTCTAGACCCCCTGCTTGCAAAGCAGGTGCTCTACCAACTGAGCTATACCCCCGGACTATTCCAGAAAACTCTGGATTAGTAGGCCCTGGCAGAGTTGAACTGCCGACCTCTACATTATCAGTGTAGCGCTCTAACCAACTGAGCTAAGAGCCTGTATAATAATGAAAGATTAGTACAGAGTTCCGAACTCGAAACCTTGTACAGAGCGTCTTCCGCTGTCGGAGCAAAACCC
>FR893097.1 GCA_000433355.1 Alistipes sp. CAG:435 | reverse complement strand
ATTTAAAGGTAGTTACAAGCGAATTTTGTTTTCATTTCTTTTCAGGGCTTTTCGTTTCTTATTTCCCCATGTACTACGCTTAATCATCTGAGAGTCAATATAAAGCATTTTCTTGGGCCAATTTTGGGCGTCGAAGTCGCACAAAAACGCGCACCATTTCCGGCGGTCGTCACCAGAACGGAGATGGGCACCTTGTCAGATTGGCAACCAACAAGGGACCGGTGGCTATTACATCAAATGATCATCTTTATTGAAGTACGTGTGAGAAGTTCTGGCTTATTCATCTTTAGAAAAGTCTACCGCAAAGGTTTGCTCCGTTTTTCTTCCTGACTTTGGCGAAGATTCACCCAATTTGAGTTTCGATATATTGCCAAAAAGCGGCAGTAGCGACCGATGCTCCGGGGTTAGGAACAGAGTCCTGGTCCGAACATGGTCAGTCCATGGTATCTTCACCTCAAGGTGATAAGCGTCGTGGCTATATCCAGCACCTTATCCACGCTGAGGTCGAGACCGGCTTTCTTGATGACCCTTTCAAGCTCTTTGTGCACCTTGTAGGCGACAAAGCAGATACAGATATGTGCCTCGATGCGTTTTTCGGAGAACTGGAGCGGAAGGAAAATCAAACAGTAACGAATTAAGTCTAAGGTCTTCTTTCGTTGTCATTGGGGTATAAGAGGGTCTTTGATTAGAGATCATTTTCCGGCCTTTTTAGACAAAGAAAAGCGCCGCGCGGTGAAGGGATACGTATGGAGTGTGGTGAACGTGATGACGGGAGACAGGTTCTTCTTCTATGAACATGGCTCCAGGAGCACCCGCGTGGCCATTGGTCTGCTGAAGGACTTCGCCGGATCCCGGAATACGAACAGGCAGGGAAAGACTACGCAGACCTTCTTCCCGCAAACTGGCGCGCCTTGTCCGCAAAGTAACTCGAGCCAATATCACACTCCCCCAAAAAAAGACTGCAACCGGCATCACACTGATGCAAGTTGCAGCCAAACTTTATCGACGCACGTACTTCCTCGAATGCTTACGGTTTCTTTACTGATTCTGAAGGACAAAAAAAGGCGGCTGCTGATATGCAGTCGCCCTTTTTAATATATTCAAAAAGAATTACTCTTTGAAAGCTTTGAGACCAAAGAGTACCGCGCGGGTGTTGTTTCCAACGTTTGCGGCAGTGGTGATCTTTATGTCAAGATCCTCTGTCAAGGCTGTAGGAACGGTGAATGTGTAGTAGTCATCATCTGTCACAGTGATCTTGTAAGGAGACTGACCAGCCACTCCATCATTAGCCCTGATGCCTTGAGTGCCGAACGTCATCCCTAAACCAGAAAACTCCAATGTGGTGGCAGCACCTTTCCAAGCCAACGCATAGAACGATACTCTCTTGGAACCAGCTGGAACAGTGATTGTGAGATCGCCGGTCTTCCCCTTCGACGCTCCAAACTTAAGAACTTTCATATTTTCTTTGCCATTGATCGTAGCAACACCATCATCATAAGCATTAGCCCCGAGTTTGTAGCTCAAATCAATGGAATACGAATTATCTCCAGGTTCTGGTTCCGGATCCACGCTGCCAGCCTCGTGGCTGACATAGTAGCCATTAACCATTTGAGCGGAGCCGTTGAATTCGCCCCTCTTTCCAATAACTGTGAGGACATCACCAACTTTCAAGCCTATATTCTCAATGGCGGGACCACCTTCAGCCGCCTTCATTCGGAAGACGTACAAAGTAGTTCCCTCATCATCAGCGATCGTCAAGGTAGCGTTCTTGAAAGAAGCACTGATCTCCTTGATGTTGACAATCTTGCCCGTCACGATATATTCAACGTCCGAGACTTCCTTGGCAAGGAACTCCTTGATGGTGGCAGGAATATAGTGGACATGGCTCTCATAGACACCATTTACCATCTGGGCTGTGCCATTATACTCTCCTCTCTGACCGAGAACCGTAAGTTTGTCACCTACACCGATGGTCAAATCCGTAATCTTGCCACTGGCAGGCTTCATCCTATGAACAAGCACCGAGTTGCCAAGAGCATCGGCAACCGTGATGTCCGCATTGTTGTACTGTTCAGAGACAGAAATCTTTTTAACGGTTCCGGTAAGGCGGTACTGCGCCGGGCTGACAGCGGCGTTAAGGAACTCGCCCACTGTAACAGCAAGAATGGATCCTTTCTGCTCAAGAGAGGTCTGCGCTGAGTAAACCTTGCCGTTGGAGGTCGTGTTGAAAGTAAGGTTTGTGGCACGGTCACCGAGCTGGTTGTCAGCGGCGATGAAAGTAACGGTGGCGTTTGTGCCGGAAGTCTCGATGGAGGTAACCGAGAGCCAAGACTTAGCGTCATCTGGAACAACCACAGACACACCTTCGCCTTTGCAGGTCAGATAAGCCTTGAACTCACCACCCTCGACAGGAAGAGGTTCCTTTACGGAAACAGAGTCAACTTTGATGAGGGATTTCACAAGGCTTACAAAGACGCCACCTTGGGCCATCTGAGGAGAACCATTATATTCACCTCTCGCGCCTTCTACAGTAAGGAAGTCACCGACTTCCATTCCCAAGTCCTCTATCTTCTTTCCGGAAGGAGGCCCGAAACGATAACAGTAAACCGAATAGCCTTCGTCATCAGAGATTGTAAGAGTCGCATTCTTATAGCTGGCGGAGATTTCCTGAATATTAGAAATGGTACCGGCAATCCTGTAAACAGTTGGAGAAACCTCCTTGGCAAGGAACTCTTTCAGTGGAATAACCTGAGGTTCTACTTTCTCAGTCTGCTGCAGTACGTTAATGATCTGAGACTTGCCATCGCAGGTAAGGTAGAGCATAGCCTCGTTGGTGGAGGTAGCGGCGTCAGCCTTGAAGCTGACGGTAGTCTCACCGGCGGCTCCGGATGTAGGAGATACGGTAAGCCATTCAGGAATATCGCCGAACGACCAGTCAGCACTGGCGTTGACTGTGATGGTCTGGGAACCACCGGCGGCAGGAATAGCCACGTATGATGACGACACCTTGACTTCATCAAGATATCTTTCGATGTCATCCTCGCAGCCAACCGCGAGAGTCAAAGCGGCCACAAGGGCGGTGAAAATATATTTAAGTTTCATATCGTCTTGACATTAAATTAGTTGAACATGTACTTGATACCAATGGAAGCGTACCAGCACTGACCGATGGTGTGGTAAGGCACAAATGTCTCGGTGTTAGCATTGTAAGCCTTGGCGGTAGAGAATGTGGCATAGCCCTCATTGTCAACACCTTCATACCTAAGGATACGTCCCTCACCAAGAGCCGGGTTCATGTACTTGCTTACACCCCAGCTGGAGTTGAAGAGGTTAAGGATGTTCTTCACATCAAGGCTGAGCTGGAGAGTGTTGACGCTCTTGCCGACATTAACCTTGAAATCGTGCTTGTAGCTGAAGTCAACCCTATGAACCCAAGGAGAATAAACGCTGTAAGCCTCAGCGTACTTGCCCTGACGCTTGCTCAGGTACTTGTCGTTGTGGACATAGTCCATGAAGCGGTCACGGTCATCATCGGAAACAAAACGGAACTCCTTGTTGGCGACCTCCGCGTCGGTAGGAACGTAGATTGCGTCGTAGTTGTAACCGTCACCGTTGATGTCGTTGACAGTCATGTAAGAGTAGTTGTAACCACCTCTCCAAGTCTCGTAGATGAAGCTGTAGTGGTTGCCGGACTTGTCACTGTGGGTAAGGGAAGCCACGAAACGGTCAGGGGTCACGTACTGTGAGTTGTGGAGACCCGGATCGTTAGGGCCGTTGACTGTAGCCATGTAGTTGAGCACTGAGGAAGCGTTTGAACCAGGCATACCGGTAAGTTCCTTGGAAACAGTGTGGGTGTAGGCAGCCATAATGTTGAGGCCCTGAACAGGAGTCGTGTTGATTGTCAGGTTGGCGGAATAGCCGTAACCCTTATTTGTGTTCTCAAGAACGTAAGCGGCAGGCATATTCGTGGTCTTACCATCCTTGTCGTAGGTAAGCTTGAAGTCCTGGTAGAGAGGACGGTTGTCAGCACCGTTGAATCTTGAGAATCCGTCGGTGTCCTTGACGCTCCAATCCCTGAGGCATACACCGTTGATGGTCTTGTTGAAGATTCCCTCAGCAGTGATAGTGAATGGGAATGAAGTAGGAAGAGAGTAGTCAAAAGCGATAGAGGTCTTCCAAACCTGAGGCATCTTGAACTTAGGATCAACAGCGGAAATCTCAGAAGGAGCTGTTCCATCCTCAGGCTTGATTGTGTCAGGATAGCCCATAGAGATGAGTTTGTCGTGAAGTTCCTGACGGGTCAGGATCTTGCCGGCGAACTGCTTCATGTCTGTAAGAGTTCCACCATTCTTGCCGGTCGCGTTAAGCTTGGCCTGGTACTGAACCATACCAGAGTTGGTAGGCATATTGGTAAAGAACACGAGAGGGAGACGTCCTGAGAAGAGACCTGTACCTCCACGAACCTTGAAGCTCTTGTCGCCGAACACATCCCAAGTGAAACCAACGCGAGGAGAAACAGTAAGGCTGCTGTTAGGCCACTTGCCGGTGTCGATATGCTTTCCGTTATAGTCAAGATCATAGATCGCCTGGTTCCTCATCAGGTCCTGATTGCTGAAGAAGAGACCGTCAAGACGAAGACCGTATGTGAGTTTGAAATTGTCAAGCATAGACCACTCGTCCTGAGCATAAACACCAAGCTTGTTGAAACGCACGCGGGCCGCAGGATTTGCTTCTCCGTCGTAACCATAGGTAAGGCAGACAACTGAAGGAGCGGCCTCGTTGAGGAAGTCGTCAAGGCTGTTGTAACGATAGTAACCGGTACCGTTTCTCATGTAAGAGTTGTCGGCCATCTGGTACTCGTAGCTTGCTCCGAAAGTGGCCTTGTGGTTACCGGCATAGTAGGTAAGGTCATCCTTTGCGGTGATGACGTTGTTATGCACACCGTTGTTCCATGTGAACAGCTCATAGCCAAGAGCCATGTAGGTGCTGGAGCCATCAGCGGCATTCTCGCCGTCCGGACTCTTCTTGCCACCGTCCATAATGTCTATGAAAGGGAAATCAGATGAATTAGTTCCACGGACATCGTCAAGCTGTGAATATGTGGCGAGGAACTGGTTGGAAAGCTTGTCGCTCAGACGGCTGTTCAAGTCGAGAGACCAAGTGTTCACAACATTGTCCATTGAATACATTGAGTTGGCGAAAGACATCGCATAAAGGGATGTACGGCCGTAGGCGGAACGAGGACCACCGTCCATCGAAGATGCGTTAGGAGACATCCAGCTTCTGTTCAAAGTGTGGTTGTAACGCAGGGCGAGGTGATGGTTGTCATTGATGTTCCAGTCGATGCGGGCAAGAATCTTTCTGTTGCTCTCATCAGCAGGGAAATTTGTGTACGAACCTGTGTTGTAACCGTATTTGTCCTTTACAAAGTCAGAAACCTTCTGAAGATCCTCCAAAGTGGTACGTGAAAGATAGGCGTTTGAATTACCTATGCCATCCTCGGAACCTCTCCAACGGTTGGCAACGGTAGGAGTCTTGGCATATTCATAGTTCACGAAGAAGAAGAGTTTGTTCTTGATGATAGGGCCGCCGAATGTCATACCGTAGATGGTGTTGCGGTCCTTGTCGCGCGCGCCGGAGATTGTCTCGCTCTCAACGGCATCACCACGCATGTTCTCGTTGCGATGATAAACGTATGCGGATCCCTTGAAGGTGTTGGTTCCGGACTTGGTGATGGCGTTCACACCGCCACCGATGAAGTTGGTCTGACGTACATCAAAAGGAGAAATCACAACCTGCATTTCCTCAATCGCATCGATGGAGATAGGAGAACCGCCTCCTGGAAGTTTCTCGCTAAGACCGAAGTTGTTGTTGAAGTTCGCACCGTCAACCGTGAAGTTGGCTGTACGTCCGTCCGCTCCGGCGAATGCCATTCCGTTTCCACCATAAGGGGAAAGCCTTGTGACATCAGAGATGCTTCTGCTGACAGTAGGCAGAGCGGTGATCTGGGCGTTGTTGATGTTGGTGGCGGCGCCAGTCTTCTCTACGGCGAACTTGGAGTTGGCGGTGGAGACAACAACAGCCTCTGAAAGCATCTGGGTGTCATCGTTCAGCTTGGCGTTGAGGTTGTAGGCCTCGGCGAGCTGGAGGGTGACATCCGTGAAGGTCACGGCCTGATAGCCAAGGCAGCTTACCTCAACCTTGTAAGGGCCACCTGAACGCATACCGTTGATCGCATAACGACCTTCGGCGTTGACAACAGCATAATACTGTGTACCCGATGGGATGTGAACCGCGACCACGGCGGCTCCAGGAACAGCGGCTCCATTGGCGTCAGTCACCTTACCGTTCAAAGAGGACGTGGTCACCTGCGCGAATGCCGTGATTCCGACAAGGACTGCAACCAATGCGGCAAATCCTTTTTTGAGTAATTGAACCATAGATTTGTTAATAAATAAAGTATTGAATTAATCTTTTTCAGTCCAAACCATTCAACTTGCGAAATTAACACTTTTTCTTCGGTTCAGAAAATTTAATTCAGTTACAAATCAATTACAGTTGATAATTGTTATGATTTAATCAAAAAATGCTGATTTAGTAATATTACTGGCCGACCGATGCAGACCGGCATTGTTCAAACCTTGCCTCTGCCCTTTGCCCAAACTTTGAGAAGCTTTTGGATATTCCCGAAAAAGTAGTACCTTTGCACACGGAATGTGGAGAGATTTGCCTGCTTGCAACCACACTAAAAAATGCTAAAATATTTCATATTGTGTTTTTGGTGTCGCTCCACGTATTCCGCATACGTTGGAGTTTTTTTGTTTTCGCCTGCCGCGCTGAAATGCGACGTTTGAAATAATGGCCGAAGAATTTGGCCCATTATGGCGAAATGATTGAAATTATAAATATAACACATTATGAATTACTTATTTACAAGCGAATCAGTTTCCGAGGGACATCCTGACAAGGTCGCGGATCAGATCTCGGACGCGATTCTGGACGAGTTCCTCAGCCAGGATCCGGAGTCAAAAGTGGCCTGCGAGACATTCTGCTCGACGGGTTTGGTGGTAATCGGCGGCGAGGTGCGCTCGGACGAGGCGTACGTTGACGTCCAGAAGGTTGTGCGCGGCGTGATCAACCGCATCGGCTACAACAAGGCCGAATATATGTTCGATGGCAACTCGTGCGGAGTCCTTTCCGAAATCCACGAGCAGAGCCAGGACATCAACCGCGGCGTGGTGCGCGAGAACCCTGAAGACCAGGGAGCCGGCGACCAGGGAATGATGTTCGGCTACGCCTGCAAGGACACGGAGGACTATATGCCGCTCCCGCTCTACCTCTCCCAGATCGCACTTCAGGTGCTGGCGGACATCCGTCACAACACTCCGGAGCTGATGCCTTACCTGAGGCCTGACTCAAAGTCCCAGTTCACCATTGAATATGACGAGTCCCACCACCCTGTAAGGGTCCACACGATCGTCATCTCCACCCAGCACGACGACTTCGTGGCCGAAGGACTCGGGAATATCACATATTCAGAGGCGGTCCGCCAGTTCGGCCAGGACAAGGTTGACCAGGCGATGCACGACAAGATTGAGGCTGATGTCAGGAATATCCTCCTGCCTAAGTTGAAGACCGCACTCAACCCTCAGACAGCAGCCCTGTTCAAGGACGATTTCATCCTGCACGTCAATCCGACCGGCAAGTTCGTGATCGGTGGCCCTGCGGGAGACACCGGCCTCACCGGCAGGAAGATCATCGTGGACACCTACGGTGGAAAGGGCGCGCACGGCGGCGGAGCGTTCTCCGGCAAGGATCCGAGCAAGGTGGACCGCTCCGCGGCATACGCGGCAAGGCACATAGCAAAGAATATGGTCGCCGCCGGTGTCGCTGACGAAATGCTTGTCCAGGTCGCCTACGCTATCGGTGTGGCAAGGCCGGTAAGCATATTCGTGGACACCTACGGAACCGGCATAGTGCCTGACGCCGAGATCGCCCGCAAGATCGAGGATCTCTTCGACCTCCGCCCTGCCGCGATCATCCGCAAGTTCGAGCTCAAGAACCCTATCTACGAACCGACCGCCGCCTACGGTCACTTCGGCCGCAAGCCGTACACCAAGACCGTGAAGGTCGGTAAGCCAGGGCACCAGACCGACAAACTCGTCCAGTTCTTCGGATGGGAAAAGCTCGACGCTGTCGATGCCATCAAGAAAGCCTTCAACCTTTAATCGCTTATATGATATTCATAAATGAATGAATATCGCTTGGAAGCATCAACAAGACAAAATGCCGGTGGCTCCCTGAAAAATGGTCGCCACCGGCATTGTCTTGTTTGATGCTTTGTGCTCGACCCAATTCAAGACAATTCATTTCTGCCATAGGAGCACAAACTGATGATATTGCTCCTGTCGATGAAAAAACAAAGGGTACTATATAGGAGTTGGCCAATATTTCTCTTATTATGCTGATATTTAAACAATTGTGCATCGCTGATAGTCCTGCGCAAGAATCTGTATGTAAAGGAACTAATCTCCATCGTAAAATAAAATTATGCTGATATTTAGACAATTGTGCATCGCTGATAGTCCTGCGCAAGAATCGGTATGTAAAGGACGATAATCTCCATCGTTATCATATAAGACAAGGTGTGGCGGAAGATCCCGGGCTTATGCATCGGGTAAAAAAAGTGGCGTTCCGCACCCATCTCTCAAGTTCGACCCCGACAACTTATTCATCTTTCCTAAAAAAAAGAATCAACGCTCTCATTTCGTTCTCGGTACTTGTTGTACTAATCTTTCAATATTGTCAATGAACTTTCCCGTTATTTCCGAAACGGGCTGCAAAGATAGCGACTTTTTCGTTCCCTCCAAACTTTTTTTGACTTTTTTTTCATTTTCACGCAAAAATTAGCGAAAAGAGCACCGATTCTCCGAAAAATAAAGAAAATAACTTGCCCCACGCATAGCGATGAAGCAAGTTATTTCCGATCTCTTATCAAAAGGAGCATCCTAATACCAGACGGCCGGCTCCGCCCCCATTTCAAAGACAAGTTCCCCGCCTTTGACAATGTCGGAATATTCAATGTAAGCCTTATCGTAAGGTTTACCGTTCAAGGTGACGCTCTGGATATAGCGGTTCGCATCACTTAAACCGGAGGCCTTGATCTTGAACGTGCCTCCAGCGACCTTCAAATCAACCGCCTCAAACGCCGGAGCGCCGAACCAGAACCTTGTTGAAGCAGGCTCGATCTCATAGAAGCCCAAAGCGGAAAGGGCGTACCAGGCGGACATCTGGCCGGCATCCTCATTGCCGCAGAGACCGTCATCGGCGTTCTTATAAAACTCTGAATATATCCGGCGTGCCAGATCGGCTGTCTTGTACGGCTCGCCTGCCATAGTATAGAAATAGATGACGTGGTGGCTCGGCTCGTTGCCGTGGGCGTACTGACCGATGAGGCCGGAGATGTCAGGAGAAGCGTCCTCACCGTCTATTCTGGAATCAGCGGCGAAAAGCGAGTCAAGCCTCTCGACAAACTTCTCGCGGGAGCCGTAGAAATCAACCAGGCCGGAATAGTCGTGCGGAGCGAGCCAGGTATATTGCCAGGCGTTTCCCTCACAATAATCATTAGCGCGATGCTCCGAGGAATATGGATTGAACGGAGTCCTCCAGCTGCCGTCTGTCATCTTTCCTCTTGCGAACAAAGTCTCCGGATCCATATAATTGCGGTAGGAATGGCTGCTGTTACGGAAATATTCAGCGTCATCCGGCTTGCCAAGGTAATCAGCGGCGGCGGCCACAGCTGCATCCGCAATGGCATATTCCATATCAAAGGCTATTGACTCAAGCATTGTGTCTGAAGGAATATACCCGTACTTCTGACGGTAGTTCAGGCCGCGGATGGTGTCCGTCATAGTCGCCTTCATCGCTTCCCAGGCGAGGTCACGGTCAAAGCCGTCGAAGCCTTTCACGACAGCGTCGGCGACGGCGATGACACCAGGGTTGCCGACCATACAGTCCGTCTCGTTGCCGACCAGATGCCAAACTGGAAGACGGCCCTGCTTCCGGTAGATCTTAAGCATCGAAGCGACCATATCGTTCTCCCTTTCCGGATGCAGGATTGTCATCAGCGGCATCTGGGCGCGATAAGTATCCCAAAGGGAGAATGTGGTATATTCAGCCCTCGGATCATCCAGATCACTGAATATCGATGGCATTATCATCGTGTGGTAAAGCGCTGTGTAGAAAATTGCTCTGGCTTCAGGATCATCAGTGGACACCTTAACCTTGGAGAGTTCCGCGTTCCAAGCCTCGCGGGCCGCATCGACCGTGGCCTCGAAGTCCCAGCCCGGAAGTTCCGCCGACATATTCAAAGCCGCCTTTTCCTCGCTGGCCGGGGAGACCGCGACCTTCAGCATCACCTGCTCGCCTTCGGTGGTGTGGAAGTCGGCGCGGAAGTAGTTCACTGAATATTCCTTACCCTCAACGGGATATTCCTTGGCGGTGATTTCGTCGATGGAGTCGAACGGCTTTGAGAATTGGGCGCGGAAGTAGATTTTCTGGTCTTTAGCCCAACCCGTAGAAAACCTGTAGCCCTCTATGGTACAACTGTCTATGACGGTGAATTTCGTATCGTATGCCCTGTCCCAACAGCCGCCGTTCTCAAGGTCGAAGACCACCGCTGAGCTGTCGGAAGCCGGGAAAGTGTAACGGCTGAGGCCGACCCTTGTCGTGGCCGTCATCTCGGCGGTGATGCCGTAGCGGGTCAGAGGAACGCTATAGTAACCTGGTTTGGCGATCTCTTTCGTCCTGTCGGCGTAGGACCACATTCCTGAGGCCTGCGCGGCGGCGATCGCTTCCGGCGAAGCGTCTTTCGGTTCCTCCCCTCTTGAATATCTCACCGTGCCGACCACCGGCATCACGGTGATGTCGAAGAGGTCTCCGATTCCGGTTCCGCTCAAGTGTGTGTGCGAGAATCCGATGACCGTGGAGTCACTGGAATGGTAGCCGGAGCACCAATCCCATTGCTGAGGGATGCTCGTAGGTCCCAACTGCACCGCGCCGAAAGGCACGCTCGCTCCGACAAACACGTGCCCGTGCCCGCCTGAGCCGATCCTGACATTAACGTACCCCGTGTAGTCCTCCAGTTCCGTCGTGGCCGGAGAACAAGCCGCCAAAGCACCGAGGGCAGCGATGATTATTGTCCTTATCGTTTTCATCGATGACGATTGAATATTATCGTTCCGCTAAGATACCTATTCTTTTTTGTTGGAGCAAACACGGAATGACATCATTATTATTTCCGGGTCCTATATAGGAGTTGGCTAACATTTCTCTTATAACGCTGATATTTAAATAATTGCGCACCGTTGATATTCCTGCGCAAAAATCTGTATGTAAAGGACCTAATCTCCATCGTTGTCATATTAGACAATGTGTGGCGGAAGATCCCGGACTTATGCATCGGGTGAAAAAAGTGGCTTTCCGCACCCGACTCCAATCAGTGATGTCTCCCCGGGTGTATAACCACCATTTTTTCACCCGGAATAATAGTTGTTTGGATCTGAAACGACAATGCCGCACCTAAGGTTGGTGGATGTGAATCAGGAATGACACCTACTGTTCTGCCACACTTTCCTTCCACTGGCCCGAAACTGATGTCCTGTCCTTGTTGGTACACCAGAAGTGCTTTTCCTGTACCAACACATCTCTTATTCCATTTGGTACACCAGAAGCACGTCTCCTGTACCAATGGTGCGCCCCAGTATATTCGGTGCATACAAAGGCCTCATCACGTACATTTTCTGTTCTATGGAGCAATAGGAGACCCGTTCTTCCAGGTATGAAAAGTTATGCGCACCTAAAACAGCATTCGCTTGATAATTAGTAAGTTGATGTTCCAGGTGTGAGTATATTCGCTCACTTAAAAGTCGGCGCCCCCGGTACGGAACGTTCTATTGGTGTTCCGGACTTCCAGGCGCGAGAAACCATACTCACCTAAAACAGCATTCACTTGATAACTAATGAGTTGATGTTCCAGGTGTGAGTATATTCGCACACCTGAAAGTCGGCGCCCCCGGTACAGAACGTTCTATTGGTGTTACGGGCTTCCAGGCGCGAGAAACCATACTCACCTAAAACAGCATTC
>FR893096.1 GCA_000433355.1 Alistipes sp. CAG:435 | reverse complement strand
TGTCGGTATTCAGTGCCAAAACCACTGCATTGCCCATCTCCGGTCCGGCAAAACTCGTTGGAAAAATTACGGCTAACTGCCGAAAAGTCGTTAGAAAAATTACGATGGGTATTTGAAAAGTCGTTGAAAAAAGTGTATTTTTGCTTCCAGATAAAGTGTAATACTATGCTGAAAAGGAAAATTGAAGACGCTCTCATCGCGTGGAAAAACAGGCCCGAACACAAGCCTCTGATGATAATGGGCATCCGCCAGTGCGGTAAAACATATATCTCGCAGCACTTCGCTGAGCAGAACTACAAGAATGTCGTCTACATGAACTTCATCAAGCAACCGGAGCGAATCAATGCCTTCGTCGGATCAAAGGATGTGGACAGCATTCTGCTCAACTTGTCGGCGCAGATCAAGGGCGTCAAGTTCATCCCCGAAGAGACCTGCCTGATCTTTGATGAAATCCAGGAATGCCCCGAGGCCAGGACTTCGCTCAAGTTCTTCAAAGAGGACGGCCGCTTTGACGTGATTGCCACTGGCTCCCTGCTGGGCGTCCAGGGCTACGGCGATGAGCTCAAGAAACGGCGTCGCAAGATGGTTCAGAAGAAAGATCTGGGAATCAACTCTGTTCCTGTAGGCAGCGAGGACATCATCGAGATGTACCCGCTGGACTTCGAGGAGTTCCTCTGGGCCAACGGTATGAATCCGGATGTCATCGAGGCTCTCCGGAAGTTCTACACGGAGGAAACGCCGGTTCCGGAAGGAATCCACGTGGCCATGAGGCAGTATCTGAACCTCTATGTCGCTATTGGTGGTCTCCCCGCCCCCATCAACGCATTCCTGACCACCAATAATATGAACGCCGTCAGTGAGGAATACAAGGGTATCTTGAAGGAGTACCGCGACGATATGGTCAAGTATGCTCCGGACAAAGACAAGCCCCATATCCGCGAGTGCTTCAATTCCATCCCCAAGCAGCTGGCCAAGGAGAACAAGAAATTCCAATACAGCAAGGTTAAGCCCGGCGGACGAGGTGAAACCTATCTTGGCTCTCTTCAGTGGCTGGAAGACGCCGGCATTATCTGCCGCTGCTACAATACCGATATCACCGGTCTCCCGATGGAAGGCAATGCCAAAGACAATGTGTTCAAGGTTTACACGGCAGATATCGGTTTGCTCATCGAGATGCTGGGCCCTGGGACCAGGGCGGATATACTGCAAGGCAACCTGGGAGGATTCAAAGGCGCCATCTTCGAGAATCTGATGGCAGACACTCTTCACAAGAAGCAGCAAAGCCTGTACTACTTCCTGAAGGACTCTGGCCTTGAGCTGGACTTCCTCGTCCGGATGAAAGGCGAATGTGTGCCACTTGAAGTGAAAGCCAAAACGGCCCAGGCCAAGAGCGTCCAGACTGTCTTGAAGCATGCGGACAAATACCATGTGAAACACATCATCAAATTCGGCGACTACAATGTCGGCCGGGAAGGACAGCTGCTCACACTCCCCAACTACATGCAGTTCCTCCTGGACCTGGAGCCAGAAAAAATCGTCCTCGAACCAATCGACGTGGACGCCGTCAACGCCCTAGCAAAGAAGATCCTTGGCTAATTTGAGAACCCGCTTCGTGCCTTGAGACTATGATGGAACGGAATGAAAGATGTAAGTGTTTTCTTTGTAAACATATGCTGGCCAATAATTTCCTCACTTCTGATTTCCTGTGCCATAGCCGTTATTTATTACCAAGATTAGAATTGAGCAAATCCTTCACATCCATGTTCAAATGCTGTGCTATTTCAAAAAGCTGCTCTACTGACGGTTGAGATTATTATCTTCCATAAAATATATGTTTGTGTTTGGTGGCAAAAATCAAAATATCGCCACCTTAATCACCCCGTCCAGCTTGTTCTCGAAAACGCGATAAGCCTCTTCGATTTCGCACAATGGGAAACGATGCGTGATAAGTGGAGTGGTGTCAATCTTTCCTTCTTTAATCAAGCTGAGGACTTCTTCGCAATCGCATCCATCCACACCACCGGTTTTAAAGCAGAGGTTCTTGCCATACATTTGGGGCAGGGGAAGAATTTGTGCCTGGTCGTATAGTGCGACTACGGTAACTATGGCGTTGGGGCGAGCACACTCCCACGCCAGTCGGAAGGTATCTGTAGCTCCGGCCACTTCGAGCACTCTGTCAGCACCGCTATTGTCGCTATGCTTCAAAACAAACTCCTTACATTCTTCGGGAGTTGTGAGGAGTACTTCGGGGTAATGCTCTTGCACAAATCGTCTTCTCTCTTCAGATTTTTCACATACGATGATGCGTTTGGGATGATTCAACATCACGCAAAGCAAAGTGCAAATGCCTGTGGGACCCGCTCCAATTATCAGTACAGTGTCGCTTTCTGCAATCTCTGAAATACGAGCTGCCCAAAAGCCTGTGGCCAAGACATCGCCCACCAACAAAGCCTGTTCATCGGAAACACTATCGGGAATACGATTCAATCCTTGATTGGCAAGCGGCACACGAACATATTCCGTCTGTCCGCCATCGATACGGCATCCTAATGCCCATCCGCCATTGGGGTTGGTACAGTTGTTCACATAACCATTCTTACAGAAGAAACACTCTCCGCAAAAGGTCTCCACATTGACAGTTACCCGGTCACATGGCTTCACATTAGTGACTTCAGAACCTATTTCTTCAACCACACCCACCATTTCGTGCCCAACGGTGATACCAGGAACAGCACGAGGGACACTACCGTGCTTAATATGCAGGTCACTGGAACAGATACTTCCCATCGTCACGCGCACAATGGCATCCGTGGGCTCAATCAATACAGGCTTCGGTTTCTCCACCAAAGCGAACTTTCCTTTTTCGATATATGTGTATGCTAGCATAAAGCTTAATAAAACTCTTATTATTCAACGGGGATGTTTTCCATTTAAATGAACACCCCATTAGACATCCCCATTCGATAAACCACCTAGATCAACTTTGTATTCTATCGGCGCCGCCGCACCTTTATCCAAGAACATCACCATATAGACCGGCACATAAGTAATTCGACCATCAACTGATAGATTGTCATTGTTCAACACCAGTGCTTCCTGGATATCATACTCATCGCAATCCATAATGTTGGAGAGGGCACGATGGTAGGTATAATCCTTCCCGGACTTAACCTCGATGGGAAGAATCCTGTCCCACTGCTCTATGACAAAGTCCAGCTCTCCCCTCTTCTTGCTGTTGTAGTAATAGGACTCCAGACCGTGTGCGACAAGTTCCTGCGCCACCACATTCTCATAGATAGAACCGAAGTTGATGTCCTTATCGCCCTTGATAATCCGCATCTGGATGCCGTTGGCATATTGGGCTGCCAGTAGACCAATGTCGCTGAGGAAGAGCTTGAGAAGGTTGCGGGAGCGAGACAGCAGCAGAGGGACCTTGGGTTCCTCTACATTATACACGGGTATGGCAACACCAGCATGCTTCAGCCAGAGAAAGCTGTTCTCATAGCGTTCATACTTAGCATTCTCGTTGAGGCGCTTGAGGATAAAACGCTTGTTCTTGGCATTGAGTTCCGGCGGAATTAGGTTGAATATCTCCTCGATATACAATTTATTATACGGATCATACTTGGCTATATCCTTCTTATAAAGTTGAATAATCTCTTGCTGTACCGCCAACACATCCTGCAAGTTATTACTTTCAAGATACTTGCTGACCGCTGCCGGCATACCCCCTACAATCAGGTAGAGCCGGAACAGCTCCATCATCTTGTTATGGATGAATCCATCGACCGGAATCCTTTTCGTCCAGGCATCTTTTAGCGTGGAAATAACATTTTCATTGATTCCCACACAAGTAATGAACTCTTCGAAATCCAACGGAAACATCTCCTTCACGCCCATATAGCCGACAGGGATTGAACGGATATCTTTCAATTCCACACCGAGCAGAGAGCCACTCAAAATATAGCGATATGAGCCTTCATCCACCAGAAACTTGATGGCGGTCACAATATCAGGACACTCCTGAACCTCGTCAAAGAATATCAGCGTGTCCCCTTTTATCATTGGCACATTCGTGATGGTCGACAAACGCATCAGTATGTCGGCGCTTCCCTTAGCATCCTTGAACAATCCAACGACATCGGGATTCTCGATGAAGTTGATCTCGATGAAACTCTTGAAAGTCTTGCCGAACTCGCGGATGGAATAGGTCTTTCCGACTTGACGTGCACCCGTTATCAGCAATGCATTAGAAGATTTTTGGTAATAATCTTTTAAATAGCTGTCTATCTTTCTATTAAGCATACTACATCCTTTTTTCCAACGCAATTTATGGACAAATTTCCACTTTTCCAAAGGAATTATGAGGATTCCTTCCACTTTTCCAAAAACAAGGAGGCCGACAGTCTCTGAGGTGAATACGATGTAAACACAAACACGTCGCTTAACTTTCTTGACAGCATCACATAATATGCATATATTTGCATTGCCCATCTCAGTTCTGGTGACGACCGCCGGAAATGGTGGGCGTTTTTGTGCGACTTCGGCGCCCAAAATAGGCCCAAGAAAATGCTTCATATTGACTCTCAGATGATTAAGCGTTGTGCATCGGGAAATAGCCGAATATCAAATTCCATCGAGATTAAGAATAAGAGAACTCCTATGCTAAAATAATTTGATAGTGCCGAGAATTAGAGATATTGACATTTATTTATATTGTTCACATCCATTGTTGTTAGTATGTAATCACATTATATCTGAATGAATCCGCAACCGCCAGAAGCCGCGTTTTATCATTTTAATGCTCCCGCCGCACGCATTATTGTCCTCGACGGGAGCAATATCGTATGTTTTTGCGCCACCTCTGTTCGCCGTTCAAACTTCGGCGAGTAAATTTATCATTTATAGTCAACCCATATAGATAAGCATAGGATATTTATCGGATTATCATTAAATTCGCTACCGAATAAAACTAAAATATCCAAAACAATTATGGAATCCGGAAAAGGTTATGTTTACATATTGACAAATCCTTCATTTCGTGAGGATTGGGTCAAGATCGGCAAGAGTTCACGTTCTGTGGATGTTCGCTCGAAGGAATTGGACAACACTGCGGTTCCACTGCCGTTTGAGGTTTACGCCACGCTTTACACCAGCAAATACAGCAAGGTTGAAAAGCAGATTCACAAGCAGATAGACAGGCTGACGGATTTGAGGATCCGCCAGAACAGGGAGTTTTTCAACATCGCTCCCGCTGTGGCACTTGACATTATGCGTGATATGGCCGATCTTCTGGACGATGCGGAACTGGCCATCTATGTTGACGGAAAACCGGTAATATCCCAGAATAAGGAACAGGACAACGCCATCAAGAACGAAGAGGCGGAGAAAAAGAAGCGGATAGCCAGGCCAAATTTTAAATTCCATATGGTTGGAATAAACATAGGAGACACGGTCATATTCGATGAACTGAATATTCCATTAAAGGTCGCGACGGATGACAAGGTTGAATATGACGGGCGGCTTTATAGCTTGTCAGCCTTTACGGGAACGTTTCTTCCTGTTGAAAAGCAGAACACTTCCGGAGCTTACCAAGGTCCGAAATATTTCAGTTTCAAAGGGAAGGTTCTTGCGGATCTACGTAATGAGATCGAAAAGGAGCAGTGTGGAGGCGATAATTAGGCGGCAAGAATAATCGTTTAAATATGAAACGGATAGCGGTTGTTATATTCATAATGATCCTTGCTTGCGTGGTGGCGGACGCGCAGTCTTACATCAGGCGCGGGAAGGATGTTTACTCGGCGCCCTTGTACAATTGGGACGGAAGTTGCCTGCGGGCGGGGAACAGTAAATATTCAGAGGTTTTGATTAATTTCGATGGTGAATATATCCGCAGAGGCGACAGTCGCTACGGTGAGATTCTATACAATTGGAACGGGGTGGAGCTGCGTGGCGGTCGTGGCAAATATGCCAATGTGCTTTTCAGCTGGGACGGGAAAAACATACGCCAAGGCGACAGCAGATATTCCACCGCGCTGTATAATTCTGACGGTCAATATATTCGCAAGGGTGAGGATAAATATTCACAGCCACTGATGAATATTTCAGGACCCGTTCCCGCGGCGGTGCTGATTTACATCTTGCTGCTGTAGCAGGTCGGAAAGTCGTTAACGTTTGTCTGTATTTTCATAATATGGGCATTAATATTAAAACATTGTATCATAATGAGATTGGTGATTCAAAGGGTGTCGCGCGCAAGCGTTGCCATTGAGGGCAGAACCGTGTCCGGGATCGGGAACGGGCTCCTGGTGCTTGTCGGAGTCGAGACCGGAGATACGGAAGAGGATATGCGCTGGCTTGTGGGCAAGACTGTGGGACTGAGGATATTCAATGATGAGAATGGCGTGATGAACAGGAGTGTCGTGGATGTTGGAGGGGAGGTTCTTGCGGTGTCGCAATTCACTCTGACGGCATCCACCAAGAAAGGGAACCGCCCTTCCTACATTCGTGCCGCAGGCCACGATTTGGCAGTCCCGTTGTACGAGAAGTACTGCGAGGAAGTCTCGGCGGCGATCGGCAAGCCGGTCGGCAAAGGAGTATTCGGCGCGGATATGCAGGTCTCCCTTGTCAACGATGGCCCGGTGACGATAATCATCGACTCAAGGATTCGGGAATAGATTCACAGCCGCTCAATGAATATTATAACGTCCGTTACTACCCGCTGCTGTCGTAATGACAAACCTTACAGCAGTCGGGCGATCTTGGGGATCAAGGTGATGTCTGCTGGAAGCCATTCGACTGAACCGAGCTGTTCGGCGGTCAGCCAACGGGCGGCCTCGTGCTCGACCAGATGAAGGTCACCGGAAAGGATGGTGCAGGCGTAGCACTTCATCGAAAGGTGGAAGTCCGGGTAGTCATATTCAATGGTGTCAATCAGTTCGCCGACTCGGATCTCGGTTTCCAGCTCCTCGCGGATCTCCCTTCTAAGTGCATCCTCAGGACTCTCCCCCGCCTCGACCTTGCCGCCGGGAAACTCCCAACCATCCTTGAATGCACCGTAGCCACGCTGCGTGGCGAAGATTTTCCCATCTTTGAATATCACGGCTGCAACTACGTTTATCGTTTTCATTTTCAATGTCATTTAAAGTTAAACATTCGCTGACGTGATGTAGTCGTACAGATTCTTCTCGACCGGTGTGTCAATAGCAGTTCTTTCACATCTTGACCGAATGTACATCTAAGTCAATTGGGTATGCGCCGCGTACCTTTTCTTCATATTCTCTTTTACCGTTCTTCATAATAATACGAATAATCTATTCCTTTCATGAACATCTCCCTGTCATTCACCTTATCCGTCAGTGCATCTTTCAGAAGCCCCTTGATTTCCGTGCTATCCGCCACGCTCTTTTCCATTGCCGCAAGATAAGCATATTTGTCAATTTGGCTCCAATCAATGCACTGTCCAAGTCGCTTCTTCAGAATCAGGTCTAGCCAAATCCTCGTTGTTCGCCCATTACCTTCACGGAACGGATGCGCCACATTCATCTCCACATACTTGTCAGCAATCTCATCAAAAGTCTCTTCCGACATCTGTTCAATGTTATGCAACGTCTGTGAAAGAAACGCTACAGGAGCGAAGGTGAATCCGCCTTTGGAAATATTCACTGAACGTATCTGTCCTGCAAAGTCGTACAATCCTCCAAACAGATAAGCGTGAATCTGCTGAAGTCCTTTTACCGTTCCCACCTCAATGCTATCGAGCAATGAACTCTCGAATAAAGTATAAGCCTTTGCTTTGCTCTTTCCGTCAATGGTATCTTCACCGTAAGTAAACCACTCAATGAATCGCGATGCCTTGTTGTTCGGCATATTCTTCGCCAACTCGATAACTCCAGAAGCATCAAGGACATCTGTCAATCTCATCTTCCCGTCTGGCGCTCGCAGTTTGAACTGGTTAGTGTCACTAACCAGTTCAACCCCATCCTTCTTCAACTTGCTCTTCAGATACTTCCAATAGTTCCTGTTCTTGGCATAGTCATCCTGCGCATTAAGCACACCGACAATGTCAAGCACACTGTACCACCACTTAGAATTCCCCTCATCCCAAATGGCCCGGACCTCCCGGTCGTCGAAGAAACGGATTGATATTTTGTTCATAAGCAAATTACAATCTTACAGTGCACACCGATAGTGCCTGATTTCGAATTGTAAAGTTAGTGAAAAATTGTCACATGCGACACTTTGCGTAACTTCTCCAGGAGTCCGTCATTCTCCAGATATCCATTCTCAAGTGCTAGTATCAGAGTACCATCGGGCTTATTATAAATCTTTCCGTGGAGAAGATAGTTTGTTTGACGAATTCCTCTATTGTCTGAGAGAATGGCTTGATTGAATAAAAAGTGTATTTTGATTTCAGCCAAGGATTTCGTAAAGGCTCATTTTGAGGAATATATCGGCAAGATGTACCATACGGAGGGAGCGCCTTTCATCTGGTTCGCGTTCGACAAAGGGACAACCTCGCTTGATGCACTTCGCAAGGCTTTCTGCGAAGAGGCGTCAGTGGAGGCCGTTGCTTTGGGATAGAAGCTTGTTTGGAATGGTACAGGAGAAGGTGCTCTGGTGTACGAAAGGCAAATAGACTTGTCTTTGGTACAGAAACAGGGCTTCTGAGGTACGGAATTCCTCTTACTCATGAGGCTTCATCCGGGCGAGTTCAAAGATTGCCGGGGAAAGGTGGCAGTAGCCGCCGGGATTCTTGTCGAGGTAGTTTTGGTGGTACTCCTCGGCTTTGTAGAAACAGCGGAGGGGCTGTAGCTCGACGGCGGATTTCCTGCCGGCTTTGTTCTCAAAGGAACCGAGTACAGTTTTGATCACTTCCCTATCCTCACCGTTGTCGTAATAGACGCCGGTGCGGTACCTTGTGCCTTCGTCCTCACCTTGTTTGTTCAGGCTGAACGGGTCGATCATATTCAGGAATAGATTGACAAGACGCTCCAAAGACACTTTCTCGGGATCGTAGCGGACGTGGACGCATTCGGCGTGACCGGTCTCGTCGGTATAGACTTGTTTGTAGGTCGGGTCGATTTCCCAACCGTTCGCGAAGCCGACTTCCGTGAAGACTACTCCGTCCACGAGTTTGAAAAACTTCTGCGCTCCCCAGAAGCAGCCGGCGGCGAACCAGATGTCTCTTTCCTTGCCGTAGAGCAAGGAGGCAACCTCCTCAAGATACTTTCTGTCAACTTCATCGAACGTGTTCAGATCCTTGCTGTCGATGTCAAGGACGGCGGCTATCCGGCCACGTTTCCAGCAAGGTACAACAATCTCGCTGCGGCTCTCGCTTGAGCAGGCTATGTGACCGGGGAACAGCTCGACATCGGGGACAATGACAGTGCGCTCCTCGTTCCATGATGTGCCGCACACTCCCCTGCCCTTTGCGATGCGCATGCATGCCACAGGTCCTTGGAACGGCCCGAGCACAAGTTCCTCGGATGACGCCACACGGTAAAAACCTGTCCACCAGAAGCCGAACTCACTATTAAGCATCGCAACTATATTCGACATCCTCGCCACCTCGTCAGTCTCCCCGGCAAGAAGAGCCTGAATCTGAGGCAATAGCGCAAGATATTTTTCCTCTTTTGTCATATTCATTAATTTTTCAGGTAAAGATAATGTTTTTAGTTCAATAATAGTACAATGCTCCCAAGGGCACTCCGCAAGGTATAAAAATACCGGCACAGAATCATAATTCCACGCCTGCGTATTGTGTGCTGATATGCCGCCTATGTTCCCTAAAAGCATAGGCGGCATATTAACAAGCCTCTCACAATATTCTGTACAGGACATATATGCCGCCATATTTACAAAGCAGGGGAAATATTGGAGATCCAATGCAGTACGTCTGATTATATCCTGAATAAATTGATCTTTAATCGATTGCGAAGATATGCACGGCAATATGAATATACGGATATCAGAAAAATATATTGGATTTCTGATCATAAAACTTATCTTTGTCAAGATCAAAATAGATAGTCCCAAATATGCTGTTGGCAAACTTCATCATAGTCGGAATTGTGATTCTTATGCTCATCACATTCTCCATCTTTATCCTCATCGGCAAAGGGGACGATCTTATCGCCGGCTACAACACAGCGAGCAAAGAAGAAAGGGCGAAATATGACATCGGAAGGCTGAGAAAAGTCAGCGGCTACGGTTTGCTGCTCACATGCTTACCGACTGGCCTGCTTCCTTTGGCCGAGATGTCCGATATTCTGTTTTGGAGCTTAATGATTTCCCAGATAGTCATAGCGATCGTCATCACAATACTGGCGAATACCTATGCAAGAAAGGAGCCTGATAAAAACAAACAATAATTGATATGAGGAATATGAAAACACGAAGGAATATTCTCACCGCTGTACTTATGCTGTCTGTTGTGGCGTGCCGGAATGATGAAAGCTGGACCAATGCCGAGAAGAGTCTCATAAAGGGTGATGGCGAAGCTATGCGCGTGCTGACGATTTATGACAAGGCGGACTCGCTGGTGCTGCGGACGGAGTGCTCCGGAATCAGCACGAAGGAACTGACGAGTGATGAATATAAGATCCTGGCTGAGAAGATGGTGGCCACAGTGACCTCTCCGGAACAGGATGGAGTCGGCATCGCCGGGCCGCAGGTGGGAATATCACGCCGTGTCGTGGCGGTGCAGAGGTTCGATAAGGACGGTGAGCCGTTCGAGGTCTATCCGAACATCCAAATCACTTGTCACAGAGGTGAAAAGGCTCTTGGACCTGAAGGATGTCTCAGCATTCCTGGGAAGCGCGGCAATGTCGAGCGCTATCAGGACATCGACATCAACTACACCTCGCTCAAAACCTTGCGCGACACGACCGAAAGCATCAAAGGCTTCACCGCCGTGATCTTCCAGCACGAATGCGACCACCTCAACGGAATCCTCTACACCGACTATCTGGATGGCAACCAATAGCGTTTATATTCGTCATTCGTTTGATATAGAGACATTCACAATTCGATAATAGTTCGATAATAGTTACTAAAAGTTGCTATATTCAAAAAATATAGTCATCTTTGCAAGGAAAGTCTGAATGCCGTGGATCGTTTGGAGTTCCACAACGCGATATTGGTATAGTCGTACTGATGTCGCTTTTTTGTTTTTTCAAAAATATCCACCAAAGTATAGATAGAGAACTTGGATGGGGTTCTCATCCTGAATATGTTCTCTGACTAACGTTTTACTGAACTTATATAACTTGGGAATATGATATGGTCATACGGCAAATGCTGTATGGCCTTTTTTTGTAATCAAAATTGTTACAATTATGGACACACAAACAACAAAGGAGCTGTTGAATGCTCCGCAAAGAGGAGAAATCATCCTCTATCAGACTGCCGATGGCAGGACTAAGATCGATGTCAAACTTGAAAATGAGACGGTTTGGTTGACGCAGGATCAACTTGTGATTCTTTTTGAAAGAGATAGGTCAGTGATTTCCAGACATATCAGTAATATTTTCAAAGAAGGTGAACTTGATCCCAATGTGGTATGTGCAAAAATTGCAACTACCACTCCGCACGGAGCTATACCTGGCAAATGGCAAACACACGAAGTTGTTTTCTACAACCTTGATGTCATCATATCCGTAGGCTATCGTGTAAAATCACAACGTGGCACTCAATTCAGGATCTGGGCGAACTCCGTCCTAAAAGACTACCTTATCAAAGGCTACGCCGTCCGCAATGACCTTGCACAGCAGAAATACGATGATCTGAAGGCTCTTGTGGATGTGATGGGCCGCACTATGGGGTATCTTGACTCCACGGACGAAGAGCAGATCAAGAGCATATTCGATGTAGTGAAGGACTACACTTATGCTTTGGACACGCTTGATAGCTACGACTATCAGACGTTGGGAGTAAAATCAACCACAAAGGAGTGCTTTCACGCCTCTTACGAGAATGCGATGGCGGTCATCAACGACCTGAAAGTCAAGTTCGGAGGAAGCGAGCTTTTCGGACACGAAAAGGACGAATCCTTCCACAGTTCAATCGGTCAGATATACCAGACTTGGGATGGAGTTGACCTATACCCGTCAGTGGAGGAGAAAGCGGCTATGCTGTTGTATCTTGTTGTCAAGAATCATTCGTTCTCCGATGGCAACAAACGCATTGCCGCCACATTGTTCCTCTGGTTTATGGAGAACAACAGGATCCTTTATGCTCCGGATGGACACAAACGTATCGCTGACAATGCCTTGGTAGCATTGACTTTGATGATCGCTGAAAGCAAGACAGATGAAATGGATACGATGGTAAAGGTTGTTGTAAACTTGATCAATGGCGACAACAAGTAAAATGAATATTCAGAGGGGAATATTACCAGATGCGGACCCTGTCCTCTGGTTTGACGTAGAGGGAGTCGGTCGGCTGGATGCCGAAGGCGTCGTAGGCGACATTCAAACCACCGTGATCGGCGATGTCTTTGATCAGTCCAGCGAGAGCCTTAACATTCTCGTCGCTGACTTTTGTCACGGTTCCCCACATAGGGTACTCAAGCGGATGGGGGTTCAAGTCGGCCCAATGACCGGTCGCGTATTTGGCGAAGTCGTCTCCAGGACGCGCAGTGGTGTCCATGCAGGCGTAATTGATTCCGACGGTCTTGGCCGGTTGGTTCAGCACGAGGCTTAATTGTTTCGGAGGGTTTGGGCCGGTTGTTTCAGCAGGCTGACGCGATGGCCAGACAGCCGCAAAGTAACAAAAATGACTTTTTCATATTCATTGATGCAATTTGAATTTTCCAGACGCAAAGATACGGCTGAAAAGTTATTCCTTATCTATGAATATGTGGACAATGGTAGTTGATAATATTTTGAATATTAATTAAATCAGTATGGGCAAGGTGGACATCCGAAATCAAACAACCTACTTCCTGCGTCTGAAATAAAGGATATAGAACACAACCAGAGACACAACAAACGTAGCAAGTCCGATGGCGCGGTTCCAAGAGTCAGGCAGCCCGAGCCCGATCTTTGCCACGCAGATGTAGGTCGTGCAGACAGCCGTCATAAACGCCGCCGGAATCATCGTGATCAGATAAGTCAGCCCCTTCATGAACTTCACCAGATAAGCAGTCGCGGTCCACAACATAAACACGGCAAGAGTCTGGTTCGCCCATCCGAAATACCTCCAGATGACATTGAACCCGTTCTCATCGGCGATGTTGTACCAAAGCAACACCCCAGCGATCAAAAACAGCGGAATGCTGATCATAAGCCGGTTGGCGACCGGTTTCTGATTCAGATGCAGGAAATCCGCCACGATCAGGCGTGCGCTTCTGAACGCTGTGTCCCCGCTCGTGATAGGAGCGGCGACCACACCAAGGATGGCCAGAATGCCACCTAAAACGCCAAGCCAACCTTTGGAAACCTTGACAACCACATCCGGAGCCGCGGCGGAAACAGTCGCACCGACCTCAGCGGCACCACCATCAAAGAAGAACCACGATGAAACGGTCGCCCAGATCAACGCCACAATGCCCTCAGTGATCATCGCGCCGTAAAACACCGGCCTGCCAAGTCGCTCGTCAGTCAGGCACCTGGCCATCATCGGACTCTGCGTGGCGTGGAAACCGCTCACCGCGCCACAAGCGATGGTGATGAAAAGGCACGGGAATATCGGCTGGCCGCTCAGAAGCCCCTTCGACTCACCTAGATTGCCAAGCCCGTCCCAAAGCTCCGGAAGCGAAGGCCATTTGACAAACAGGCAGACCATCAGAGCCAAAGCCATAAAAATCAGCGCGAAAGCGAAAACCGGATATATCCGTCCGATGATCTTGTCGATCGGCATCAGCGTGGCAAGAAGATAATAAAGGAATATCACCCCGACCCATATCATAATCGATATGCGGTCTCCATCCCCCGCGATGTCTCCGAGAATCAACGCTGGGCTGAACACGAACACCGTTCCCACAAGCATCAGCACAATGATGGAGAACGCCAGAATGAAAGTCTTTGTGCCTTTCCCGAGATATTCCCCGACCAGGTCAGGCAGTCCCGCTCCCCCGTTCCTTATGGAGAGCATTCCGGTCATATAGTCGTGCACTGCACCGGCGAAAATGCAGCCCAGAACAATCCACAGGTAGGCTGACGGTCCGAACTTGGCTCCCATAATGGCACCGAAGATAGGTCCCGTTCCCGCGATATTCAGAAACTGAATCATATAGACCTTCCACGCCGGCATTGGAATATAATCCACCCCGTCCGCCTTGGTGATGGCTGGTGTCTTACGGGTCGGATCCGCCCCGAACCTTCGCTCCACGAACTTACCATAAAGAATATACCCGACCACAAGGGCCGCGAGACTGATCAAAAAAGAAAACATAATCCCAGTTATTAGTGACTTTCAATAGTTGCCGCAAATTTACACAATAAAACGAATATGCCGTATCAATACATTCATGAAATTTTCTTTCCGTCAATATGTCAGCCTTCCGGAAGTAGCCTGATTTTTGAATTATTCGCACCGTGACTTTTAATGAATATTATATTATGAAATTCGTGGAATATCCTGAAGATAAGAAGACTGACTCTCCAAAGGAGACGGAAGGGCAGACCCGTGGAGGATGGTTTCCAAACGGGAACATATTCTGGACCATGGTGCTGATGTTCGCCTTTCTGGCATTGATCAACACATTCCTGTTTCCGGGAAGCAGGGGCAGCAGCGTGGTCGAGACTGACTATGGGACGTTCATCTCCGACGTGGATAAAGGTTTGGTCTATGACGTTGTGATTGATGGAGATAAGGTGTTATATTCAAAGAGTGCTCCGCTCACATATCAGGAAAAACTCAAAGGGCAGAGAGACACGACCTATGTCACCGGCGCGGTCACGGATCCGGATTTCGTGAGCCGCCTGTCAACGGCCCCGAGTCCCAACAAGGACGGCAAGATCCGTTTTGTGAAGAAACTCAACCGCGAACGCTCCCCTCTTCTGGATTTCATCCTTTGGTGGGTGCTTCCGGGTATGCTGATGTACTGGCTTCTGAGCTCGGCTATGAGGCGTGTCGGCAGCAATATGGCCAAAGGTGGCGGAATGGGTAATTTTATGCAGTTCGGACAAAGTGGCGCTAAAGTCTATGCCGAGAATGACATAAAGACACGTTTCTCGGATGTCGCCGGGCAGGACGAGGCCAAGGACGGGCTTATGGAAGTCGTGGATTTCTTGCACAATCCCGCAAAATATAACGAGGTCGGTGCCCACTTGCCTAAAGGGGTCCTTCTGGTCGGGCCTCCGGGAACCGGCAAGACATTGATCGCAAGGGCCGTGGCCGGAGAAGCCGGTGTCCCGTTCTTCTCGATGTCCGGATCAGAGTTCGTCCAGATGTTCGTGGGAATGGGCGCCGCGAAGGTTCGTGACCTGTTCAGCCAGGCACAGGCAAAGGCTCCGTGCATCGTCTTTATCGATGAGATCGACGCTATCGGAAAGAGCCGTGAGAACAACATCGGAGGCGGCAACGATGAGCGTGAGCAGACTCTCAACCAATTGCTTACGGAGATGGACGGCTTTGACGGGGACAAGGGTGTGATCATCCTTGCCGCGACCAACAGGCCGGACAGTCTGGACAAGGCTCTTCTCCGTCCGGGACGCTTCGACAGGCGTGTCCAGATGGAACTTCCTGACCTGCAAGGCAGAAAGGCAATCCTTCAGGTTCATCTGAAGAATATCAAGCACGAAGACATAGATCTGGATCTCATCGGACGCGCGACTGCCGGCTCTTCGGGAGCGGAACTGGCGAACATCGTCAACGAGGCCGCTTTGAGAGCTGTGCGTCTCGGCAAGAAAGCCGCCACGACCGAAGATCTTGAGGAAAGTGTCGAGGTCGTTATGGCCGGCGAGCAGAGAAAGAACGCCGTTATCTCAGCCGAGGAGAAAAAGATCATCGCCTACCACGAGATCGGACACGCTATGGTGGCCGCCGCGCAGAGCAATTCCGCCCCGGTTCAGAAAATCACGATCATTCCGAGAACTTCCGGAGCGCTCGGCTACACGATGCAGGTGGACGAGGGCGAGAAGTTCCTCTACAGCAAGGAATATCTTCTTAACCGTCTCGCCACCCTGACCGGTGGACGTGTCGCGGAGGAGATCATCTGCCACACCTGCACGACCGGAGCGTCGAACGACATCGAAAAGGCCACACAGATGGCCAGGGCTATGATCACGACCTACGGAATGAGCGACAAGTACGGAATGATGGCCCTTGAGACCAAAGGCAACTCCTACCTTGGCGGATCATCTCAGTTGGCCTGCTCGGACGAGACTGCCGCTGACATCGACACCGAAGTCCGCGAGATGATCGCCGCCGCCAAGAAAAAAGCCACCGACATCATCACCGCCAACATCGACAAGATGCACAAAAGCGCGCGGTACCTCCTCGAAAAAGAGACCATCACCGGTGAAGAGTTTATGAATATCTTCAACGGAGCGTAGTCCCTGGCATTTAATGCGCGGATTCGACTGCAAACACGACAGATTATCAGTCCAGAAGCAGGAATCCTGACCAGTAGTAAGGATCTGGATAACGTTTTTGGACAGCGGCGCGAGCAGTCCGGAATGCAGAATGAATGTCATTGCCGTCGCTGATAAGATCTTTGTAGAACTCGGTCATAAAAAGCGAGGAGGCTACGTCGCCGGCCTCTCCGACATTGACAACGATATGGCGGACACCGGCTTTCTTGAACGCCCTTTGAAGACCGTAGATTCCTTCGGAAGTCGCATGACCGAGACCGGTCTCGCAGGCGGACAAGTTCTGTCCCTTGCCGCGACGCAGCCGCGGAAAGTTTCCGTTCTTGTGTCAGCGGTTCATCCACGTCCAATCCTTCGGATCGTCGCTTATATTGACGGACGAGACGAGGCTAATCTATCAGCGAGTGTGAAAAATACTTATGATGGTTCGAGATAGGGGCAACGTCAATCCTCCTCGATGATGTTCTCTGGCTCCCAGATGCGGTCCATAATGTCCAGAGCGACGGTGATTCCGGACTCTGCCGCCGAGGAGAGGAGATCGTAATAGAGGGTTTTGTCATCGATAAACTCTTCGGGGTCGTTGTTCGTGGCGGCGGCAGCGATCCATTCCCAGGCATATTCATTTTCGGGAGCGAGGGCGCCTTTGCCTATTCCTTCCAGAAGAATATTCTTGTACAGGCCCATGCGGGTTATGAGGCCGGTGCTCCAGTCGTTGCTGGCGGCCAGAAGAGCCTTCATCGGGTATAGCTCGACGTCACCATCCGCAATGGCGGCATTGACTTGATCAAGCACTTTCCGCTCGGATTCTGTTGTGGAACTGAAATCGCCATCGCCATGCTTCTTCGCGATGCTTTCCAATAGGTCAAATGTGGAATCAGACAGCATGTCAAGTGGTAAAACATTTTTGTTATACGAATAAACATATTTGTTTTATTGACTGCAAGCATTGACATTACCACACTCTAGAAAAGAATGAGAGGAAATAGAGACATTAATGGGCCTGTAGTCTTTCGCGGTGGCCGTGAACGGGTTCCGCACAAAGGTTTGAGGGTTCATCGCGATGAGCGGAAACCAGCTTCCCTGAATCTGTATCATCAAAGAATGGCCTGGAAGGAAGTAATGATCTATATCGCACATCGTGAAGTCCACGCTGACGACTTTTCCTGCCTTAACAGCCTTTGCCTTGCTGAATCCGTCACGGTAACGGAGCGGCATCACATCACCTCTGACAAGCATCTGATAACCATCGGGGCGGACATCAATCAACTTGACGACAATGTCCGCATCCATATTCTTTGAATATGCCCCGTCCGGCAGGTCGAGCCTCAATTCCATGTGCGCCTTTACCGGACCTGCAAGATGCAACGTGTCTGAAAGTACATTTCCTGAATATGTAAGGACATCCTCCCGTGCTGACGCGAAACTCTGATCGGCCGTCATGTAGGCGCGGTCACGTCCATTGGATTTTACATCCATATACGGGACAGGGTTCGTTGGATCTGACGTGAATGTCCTGAAAGCCAGCACGTCAGGCAATCCTGACATATTCAAGGAATCAGCACCTGAAAAGAATATTCTGATAGGCTCCGCATCTGACGGAGGCCATGAGGAATATGTCTTCCAAAGTGTCGAAGATGGTACACCTTCCATTTTTGATTTCAGAGTCTCACCGGATGGTAGAATATTCACCCTTGCAGGCATATTCCCTTTTCCTTCAAGGTAATATGTAAAGAAAGGATACTCAATATCATCCAAGTAATATTCCCCGGACGCCTCTCCGAACCACGCTCCGGAAAGGTGATTCGCCTTGCGGTTCTTCCATCCCCCGTGGTACCACGGCCCCACGGCCAGATAAAGGTTGCATTCCGGAGACAATCCGCGGATCTCGTTGTAGGTCTCGAACGCGCCGTAGCAGTCCTCGGCATCGTAGAAACCACCGGTGACAAGAACCGCAGGCTTGATGTCCTTCAGATGCCGGCCGGGATTCCGGTCTTTCCAGAATCTGTCGTAATCCGGATGTGAGACCATGCTGTTCCAGAACGCCAAGGTGTCGCCGAAGTACGCCGAAAGGTCGGCCATCGGCCTGCCAAGGAAATATTCATAGAGATCGGTGTCGATATTCACCAATTTAGACAGGCCTTTAGTCGAAGGTGCTTTCCGCGTTCTGTACATCGACGAGCCGAAACGGTAGCAGTCCGCAAGGCAGAGCGCGCCATTGTGGTGGGCGTCATCCCCCATGAACCAGTCTGTCACAGGTGCTTGCGGTGAGACAGCCTTGATCGCGGGATGGCGGGAAAGGGCAGCCATCGTGGCGTAAAAGCCAGGATACGAGGTTCCTTTCACACCGATATTTCCGTTGTTGCCAGTGTTGGCAAGGAGCCATTCTACCGTGTCGTAAGTGTCCGTGGCTTCGTCAACAATGCACCCTTTCGCCGTACCTCCAGCCATGCCGCCAAGATGCGGACGGATGTTCTCGAAATCTCCTTCACTCAGGAAGGTGCCACGGACGTTCTGCAAGACAACAACATAGCCATCCGCGGCGTAGTTGAGCAAGTCATCCCAGATGCCGGATGAATATGTCTGTTTGCCTGGCAGAGGTTCCTCCCCCGCCTCAAATCCGTAAGGTTTGAGCGAATAGGGAGTGCGGACAAGCATCACTGGTTTGGCATCGACCGCCGAGACAGGTTCATAGACAGCGGTGTAGAGTCTGACCCCATCCCGCATCGGGATCATCACCTCTCTTTTTGTGTAATTGTCTTTAAGCCATTTCACCGTGACGTTCTTTCCGTTCTGGGCCATGAGGCTGACAGAAAACGTCACAAACAGAAGCAAGGAGAGAAATTTTCTCATCTTTCAATTGTTATTTAACCCGTATCCTCTTCCCGATGCGAAGTGTGGTTTTCACTGACATCCCGTTGAGCCTGCATAACGCAGAGACCGAGGTCTTGTACCTTAACGCGATTGACGAAAGAGTGTCGCCGGACTTGATTGTGTGGTATTTCGCCTCCGGAGCAGGTGTGTCATTCTCCACCAACGCCTGCCGAGGAGGATCCGTCCTGGACGGAATGCGATGCGACACATGCTTGATCGCTGACCAAGTGCCGGACGGAGAGAGGACAATGCTGGCTGTGTCCTTAGGGACGTTCAGAGATCCATCGTCCCCGATGACCATCCAACGCCCGTCCGCCATAAGCAGGACACGCATGTCACCTTCCTGCAGCCGCAAGGTGTCCCTGACATCAATGACCGTGTTTTCAGGCAAGGCTTCCATCACCTTCTCATCTTTATGGCTTACAAAATCAGGAAGGATTCTTCTCGCTCCAAGGAACCTGGATGAGTAATATTTCTCAGTGATGTGCGAGATCTGAATCCCACCTTTCACCGCCGCATGGATGAAAGTGAAATCCCTGCCCGAACTGTCAAGTTCTATGAATATCCCGATGTGGCCGACCCTGCTGGCGTTGCGTCGCGCCGCGAACACTACCAGATCTCCTTTTTGAAAGTTGGACCACGAGCCGCTCACTTCCCTTCCTTGCTTTGATTGGCCTACGGAAGAACGCTCCAGGTCATAGCCGAACTTCTTGTACAAATACTTTGTGAATCCAGTACAATCGAAGGCCCTCGGTCCGCTGCCGCCATAGCGGTATGGTGTGCCAATCATCTTCATTCCTTCCTCCACGAGGATGTCCGCCAGTTTTTCAGTTGACACCGTGATCGAATCCTCGACCTCGGACATGACATTATGGGCATTGGCCGCGACCGAGATCATCACGGCGATCGCCACAAGCACTGTTCTTATTGCGTTTCTCATTTATATTCAATTCTGTATATGTCCACAGCATTGCCACCGCCACTGCTGTTGCCCTGGGAGGTCGAGAAAAGATAGTGCCCGTCCCGCGTTATCGCCAACCCGACAGGATACGAATCCGCGCGGACGGATCCGATCATGGACATGGTCTTTGTCTCCACGACAGCGATTCTGCTGGAAAAATTGCATGCCGCGAAGATGAACCGTCCGTCTGGCGAAGCTACTATCGTTCTCGCGCCCGGAAACACCTTGCAGCTTTCCCAACCGTTGATTCTGGCGGTTTTACTTTTCCCATCAAGTTCAGCTATGGCCGAATAGACACTTGTCATTTCTGTCCTTTGGACATAGCCTGCGGTGTTGATGCTTGCATAAAGGTAGCCATCCTTGCAAATTAAATGCCTGACGTTCGGCTTCAAGCCTACAATCCTCCCCAGATACGAAGAGGCCTCAAGATCTATCACGGCGATTCCACCGGCACCGCCCATACAACCGACCAGAAGATACCTGTTGTCAGGTGTGAACAGGGTTCCCCTCAGGCAGTGCCCGCTGCCATTGTCCCTGTTGACAGGCTCTGTCCTGCTATAATCAAGGGATAATTTACTACCGATCACATAGTTGGAGATGTAATGCCAATCCTCAGGCCTGTCACTTGAGATGTCCATGACACCGACCGTGTTGTCTCCCCAATGAGTGACCGCCAATCTCGTTCCGTCATCCGACACGGCGATCATCTTAGGGAGCGGCCCAGTCTCGAACATCCGGATAATCGTGTCCCTTTCCGTGTCCAAGACGGCGACAGCGGAAGGTTCTTGCGCATTGATGTCGTAACTTCTTCGGTAATAGGTTATCCACAAATATTTACCTTTGTGGGAGAAAGCCGATTCGACTGGTTTCCCCGAGAATGTCCGAGGATTCCTGCGCTTGTCCTTGAATGTGTAATAGCCGCTTTCATCAGCCCACAACTCCTTGTCCGAACCATCAAACCGATGATGGACAGTTTTGATTTTCTTTCCGGTAGGAACCTCAAAGACAACAGTCCTCATGCCCTCCAGAGAATTGACGTAGAACTTAGAGCCATCAGGATGGATGGTCACCGATTTCGGAGAGCGGATGTCTGTGTCACGCGTCTTATGGTCAGAACAATAATTCTGTCTTTTCTGGACCAAAGTCACTTTAATATCCTTTGTTTCAAGGCATTCAGACAAACATGCCGGATGCGTGACACCGTCCCCGCAAATGGCGGGAACAACATGCATCAATAAAACACCGGCGAGCGTTAATGCATAATGAGTGTGCTTTTCAATCATCAGCAGGTAGAATCGGTTATAATTATGTGTCATTAAAATTATTCGCAATATATGAAAAATAAGTAAAACCTCAGCATAAATATTCAAAATATTGCCGTAGTTTTGCAAAATCTAAGCATTGAGAAAAATTCACAATTATGTTTTTGATACAGTTGATGATAGTGCTTCTGGCACTTTATGTCGGCTCACGGTACGGAAGCCTGGCATTGGGAGCGATTTCCGGAACGGGCCTCGCCGCAAGCGCATGCTCCTATAAAAGAGGCTTGGACCTTGGCAAGGACCCTGCGTTCCAGGCAAGGCTGAAAGACCCGGATATGTATGAATATATGTACGGTAGCACAGCGACATCCCTCGGAAAGGAAATCTCCGCGTCAGCGAAACGCGCGGTATATATATTCCTTGCCTCAATCGCCGTCATCGTGCTGTTCGCGTCATGCCAAAGGTTGCTCCCTTCCTACGAGGACGGCAGCCGGTTGAAAATGAATATAGTCATTCAGATTGTGATGCTTACAGCCGCCGCGCTGATGGTCATAGTCAGCAAGGCTTCACCGAAAAAGGCTGTAGCCGTCTCGGTTCTGATCAATTCACAAAGTGCGGTGGTCGTGGCGATGCTGCCGCTGGCATATTCATTGGGCATCCCGGGACCTGTGCTTTTGGGTGTACTGCCAAGCGTCTATGGCTATTTCTTCATACCGAACTATCCTTCGGACATCGCTACGGTCAACTTCGACCGCAGCGGAACGACCGTGATCAGGAAATATCTTCTGAACCACAGCTTTATGATGCCGGGACTGGTCAGTGTGGCAGTGTCCACAATCGTGGCCAGCATTATTTCCGGTTTGATCTTTTAAATGAATCTGCCGGTGGCGCTGTCCTTCGCCTCACGGATTTGATCCGGGCTACCGGTCGCGACAATACGGCCACCTTCGGCACCACCTCCTGGACCCATGTCGATGATGTAGTCGGCGTTGCGGATGACATCCAGATCGTGCTCGATGACTATGACGGTGGCTCCGTGATCGATAAGGCTCTGGAACACTTTCAGTAGCGTCAGGACATCGGACGGGTGAAGGCCTATGGTCGGTTCGTCGAACACAAAGACAGAGTCGCTCTGTCCCCTGCCCATCTCGCTGGCCAGTTTAAGTCGCTGGGCCTCACCTCCGGACAGGCTCGGGGTCTCTTCTCCCAATGTCAGATAGCCAAGGCCGAGATCACGCAGGACTCTGAGACGCTGACTGATGAGTTTCAAATCAGCGCAAGCGTCAAGGGCGGAATTGATGTCCATATCCATCAGCTCTGGAAGCGAATGGAACTCTCCTGCCGCATTCTCCCTCCGGATGCTTCCCGCCGCTTTTGAATATCTTGACCCACGGCAGTCGGGGCACGGAATGTCCACATCCGGAAGGAACTGCACGTCAAGGCTTATCACACCCGTGCCGTCACAGGTCGGGCAACGTAGCTTGCCGGTGTTGTAGGAGAAATCCCCGTCCTTGTAGCCGTGCTTTTTCGCGTCCGGAGTCTTGGCGAAGACTTTCCTTAACTCATCGTGCACGTTGGCATAAGTCGCCACCGTAGAGCGAACGTTAATGCCTATCGGTGAAGCATCTATGAGTTTCACCTGACGTATTCCTTCAGCGTCTATAGACTTCACGTGGCATGGCAGCTCACGACCTGAAACCTTAGATTGAAGCGCAGGGATCAGGCTTTCAAGCACCATCGTGGTCTTGCCGGAGCCGGATACACCTGTGACAACCGTCAGCCTGCCTTTAGGGATCTCCACCATCAGCGGCTTGACCGTGTGGATAGCATCAGTTGTCATCGTTATCTTGCCATCAATGAATATGTCAGAGTCTTTTATCTGTTGTCTTACCTTAAGAGGATTCTTGCCAGAAAGGAAAGGACCTATCCTTGAATATTCATTGGCCTCGATGTCGCCTATCGTGCCCTGAGCTATCACTGTACCGCCGCTTGAGCCGGCACCGGGCCCCATCTCGATCATCCAGTCGGATTTCGTGAGGATCTGCGTGTCGTGGTCAACCAGAATGACGGAGTTTCCATCCGCTATCAGGTCCTCCATCACGCCGCAGAGACCAATTATATTCGATGGATGCAGACCGATTGAAGGTTCGTCCAGAACATACAGGACTCCCGTCGTTCGATTTCTTACGGCTCTGGCCAACTGCATCCTCTGGCGTTCTCCGGTCGATAGAGTAGCCGCTGAGCGGTCCAGTGACAGATAGCCTATTCCCAAGTCCATCAGTCGTTTGGCCGTGTCCAAGAACGATTCGCAGATGCTTTCTGCCATGGGCCTCATCTCCTCCGGAAGCGAAGCCGGAACGCCTTTGACCCATTCCACAATCTCGGTTAGGGTCATCGTGCAGGCCTCAGCCAATGATATTCCTCTAAGCTTCGGTGCCCTTGCCGCATCGGAAAGCCTTGTGCCTCCGCAGTCCGGACAGACATCCAATCTTAGGAACTTCTCGACACGTTTCATCCCCTTCTCGTCCTTGACCTTGGCAAGTGCGTTCTCCACCGTGTAGGTCGCGTTATAGAATGTGAAATCCAGTTCGGCGGCGTCATTGGAGTTCTTCGCCTTGTAGAGAATGTGTTTTTTCTCCGCCGGACCGTGAAGGACGATGTCTTTTTCCTTGTCAGTCAGATCCTTGAACGGGACATCTGTGCGCACCCCCATCGCTCGGCAGACATCTTTCATCAGAGACCACATCAGCGTGTTCCAAGGAGCCACAGCCCCTTCGTCAATCGTGAGGTTCTCGTCCGGGACAAGCGTGGATTCATCCACAGTTCGTACTGTTCCGGTTCCGTCGCATTTACGGCACGCTCCTTGGCTGTTGAACGACAGTTCCTCAGCCGACGGAGCGTAGAAATGCTCTCCGCACGCAGGGCAGACAAGCTCCTTTCCAGCCGCCACCAGCAAAGATGGCTCGACATAGTGACCATTCGGACATCTGTGACTCGCCAGTCTTGAGAACATAAGCCTAAGGCTGTTAAGAAGTTCCGTGCCTGTACCGAAAGTACTGCGTATGCCCGGAATCCCCGGTCTCTGATGAAGCGCGAGAGCAGCCGGAACATAAAGGACCTCGTCCACGTCAGCCTTCGCCGCCTGTGTCATCCTCCTTCTTGTGTAAGTCGAAAGAGACTCAAGGTAACGTCTTGATCCTTCTGAATATAGCACCCCAAGCGCCAGCGAGGACTTCCCGGACCCGGACACCCCGGCGATCCCTACGATCTTCCCCAGCGGAATGTCCACATCCACATTCTTCAGGTTGTGCACCCTCGCGCCACGCACCAAAATTCTGTCCGGTTGATTCTTATTCATTGTCAATGAAGATCTTAGTAAGTTCCTCAAAAGAGTCAAGGCGGGTGATGTTCGGATGCTCAAACTCCTCCGTCACCTCGTGCCTCCACATAGTGTGGAAAGGAATATGTATGCCGTAGCCCCCGATCTCGATTATCGGCTGGATGTCGGACTTGAAGGAGTTACCGACCACAGCGATCTGTGACGGTGCGACCTGCTCCACATTGCAGATGTCAAGATATTCCTTGATTCCCTTTTTGGTGACGACGATAACCCGGTAGAAGTATTTGTCAAGCCCAGAGCGTTTGATTTTGTTCTGCTGATCCAGCATATCCCCTTTTGTCATCAGTATCAAGCGGTAACGACCGGTCTTGTCCAGAGCGTCAAGCGTCCGCGCCACCCCCGGAAGCGGTGTCGCAGGAAGGCTGAGCAATGACTTCGCGCTCAATAATATTCGTGAAAGATTCTCGCCCGGCACCTTGCTGTCAGACACCCACAAAGCCGTCTCCATCATCGAGATGCAGACCGCCTTCGCACCATAGCCCAGAATCGGCATATTCGCCGATTCAGTCTTGTATAGCTCCTCAGACAGTTCCTCCGCCGTCCCATATTCCTTCAACTCCTCCGTGAACACGTCCTCCGCCCTGTCAAAGTACGTCTGGTTGTCCCACAGTGTGTCGTCCGCATCGAAGATTATCACCTTGACCTTATCTTTCATCATTCATCACATTTTAGGTTCAAAATTAGCGAAAAGAATCCTAACCGCAATCTACCTGTAATCCGATTCCGCCCAAAGATTCCAAGGCTTTTCCGGCACATAGTAGTCTTTGATGCCGTAGTCGATGTTGGCCTTGTGGGCCTGGCTCAGCTGGTGACGGCGGTGGATGCGGTACGTCCTTCCGTCTTTGATGAAGTAAGCACCCGTCTGGTGGAAACGGAACGGAACCTCTTTGGCGACGCACTGCGAACGCAGATTCAGAATCCAATCGAAATCACAAGGCCTCGCCCCGACACCGGACTCACCACTGACACTCACCTCCTCTATCGTGCCATCCAGCCATCGCGAGATGTCCATCCGCTCAAGCATCGGCGCCACAATGATCGACTTATGCCTTATCGGAAGTTCCTTGAATATGGGAAGCCGACGCTCGGCCATAGCCTGGTTCTCCACCGTGCAGCCGACGATGACATTCTCGTACCCGTCGCCCCAGTCCGGAGGCAGACACCGTTCCAGACGGTCAATCCGTTTTGTAAAGAAATAGAACATACAGTCGCTCCGAAAGCGCATCATTTCCCAACATTCCGGCCTCCACGGATCCGCGTCCTCCAGCAGGAAATCCGATGTGAAGCACGTGAAGACAATCTTGCCGGAAGGAATCTTGAAAGTCTTGTCCCGCTTTCTTTTGACCGGCAGATTGAACGCCGCCGTCTTGCGAGCGAGGTTGCTCGCGATCTCGCTCCCGTACATCTCGTCCTGCCGATAGACATAACAGAACCTGCAGCCCGGACTCACCTTAGTGCACCCGTGCCACGGATTCCAATCCGCGAATATGCTCCACTCCTCCGCCATTAATGAATATACCAGTTTGGCAGCATCGCTTGTTTCAAAACTCTCGTCATTCACGCAAACGACCAAAGGCCCGCCGAAATCCGAACTTTCGATACGGATGTTCCTAGCGAAAAATCCCAAACGTCATCTATATGAACAATCAGCGACAGCGCACCTAATTCGCTTGGTTAATAAATAGAATTTCCTTGGTTAGCCTCCTTTGGTTCCCTACGAAGGGTTATATCTCTATACAAGAAAAAGTTCACACATTCCGTCCACCAAAACGGTGATTTCCCGGACAAACTGTACCAAATCACCGGTTTCTCCGGGGAATGCGGCTTTTGCCGGACATTGTGGCTCAGGCAGATAGCGGAGAACCTTACAGCTCAGAGTGATGACCCAAGTCCAAGTTCTTTGTCAATTTTGAGATAGCAGTAGATGCCTCTTGCGCCCCTGATGATGGCCCCTCGTCCGTCATCTGCTTCAAGGCCTTAAGGACAGCGGACCTCTCCCCTACCTTTGAAAAATCGGATGGGAAAAACACCGCACCCCTCCCGCATTTCTTTATAGAGTTAACAATTATATTTTCAATGCTTTGCACCATTATTACAATTATATATTGTCGCAAAAATATTTTTTTTGCGACAATATAATGATTTGAGTATTGTTTTATCGAAAGAGGTCTCTACCTGAAAGATTTGAACAGAAGAGATCATCATCACAACAGTTAAATCCACCATACAACTCCGCATTAGCAAAGCGGCAAAGGTTGATAATAGAATCTTTATCCTCAGGATGTTCTTGAATATGTCTAAGAAATATTCTTTTGTCATATCTTTCTTTAAACGCACGGACAAAATCATTAACAACAACACCGCTATCAACATCAAGGAATATCTCGTTCGCAAACATATTGTCAAGAATCGGAAGTTCAATGCACATGGCCTCAACTTCAGACAGATTATGGTCGTGATCAAGTAGATGATAAAGATTACCTACATATTCATTTCCGGTAACAACCGTTTTGCCGAAGATTTCTTGAATCTGTTGATAGGATAGGACTGTGACTGAGTCTTTCTTTTGAGTTTTCTTTCCAGATTCAACCGCAAGACGCTTTGCCTGCCTCTCTTTCAGACCTCGAAGGTAATGATACTGACCTATGGAATAGTCCGCAGCCAAAAATATAAAAACAGCAACGGATATGCCCCAACACCCTTTAAACACATCCAAATATACTATCGACACACACTCTTCCCGACGAATTTTTCTATCAAACCAAACACAAAATGCCACTGCCACCGCCACTATAGCTGCCGAAACGGCAAGTGATGGAAAACCACCTCCGATTGTGTACCATAAATGCTCTTCAATAATAACAAGAAGTAGACAAAGAGCGGATGACAACATTATTAGCACGGCAATTTGCCACGGCTTTGGATTCGTGAGTTTAACATTAAATTGTATAATTAA
>FR893095.1 GCA_000433355.1 Alistipes sp. CAG:435 | reverse complement strand
GAGCCCCCAAAATGAAGCAGGTTATTTTTTAACATTTACTAAGTTATTTTTATCCGAACATGAAAACAGATCTTGCAAAAATTCTTTCAATCTCAGGCCAGCATGGCCTGTTCGAGTATGTCGCCCAGGCGCGTAATGGTGTCATCATCGAGTCCCTTGCCGATAAGAAAAGGACTCTGGCCGACTCGAAGAGCCGCATCACCACTTTGGCTGACATTTCAATCTATACCACAGAGGGTGAGATCAAGCTTCAGGAAGTGTTCCTGAAGATGCGCGAGGTCCTCGGGGACGCTGACGCTCCGTCGTCAAAGGCCGCTCCGGAAGAGTTGAAGGCACTTTTCGCCAAGGCGGTTCCTGATTATGACGCGGACCGTTTCTATGTGTCACACATGAAGAAGGTTGTTGACTGGTACGGAGACATCAAGAAATATGCTTCCTTTGATTTCGTCGATCCTGAGGAAGAGGCTTCACATGAAGAGGCAGCTGCGGAGGACGCTAAGGAAGAGGATAAGGCTAACGAGTAGTGAAATCCCTGCAAGTCATAACATTAGGCTGTTCCAAGAACACGGTTGACACGGAACATCTTCTTTCTCAGGTCAAGGACACGTGGCGGATTGTGCCTGAGAATGAGATCTGTCCTGTCGATGTGCTTCTCATCAACACCTGCGGATTCATCGGCGACGCGAAGGAGGAGTCCATCCAGACCATCCTCTCCGCCGCCGAGCGCAAGAAGTCGGGCGAGGTAGGAAGACTGATGGTTTTCGGATGTCTTTCGCAGAGGTACATGTCCCAGATGCCGGAATTGATTCCGGAAGTGGATTTCTGGTTCGGGGCTCGTGACTTGGATCCGATTGTCAAGGCTTTGGGGTGCGTGCCGGCCAAAAATCCGGCGAGACTCAGGACGGATAACCGCGCCTATGCGTACCTGAAAATCTCCGAGGGCTGTGACAGAAGGTGCTCCTACTGTGCCATTCCGTTCATCAGGGGAGCGCACAGATCCGTTCCGATGGAGAGCCTTGTGGCCGAGGCCGAGGCGTTGGCGAGGGATGGAGTCAAGGAATTGATCCTGATCGCCCAGGACACGACCTATTATGGACTGGATCTGTACAAGCGCCGCGCTTTGGCTGAACTTCTCCGCAAGTTGTCTGAAATCGATGGCATAGAATGGATAAGAATACATTATTCCTATCCTGCGGATTTCCCGGAGGACGTGCTTGACGAGATGGCGGACAACCCTAAGGTCTGCAAGTACTTGGATATTCCTCTACAGCACATCGCTGACAAGGTTCTGGACAAGATGCACCGTCATGTGGACGGGGAGTGGACGAGGACTTTGGTGAGGAAGCTTCGCGAGCGTGTTCCTGGCGTGGCTCTGAGGACAACCATGATTGTCGGCCATCCCGGAGAAGGGAAGAAAGAGTTCGCCGAACTTCTGGACTTTGTCAGAGAGGCGAGGTTCGAGCGGTTGGGCGCTTTCAAATATTCAGAGGAGGAAGGCACTTTCGGAGCGGAGAACTATAGGGATTCCGTGCCGAGGAAGGAAAAGGAGCGCAGACTTGAGGAACTGATGAAGACACAGAGCGGCATTTCATTGGCGTTCAACGAGTCAAGGGTCGGCAACGTCGAGCGTGTCATGGTCGATGACTATGCGGACGGTGTGCTGATCTGCCGGAGCCAGTACGAAAGTCCTGAGGTTGACGGTGAGATTGTCGTCAGGTACGAGGGACAGGAATTCGGAGGAACGCCTGCCGAGGAACTGTGTGGCAGGTTCATTGACGTGAAGATTACAGGCGCGGATGAGTACGATCTCATCGCTGAGCCGGTTTAATATTCAAAGATTATGAAAAGAACTTCATTGATGGTTGTCTCGGCGCTTTTCGCGCTGGTGTCATGCGCACCTCAGGCCTTTGTTGTAAGTCCCGAGATGCGAGGACCTTCCAAGTCCGGCCTCAATCTCGCCGGCAAGTCGTTGGCTGTCGTCTATCTGACTGACGGTAATCCTCGTGGCGAGGCGTTCAACGCTTCCGCGGCGGGTGGATTCGCGACGCGTCTGGAAGAGGATTATTTCGGTGGAAACCGTGAGGTCGAACTGTTCACCGCACGAGGAGGGGAGGGTGTTGACTATGCTTCCAAGGATTCTCTGGTCAGCCTTGTGTTGGAGACCGGAAAGGATGTCGTGTTTGTCATCGACACTCCCGAACTTGGGATTCCTTCCGTCAAGGATCCGGTCAGAGTCACCGGTATGAATGTGTCGACGGACTCTTCTTTCGTCTCGGTCGCCTCTGTCCCGTTCACCACGAAGATTTTTGTCTATGATTCCATGAACAAGGAGGACAGGGTCTTCGGCTTCGCCGGAGGGCGTAATTTCAAGGTCGAGGTTTACAGCGACGGCAAGAGATCCAAGGACGAGATCATCAAGGAAGTTTGGAGCGACATCGCTCCCGGAGCTGAGAACGCCGGCTATGTCGCGGCCTCGTCGTTCCTTTCCACATGGAAACAGGATGATTTCCACGTCATTTATTATGATGGCTCTGAGAGCGCTTGGGACAAGGGTGCGGAATATGCATATTCCTACAAATGGAAGGAGGCGATCAGTCAGTGGATCACACTTTTGAATTGCAGGAGTGATGAGAAAAAGGCCTGCGCTGCCTACAACATCGCGCTTGGATGCTTTATGTGCGGTCAGCCCGCGTTGGCGTTGGAATGGCTTGAACGTTCGGACAGTTACACTCCTGTGAGCCTGTCCAAGACACTGAGATTGAAAATTAACCAATATACTGGACTGTAATAAGATGAATGAATATGATGTCATAATCGTCGGTGGTGGCATTACGGGAGCCGGAACAGCAAGGGACTGCGCCCTCAGGGGGTTGAGAGTCTTGCTGATCGAGCGTTTCGACATAGCCACAGGAGCGACGGGAAGAAACCACGGACTGCTTCACAGCGGTGCACGCTACGCTGTCACGGATCAGGAATCCGCGACAGAGTGTATTAAAGAGAATATGATTCTGAAGAAGATCGCTCGTCATTGCGTGGATGACACCTCAGGATTGTTCATAACCCTTCCTGAGGATGATCTGGCCTATCAGGACACTTTCGTGAAGGCTTGCCTTGCGGCCGGGATCAACGCCGAAGTGATTGATCCGGAGGAGGCCAAGAGGATGGAACCGTCTGTGAATCCGTCGCTTATCGGAGCCGTGAAGGTTCCGGACGGATCGGTCGATCCGTTCCGTCTTTGCGCCTCGAACGTGTTTGACGCGAAGATTCACGGAGCCAAGGTCCTGGTATATTCAGAAGTCATAGAGTTCATCAAGGAGCAGGACACGATCAAGGGCGTGAAGGTGCTTGACCATCACACAGGGATCGTGACAGACTACTACGCGCCAGTGACGGTCAACGCCGGCGGCATCTGGGGGCATCACATCGCTCAGATGGCCGGGGCTAACATAAGTATGTTCCCGGCAAAGGGGGCATTGCTGATTTTCGCGCACAGGGTCAACAGCGTGGTTATCAACCGTTGCCGCAAGCCGGCCAACGCTGACATCCTTGTGCCGGGAGACACGGTCTGCGTTATCGGTACGACTTCCACAAGGGTTCCGTACGAGGAATGCGATCATCTGAAGGTGACTCCAGACGAGGTGGATCTGCTTTTGACCGAGGGTGCCAAGCTGGCTCCTTGCCTGGCGGAGACACGTGTCCTGAGGGCTTACGCCGGAGTCCGTCCTTTGGTTTCGGCTGACAATGATCCGAGCGGCCGTAACATCAGCCGAGGCATCGTCTGTCTGGATCACGAGACTCGTGACGGAATCAAGGGCTTCATCAGCATCACCGGCGGTAAGCTTATGACTTACAGGCTTATGGGTGAGATGGCCGCTGACGCTGTCTGCAAGAAGCTCGGACGGGATGCCAAGTGTGTGACCGCCGACACTCCGCTTCCGGGATCCGAACCAGGTGGAATCGAGGAGATCTCCAAGAAGATCTGGGAGGTTCCGACTATGGTTCAGAAGGCGTCCGTCGGGCGTTTCGGCACTCAGGCTGCCAATCTCGACTTTGACGGTGACGTGAAGGGCAGTCTTGTCTGCGAGTGTGAGGAAGTCTCTGTGTCTGAGGTTGATTCAGCCATCGAGAATCTTGAAGTCAACAACCTTGTCGATTTGAGGCGCAGGACCCGTTTCGGAATGGGAACCTGTCAGGGTGAGCTTTGCGCATGCAGGGCAGCCGGCCGCCTTGCCAAGGCCAGAAAATGCACGGCCAAGGCACGCGCTGATCTAAAGGACTTTATGGACGAGAGATGGAAAGGAATGTATCCGGTTGCCTGGGGGGAGACGCTGCGTGAAAGCGCCTATACCCAGTGGGTATATTCAGAGGTAATGGGACTTGGTGAGGAAATATAGGAGGAAGAGATTATGAAATTTGACATTGTACTTATAGGTGGCGGACTTTCTTCGCTTGTCTGCGGAATCAAGTTGCAGAAAGCGGGGAAGAAATGCCTGATGGTGTCCGCCGGGCAGAACGCACTCCACTTTTCATCCGGCGCTTTCAGTCTGCTTGGAAAACTTCCTGACGGAACGGATGTCGCGGAACCATTGTCTGCGGTGGAGACACTTCCTTCCGAACACCCATATTCAAAGATTGGCAAGCAGAGACTTTCTGAATATGTCGCCTCTGTTCCGGGATTTTTCTCGGATTGCGGTGTCGCGCTGCACCCGGTCGAAGCGACCGAAACGATCCACAACGGCTACCGCATCACCGCCCTCGGCACTTTGAAACCAGCCTGGCTCGCCATGGATGACGTTACCCTTCTTGCATCAAAGGATGAGAAGATAGGAGAGAAGGCCCTGATAGTGAACTTCTCCGGCTTCTTGGATTTCAATACACGTTTCATCGCCGAAGGCCTTGAGAAAAGAGGCACAGAGTGCCGCATCGAGTCTGTGAAACTGGACGAGGTTGAGCTTCTCCGCAAGAACCCGGCCGAGATGAGGTCCGTGAACATCGCACGTGTGATGAACCACGAATCCAGTTGGAAGGCTTTTGCGCACAAGGTTCAGGAACTTCTTAACGGTGAGGATGTTGTCATCCTGCCGGAGGTGTTCGGTTTTGAGGAACCGGTCATTATGCAGTGGATCAAGGAAATGATTCCGGCCAAGGTCGTGTTCGTAGGTACGACACCTCCTTCCGTGCCGGGAATCCGCACGCAAAGACTTCTCAAAAAAGCGTTCGAGGCTGCCGGTGGAACATTCCTGATGGGTGACGAGGCTATTGACGCTGCCTTTGACGGAGAGCGTGTCGCAAGCATCAGAACCGCCAATCTCGGCGAGCTGCGCATAGAGGCCGACACATTCGTCCTCGCGAGCGGCAACCTCTTCGGTAAGGGATTGGTAGCCTCTCCGGATGCAGTTAAGGAACCGGTGTTCGGACTCGATGTCGATTATCCCGCCGAGAGGAAAGACTGGTACGATGAGAAGTTTTTTGCCCGCCAGAACTACACTGGTTTCGGAGTGAAGACCAACGGCGATTTCAAGCCTTTGCGTGACGGAAAGGTTGTCCCGAACCTCTATGTTGTTGGTTCCGAGGTCGGAGGCTGCAATCCTCTCGCGGATGGCAGCGGAGCCGGCGTGGCGATTATGACAGCGTTCAGCGCGGCGGACAGTATTCTTGGTAAGTAAGTCGATCATATTCATTTGATATTGAAAGAGATATGCAAGAGAAAAACATAAGTTTCAATAATTTCGAACAGTGCATCAAATGTACGATTTGTACCGCTTACTGTCCGGTAGTGGCTGTCAATCCGTTGTATCCGGGACCTAAACAGGCAGGTCCTGACGGTGAGAGGCTTCGTCTGAAGAACAAGTACTTCTTCGATGAGAACCTGAAATATTGCATGAACTGCAAACGCTGTGAGGTGGCCTGTCCGTCCGGCGTTAAGATCGCTGACCTGATCCATTCGGCCCGCCGCCGTTTCAGTACCGCCACTCCGGGGCTTCGAGACCGTCTTCTGGCCAGCACGGATTTCATGGGCAGGATGGCGCGTCCGTTCGCTCCGGTGGTGAACTTTATGGTGGCTTCCAAGCCGGTCAAGGCCGTGATGGACGCGACCCTTCATATCGACAGCCATCGTACTTTCCCGAAATACAAGGCTCACGGCTTTGAATCCTGGTTCAGGAAAGAGGCACAGGACGCCCAGAAGGCATATTCAAGGCAGGTCGCTTTCTTCCATGGTTGTTCGACAGAGTTTCAGCAGCCGGAGGTCGGAAAGGCTTTCGTGACGGTGATGAACGCCGTCGGCTATGGAGTTCAGTTGATGGACGAGAAGTGCTGCGGCGTGGCGATGATCTCAAATGGAATGTGGAACGGCGCGACCAAGCATGCCAAGCACAATGTGGCTGAGTTTGAGAAGGCTGTGGCCGCCGGACTGCCGATTGTCGCTACATCCTCCACCTGCGTGTTCACGATGAGGGATGAATATCCTGACGTGCTTTCCGTGGATAATTCCTCAGTCCGTGACAGCATCACCCTTGTGGAGAAGTTCCTGTTCGAGCTGGTGGATTCCGGCAAGGTAAAGCTGGTGTTCAAGGATGATTACCGCGCGAGGATAGCCTATCATATTCCTTGCCACGTTGAGAAACTCGGCTGGAGCATATTCACAAAGGCACTGATGAATATGATCCCGGGTGTGTCGTTCACGGTTCTGGACAGCGGATGCTGCGGCATAGCAGGAACTTACGGCTTCAAGAAGGAGAACTACAAGTACTCACAAGAGATCGGTCGTCCGGTCTTCGAGCAGATCAAGGCCGTCGCTCCTGATTTCGTCTGCAGCGAGTGTGAGACCTGCAAGTGGCAGATCGAGATGTCCACCGACTACAAGGTGAAGAACCCGATCCTGATCCTCGCCGAGGCCCTCGACCTTGAGGCCACCGCCAAGGCGAACTCGAGATAAAAAGAAAAAAGGCGGGACCGTAAGCCGGTTTCTGTTTTTGAATCTGCCATTTATCTACGCAACCTACCCCCTGGCATCGGGCGGGCAGCCCTCATCTGCCAGTATATTTGGTCTTGCAGGCCCTGACATCGTACCCGTGCGGCGTCGCCGACGCGCGTCGTGAGCTCTTGCCTCACGTTTTCACCCTTGCCTGTCGCCAGGCGGTTGTTTTCTGTTACGGTGCCATAAGATTACTCCCATCTGGGCTTTCCCCAGTAGGGTGCCCTGCCCTGTCCGGACTTTCCTCACCCGGAGCCGAAACTCCGCAGCGCGGCAGATCGTCCCACCTTTTATTCCGCAAAAATACTAAAAAAACTTCATAATCCGGCTCAGCGACCGGTGGTACCGTATTCAGATGCGGAATGAAAGCATTTAATAAACAAAAAATTTCGGAAATCACTTTTTTGACATAAATTTGTAGTCCAGTAAAGTGCAGAAAAGAATATGAGTACAAAGTATGTTTTCGTTACTGGCGGTGTGGCTTCCTCTTTGGGAAAAGGTATCATTGCCGCATCGTTGGCCAAACTTCTTCAGGCCAGAGGACTTAGGGTTACCATCCAGAAATTCGATCCCTACATCAACATCGATCCGGGAACTTTGAATCCTTACGAGCACGGAGAGTGCTACGTGACGGACGATGGTGCCGAGACCGATCTGGATCTCGGTCATTATGAGAGGTTTCTGGGCGTGCATATGTCCAAGGCCAACAATGTGACGACCGGAAAGATTTACTGGACGGTCATCAACAAGGAGAGGGAAGGAGCCTATCTTGGGAAGACAGTACAGATTGTACCTCATATCACAGACGAGATCAAGCGCAGGATGCTGCTCCTCGGCAAGACCGGAAAGTTCGATGTAATTGTCACGGAAGTGGGTGGCACAGTGGGAGATATGGAGTCCCAACCGTTCGTGGAGGCGATCCGTCAGCTTCAGTGGGAGCTGCCTGACGAGGATCTCATCAGCATACACCTGACTCTGGTACCTTACCTGCGCGCGGCGAAGGAACTCAAGACAAAGCCTACGCAGCACTCCGTCCAGATGCTCCAGCAGGCCGGTGTCCATCCTGACATCATAGTCTGCCGCACCGAGATGGAACTGACTCCTGAACTCAGGCGCAAGGTCGCCCTTTTCTGCAACGTCAAGCCTGGCCACGTCATCCAGTCAATCGACGCTCCTTCAATCTACCAGGTGCCACTGAATATGGAGGACGAGCATCTTGACGAGATGGTTCTCAACCATTTCGGAATATCCGCTCCGGAACCTGACTTCACAAACCTCAAGTCATTCCTTGACAGGCTCTATAACCCTAAACATCAGGTTGACATCGCCCTTGTAGGGAAATATGTCGAGCTTCAGGACGCGTACAAGTCAATTTTGGAATCCTTTGTCCACGCCGGAGCCGCCAACGAGTGCAAGGTGAATGTCCACACTGTTCAGAGCGAGCATCTTGACAGTTCCAATCTTGAGGAAAAGATCGGGAATATGGACGGAATTCTCGTCGCACCTGGATTCGGCGAGAGGGGACTGGAAGGCAAGATTCTTGCAATAAAATACGCCCGCGAGCACAACGTTCCGTTCTTCGGAATATGTCTGGGAATGCAGATGTGCGTGGTTGAGTTCGCCAGGGATGTGCTTGGAATCAAGGATGCGATTTCGGCCGAGGTCAACCCGAACGCCGCCAATCCGGTCATAGACTTGATGGAAGAGCAGAAGAGCACCACGATAAAGGGCGGGACGATGAGGCTTGGAGCCTACGACTGCAAGCTTGACAAGAACTCGTTGGCTTATAGGATTTACGGCAGCGAGATGATTTCGGAAAGGCATCGTCACCGCTACGAGTTCAACAACGCCTACCTTGAAAGGATGGAGGCCGCCGGACTCAAGGCCACAGGAAAGAACCCGGACACAGGTCTGGTGGAGATAGTCGAGATCCCGACTCATCCGTTCTTCATCGGAGTGCAGTTCCACCCTGAACTCAAGAGCACGCCGGAGAAGCCTCAGCCGATCTTCGTGAAGTTCGTCGAGGCGGCGATGACTTACAGGGAGAAGAAAAAGTAATATGCCGGCGGAGTCTGACTCCGTGGCCTTAATGAGAAGATAATGAGGAGATTCGTGAATATATTCATAGTAACCGCGTTGGCTGCGCTGGCGCTGCTTTCCGCTTCGTGCGCTGATGCCAAGGTCCGTCAGTACAAGGTTCAGGTTGTCAAGGAATATATTCACGATGAGACTTCGTTCACGCAGGGGCTTTTCTTCCTGGACGGGGAAATGATCGAGACCACCGGGCAATATGGTGAATCGACTCTCCGCAAGGTCGATCTGGCGACAGGAAAGGCCTTGAAGAGGTTTGATTTCGACAAGAAATATTTCCTGGAAGGTTCTGTTGAATTGAACGGTAACATATTTATACTTACTTGGTTGAATAAGGTCGCGTTTGTCTATGACGCAAAGACTCTCGCCTACAAATCGACATGGAGTTATCCGCGTGAGGGGTGGGGACTGACTACAGACGGGAAGAGTCTGATAGCTTCTGATGGATCGGCCAGGCTGTATTTTATGGATGACAAGTTCAAGCAGCAGAAAGTGCTGACTGTCAAGATGAACGGGCGGCCGGTGCAGATGCTGAACGAGCTTGAATGGATTGACGGAAAGATTTGGGCTAATGTCTATATGACGGATATGATAGTGATCATCAATCCTTCCGACGGAACGGTCGAGGGGACGGTTGATTGCAGCGGACTTCTGCCCAGGTCTTTGAGGGATGCCAACACGGATGTGCTGAACGGAATCGCCTACAATCCGAAAGACGGTAAGATTTACCTTACCGGCAAGTGCTGGAAGCGGCTCTACGAGGTGCGTCTGGTAGAGAAAAAATAAGAAATACTATAACAGCGGGGGTACTGGGCGTGTCGCCCGGTTGAGATCATACCCAATGAACCTGATGCGGATAATGCCGCCGAAGGGAAGCGATGTCTCAGATTGCCGTAACCGGCAGCCCCTTGCATTAATATTCAAAACATTATGCGAGGTTTTTTATTTGTATCAGCGGCACTTGCCGCGATGACTCCACAGGCTTTGAACGCTCAAAGCCAGCCGGACACCACAAAGGCCGAGATTCTCAATGAGGCCATTGTAAGAGGTGTCCGCGCGCAGAAGAACGCCCCTTATGCGGTGGCGAACGTTGACCGCAAGGCTCTTCAGAACTTTTCAGGAACCGGCAAGGAACTTCCGTTCCTCTTTTCCACGACTCCGGGTGTGCTTTCCTGGAGTGAGAACGGTCTCGGTACCGGTACGGCATACATGCGTATCAGAGGGGCGGGGGATTCCAGGATCAATGTCACGATCGACGGTGTGCCGCTCAACTCTCCAGAGGATCAGTGCGTTTTCTGGGCGAATATGAACAGTTATTCCGCCATTTTGGAAAGTGCTCAGATCCAGCGTGGTGTGGGTTCCTCAACCAACGGTGACGGCGCGTTCGGCGGCTCTGTCGCTCTTCGTACAAAGGCTCCGTCCTACGATCCGTTCGTGGAACTGAACGCCTCCTACGGCAGCTACAACACGTACAACACCGGCTTCTCGATGTCCACGGGGCTGCTCGGCAATCATTTTGTGGCCGACGCCGCATTCCACACAACCGGCACTGACGGCTATGTCCACGGCACCGCAGGGAAATCCGGCTCTTGGTACGCAGGGCTGAACTGGATCGGAAGGGACTTCATCGTCCGCTACCGGAACATCGGCAACTATGAGCATACCGGCCAGGCTTGGAACGGCGTTACCGCCGGCACCGACGATCTTTCCATAATGGACGGCACCTACGGCAAGAATACCGGTATCAAGACTTACGCCGACATGTACCGCGTAGGTCTGGGGAAGTTCAACTCGCTTTATGAATCTATGGATCCGAAAACCTACGAGACCGCCCGCTACACTTTGAATGACGGCTCCTACTGGCCGAAGACTACGGACAACTTCTGGCAGGATCACAACATCCTTTCCGCCGCGAGGGACATCAGCGAGAATCTGAAGACCACCCTTTCGCTTCATTACACCTACGGTTATGGCTACTACGATGAGTTCAGGCCGGACAACAAGGTTTCCAAGTTTGGTTTCGATATGGTGAATGAGAAGGGAAAACCTGTAAGGTCGGACTTCGTCCGTCAGAAAGGCCTGTCGCAGAACGCTGCAGGGGTTGTCTATAACATCAGTTACAACAACAACGGATGGGATGTCATCGGAGGACTTTCCGGCCAGATGTTCCGGGGCAACCATTTCGGTTATCTCACTTATGTCTCGAACACGGACGTGGTCAATCATTATCCTGGACTTGCCGGTCTGAACGACACTGATTTTAACAACGGTCGCTACACCTATTATGACTCCGATGCCAGAAAGGATGACTACAGTGCTTTCGTAAAGACTTCCAAGCAGTTCGGCGAGCATTTCACAGTGTTCGCTGACCTTCAGTACAGGCACGTGCGCTACACGCCGGACGGTATCAACGACAAGTTCGTCAAGCAGTCGGACGGTACCTACGAGAATCAGCGTCTGGACATCAACGAGACCTACAATTTCTTCAATCCGAAGATAGGTGTCAGCTATAAGGCCGGCAACCATAGGGCCTACGCTTCCCTGGCCATGAGCAACCGTGAGCCGGAGCGCAACAACTTCACGGACAACTACAACTATCCGTTCCCTAAGGCGGAGCACGTGAATGACTATGAGTTAGGCTATCAGTATTCAGGCTCGGTCTTCCGCGCCGGCGCCAACCTCTATTTCATGGACTATGTGGACCAGTTTGTCCAGACAGGAATGCAGAGCGAAATCGGCGAGAGTCTGACCACCAACATAAAGGACTCCTACCGTGCCGGTGTCGAGCTTACGGCTGCTATAGACGCCGCCAGATGGCTGACTCTTGAGGCCAATGCCGCCCTCAGCTCCAACAAGATCAAGGACTTTGACGAGGTTGTGGAAGACTGGGGCAACAAGGAGACCGGCATAAGGAAAATCCACTACGACAACTCAACGCTGGCGTTCTCCCCGTCAGCCATCGTCAACGGATTCGCCGTGTTCAAGGTCAAGGGTGTCCAGGCGATCTGGCACACATCCTTCGTGAGCCGCCAGTACCTTGACAACACGCAGAACAAGGATCGCTCCCTCCCTGCATATTCACTGTCGGGAGTAAGCTTCAGCTATCCGGTCAAACTTCGTGGCTTCCTCAGGGAGATCACCTTCGGCCTTGATGTCAACAACATATTCAACGCCCATGTGGCCACCTCAGGCTGGGTATATTCCGCCATCAGCGAGTCTGATGGCCATCCGGACTCCAACCGCTACTACCAGCTCGGCTTCGTCCCGATGTCCGGCACCACCGCCATCGGCCGCCTGACCCTCAAGTTCTAAGCGACTTTCCGTAGTCCCTTAACCGGGCAAACAACGAACATAACAAATTCCCGCACCCGTTCCGCCCTCCCATGCGGCGCGGGTGCTTTTTTTTGAATATATTGACTTTTCAGAGCAGCTTCAAGTGACAATCCTGACTATGCATACTGTGCGTGGATGCAATAATAATATGCTTGTTGATGAAGTGATTGAGATTCTGATTCGTATGGATGGCGGATTCGAGGAAAGGAACAAATGCAGGTGCTGTGACATGATTTACGAAATACTTTCAGCCCATTGTGTCACTGAGTGCTTTGGGAGCGCGAAGTGTCTGAAAAAGTACGATGGCGTGGCGGTAGATTTTCAGCCTTGTGGCCTTTGAAGGCAGTTCTGTTTGTGATGAGGATGAAAGGATTTTGTAAAATGAATGTGTTTTTTGCGGTAATGAGGTGTGATGTGAACTCAGACTGGAAACGAATATTGCTTGCAATCATTCTGGATTATTGCGAGGGGAGTGTCAGCATTTTGGTAGGAAAGTTGAAAATTGTGCTATATTTGTACGAATTAACTGAAAACCTATATGGCTCTGCTTATAGTTTATATGCTGGGGACGCTTGGTGTGTCGTTCCTTTGCTCGCTTCTGGAGTCGGTGTTGATGTCGACACCGATCTCTTACATCACGATGAGGAAGGAGCAAGGGTACAGGCCTGCGGAGAAGTTCCTTAAATTCAAATCGGATCCGGACAGGCCTCTGGCTGCGATTCTTTCTTTGAACACCATCGCCAACACCTTGGGCGCCGCGGCGGTGGGCCGACAGGCTACTATTCTGTTCGGAAGCACTTGGTTCGGAATCATCTCGGCTATGACAACGCTGCTTGTGCTGGTGTTCTCCGAGATTGTTCCTAAGACCATCGGAACATCCTATTGGAAGAACCTAATGGGCTTTGTGACATCGGCCATCTCGTTTCTGTCTGTCCTGATGTGGCCGCTTGTGATCATGATCCGCTTGATCACCAATCTGATGACCAAGGACGAGGACGAGGCTACCGTCAGCAGGGAAGAAGTGACGGCGATGGCGAACATCGGGGCTGAGGAAGGCGTGATTGATTCCGACGAGAACAAGGTCATCCAGAACATCATGAAACTGGACAATGTCAAGGCCTGCGATGTGATGACCCCGAAAATCGTGGCGATGACGGCTCAGGAGAACATGTCTCTGAAGAATTTCTACAAAAACGATACTTATCTGCATTTCTCCAGAATCCCGGTCTATGGGGATTCTCCTGAATATATCACCGGCTATATTCTTCTGAGTGACGCACTTGAGGGACTGGCAGATGATGAGTTCGACAAGCGTCTTGTGGAACTGAAACGTCCGATCTCTTTCTTCACAGAGGAGGACTCCTGCGGTCACATCTGGGAGGAACTGCTCAAGAAGCACGAGCAGATCGGTCTAATCATTGATGAATATGGTTGTTTCCAGGGCATAATCACCCTTGAGGACATCATCGAGACGATCCTCGGTCTTGAGATCATCGACGAGAACGACCAGGCCACAGACATGCAGCAGTTAGCGCGTGAGCGTTGGGAGCGTCGTCAGAAGCGCTTCCGCACCATTGTCCTTCCTAAGGAGGATGACAAAAGCCAAGCTTGATAGTGTGCGGAACCGTCTCGCAATCGCGACGTTTTGAGGCTTGCCATATTGATCTTTTAGCTAAAGGATGGTTATTTGTAATTGGATATATTTTAAAACTGATGAATATGAAAACTAGTATATTGTAACATCTAAATGTTGCATAAAACTAAAAATAA
>FR893094.1 GCA_000433355.1 Alistipes sp. CAG:435 | reverse complement strand
GCAACTCGGCACCCTTGGGGAACAATAACGCCTAAAACTGTCGCCGGTGTTATTCTGAGCCGAGATGGCGGAGGAGCCTGGAGCGGAGGGAGCCTTTGCCGTAGCCGGTCCAGATGTCGATGACCTTGGCTTCCGGGGAGATCAGAACGAAATGCGGGATGCCGTTTGCCTGATAGGAGGCGGAAAGTCCCGCGCCCATAGGCTTGAATTCATTCCACTCGACGCAATCTGACTTTTCCTCCTTCAAGACTTTCTTCAAGACTTTTTTCCAGGTTTTCTCACCATCCACACTCAGTCGGACAAACGCCAGCCTGTCAGCGAACTCCCTTGCAAGCTCATTGCCCTCCGGAATGGATTCCATACACGGCCCGCAGCCCAAACTCCAGAAATCCAGAAGGATGTACTTGCCGGAGAACTCGGACAGATGATGCACATTGCCGTCCGTGTCATAAAGGTCGCCGTCCACGAGACCGTCACCTACCCCGACAACCTTCCTCGGACTCAAGGTCGCGGAGATCACCTCTCCCTGCCTTGTCTTCAGATCATCCGGAGTAAGTCTGGAATAAAGCTCGTAGACCAGAGCCGAATCTGCCTCGCCGTAGCCGCCACTTAGCATCATGGCATGCAAAGCCAGCTCATCAAGCCATTTCGTCGTGACAGGAGCCGTCCTCATATATTCAAGAACCTTATGGTTGGCGATGCTGTCCAGCGGCTTGCAAAGCCTTCTGAGCGAATCCACTTTCCTCCATGCGGCCCGTCTTTCCTCACCGCTGAGGCTCCTGAGTTCCCTTAACATGTCAGCCTCTTCAACGGCGTAGACCTGAGACTCCCTCTTTTCCGGAAACTGGACTGCCAGAAAATCATTCTCGGCCTTCTGCTCCGGAAGACGACTCTTTACCCTCCATGTCAGCAGCAGGTTGTCTTCACCCGTGACCGTGACCTTCACGCCCGGCTTCACCCAGACCGGAAGTATATTATTAGGGAAGCCCTTGCCGAACGAGCACAGCCCGAACTGAACCGCTCCGCCTGAGATCGTGTCCCGGAATTCGAA